>NZ_LT629793.1:4510179-5154490 GCF_900105735.1 Pseudomonas yamanorum | reverse complement strand
ATAGTGGTAGGAGAACAAAACCCTCACCTATACGGGCACAGTCGCGTAGAGGCATGAGAAAAATGTCACATACCACGGTGAGAGGCTTTAACCCACACTAAAACTACATACTTTCAAATTGTCGGGAATCCGACACCCCAGGCCGTAGAAGATCGAGAGATCGCCCGGTCATGAAATCAAAAGCCCCAGGCGCTAACGACGCTCTGGGGCTTTTTAATGCCCCCAAAAGGAGAACCCCATGGAAATCACTACGCTTTTACTAACGCTCATCCAAGAAAGCGCAACCCTCAGCGACGAGCGTTTCTTCTCAATATGCGGGATCTTCGCTCTGTGGATTACCTGCCGCTTGGTGAAAGCCATGCGTTGATAACAAGTTGCCAAAACTTTTTAGATATCGAAAGGGAGACTCAATTTGGCGGCCTCACTTGGAGCTAATAGGGTGACGATGTTAAGGCTTTGTAGGTATGCCTCCTTGGCTTCTGGCTCGTTTTTGAAACGTCCTTCATGCGCAACGCTATTTCGGTGGGTGTTCAGAGCGGTCAGACTCCTCTGAAGGCTCTTCAATTCATCCCATGTGCCGAGATGCATAGAGGCAGGAGTGATCAGGCGTTGGTATTTCCCAAGTAATCCGTTCGCATTTTTGAGTAACGAATCGACGAAGCTTTCCGGCAAATTGTGCTCGTTTTGAAGGAACTGTCGAATATATATGTTCGCTGCTATCTCGGCAGACGTTGCTACTCGCATTATGCAAGCCGACCAATCCTCACGCTTATACAACCCATTCGCTTTCTTCCAGTTTGATACGAGCTTCTCATCATCAGATCGCTCGACGTAAGGGACTTTTTGGCTCTCACTATCGGACACGTTTCTTCCTTGAATCAGTAGGTAAGGTGGCTTGGGCGCCAAGCATTGATTACGAATCAGCAGGCAGTGACTGATCGTAATATAAAGGTATGCCTATCCAGATACAGGCTTATTTTGCCTTTTTCGGGCTTTTCGCTTGATAAGTAACACCCAAAGTGCAACATTATTAGTAGAACGCCCTAACTGATACAGGCACCCATCATGTTCATCCGCGCATACCTCCGAGCTTCCACCGAAGAACAAGACGCCGGTCGCGCCCGGGCCTCGCTCGAGCAATTTGCAAGCGATCACAACAAGGTCATTGCAAGCGTGTACCTGGAGAACGCCAGCGGCGCCACCGCAGACCGGCCTGAGCTGCTGCGCCTGCTCAAGGATGCACGCAAAGGTGACGTGTTGCTGGTGGAGTCGATAGACCGCCTATCCCGCCTCCCAGTAGAGGACTGGCAAAAGCTCAAAGCCGCGATCGACTCCAAGGGCCTGCGGATCGTCGCGCTCGACCTGCCGACCAGCCACCAAGGGATGCAGGACACCAAGGGCGATGAGTTCACCGGCCGGATGCTGGGAGCCATCAACTCAATGCTGGTGGAGATGATGGCCGCGATCGCACGCAAGGACTACGAGCAGCGCCGAGATCGGCAGGCACAGGGCATTGAGAAAGCTAAAGCCGCCGGCAAGTACCAGGGGCGGCCGGTAGACGAGGGCTTGCACAAGAGGGTTAAGGAACTACTGGAAGCAGGCCTTGGCATTCGGGCGACTGCACGTCACGCCAAATGCTCAACTACAACTGTTCTGAGGATTCGCGGATAGGCGTAAGGAGCGGCGGAGTCACCTGGCTCATCACTGACTCCATTTCCTCAGCATGCAAAAGTGCTGCACTACCTGAGGATTGGCCACTTAGAAGACGCTCAATACCGGGAATCAACTTTATCTCAAACTGGTGATTAAGCCATCTCAGTCGTCCCTCCTTAAGCTTGTCGAATTCTGCAAGCTTTTCGGCACCAAAAACCACAGGTATTAACCGCCGGATGACTTCGTCTTTGTACCAGACCAGTTTGGAATCGTCTTTTTTTCCCTCAGTGAAGCCAAAAATGATACGACCTAGCAGCCCGTGATAGGTAGCAAAGAGCGCCCATACGACCTCTCCTAAAAAAGGCCGCACCGTCTCAACAGTTCCAAAAAACTCGGTGATTAGCTCGAAGCGAACGCCAAGCACCTCCTCCCGATATTTACCGTAAATCAGCTTCCGTATCTCTTCTTCACTCAAAGCATCAGTCAACGTAATGATCGCAGGGAACTTTTTCCTTGCACTCAATACTGCTTGCCATAACAAATCGACCGCGTCGATCTTCCGCGAGATTGTTGCCTTTTGAACGTCTGAAAAAGACGCAGCAGCGATTTTTAGCTTATCAGCTTGCCGTGCCACCTCCGATTGAAGCGATGCAAGCTGCAAATCGCCCTGAGTCTTCAGCTCAGCCTTAATGTTCTCAAGTCGATGATCATATTCGTGCTTGACGCTCATTTTTATGCGCTGATCAATCCAACGTCTTACGCACCATCCAAGAAAAGCTAAAAGAGCCGTGATGGCCGCGGCATAGCCCATGAGACTCAGAACGTATTCATTGAGGGTTTCCATACCGTGGCGACGACTCCTTTCCTTGAATATTAATAAAAAAGCCCCGCTAGATATTTATCTCAGCGGGGCTCTTCATGACTCTGTTGACTCATCTGCACCCACGATGCACCCACGGGTGCTGGAGTGAAAATCGAAAAATCGTCAAAACGCTTGATTTATATGGTGTCCCAGGGCCGGTTCGAACGGCCAACCTTCCCCTTAGGAGGGGGATGCTCTATCCAATTGAGCTACTGGGACTAATGACAGCCAGCCGGCAAGGAGCACGGCGACGGACGGCGTGCATGTTAACGGCGCAGGTCAATTTTGTCATGTCGTCCGTGGGCTTTTTGAGTGTAGGCCTATGCCCGTGACTTTAACGCGTGTTCCACTCAACGATTACGGGCAGTTCGCCGCCATCGTGCAAAATGCACTCCGCCAAAATGCCATCATTGCAAATTGCAACATCACGACAACATGGACCAGATATAACTATCTGATTTAAAAGGATTTATTGTCAAATAAAGACTGGCACGGCACCTGCAATCCTTTATCCTACAAATACAGTCCGGCCCAGCCACCTGCGGAGAACATACCCATGAACAGCGCACTTCTACTAGCCCTTAATACCGTTGCATTGGCTGCGCTGGTGATGTTCCATTTTCAATCCACCACCGCTGATGATGCCGCACAGGTCAGCCAGGCGATTCCCCATCACCTGCAGCAACGTCCGCAGTTGGCGGTCATGAAACCGAACATGCAATCACCGCTGCAACTGACCCAGGGCACTCAGGCCGCTCCCGCCACTGAACACTGGGTTTTCTGAACCGCTTACCGGAGTTTTCCATGACCAAGTCTGCCTGGCTGTTTCTGACCCTGGCCCTGGCCGCCGTCGGCCTCGGCTTGAACGTATTGTCGCAAGACGTACAGACCGTCGCTTTCGTCGCCGCAGCTGTATTCGGCAGCTTGTGGTTGTTGGCAATCATCATTGGCCGCCGCATCAAATTCGATCCTGTACTGCGCTGAATCCTCCCCGCTCGTCGCCCTCTCTGCACAAGGCAGTCAACCTCAGGCTCCCCCGTCAGAACGACTGACCATATGTCGCTCCGCCCTCGTAAATTGGCAATTTGCCACTAATCTTAAAGTTAAGGGCAAAAGGCCATATTGCTATAGGATGTGCGCCCGAAAAGCCTTTTGCGCCTAGGGCCTGCGGCCTCGACACCTATTTGGGTGCAACCGTGGAAAAGTTTTCCAACCAGTCCGCAAATTTTGAAATGAGTACTGGCATAAAGCCGGTAGCCGGTTCAATATTTGTCACAGAATTGACGCCAAGGAACTGGCAAAACTGAGGCATGATGCGGCCTCTTTGCAATTCAGGTTGAACATTTGGCAGCAAGCCTTGTCCTAACATGCATCTTGCGGCCAATTCCAAAAACCGCTCCCCTGAACTAACCGGTTAAATATATGCGCCCATTGAAACAGGCAATTTATTCCAGCCGTACGGCTGACAAGTTCGTCGTACGTCTGCCAGACGGAATGCGGGAACGCATTGCCGAGGTGGCTCGCAATCATCACCGCAGCATGAACTCCGAAATCATCGCACGCCTGGAACAAAGCCTGATTCAGGAAGGTGCGCTGGGCGAAGAGCTGAGCATGCGCCTGGACAGCCCCGAGCTGTCACTGCACGAACGCGAACTGCTGCAGCGTTTTCGTCAGCTCTCCCACCGCCAGCAAAATGCTCTCGTCTCGCTTATCGCTCACGACGTTGAGGCAGCTGCAGAAGCCAACTGATTGGCAACCGAAAGCTGAAAGCCAGCCATGGGCTGGCTTTTTTTTGCCTGGGATTTGGTAAAGAAAAGAAAGGGTCAAGGGGCATAAGCCCCCTGACCTATAGAAGGGATCAAAGCAGGAAGATGGTTGCCAGGCCCAGGAAGATGAAGAAGCCGCCACTGTCGGTCATGGCGGTGATCATCACACTGGCGCCCATGGCCGGATCTCGCCCAAGGCGCACCAGGGTCATTGGAATCAGAACCCCCATCAAGGCCGCCAGCAGCAGGTTGAGCGTCATGGCCGCGGTCATGACCACACCAAGGGACCAACTGCCATACAGCAGGTACGCCACGATACCGATGACGCCACCCCACACCAGGCCGTTGATCAGCGCGACCGCAAGCTCCTTGCGCATCAAACGCTTACCGTGCCCGGTACCCACCTGATCCAGCGCCATGGCACGCACGATCATGGTGATGGTCTGATTACCCGAGTTACCGCCAATCCCGGCCACGATCGGCATCAGCGCGGCCAAGGCCACCAGCTTCTCGATGGAGCCTTCAAACAGGCCAATCACCCTTGACGCAATAAACGCGGTAATCAGATTGACTGCCAGCCAGGCCCAGCGGTTACGCAGGGACTTCCACACCGACGCAAAAATATCTTCTTCTTCTCGCAGACCGGCCATGTTGAGGACTTCGCTTTCGCTCTCCTCACGAATCAGGTCGACCATTTCATCGATGGTCAGACGGCCGATCAGCTTGCCGTTCTTGTCGACCACCGGGGCCGAGATCAAGTCATAACGCTCGAACGCCTGGGCAGCGTCGTAAGCGTCTTCGTCCGGATGGAAACTCACCGGGTCGCTGGCCATGACGTCCGCGACTTTCTTGTCCGGGTCATTGACCAGCAGGCGCTTGATCGGCAGCACGCCCTTGAGAATGCCTTCGTAATCGACCACGAACAGTTTGTCGGTGTGGCCTGGCAGCTCCTTGAGGCGGCGCAGGTAACGCAGAACCACTTCCAGGCTGACGTCTTCGCGGATGGTGACCATCTCGAAGTCCATCAACGCACCGACCTGCTCCTCATCGTAGGACAGCGCCGAGCGCACACGCTCACGCTGTTGGGCGTCGAGGGTTTCCATCAGCTCATGGACGACGTCACGCGGCAGCTCGGAAGCCAGGTCAGCGAGTTCGTCGGCATCCATGTCCTTGGCGGCAGCCAGGAGCTCGTGATCGTCCATGTCGGCGATCAGGGTTTCACGGACCGAGTCGGATACTTCAAGGAGGATGTCGCCGTCGCGATCAGCCTTGACCAACTGCCAAAGCGTCAGACGGTCATTAAGCGGCAAGGCTTCGAGGATGTAGGCAACGTCGGCAGAGTGCAGATCATCGAGCTTGCGTTGCAGCTCGACAAGGTTTTGCCGGTGGACCAGGTTCTCGACCCGGTCATGATTCGCGCCTTCCTGGCGATGCGTCAGATCTTCGACCACACGCTGGCGCTGCAGCAGCTCGACGACTTGAGCCAGGCGATCCTGCAGGCTTTCTTGTGTTTTCTTTACTTCAACTTCGGTCATAGGCGAACTCCACTCCCAGCAGCGGGGCACGCCGGAAGGATCAATCAGTCAATTCATGATTGGTAAAACGGGGTACTGAGTAACTACTGGGTAAGTCCATGGAGGTGTTCCACAAGCCCCGGCGGGGCTGACGGGCGCAATGATACACCGGGCGGCCGCTTTTAACGTCAAAAAACTGGAAAGAACAAGCGCTTGCGACACAAAGCTGAGCATTGGCCACACATATGAACTGCGACGACGCGGCTTGAAAGGAAAACACATGGGCGGGAGAAAAAGGCGCCACGGGAAATAAAAACCCCAGACGGCAAAAAGCCCGCACTAGGCGGGCTTTTTGTTGTTTGGTGCACTCGACAGGATTCGAACCTGTGACCGCTCGGTTCGTAGCCGAGTACTCTATCCAGCTGAGCTACGAGTGCAGATTGTGTTTTTAGACCAGATCACAACTGGTTGAAGCCAAGTTACCTGCATTGCTGCAACTAACTCTTAAATGGTGCACTCGACAGGATTCGAACCTGTGACCGCTCGGTTCGTAGCCGAGTACTCTATCCAGCTGAGCTACGAGTGCATTTGTTGCCGCGCATTATAGGCCGTTCAATCTCTATGTAAAGCTATTTTTTCGTTTAATTTCAACAACTTAGCGAAAAAACCAGATTGCAACGTACTAAGCAAATAATGGCGGAGAACGGGGGATTCGAACCCCCGACACCCTTTTGAGGTGTACTCCCTTAGCAGGGGAGCGCCTTCGGCCACTCGGCCAGCTCTCCGCAACACGGGGCGTATATTAACCAGCTTCATCCCCGTTTGCAAACATAAAAACGATAAAAATTAATGGCTTGGTTCTTCGTCCTTCTCTTTCTTGATCCGCAGGTAAATTTCCTCGCGGTGGACAGCCACCTCTTTCGGAGCGTTAACCCCGATACGCACTTGATTGCCTTTGACGCCGAGCACGGTCACGGTGATTTCGCCATCACCAATAATCAGGCTTTCTGCGCATCGACGAGTCAGAATCAACATACCTTTCTCCTCACGCATTTCATTTCGGGAACAACAGTCTGCAAAAAAAAGGCATTCGACCTACAACCAAATGGCCGTAGCCCTACCGCCTAAGTATTGTCGAGCGCAGGCAAAAGAACAGGCCTTCACCACGCGCCCGGCAAAAAAATGAAAGGCGCGGATCACCGCGCCTTCCTGGCAACGCATCACTCGCCCTGTCGGGCCGGAGCGTCCAGCTCAAACGCGGTATGCAATGCGCGTACAGCCAGCTCCAGGTACTTCTCTTCGATCACCACCGACACCTTGATTTCCGAGGTGGAGATCATCTGGATGTTGATGCTTTCCTTGGCCAGGGCTTCGAACATGCGGCTGGCAACGCCCGCATGGGAGCGCATGCCCACACCCACGATCGACACCTTGGCAATCTTGGTATCGCCGACCACTTCACGGGCGCCGATTTCCTTCGCGGTGTTCTGCAGGATCCGCTCCGCCGCATCGTACTCGTTGCGGTGCACGGTGAAGGTGAAATCGGTGGTGTTATCGTGCGAAACGTTCTGCACGATCATGTCGACTTCGATGTTCGCGCCACTGATAGGGCCCAGAATCTTGAAAGCCACGCCCGGGGTGTCTGGCACGCCACGGATAGTCAGCTTGGCTTCATCACGGTTGAAAGCGATACCGGAAATGATCGGCTGTTCCATGGATTCCTCTTCATCAATAGTAATGAGGGTGCCCGGACCCTCCTTGAAGCTGTGCAGTACGCGCAGCGGAACGTTGTACTTGCCGGCAAACTCAACGGCACGGATCTGCAATACCTTGGAACCGAGGCTGGCCATTTCCAGCATCTCTTCGAAGGTGATCTTGTCCAGGCGCTGGGCCACGGACACAACCCGCGGGTCAGTGGTGTAGACGCCATCCACATCGGTGTAGATCTGGCACTCATCAGCCTTCAGGGCTGCCGCCAGGGCCACGCCGGTGGTGTCGGAACCGCCACGACCCAAGGTGGTGATGTTGCCGTGCTCGTCGACGCCCTGGAAACCGGCGACAACTACCACACGACCGGCCTTCAGGTCAGCGCGAATCTTCTGGTCATCAATCTGCAGGATGCGGGCTTTAGTGTGCGCGCTATCCGTAAGAATGCGGACCTGGTTGCCAGTGTAGGACACCGCTGGCACACCACGCTTGTTCAGCGCCATGGCCAGCAACGCGATGGTCACCTGCTCACCGGTGGAAATGATCACGTCCAGCTCACGGGGAACCGGTTGCTGATCGCCACTGATTTGCTTGGCCAGATCGATCAGGCGATTGGTCTCGCCGCTCATGGCCGACAGCACCACCACCAGGTCATCGCCGGCATCGCGGAATTTCTTAACCTTGTCGGCGACCTGCTCGATTCTTTCGACAGAGCCGACCGAGGTGCCTCCAAATTTCTGTACGATCAAAGCCATTTCTAAGCCGCCTCAGCCCGTAAAGGGGCGCCTGTTATTCAATCAACCCGCACTGACTGAGCCCGCGACTAGACCACGGGCTCATTAACAGCGTCTTAAATACCTGCCTCGACAAACGGCACGGTCAGGGCCAGGGCCGCGTCCAGGGCGCCAGCGTCAACACCACCGCCTTGCGCCATGTCCGGACGACCACCGCCCTTCCCGCCCACTGCCGCGGCGGCTTGCTTCATCAAATCACCGGCCTTGAGTTGGCCAGTCAGGTCTTTGGTTACACCGGCAACCAGAACGACCTTCTCCTCATGGACACTGCCGAGCAGGATCACTGCGCGGCCGAGCTTGTTCTTCAACTGATCGACCAAGGCCAACAGCGCCTTGCCGTCCTGACCGTCCAGGCGCACGGCCAGCACTTTCACACCCTTGACGTCCAGGGCGGAAGCCGACAGATCGTCGCCCGCCGCGCTGGCCGCCTTGGCCTGCAACTGCTCCAGCTGTTTCTCCAGCTGACGGTTGCGCTCCAGTACGCCGGAGAGCTTGTCGATCAGGTTGTCGCGGCTGCCCTTGACCAGGCCGGCCGCTTCCTTGAGTTGTTCTTCTGCCGCATTGAGGTAGGCCAGGGCCGCAGCACCGGTGATCGCTTCAATACGACGCACGCCGGAAGCCACACCGCCTTCGCTGATGATTTTCAGCAGGCCGATGTCGCCGGTACGGCTGGCGTGGATACCGCCACACAGCTCCACCGAGAAGCTGCCGCCCATGCTCAGTACGCGCACTTCGTCGCCGTACTTCTCGCCAAACAGCGCCATTGCGCCTTTTTGCTTGGCGGTCTCGATGTCGGTTTCTTCGGTTTCCACCGGGGTGTTCTTGCGAATCTCGGCGTTGACGATGTCTTCCAGGGCCTTCAACTGCTCAGGCTTGATCGCCTCGAAATGACTGAAGTCAAAACGCAGGCGCTGGCTATCCACCAACGAACCCTTCTGCTGCACATGCTCACCCAGTACCTGACGCAACGCGGCGTGCAGCAAGTGAGTGGCCGAGTGGTTCAAAGCAGTTGCATGCCGTACGTCGGCATCTACCTGAGTGTCCACCGGCGCGCCGACGGTCAGGTTACCCAGCACCAGCACGCCGTGATGCAGGAACGCACCGCCGGTCTTGGTGGTGTCGCGCACTTCAAAGCGACCGGAGGTGGAGCTCAGGAAACCGCAGTCACCGACCTGGCCGCCGGATTCAGCGTAGAACGGGGTCTGATCCAGGACTACAACGCCCTCGTCACCTTCGTTCAGCACGTCGACCGACTTGCCGTCCTTATAGATAGCCACGATCTTGGCCGAGCCAACGGTGGCTTCATAACCAATGAACGAAGTCGCTACATCAACCTTTACCAGGGTGTTGTAGTCCAGGCCAAAGGAGCTGGCGGAACGGGCACGTACACGCTGGGCTTCCATCTCACGCTCAAACCCGGCTTCGTCGATAGTCAGCTCGCGTTCGCGGGCGATGTCGGCGGTCAGGTCCATCGGGAAACCGTAGGTGTCGTACAGCTTGAACACCACGTCGCCCGGCACCACGGTGCCTTTGAGTTCAGCCAGGTCCTGCTCGAGGATCTTCAGGCCGTGCTCCAGGGTCTTGGAGAACTGCTCTTCTTCAGCCTTGAGCACGCGCTCGATGTTGGCTTGCTGCTGCTTGAGTTCCGGGAAGGCATCGCCCATCTCGGCCACCAGCGCGGCAACGATCTTGTAGAAGAAGCTGCCGGTGGCGCCCAGCTTGTTACCGTGACGGCAGGCGCGACGGATGATGCGGCGCAGCACATAGCCACGGCCTTCGTTCGACGGCAGCACGCCGTCGGCGATCAGGAAACCACAGGAACGGATGTGGTCCGATACAACCTTGAGGGACGACTGGTTGTCGTTGGCACAGCCAATGGCCGCGGCCGAAGCGCTCAGCAGGTTGGTGAACAGGTCGATCTCGTAGTTGGAGTGAACGTGCTGCATCACCGCACTGATCCGCTCCAGGCCCATGCCGGTGTCCACCGACGGCGCTGGCAACGGATGCAACACGCCATCGGCGGTGCGGTTGAACTGCATGAACACGTTGTTCCAGATCTCGATGTAGCGGTCGCCGTCTTCTTCCGGCGAGCCCGGTGGGCCGCCCCAGATGTCGGCGCCGTGATCGTAGAAAATCTCGGTGCAAGGGCCGCACGGGCCGGTATCGCCCATGGTCCAGAAGTTGTCGGAGGCGTAAGGCGCGCCCTTGTTGTCGCCGATGCGAATCATGCGCTCGACCGGCACCCCGATTTGCTGGGTCCAGATGTCGTAGGCTTCGTCATCGGTGGCGTAGACGGTGACCCAGAGTTTTTCCTTCGGCAGCTTCAGCACGCCGGTCAGGAAGGTCCAGGCGAAGGTGATCGCATCTTTCTTGAAATAGTCGCCGAAGCTGAAGTTACCCAGCATCTCGAAGAATGTGTGGTGGCGGGCGGTGTAGCCCACGTTTTCCAGGTCGCTGTTCTTGCCGCCGGCGCGTACGCACTTCTGGCTGCTGGTGGCGCGGGTGTAGGCGCGCTTTTCCTGGCCCAGGAAGCAGTCCTTGAACTGGTTCATCCCCGCGTTAGTGAACAGCAGGGTTGGGTCATTGCCTGGGATCAAGGAGCTGGAGGCGACACGGGTGTGACCTTGCTCTTCGAAGAAGCGAAGGAAGGCTTCACGGATTTCTGCGCTTTTCATTAGGTTCTTCCACGGAGGCTGCGGCCAAAGGCCAGTGCTAAACGTCATCAGACGGAGCGACGGCAAAGGGCCGCATTATATCGGCCCTTTGCCCGTGGTACAGCGTGTTTATGTGATAGAAACAGTCAATTAGACGGTCTGCACTGTCATTTCCGGGAAAACTCGACAAATGTCGCGAGCACTTGCTCGATCTGTGCCCGGCTGACGTCCAGGTGAGTGACCATGCGCAGACGCGGCGCGGCGCTCAACTTGATCCCGCGCTCGGCAGCAAAGGCCTTCAAGGCCTGGGCCCGATCACCGATATCAACGTAGACCATATTGGTCTGCACCGGCTCCACCGTATAACCCGCCTTGCGCAGTTCATCCCCCAGCCATTGGGCGTTGGCGTGGTCGTCGGCCAGGCGCTGCACCTGGTGATCCAGGGCGTACAGCCCCGCCGCCGCCAGCGAACCGGCCTGACGCATGCCACCCCCGACCATTTTGCGCAACCGGCGAGCCTTGGCGATCAATGCCGTGGAGCCGCACAACACTGAGCCGATCGGCGCGCCCAGGCCTTTGGACAGGCACACCGACACCGAATCGAAGTGCTGGGCAATCTCCCGCGCCTCCACACCCAGCTTGACCGCCGCGTTATAGAGCCGCGCGCCGTCCAGGTGCAAGGCCAGGCCGTGCTCCCGGGTAAACGCCCGCGCAGCCGCGAGGTATTCAAGGGGCAGGACTTTGCCCTGCATGGTGTTTTCCAGCGCCAGCAGGCGGGTGCGGGCGAAGTGGAAGTCGTCCGGCTTGATCGCCGCCAGCACGTGCTCCAGGTTCAGGGAACCGTCGGCCTGAACTTCCAGGGGTTGTGGCTGGATCGAGCCGAGAACCGCCGCACCGCCGCCTTCGTATTTGTAGGTGTGAGCCTGCTGACCGACGATGTATTCCTCGCCACGCTCACAGTGCGCCATCAATGCCAGCAGGTTGCTCATGGTGCCGGTGGGCACGAACAAGGCGGCGGCAAAACCCAGGCGCTTGGCCAGTTCGGCTTCCAGGCGATTGACGCTCGGGTCCTCGCCGTAGACGTCGTCGCCGCTGGCGGCAGTGGCCATCGCCTCGAGCATGCCAGGGGTCGGTTGGGTCACTGTGTCGCTGCGCAGGTCAATCACGTTCATCAAACTAGCCTCTAGCGGATTGGAGCGTTTCTTGTGTTAACGATTACTGCGGGCAAACCCGCGGAATATCAAGCCCCGTGCTTGCACAATCGAATACCAACCAAACAAACCGATATAGGTTATCGATAAACCAACCGTGCAGTTTCTGAAAAACCATGATAAAAACTCTCCGCCGCCAGGGTTCTGGCGGCAACGTTCTCAGGGCGGGGTGTAATTCCCCACCGGCGGTAATTGCACGCAATGTGCATAGCCCGCGAGCGCTTGGCGCCTCGAACTGCCTCGGCAGGACGGCGACAAGGTCAGCAGACCCGGTGTGATCCCGGGGCCGACGGTCATAGTCCGGATGAAGAGAGAACGGGATTGGCACCTAAGGGCCGCGCTGACGTCATGTTCACATGAGCCAGCTGTGCGTACCCTTAAATCCCATTCGATTCATAACGCCCTGTTTTTTTCTTAAACAGGAGTCAGAACATGCAACCCACCGCAATCGACAGCAAAAGCAAAAACCATCACGGCGAGCGCGTCGCGTTTATCCAGGCCTGCTGGCACAAGGATATTGTCGATCAGAGCCGTAAAGGTTTCCTCGCCGAAATGATCGCCCAGGGCTACCAGCAATCGGACATCGATTTCTTCGAAGTCGGCGGCGCCTTTGAATTGCCCCTGCACGCCAAGCTGCTGGCCAAGTCCGGCCGTTATGCCGGTATCGTCGCGGCCGCCCTGGTGGTGGACGGCGGGATCTACCGTCACGAGTTCGTGGCCCAGTCCGTGGTCAGCGGCCTGATGCAGGTCCAGCTGGAAACCGAAGTGCCGGTGTTCTCGGTATCCCTCACCCCGCACCACTTCCACGCGGGCAGCGAGCACCATACGTTCTTTTATGAGCACTTCGTCCACAAAGGCCAGGAAGCGGCACGCACCTGCGCCGACACCCTGCACAAGGTTCGCGCACTGCGTCGCAATGAGCCACGGGCGGTAGCGGTTTAAGCAACACCACCAAGCCCAGCCTCAGAGCTGGGCTTGTGTGGGAGCTGGGTTGCCTGCGATAGGATTAACTCGGTCTGCCAAATACACCGAGGCGATCCTATCGCAGGCAAGCCAGCTCCCACATTTGACCGAGTCAGTCTCGGGAGTCAGGCCAGGCCAGCATCCGTGGTCGGCACAATCAATATCCCTGCGCGCAAGCCATTCTTGACCTTCGGGTTCGGGAAGATGATGCGTGCGCCCTCCTCCTCGATTACCCAGCGGGTCTTGGCAATGTCCTCGGCCAGCAGGTAACCCTTCTCCAACTCCGAAAAGTTTTCCACGTCCGCCGGCAAGTGCAGGACGAAGGTATCGCTGTGCTTGATCACTTCCCGGGAGACGCTGAACAGCTTCAAGCCGTCCAGGCTCTCGGTGGCCGGCTCGTTGCCTTCGATGATCTGCTTGAGGCGGGTTTCCAGGCGCGATACGTCCACGCCCTGATTCTGCCCGAACGGCCGGGCCTTGCCCAATTCCAGGGTGAAGGACTCAGCCTCAAGCTGCTCGTAGGTAAACGCGGTGAAAGTGATCGAGGTCTTGTTCTGCAGCAGCACCGCTTCCATGCCGGCGGCTCGCAAGCGCGCCAGCTCGGCACGCGAATGCTGACGGCCATCTTTCCACGGATACAGCGCGAACTGCTCGATCTTCGAGCCACGGATGGCGGTGTGCAGGTCGTAGTGCAAACGGCTACGCCCCGGCACGCTGAAGAAGGTGCGGGCCAACTGTTCGAGCTCGGCGGCGCGCATGGCTTCGGGGCCGATGCTTTGTTCATGACGGCCGTTGAACAGCCGGTTGACGTCCAGTTCAAGGTAACGCTCGCCGCGGCGCATGGCCTCGGGGTTACCGAACAGGAACAGAATACGGGTGCGGGGCTTGATCTCCCCACGGGCAATACCTTGCAGCAAGCGGTCGGCCAATTCGATTGGCGCGGTTTCGTTGCCATGGATGCCGGACGACAGCAGCACGTCGCTGCCGTTGTCCCGCGCCTCAGGAGGCCGCACTTCCAGCGCGCCCTCACTGAGCCAGCGCAGTTGCACGCCGTCGACAGTCAGTTGAATTTTTTGCGCCGGTTCGCGACCGGCGAGGGTCAGTTCAAGCAGTTTGCCGAGGGCGAGCATAAGCAGCTTCCTTAGTGGTTGCAGCCAGGACCGTGGACGTGATCGTCATCATCACCTTCAACGTCGGCCGGTTCCATTTCCAGTTGCAGGCTCATCAGGTTGGTGGCCAATGGGCGCATCAGCAGGTTGGCGTATTCCGCGTCGCCCTCTTCCACGTCAACGCCGATCAACAGTTGGCCACGGCCGTCGTGCTGGATCCAGATCTCCTTGCCCTGCCACACCACGGCGACGCGGGTGCAGGACGTTTCCAGCTGGGTGCCGTCGGTGTCTTCAAGGATCAGTTTCAGGGTGTCGGTGGTCATAAATAGTTCTCAGCCGTGCGGCGTTAATTGATCTGGAAAGGATAAACCGAGCCCAGTTTAAGGATTTGCGTCAGTTCATCCAGTGCCGTCCGGCACTCAAGCAGCAATTGCGGGTCAGCCAGGTCGGTTTCCCGCAGGCTGTCGCGGTAGTGCTTGTCGACCCATTGGGTCAGCGTGTCGTACAACGGCGCCGTCATGATAACCCCTGGGTTGACCGCCGCCAGTTCGGTTTCATTCAACGCGACGCGCAAGCGCAGGCACGCCGGGCCCCCGCCGTTCTGCATGCTTTGCTTGAGGTCGAAGACTTTGACTTCGCGGATCAGCCCGCCGGAAGACGTCAGGCCTTGCAGGTACTGCCAGACGCGTTCGTTGGCGCGGCATTCTTCCGGCACGATCAGCAGCATCGAACCGTCGGCGCGGCTCAGCAACTGGCTGTTGAACAGGTAGGAACGCACGGCATCTTCAACACCGACCTGGGCCCGTGGCACGCAGATCGACTGGAAATTGCCACCGAGCTTGCCGAGTTTGCCCTGCAATTCGCCGAGCATCTGATCGGTATTGAGGAACGCGTCCTCGTGATAGAACAGCACCTCGCCGTTGCCCACTGCGATCACGTCGTTGTGAAACACACCGGCATCGATCACCGCCGGGTTCTGCTGGGCGTAGACCACGCCGTCATCCCGCAGGCCGTGCAGGCGCGCGACCGCCTGGGAGGCCTCGAGGGTCTGGCGCGCCGGGTACTTTTGCGGCGCCGGGTAGCGGGTGTCGAACGCACTGCGGCCGAATACGAAAAACTCTACGCCCGCCTCGCCATAGTCACGGCAGAAACGCGTGTGGTTGGCCGCGCCTTCGTCGCCGAACTGCGCCACTGCCGGTAATGCGGCGTGGTGGGCGAAGTGCTTCTGATCAGCGAACATCGCCCCCAGCACGCGGCTGGTGGTCGGGTGCTCGATGCTGCGGTGGTATTTGCAGTTGAGGTTGGCGGCAGTGAAATGTACGCGGCCATCGGCGGTGTCGGCGCTCGGGCTAACGGTGGCGGCGTTGGCCACCCACATGCTCGACGCCGAGCAGCTGGCAACCAGCAGCGGCATGGCTTGCTTGGCGGCCTGCTGGATGACTTGTGCGTCGGTACCGGCAAAACCGAGACTGCGCAATGCGGCCACATCCGGACGTTCCTGAGGCGCCAGCACACCTTGCACAAAGCCCATTTCCATCAGCGCTTTCATCTTCGCCAGGCCTTGCAGCGCCGCTTCCTTCGGGTTGGAGGACTGCTGGCTGTTGCTCTGGGACGCGACGTTGCCGTAGGACAAACCGCCGTAGTTATGGGTCGGCCCCACGAGACCGTCAAAATTGACTTCACAGGATTTCATCGGCGAGGCTCCACGAACATCTGTATTTTTTATAGGCATCAAGTGCAGATCTGTATCTGTTAACCCGATCAAGTGTGGGAGCTGGCTTGCCTGCGATGCGGGCATCTCGGTCATTCAGATACACCGAGGTGATGCCATCGCAGGCAAGCCAGCTCCCACATTAGATCAGTGTCACTTTCACTTAAGCGTTACGCCCGGGGTCAGTGTTGCTGGCAACACCAGGCTCGGGGTCTCAAGGGAGGCCACCGGGTACGCACAATAATCCGCCGCGTAATAGGCGCTGGCGCGATGGTTGCCCGAAGCCCCTACCCCGCCAAATGGCGCGCTGCTCGCAGCCCCCGTCAGCTGTTTGTTCCAGTTGACGATCCCGGCACGGCTTTCCAGCCAGAACTGCTGGTAACGCGCCTCGGAATCCGACAGCAACCCGGCCGCCAAGCCGTATTGGGTGTTGTTGGCCTCGGCAATCGCCGCCTCGAAATCGGTGTAGCGGATCACTTGCAGCAGCGGGCCGAACAGCTCTTCGTCAGCGCGATCCGTGACCTCGGTCACATCGATAATCCCAGGCGTCAGCAACGCAGCCTGGGCCTGGGGTTGGGTCATTTCCAACAGCGCCACGGCGCCATTGGCCAGCAGCAATTCCTGGGCATCCATCAATGCCTTGGCGGCACCGAGGGAAATCACCGAGCCCATGAACGGCGCCGGTTGTTGGTCAAACGCGCCGACTTCAATGGTCGAACTCACCGCCACCAGGCGTGCGAGCAACGCATCGCCCCAGGCGCCTTGCGGCACCAGCAGGCGACGGGCACAGGTGCAGCGCTGGCCGGCCGAGATAAATGCCGACTGGATAATGGTGTACACCGCCGCGTCAACGTCGGCCACTTCGTCCACCACCAGCGGGTTGTTGCCGCCCATTTCCAGCGCAAGGATCTTGTCCGGGCGCCCGGCGAATTGCTGGTGCAGATGGTTGCCGGTGCGGCTGGAGCCGGTGAAGAACAAACCGTCGATACCCGGATTGGCCGCCAGGGCGATCCCGGTTTCCCGCGCGCCTTGCAGCAGGTTCAACACGCCCGCCGGCAGGCCGGCGTCGATCCAGCATTGCACGGTCAGCTCGGCGACTTTCGGGGTCAGTTCGCTCGGTTTGAACAGTACGGTATTACCCGCCAGCAAGGCCGGCACGATGTGGCCGTTAGGCAGGTGACCCGGAAAGTTGTAAGGGCCAAATACCGCCACCACACCGTGGGGCTTGTGACGCAATACGGCGGTGGCGTCGCCCAGTGGGCCGCTCTTCTCGCCGGTACGTTCGCGGTAGCTTTGCACCGAGATCGCCACCTTGTTGACCATGCTCGTGACTTCGGTCGCCGATTCCCACAATGGCTTGCCGGTTTCCTCACCGATGCAGCGGGCGAGTTCGTCGGCACGGCTTTTCAGGTTGGCGGCGAAGGCTTCCAGCACGCTCAGGCGTTCTTCCAGGGAGCGCTTGGCCCAGGCCGGAAACGCCTGGCGTGCAGCCTGAACGGCGGATTCGACCTGCTCGGTGGTAGCGCCATTACCCGACCACACGACCTGCTGGGTCACCGGGTTCAGCGACTCAAACACTTCACCCTGGCCAGCCAGCCACTCACCTGCGATGTATAGCGAATTCATTTATTTCGACTCCCGGGCAGCGGACAACGGTACGGCACGCACTTGATCACCAGCGATCAGTTGCAGGCGCTTGGCGGTCTGTTGATCGACCACCAGGGTGCCCGCAGCCAACCGCGCCGGTGCGGCGGTAATGCGGCAATCTTCGCGTTTACGGTTATGGATCAGGAACGGCGTGGCGTCGTCGCCCGGCGTACCAATCGCCAGCACCAGCGCCTCGCTGTCGCGCACGGCGCGGATCTTGGTGGTTTCACATTCCACCGCCGGGCCGGCGTCGAAGATGTCGACGTAGCCCTGATAACTGAAGCCTTCGCTCTTGAGCATGCTCAGGGCCGGCTCGGTGTCGGTGTGGACCTTGCCGATCACGTTGCGTGCGTCTTCAGACAGGAAGCAGGTGTACAGCGGAAACTTCGGCATCAGCTCGGCGATAAACGCCTTGTTGCCCACGCCGGTGAGGTAGTCGGCCTGGCTGAATTCCATCTTGAAGAAGTGTCGGCCCAGGCTTTCCCAGAACGGCGAGCGCCCGGCTTCGTCGGACATGCCGCGCATCTCGGCGATGATCTTGTTGCCGAACAGCTGCGGGAATTCTGCGATAAACAGCATGCGCGCCTTGGCCAGCATGCGACCGTTAAGGCCGTTGCGGTAATCGGCGTGCAGGAACAACGAGCACAACTCGGAGTTGCCGGTCAGGTCGTTGGCCAGAAACAGCGTCGGGATTTCACGGTAGATGTTCAGCTCCTGAGAGGCGCTGACCGTCAGGCCGACCCGGAAGTTGTACCAAGGCTCACGCAGGCCGACGGCACCGGCGATGGCGGAAATCCCCACCACGCGGCCTTCATCGTTTTCCAGCACGAACAGGTAGTCCGCATCACCGCGCCCGGCTTCGCCGCGAAAGGTCTTTTCAGCCCAGCCGACCCGGTGGGTCAGGCGCTCTTCGTTGGCCGGCAAGGTGGTGAGGCCGGTGCCGGTGCTGCGCGCCAGATCAATCAGGGCCGGTAAATCGCTGCTGCGTACGGGACGAACGATCATGCTATCTCCTCAAACGGGCCGCCTTGCAAGCCACCCGCGAAACTCATTCTTAAACCGCTACCAGTCGAACGCTGGCACCTTCGCCGACGCCCAGGGCTTCGGCGGTTTCCAGGTCCAGAGTCACTGGCTTGCCCGGTGCGTAGTCCAGTTCCAGCATCACCGCGCGGTAATCCTGCAACTGGCCGTTGCTGACCAGGTA
The DNA here is from genome assembly GCF_900105735.1 of Pseudomonas yamanorum. NCBI lineage: Bacteria > Pseudomonadati > Pseudomonadota > Gammaproteobacteria > Pseudomonadales > Pseudomonadaceae > Pseudomonas > Pseudomonas yamanorum. The sequence goes on along the minus strand of NZ_LT629793.1, from coordinate 5,135,695 downwards.
CTGGCGGCCGACACCCTTGGCCATCTCACCGATCTTCACCGGCACCACACGGCTCTGGGCGATCGAGCGAATGCCCGAGACCCGCGCATGCAGGGTTGGGCCGCCGTCGAAGATGTCGATGTAATGGTCAGTCTCGAAGCCTTCACGCATCAGGATGTCGAAGGTGATCTGCGCCCGTGGGTGCACCTGGCCCATGGCTTCCTGGGCGGCGTCCGGCAACAGCGGCACGTAGATCGGGTAATGCGGCATCAGTTCGGCCAGGAAGGTCCGGCTCTTCAACCCGCACAGGCGCTCGGCAGCGGCGTAATTGAGGTCGAAGAAGTTGCGGCCGATGGCGTCCCAGAACGGCGAATCACCGTTCTCGTCGCTGTAGCCGACAATCTCGGTGACCACCGAATCCGCGAAACGCTCCGGGTGGCCGGCCACGAACAGCAGACGGCCACGGGAGTTGAGTTCCGACCACGGCGAACCCACCAGCTCCGGCACCACGTAGAAGCTGGTCAGCAGGCTATTGCCGGTGAGGTCATGGCACTGCGAGAGCACGTGGATCTTGTTGTGGATCTTCAGCTCGCGGGAAGCATGCACGAAGGTTTCGTTGCGAAAGCTGTAGAACGGTTCCGAGTAGCCCGCCGAAGCGACGATGGCCGAGCAGCCCACCAGCTTGCCGGCGTCGGTGTCTTCAAGCACGAAGAAATAGCTTTCTTCGCCGTTGAAGCTGACCTCGGCGGCGAAGGACGCTTCGCTCGCGGCGATCTTGTCGCTCAGGCGTTCGACATCATCCGGCAAGGAGGTGACACCAATCGGGCTGTCCGCAGCCAGACGCTGTACCTCGCCCAGATCAGCCATTTGCGCGGGGCGCATCACCAGCATGGTGTCACTCCTTAACTCGAAAAACTCACAGAGGGAAAAATGCCGGACAGGGGAACTGCCTACACAGGACTTATTGTGTAAGCAGATCCATGTGGGAGCCGGGCTTGCCCGCGATGACGGTGTGTCAGTCAGCACAGAGGTTGCCTGTGGCACCGCCATCGCAGGCAAGCCAGCTCCCACACTTGATCCGGTCCGGCCTTAAAATTTTTGTTCGACGCCAGGATCGCCAGGCGCCAAACGGTCTATCAGGCTTGCGTCAGCTTTTTAACAGCACGCTCGAAGCGGTCCAGGCCTTCCTGGATATCGGCATCTTCCACCACCAGGCTCGGGGCGAAACGCACCACATCCGGGCCGGCTTGCAGGATCATCAGGCCTTCGCGCTCAGCGGCGTTGAAGATGTCCTTGGCCTTGCCTTTCCAGGCATCGCTCAGCACGCAACCGAGCAGCAGGCCCAGGCCACGCACCTCGGTGAAGATGCCGTATTGCTGGCCAATCTTCTCCAGACGGGAAACCAACAAGTCGTGCTTGGCATTAACGCCCGCCAGCACTTCCGGCGTATTGATCACGTCGATCACCGCTTCCGCCACCGCGCACGCCAGCGGGTTGCCGCCGTAGGTGGTGCCGTGAGTGCCGACCACCAAATGCTTGGCCAGGTTTTCGCGGGTCAGCATGGCAGCAATCGGGAAACCGCCGCCCAGGCTCTTGGCGCTGGTGAGAATGTCCGGTACGACGCCGTAATGCTGATAGGCGAACAGCTCGCCGCTGCGGCCCATGCCGGTTTGCACTTCGTCGAACACCAGCAGCGCGTTGTTCGCGTCGCACAGGTCGCGGGCACCTTGCAGGTACGACAGTTCTGCCGGCAGCACGCCGCCTTCGCCCTGGATCGGCTCCAGCACCACGGCGCAGGTCTTGTCCGAAACGGCGGCTTTCAGCGCCTCCAGATCGTTATAAGGCACGTGGGTGATGCCGACGATTTTCGGACCGAAGCCGTCGGAATACTTCGACTGGCCACCCACGTTCACGGTGAACAGGGTGCGGCCGTGGAAGCTGTTCAGGGCGGCGATGATTTCGTATTTCTCGGTGCCGAAGCGGTCGAACGCGACGCGACGGGCCAGCTTGAAGGCAGCCTCGTTGGCTTCGGCGCCGGAGTTGCAGAAGAACACACGCTCGGCAAACGTGGCGTCGATCAGCTTATGGGCCAGGCGCAGGGCCGGCTCATTGGTGAAGACGTTGGACACGTGCCACAGCTTGTTGGCCTGTTCGGTCAGTGCACCGACCAGCGCCGGGTGGGCGTGGCCCAATACGTTGACCGCGATGCCGCCGGCAAAGTCGATCAGCTCTCGGCCCGCCTGGTCCCATACGCGGGAACCTGCGCCACGCACGGGGATGAAAGCGGCAGGTGCGTAGTTGGGAACCATGACCTGGTCGAAATCGGCACGTTGCACCGGGGCTTGCTCAACGGACATCGGAGTCTCCTGAAGAGGAACGCCTGCCTGAAACTGGCGGGCGATGCAGGGATTGTAAGGACAGTTTTCAGCGCGGCCTTGCCGCCAAGCGACAACTTCTTATAGCGCCAACCCGCGATTTTCGCGGGTTTACGCCAATGCGACAAATAGCATCGCAATGGCGCAGTTTAAACCGCCCGGGCCGGTTTTGGGCGGTCGTTGAGGCACAACTATCTAATGCCGTCGCCGATGGCCGTTTTGGTCTGCTGTTGATCTCATCCGCGCACAGGAACAGCGCCATCGCCTGGAGATGCCGGCCGAGCACTGATGCCTAGCCGCGCTCGGACGGCACCGACGACAATTCGAACGGGCTGCTGCTGCGGCGCTGGTTGCGGTCTTCACGAGGGGTGGCGCCGAAGAAGTTGCGGTAGGCGCTGGAGAAGTGCGGCCCCGAGGAGAAGCCGCAGGACAGGCCGATCTGGATGATCGACTTGCTGGTTTGCATGAGCATCTGGCGGGCCTTGTTCAGGCGCAGTTCCAGGTAGTACTGGCTGGGGACGCGATTGAGGTATTGCTTGAAGATCCGCTCGAGCTGTCGTCGGGATACGCACACGTGCTGGGCGATTTCGTCGGTGGTCAGCGGTTCTTCAATGTTGGCTTCCATCAGCAACACGGCCTGGGTCAGCTTTGGATGGCTGGAACCCAGGCGGTTTTGCAGCGGGATGCGCTGGCGCTCGCCGCCTTCGCGGATGCGCTCTACCACCAGTTCTTCCGAGACGGCACCGGCCAGTTCGGCGCCGTGGTCACGGGCCAGCACCGCCAGCAGCAGGTCGAGTACCGACATGCCACCGCAGGCGGTCAGGCGGTCACGGTCCCAGTCGAACAGATGGCTGGTGGCGATGACCTTGGGGAAACGCTCGGCGAAATCGTCCTGCCAGCGCCAGTGCACGGCGGCGCGATAGCCGTCGAGCAAACCGAGTTGGGCCAGCGGGTAAACACCGGCCGACAGACCGCCAATCACGCAGCCGGCGCGCACCAGTTGCTTGAGGGCGGTGCTGAGCTGGGAAGCAATGACGGTCGGTGGTTCATCCGCCAGCAGGAACAGCTTTTGAAAGCCTTCCAGCTTGCCGGCCCAAGGTTCACCCGGCAGTTGCCAGGCACCTTCGATTGGCGGTTCGGCCTGCAAAAACGAAAGTTCGTACACCACGTCCGGATGCACCCGCTGAGCAACGCGCAAGGCCTCCTCAGCCAGCGCAAGCGTCAGTGCTTTAGTGCTGGGCCAAATCAGGAAACCAATTCGATGGGCAGTCATGGAGTGCTATCCGAAGCGAGTAACAGTAATGAAGACAAAGGCCAATGCTAGCCCGTAAACCGACACAAATCTCAAACCATATGGAGATCTAATGTGGGAGCTGGCTTGCCTGCGATGGCGGCGTGTCTGTGCCAGAGAGGCAAACTGACCCACCGCTATCGCAGGCAAGCCAGCTCCCACAGGGGATCGGGGTCAGCCTTAAAGCTGTGAAGCTTGCACTAATTCAGTGCATAAAAGCAGTCCTGTTTACTTCAAGCTGCCGGAAAGAAACTGCTGCAAACGCTCGGACTGCGGATTTACCAGCACTTCGCGCGGGTTGCCACGTTCTTCAACGATGCCTTTGTGCAGGAACACCAGTTGGTTGGAGACTTCACGGGCAAAGCCCATTTCGTGGGTCACCACCACCATGGTCCGGCCTTCCTGGGCCAGGTCCTGCATCACCTTGAGCACTTCGCCCACCAGCTCCGGGTCGAGGGCCGATGTGGGTTCGTCGAACAACATCACCTCAGGCTCCATCGCCAGGGCACGGGCAATCGCCACGCGTTGCTGTTCACCGCCGGACATGTGACCAGGGAACGCATCCTTACGATGGCCCACACCCACTTTAGCCAAGTAGTGCTCGGCCTTTTCCCTGGCGTCTTTTTTCGACATGCCGAGGACGTGCACCGGTGCTTCCATGACGTTTTCCAGCGCAGTCATGTGGGACCACAGGTTGAAGTGCTGGAACACCATCGACAGTCGCGAACGCATGCGTTGCAGCTGTTTCGGGTCTGCAGCCTTCATGGCGCCGTCTTTGTTGGCCACCAGTTTCAGCTCTTCGTTATTGAGCAGAATCTTGCCGGCATGGGGTTGCTCCAGCAGGTTGATGCAGCGCAAAAAGGTACTTTTGCCCGAGCCACTGGACCCGATGATGCTGATCACATCACCGGCCGCGGCGGCCAGGGACACACCTTTGAGCACTTCATGACTGCCATAGCGTTTATGCAGGTCTTGGACTTCAAGTTTGTACATGCGGTCGGTTCTCACAAAAACAGTTGGTCAGTCGTTGAGCAAGCGCCCGTGCCGCAGCGCTTCGCGCCCCGCCACCTTGGCCAGCCAGAAACCCGCTTGGGCATAACGTAGCCGTTCAACGGCAAACAACACCCCAGGCGTGCCCGCGCAAACAATGCTCACGCGGTCGGACAAGGGATCGATCACTTCAAATATCGGGTCGCCGGCTTCCACCACATCCCCGGCTTTACGCAGGTAGCTGATCACGCCGGCGTGGGGCGCGAACAACAACTCGGTGCCTTCAAAGGGCAGGCCTTCGCAGGGTTCGTGCTGCGGCGCGGGCCATTCACCACGGATCAGGCCTTGCTCGGCGAGGAACGCCAGGATGCCTTCGGCGTGGAAAATCGCGTCGTCACGGCCGGTATCGGCCTGGCCGCCCAACTCCAAGGTCGTCGCCAGGCACGCCAATGGAATCTGCGCCTCGGGAAATGCCCGGGACAGACGCAGCCACGGCAGCGAACAGGCTTCGTCAAACGAACTGCCGCCGGAATCTTCCGCCAGCAGGCCGACCTTCACATTCAGGTGCGCCGACAGTGAACGCCACTGCGGCCAGTGTTGCGGCAGCGCGTACATGTGCAACGCGGCTTCGGCGTCGCAATGCAGGTCGAGGACCACGTCGGCGGTGCAGGCATGGCTCAGCAACACCCGCTGCATGCCTTGCAGTTGGCTGCTCGGCTCCGGCAAGGCGTTCAGCGCGTCGCTCATGGCCTGGCGGATCAAGCGCACATTGGCGTGAGGATCATCCCCCAGCTTACCGTTGAGCAACTCTGTAACCGGCTCGCTCAACTCAACGAAATCGCGGTTGAAATTCTTGCCGCTGCCGATCTCGAAACGGCCCTGGTGGCTGCCTTGCAGCAACTGCCCCAGGCCCATCGGATTGGCGACGGGGACCAGCTCGATCACGCCGTTGAGGGCGCCTTGCTGTTCCAGTTCCGTCAGGCGCTTTTTCAGCTCCCAGGCGGCGCGCATGCCGGGCAATTCATCGGCGTGGAGGCTGGCCTGGATATAAGCCTTGCGCTCGCCGCTGCCGAAACGGAACACCGTCAGTTGGCGTTCGCAGCCCAAATGCCCCCAGGGCAACAGGTGATCGACACGTTCCATATCAATGCTTCCGTGGAGCCAGGTAGCTCAGCCAGCGGCCTTCGGCCAACTTGAACAGGCGCACCAGGATGAAGGTCAGGCACAGGTAGAACGCACCCGCAGTGATATAGGCTTCGAACGGCAAATAGTACTGGGCGTTCACCGTGCGCGCGGCACCGGTGATGTCGATCAGGGTGACGATGGAGGCCAGGCTCGTGGTCTGGAGCATCATGATCACTTCGTTGCTGTACTGCGGCAGCGCCCGACGCAGGGCCGATGGCAGCAGGATCCGGCGATACAGCTTGTAGCGCGACATGCCCATGGCCTTGGCCGCTTCGATCTCACCATGGGGCGTAGCCTTGAGGCTGCCGGCAATGATTTCGGCGGTGTAGGCGCTGGTGTTCACGGCAAACGCCAGGCAAGCGCAGAAGGTCGCGCTGGACAGCAGCGGCCACAGGAAGCTTTCACGCACCGCTTCGAACTGGGCCAGGCCGTAGTAGATCAAGAACAACTGCACCAGCATCGGCGTGCCGCGAATCACGTAGGTGTACAGCCAGGCAACGCCGTTGACAATCGGCTGCTTGGACACGCGCATCAGGCCCAGGGGCAAGGCCGCGAGCAAGCCGAAGAACAGCGAAATGGCCAGCAGTTTCAAGGTGGTCAGCAAGCCGCCGAGGTACAGCGGCATGGCCTCCCAGATGACGTTGTAGTCGAAGATCATAGATCAGCCGCCTTTACGCCTACCGAGTAGCGCTTCTCAAGATGACGCAGGGCCAGCAACGACACGCTGGTGATCACCAGGTACATCGCCGCCACTGCGAGGAAGAAGGTAAAAGGTTCGCGGGTGGCGTCTGCCGCCTGCTTGGCCTTGAACATCATGTCTTGCAGGCCCACCACCGAAATCAGCGCAGTAGCCTTGGTCAGTACCAGCCAGTTGTTGGTAAACCCGGGGATCGCCAGCCGAATCATCTGCGGCACCATCACCCGGAAAAACACCTGGAACGGGCTCATGCCATACGCCAGGCCGGCTTCGGCCTGGCCCTTGGGAATGGCCATGAAGGCGCCACGGAAGGTTTCCGAAAGGTAGGCGCCAAAGATGAAACCCAGGGTGCCGATACCGGCGGCCAAGGGGTTCAAGTCAATGTAGTCGTTGTAGCCGAGCAACGGCGCAACGCGGTTAAGCAGGTCCTGACCGCCGTAGAAAATCAGCAGGATCAGCACCAGGTCGGGGATCCCGCGGATCACCGTGGAGTACAGGTCGCCCAGCCAGGCCAACCAGCGCACCGGCGAGAGGCGCAACGCGACCCCGATCAGACCCAGAACAATGGCCAAGGCCATGGACGACAAGGCGAGCTGAAGCGTCAACCATGCGCCATCGAGGATGACAGCCCCGTAGCCTTTCAACATGATTCAGGTCCTCGAAAAGGGGGATGAAAAAATGGCGCAAACTTCAGAGATCCTGGTGCTTGCGCCATTCTGGACAGACAGCTGCGACGAGTTACTTAGGGTCAGCGCCGTAAATATCGAAGTCGAAGTACTTGTCCTGGATCTTCTTGTATTCGCCGTTGGCACGGATCGCTGCGATGGCCGCGTTGATCTTGTCCAGCTCGGCCTTGTCGCCTTTACGTACTGCGATGCCTACACCGTCGCCGAAGTATTTGACGTCGGTGAACTGTGGGCCCACGAACGCGTAGCCTTTACCGGCTGGAGTCTTCAGGAAACCGTCTTGCAGCAGGGTGGCGTCAGCCACGGTGCCATCGAGGCGACCGGCTTCCACGTCCAGGTAGATTTCGTTCTGCGAGCTGTAAGGAACAACCGTGGCGCCTTTAGGGGCCAGGACTTCCTTGGCGAAACGATCGTGGATCGAACCGCGCTGCACACCGATCTTCTTGCCTTTGAGTTCGTCCAGGCTTTCGCTGACGGTGGTGCCTTCCTTCATCACCAGGCGCGCTGGGGTCAGGTAGTAGCGGGTGGTGAAGTCCACGGACTTCTTGCGATCTTCAGTGATGGACATGGACGACAGGATCGCGTCGATCTTGCGCACTTTCAGCGCCGGGATCAGGCCGTCGAACTCTTGCTCGACCCATACACACTTGACCTTCATCTCTGCACACAGGGCGTTGCCGATGTCGTAGTCAAAACCCACGATGCTGCCATCCGGCGCCTTCGAGGCAAACGGAGGGTAAGCCGCTTCGATACCAATCTTCAGGGGCTTTTCATCAGCGAAAGCCTGCATGGACAGCACGGACAGCGCCAGGGCGCCCAACAGCACGAGTTTCTTCATCTTGGGACTCCATCGGTATAGGGCAAAACAGCAGTATGAGCCAGGGCCCACGATGCGAATGAGTGAAACCGAATAGCGGTGCTGCGTCCTGCGCCAGTTCAGCATCGGCGACGACGAGCGAGTGATCGGCATTCTAACGACAGGCCGGAAGCCGATATTTCCTCAATGCGACAACAATTTACAGAAGCACCGAGAAAGCGGTTCCAGCACATTGACAGCCTCTGGATTTTATGCATAGGCAAAAGATATTAAACCTGTTAACGCTGCAAGTTGCGGGCCTATTATTCGCAAACCCTTCTAGCACGGCAAGTGTAGCGTTGGATCTAATTTTTCGGGGCGTCTAAAACGCGGGTTTTCGGGGCAACGGCGTAGCACTTTGCCTCATGTTTGGGCGTGGGGTTACACATTTACCGGGTTCGGTAACATTCAGAAACTTCCTACGAGCAACACCGATATTTATTGGCCTCGTGTAAGTCGCCCCACCGGATGACCAGCCTTGGAATGCAATCTAAATGTGGGAGCGGGCTTGCTCGCGAAGGCGGCGTGTCAGCCAGCACACCACTAACTGATACACCGCCTTCGCGAGCAAGCCCGCTCCCACAGGGGTTATAGGTCGTCTGTCCGATCGCACAAAAAAGCCCCATCCGGCCTACGCCGGATGGGGCTTTGTCCCACAAACCCGCCTTACGCGACGTTCATGGTCTTGTGCGTTTCGATCAGATGCGCCACCACACTTGGGTCCGCCAGGGTGGAGATATCCCCCAACCCGTCGTATTCAGCGGTGGCAATCTTGCGCAGGATCCGGCGCATGATTTTCCCCGAACGGGTCTTCGGCAAGCCCGGCGCCCACTGGATCACATCCGGTGAAGCAATCGGCCCGATCTCTTTACGCACCCAGTTTTTCAGCTCCAGGCGCAGCGCTTCATTCGGCTCTTCGCCGTTTTTCAGCGTGACATACACGTAGATGCCCTGGCCCTTGATGTCGTGGGGCACACCCACCACTGCCGCTTCCGCGACTTTCGGGTGGGCGACCATGGCGCTTTCAATCTCGGCGGTGCCCATACGGTGGCCGGACACGTTCAACACGTCGTCCACCCGACCGGTGATCCAGTAGTAGCCATCCTCGTCACGACGCGCACCGTCGCCGGTGAAGTACATGCCACGGAAGGTCTTGAAGTAGGTGTCCACAAACCGGTCATGGTCGCCATACAGGGTACGTGCCTGGCCCGGCCACGAATCCAGAATCACCAGGTTTCCCTCGGCCACACCTTCAATCAGGTTGCCCAGGTTATCCACCAGCGCCGGTACCACACCAAAGAACGGGCGTGCCGCCGAACCTGGCTTGAGCGCATGGGCGCCCGGCAGCGGGCTCATCATGTTGCCGCCGGTCTCGGTCTGCCACCAGGTGTCCACGATCGGGCAACGGGATTGGCCGACGTTCTTGTAGTACCAGTCCCACGCTTCCGGGTTAATCGGCTCACCCACCGAACCCAGCAGGCGCAAGCTGCTGCCATCGGCGCTTTCGCAGGCAGCGGTGCCGGAAGCCATCATGGCGCGGATCGCGGTCGGTGCGGTGTAGAGGATGTTGACCTTATGCTTGTCGACGATCTTCGCCACCCGGGTAATGTCCGGATAGTTCGGCACGCCTTCGAACATCAGCGTGGTCGCGCCGTTGGCCAGCGGGCCGTAGACGATATAGGTGTGACCGGTGACCCAGCCGACGTCAGCGGTGCACCAGTAGATTTCGCCCGGGCGGTAGTCGAACACGCGCTCGTGGGTCAGGGCTGCGTACAACAGGTAGCCGCCGGTGGTGTGCTGCACGCCCTTCGGCTTGCCGGTGGAGCCGGAGGTGTAAAGGATGAACAGTGCTTCTTCGGCGCCCATCTCTTTCGGCGCACACACGGTGCCCGCCACTTTCATCAGGTCTTCGTACCAGATGTCGCGATGCTGGTTCCACTTGATGTTGCCGCCGGTGCGCTTGCACACGATGACTTTCTGGATGCTGCTGGTTTCCGGGTTGGTCAGGGCGTCGTCGACGTTGGCCTTCAGGGAAATTTTCTTGCCGGCACGAATGCCTTCGTCGGCGGTGATCACCACCTTGGATTTGCAGTCGATGATCCGACCGGCCAGGGCCTCTGGCGAGAACCCGCCAAACACCACCGAGTGAATCGCACCGATCCGGGCACAGGCCAGCATGGCGACCGCAGCTTCGGGAATCATCGGCATATAGATAGTCACCACGTCGCCGCGGTGCACATCCTGGCCGCGCAGGGCGTTGGCGAACTTGCAGACTTCTTCATGCAGCTCGCGGTAGGTGATGGTGCGGCTTTCGGCAGGGTCGTCGCCCTCCCAGATGATTGCCGGCTGGTCGCCACGCTCAGCGAGATGGCGGTCCAGGCAGTTGTAGGAAACGTTGAGGGTGCCGTCGGCAAACCACTTGATGTCGACATGGTGATCGTCGAAGGAGGTCTGCTTCACCGTGGTGAAAGGCTTGATCCAGTCAAGGCGCTTGGCTTGCTCGCGCCAGAAACCGTCGGGGTTGACCACCGACTGCTGGTACATGGCCTTGTAGGTCGCCTCGTCGGTCAGCGTGTTGGCTGCTACTTCGGGGCGAACGGGGTACAGAGAAGCCGCACTCATCTTTCTTACCTCGGTGACATAGTTGTTGTTGTATGGCCCTGTTGTAGCCGGGCCGGCCCTATAGAACCATTCGACGATGGTAGTAACAAGCCCCTACAAATTGCCCACCTATCCCCTGGCAGCGCTCTGGCCCGTGGCCTGTGGCGCTTTGCAGGTTTCTGAAAAAACCTTCATCTCGGGATTGTTACAAAAACCACCAATAGTGTTTATCAAAAGCACGGGTATATGAATATAACTCGGACGCCTAAAATCAACCTCGCCATCAAGGCACTGTGATTAACAACGTAACAGCCCCCACGAAGGCAACGTTAATCCGAACTTCCCAATCAAGTTACACACGCGGCCTCACAAGGGCCCCGTGACCCCTTTCGACCGCCAAAAGGTAAATAGTCAAATGAAAGCGTTATTAGTTATGGCCCTTAGCAGCTTGTGCGCCACCGCCGCCCTGGCCGACGAAGCCCCGACTGACGTAGCCAGCCAGAGCACCCCGATTGTTGAGGATTACACTTACAGCACCCATCTGGACGTCGCCAAAGTAGTGTCCATGAGTGAAGTCCCGGATGTATGCAAAGTTGTACCGGTAAAAATGGAATATGAAGATTCACAAGGTCAGCGTCATATTCTTCAATATCAGGTCATGGGTAACGGTTGCTCTAACGGATAATAACTTCGTTAGTTTGAACTGAACCTGATCTTATTCGCCGCAAGAAATCGTTCTTGCGGCAAAGAGCCCTCCCCCTCGAATCGAATGCTACGATTGTGGCGCCGCCACCTCACCTGCAAGGCAGGATGCATTCATGCGAGCCAGTTTCGAAAAAATCCCTACCGAAGCGAACACCTCCTGGACCCTGCTGAACAGGCGTCTACCGGAGGCGATTCCGTTTGAATGGCATCACCATCCCGAATACGAACTGACCCTCACCCTCAACAGCCGCGGGCACCGCTATATCAGCAACGATGTGGCGCTCTACGATGATGGCGACCTGGTGCTGGTGGGGCCGAACGTGCCCCATAGCTGGTCTTCCGCCGAGCTGATCGACCCCGCCAAACCGCACATTGCCTTGGTCATCTGGTTTTCCGAGGCCTGGGCGGATTCGCTGGTGCAGCTGTTTCCGGAGATGGGATCGACGCGCGCGCTATTGGCTGCTGCGCGACAGGCGCTGAGTTTCAGTGACGCTACGTCCCAGGCGCTGCGCCCGGTGATCGAAGCCATGGTCGAGCAAGACGCTTCCCAGCGCTTGATCTCGTTGCTCACCGTACTCAACACATTGTCCCGGGATATCGCCGCGCAGCGCATCGCGACGGAAAACGCCGCCCCTCATATCGTTGAAGACGCTCGCATCCGCCGCGTTCTGGACTACCTGCACGGCCACTATGCGCAACCTGTCGGCATTCCCGAGCTGGCGCAGATGGCCTGCGTCAGCGTTTCAGCCTTCCATCGCATGTTCCGCAAACACACACGCTGCACGGCGCTGGACTACATCGTCCGGCTACGCATCGGACATGCCTGCGCTTTATTGATGCAGGGAAATCTGGCGGTCAGCGCGATTTCCGAACAGGTCGGCTATGCCTCCCAGGCGTTGTTCAATCGGCAGTTCAAGGGGCACAAGGGCATGACGCCGTCACAGTTTCGGCTTCAGCACGGGCATCACTTCCAATAAGCCGATTCTTCTATACGCTTCGCAACAAACGCCACAATCGTACTGCTCAACGCTCCAAATCATGCTGCCGCCCAAGCGGGCCGGGGTGATTCCATACCTGTACGCACAACAACAAGACAGGTCCCCTCATGAGCAACTACCACGCCTTCGAATGCGCCGAGCTGCCGGACGACTACAAGCGCAGCATCGTCGCGATGAAAAAGGCCCTGCGCGCGCAGATCGGCGATGTGCCTGGGCTGTTTGACGAGGTCAGCGAGTTCATCAGGGCTGAAATCGCCTCGATCAAGGCCGAGCAGTGCGCCTGGCCCGAGCTCGACTTTGAAGCCATCGCCAACGGCCAAGTCAGCGAAGCACAACGGGCACTCATCAAGCGCCGGGGCTGCCTGGTGATCCGCAACCACTTCCCCAGGGAACAGGTGCTGGGGTGGGACAAGAGCCTGCTGGACTACCTCGACCACAACCATTTTGACGAGGTGTATCGCGGCCCGGCCGACAATTTCTTCGGTAACCTCGAAGCCTCGCGCCCGGAGATATTCCCGATCTATTGGTCGCAAGCCCAGATGCAACTGCGCCAACACGAACGCATGGGCGCTGCACAGTCGTTCCTGAACCGCCTGTGGACCATCAATTCCCAAGGCCGGCAATGGTTCGACCCGGACATCAATGCGCTGTACCCCGACCGCGTCCGCCGCCGCCCACCCGGCACCACCTCCAAAGGGCTTGGCCCGCACACCGACTCGGGCGCCCTGGAACGCTGGCTGCACCCGGCCTACCTCAAGGTGTTCGACAAGATCTACCGCAACGACTTCAAGTCCTACGACCCCTGGGACGCCGCCCATCGCACCGAAGTCGATGAATACGCTTACAAGGACACGGTGAAATGCTCCGCCTTCCGCACCTTCCAGGGCTGGACCGCACTGTGCGACATGCAGGCCGACCAGGGCGTGCTGCATACCTTGCCGATCCCCAAAGCCATGGCCTACATGCTGCTGCGCCCGCTGCTGGACGACGTCCCCGAAGATGAGTTGTGCGGCGTTGCGCCGGGCAAGGTGCTGCCAGTTTCAGAGAAATGGCACCCGCTGCTGGTCCAGGGCATGACCCCGATTCCGGACGTGCAGGCCGGCGATTCGGTGTGGTAGCACTGCGACGTGATCCACAGCGTCGCCCCCGTCGAAAACCAGCAAGGCTGGGGCAACGTGATGTACGTGCCCGCCGCGCCCATGTGCCCGAAAAACCTGCGGTACGCCAAGGATGTGCTCAGGGCGTTCGAGCAAGGGGCCTCACCGGATGATTTCGCCCGGGAGGACTACGAGAAAGAGTGGAAAGACCGCTTCATGACGCCGCAACTGAACACCCTCGGCCGCAAAGGGCTGGGGCTGGAATAAGCACCGCTCCCCATAACAACAAAAAGGGTTATCCCACATGAAAATCACCCATCGCCTTGCCGTTGCCATCTCCCTAGCCAGCCTTTGCACGTTCGCCGCTCACGCAGCCGACAGCAAAGGCACTGTTGAAGTCGTCCACTACTGGACCTCGGGCGGGGAAGCCAAGTCTGTGCAGGTGCTGCAACAACTGATCGAGAAAGACGGTTTCACCTGGCAAAACAGTGCCGTGGCCGGCGGCGGTGGCGCTGCTGCCATGACCGTCCTCAAGAGCCGCGCAGTCTCCGGCAACCCGCCCTCTGCCGCGCAGATCAAGGCACCGGACATTCAGGAGTGGGGCAAGCTGGGCCTGCTGACCAGCGTCGACAACGTCGCCAAGGCCAATCACTGGGACAGCTTGCTGCCCGAAAGCATTGCGCAACTGATGAAATTCGACGGCCACTACGTCGCCGTGCCGCTCAACATCCACCGCATCAACTGGTTATGGATCAACCCCGAAGTGCTCAAGAAAGCCGGCGTGTCCAAAGCCCCGGCAACCCTGGAAGAACTCTACGCCGCCGGCGACAAACTCAAGGCCGCCGGTTTCATCGCCATCGCCCACGGCGGCCAACCCTGGCAGGACACCACCGTATTTGAAGGCCTGGTGCTCAGCATCCTGGGTGCAGAAGGCTTCCAGAAAGCCTTTATCGACAACGACGAAGCCACCTTCACCGGCCCCAAAATGACCGAAGTCTTTGTCGCGCTGCGCAAGCTGAAGACCTACATGGACCCCAACGGCGCAGGCCAGGACTGGAATATGGAAACCGCCAAAGTCATCAATGGCCAGGCCGGCATGCAAATCATGGGGGACTGGGCCAAAAGTGAGTGGACTGCGGCCGGTAAAAAAACCGGGGCCGATTATGAATGCGTGCCCTTCCCCGGCTCACAAGGCATTTATAGCTACACCATCGACTCACTGGCCATGTTCAAACCGTCCAGTAAAAATGATACGCCGGGCAACAACGCGGCTCGCGACGACTTGGCCAAGATCGCCCTGGAGCCGCAGTTCCAGACGGTGTTCAACCAGAACAAAGGCTCCATCCCGGTGATCAAGGGCCTGGACATGAGCCAGTTCGACAGCTGTGCCCAGGCTTCCGCCAAGGACTTCGCCGAAGCCGAGAAAGCCGGCACGCTGGAGCCGAGCATGGCCTTCAACATGTCCACGTCCCAGGCGGTGCAAGGGGCGGTGTTTGATGTGGTCAGCAACTTCATGAGCAATAAAGACGCGGACCCCGCCAAGGCTGGCAAGCAGATGTTTGCCAGCATCAAAGCCGCAGCCCAGTAACCCCCCGCAACCCGTTCTTGCGCCAAACGGCGCAAGAACTTCCAGACCGAATCTGCCCCAGTTCGGCGCGCTGAAACAAACGCCTACCGCCCGTCAAAAAAATCCAAGCCAGGCAAAGCCTTGTAAACCCGGACCTTGGCTGCAAACACCACCATTTTGGCCGCTCACCGAGACCATCCGCCGCAACACAAAGTCGAATTTTTCCCTATAATGCGCGGGTAAATCGGGCCTGCAATATCCCTTTACACTGGGATGAAGAGCCAGACCTGAGGCCCCCGCTGGAGCCAGCAAGCATTGCTCCGCCCCTCAAGCCTCAAGCAGAACACCCGTAACCCTGATTCCGTTTAATGCGTGCGTTAGCTGCAACAAACGATTCCTTAAGATCCACCGCGGCCTTTGGGCCGTGTGAACACCCAACCATCCGGTTTCACACGGGCACCTTAGAGCCCTCACGCAGGAGACGACACGTCATGCTGAGCTGGGACGAATTCGACAAAGAAGAAGACGGCGAAGTAGTTGCCAAAGGCGCCAACGCCGGCCACGCCACCGAAGCCAACATGGACCGCCTCGACGGTGCCGGCGCTGCTGCCGCCATCGAAGCCCGCGCCGTCACCGCCGCTGACTCCGCCGCCATCGTGCGCGCCAAGGCCGCCCTAGACAAACTCGACGTCGCCGAAGGCCTCGCCGAGCTCGAAGGCTCCGCCGCCCGCGTCGCCGTTGACGAAAAGCGCATGATCAACTGCCGCGCCGACCTCAACCAACTCGTGCCGTTCAAGTACGACTGGGCCTGGCAGAAATACCTCGACGGCTGCGCCAACCACTGGATGCCGCAAGAGGTCAACATGACCGCCGACATCGCCCTGTGGAAAAACCCTGAAGGCCTGACCGACGACGAACGCCGCATCGTGATGCGCAACCTCGGCTTCTTCTCCACTGCTGACTCCCTGGTTGCCAACAACCTGGTACTGGCTGTTTACCGCCTGATCACCAACCCGGAGTGCCGCCAGTACATCCTGCGCCAGGCCTTCGAAGAAGCGATCCACACCCACGCCTATCAGTACTGCATCGAATCGCTGGCCATGGATGAAGGCGAGATCTTCAACATGTACCACGAGATTCCATCGGTCGCGAAGAAAGCGGCTTGGGGCTTGAAGTACACCCGTTCGATCTCCGATCCGAAGTTCGAAACCGGTACCGTTGAGACCGACAAAGAATTGCTGCGCAACCTGGTGGCGTACTACTGCGTCCTGGAAGGCATCTTCTTCTACTGCGGCTTCACCCAGATCCTGTCCATGGGCCGTCGCAACAAAATGACCGGCGTGGCGGAACAGTTCCAGTACATCCTGCGGGATGAGTCGATGCACCTGAACTTCGGTATCGATGTGATCAACCAGATCAAAATCGAAAACCCGCACTTGTGGGATGCCGAGATGAAGGAAGAAGCGACCCAGATGATCCTGCAAGGGACTCAGCTGGAGATTGAATACGCTCGCGACACCATGCCGCGTGGGGTGTTGGGGATGAATGCGGCGATGATGGAGGACTACCTCAAGTTCATCGCTAACCGTCGTCTGTCGCAGATTGGGTTGAAGGAAGAGTATCCAGGGACGACCAACCCGTTCCCGTGGATGAGCGAGATCATGGACTTGAAGAAAGAGAAGAATTTCTTTGAGACTCGGGTTATTGAGTATCAGACTGGTGGGGCGTTGAGCTGGGATTGATAGTTAGAAGCAGGAGGATGACATAGTCCTCCTGCTTCCATTACCCAAATACCTAGGCTCCTTTAGTCCTCTTCAAATGCAAGCGCTTCCTCCTCCTCATTGCTACCATCGCTTTTTATCTTTGATTTCAGCCACGCCTCATGTTGTTTTAGTGCACTGAGTTTTTCAACCGATAACGAAACTCCAGAGGACGCGTGGGCCACAGCGTTGCGCATCTCGTTCACCTCGACTAGCCATTTAGTCTGTTTATCTTTGTTATCATTCTTCTTCCCCTGCCCTAACAAAGATTGAAATATGCTCCAGTTATTTAAGGCAATAACTCTATAATCCAACAGATCAAAATACGCTTCTTTCAAACCGCGCTTATTATCGTCATTTTCGCTCCGGGTACTTATAGCAATTCTCATTGCCTTAGGAACACCCTCCCCCCACCATTCTTCGCCAAACTCCTGAAACAGCTCTTGTACAACTAGATTCTTTATTAAAATTTCAATCCTATCAATTACGAGTTTTGCATGTAAGTTAGTTTGCTCTTTTTCACGACTTAAATAATCTTCAAGCCCGGGAGGACTGAACTCAGGAAAGACATTCTTTAATGCTTGCTGCCCTCTCCTGTTTCTTGCAGACTGACCTTGCATTCCCCTTAAGTCCCGATAAAGCTTGCGCTCCTCTGCATTTAAAGAGGCGAAATAGTGCCCTAAAGCCTCTGCATACGGTTTTATAAGACTATTAACTTCCGACACATCAAGTTTTGATAGTTTTCTACCAGACAATTCAATATGATTTAATACACTTTTCAACAGCATTAGACAGGCCGTAACACTATCATTCATGGCAAGCCCCCCTCCATCGGCAGACCCCAAGTCCCACCATTCTGAAGAGTTCTGCCTAATAGCTCCAAACCAAACCTTTATAATGGAGACCGATCGAGAAAGAGTTTTTTCATTAGTGCCAGCCCAGAATGGCCCCGGATCGACAACGAAGTTCTTTTCTTCTTTATAGATATAAAAACTTTGCTTATCTATCGCACGATACAGACTAGCTAACGAAATACAACGGCTAGAGTCTTTCGTAGAGTCTGCTGATTGAATTCGGCCTAAAAAAGGAGAATCTTTATCAGCTCCAAGTGTCTGAATCGCCTTTGAAATGACAGCCTGAACTCGCGTACTAGGAGATTCAGCATCCCAATGGAGCTCTGCAAAAAGCTCCTGTAGCAAGGATGGCTTTACACTTTTCTGCTTAGCATTAATATCTACAAAGAGCTTAGCCTGAGAACTGGGCGATATACCTTCAAATGCCAAAACAGATAAATGTCCAGTTTTTGCATATTCATGTCCTGAATATGCATACAATCTATGCTGACCATCGATAATCCAAGCAGACTTATAGGCAGGACGTAAACTGAGCCAACCTAAAACTCCGCTCGCTTCACTCTCCTCCTTACCAGTTTCCTGCTTGATTTTTTCAAAATTTGCATATTTTTTATCAATGTTTACAACGATATTGGTGGGAAAAACCCCTTGCTCCGAAATATATTCGCGTATTTTTCCAAGTCTGCCTTTAGCCAGCATACGTTGATATGTGTGCACATCTGACGCCTTCCCCTTCGACCGATGCGAGACGTAAGAAATTTTAAGTAGATACTCTGGTGAAATCGGGAATGTATAGCAGACCTGCTTGCCCATCTTGGTCTTAACTGCTGGTACGCGAATCGTCAAGCCCGGTATCGATTTCCCCGGTAACATGTCAGCAAAAAACTGATACTTTGCAGCCGGGCCTATATGACTGACAAGCTTCTCATAATAGTCCAAATCTTGCTCATCAAAGAGTGAGATATTTAGCGTTTTTGCTTTCTCCTTATCTTCATCAGAAACAAGAACATTATTTAGAAACAAAGCAAGGACTGTATTTCTTTTTTGTTCTACAGGCCACCGCTTACTTACTGCCTTTATGAGGCGCTCTCTGCTGGCTACCATCTCTTGCATTATCTCGTGCAAAAGCGAACATTTAGAGTATGAATCTAAGGAAATCACATTAATAAATAATGATATCTCCTGATCAATTGCACAAACTACCCCATGGGGATTTAACGTAGAAATCTCATCATCAACAATTGAACTTACCTGATGCCCCGTAATATAAAGCATATCCATTTTATATAGCAGCGACCAAACTTTATCTCTGAAACGCTCATCATGGGCTTTGGCTCGCCGAATCTGCACTGAAGTTTTGCTCTTCCTCTGAATCAACCACCCCTCATCTAAAGCAGCTTCCAGCGCTTTAGATGGGATGCTTTTCTGGGAAAAGTCCTTCCCTCTAGCTCGGGCTAAAGTTCGTAATTCATCTACCGCCACGATATTATCTATCAAGAGAAATCCCCCCCAAGAAAATACAAACATTCCGTTATTTGTCGCCTGAACGCGCTAGATGCAGCAATTACAGAAAACCGCTCAATCATCATTTTATTAAAGTCGCCATACAAGGCATCGACCGAAACATGATCGGCGTTACTTACAGCAACAAAGCACCCTCGCGCCGCCAGGGTCCTTGCATGTTCGGCAAGACGAACTTGATCCGCCCAAGAAAATATATTTTCGTTATATTTAACAAAACCGTTATTAGCGTGAGCCACAGTATAAGGCGGATCAAAATATACTAAATCACCCGACCTTGCTGATTCTGTCGCCAGTTCAAAATCAGCGACACTCAAGCTTACTCCTTTGAGGGCTTCACTCGTCTCCAACAGCTTCGTCAAATCGAAAGCACTAAGGTGATGTTTTTTTCCATACGGGACGTTAAAATCCCCATTTAAATTCACTCTATATATGCCATTAAAAGACAACCTTGTCAGATATAGCAATCGAGCAGATTTTTTAATTATATCGGACGGCCTGCTTGCTCTAACCTCATAATAAAAACCTTCAGAATTCTCATAATTCTCAAGTTCACTAATCAGCTCACCGGGCCTATCCCGAACCATTGCATAGGCATTAATAAGGTCGGAGTTGATATCTGAGAGCGCTGCATTTTCGGGAGCTATCGCAAAAAAAATAGCCCCGCCTCCAAAAAACGGTTCGTAATACCTATTAAAATTTTCCGGAAATTTGCTCGTTATCTTTGAAACTAACGCGCGTTTACCACCGGGCCACCTTATCAGAGGAGTTGAAGCTCCTTTGGTGGGTAAAATTCTAACTTCCTTAATCTCTATATCAGGCAATTCCCTTACCACGCTGAGTTAACTATTGAATTTAATATCCTTTAAAACTCAAAAGCTGAATTCATATGCTCCTACAAAAGCATGCAAACCCTCCACTTCGGCTTTCTAAAGCCCTTTTTTGAAATTTCGACTGGCACCAACGAAATTTCCTACATACGTCTTTTGCACTCTATCAAAAGACTTCGATCATTGCAGCGGCGTTATGCCATTACCACGACGTATGGCACGGGGACTTGACCGGCTGATATCTAAAACATAGGCTCTCCCCCGAGCCTAAGAAACTCGATGAACCAGAGCGGTCCTCCGCACCCGACAGCCATGCGGCTTTTTTTCGCCAGCGGTTTCTCTACGCCTGTGAAAAAATCCCCGTTATGTCGGGAGTGGGCGAATACAAGACCCGAAAGGGGAATATGTCCGGCCCGTCTCTGGTGGGTTTCTTAGCTCCCGACACCCATAACGCATGCCCTAAGAAAGCAACCAGAGGTAACGGAAATGCCTGGATACCTTGCGCCTCCTGCAAAGATCATTCACACCTGCGCCATTTCGCTAACACGCTCCGACTCGGAGGTGTGTAATGCCTGATCCCTTTCTACCTACCGTCTTTACCCGTCATAACCTCCCTCTGCACAGCCTCCTCCTGGAAAACCAACCCTGGTTCTGCGCCCGAGACCTTGGGCGTTTGATGGGGTGGTATTTGGATGAGCGAACGACTCGCAAGCTTGATGAAGATCAACGAAAAATCATAAAACTACTGTTCCACGGTCAACCGGAAGAAATGCTGATGATCAGCGAGTCCGGTGTTTACGCATTGCTGGTCTATCACTACACACCCGGGAATCGACTACTACGTAGCTGGCTCACTCACGAAGTGGTTCCAACCTTGCGGGACGAGCGTCAGTCCCTATCGGTGGAGCGGCCACTATTGAGCATGTTGGATTGGCCAGAGATGTCGTTGAACCTGCTGCATTGGCAGGATGAAGGTTGGATACGGCTTCGGGATATGCCGTATTTGTTAGTGAATCGAACCTATCGGAGAGAGGCAGCGAAAACTCCGTGGTGGCGAAAGCTCACTCAACCTTTCCGGATGAACCAGCGACTTTACTAATGTAGGTGACCGCCAAATCCCACAGATACGTAGGAAATTTCGTAGACGCAATAATGGCTACTCAGTATCGTCCGAGGGTTTTCTACCCTCGGCGGCTGTATGGATATTACGAAAGACAAAACGGACTGGAATGACTCGGAGTTGGCTGCGGCGGTCGAGGCCTATTTGAAGATGTTGGCGTGGGAAAAAAACGGCCAGCCTTTCAACAAAGCACTCGAAAACCGTATGCTGCGTGAAGGCCCGGTGGCAGGGCGCGCTAAGGGCTCCATCGAATTCCGTATGCAAAATATCTCTACTGTTCTCGTGCGTATGGGCTGGGACCGTATCGAGGGCTATAAACCTGCGAAGAACGTGGGCTCAGGCGTAGAGCAACGCATCCGCCAAGCGCTTGCATCGCACGGTGTATTCGAATCCGAAGACGCCGCCCAAACGGCAGACGAGCAAACGCTTATCCGCCGCGCATCCAAACTGCAGCAGCAACCTTTCCATAAGTTACCGGATGGCATTGCCCAACCGCAGAAAGTGTCAACCGTCAGCACCGCCTTCGTTCGCGACCCGAAGGTGCGCGCCTGGGTACTGAAAGAAGCCAATGGCATCTGCGAAGGCTGCGGCTCAAACGCTCCCTTCGAGGTGGATGGCATGCCATTTCTTGAAGTACATCACGTCAAGCACCTCGCCCAGAAGGGTTCGGATCGCATCACCAATGCTGTAGCCTTGTGCCCCAATTGCCATCAGCGGTGTCACCGATCAAGTGACCGCGGTGACTTCACCAAAGGGCTTTACTCGAAAATCGAAAGATTGAAAGAAGAGTAAACTTCTGTGGTCACAACTGATGTATTACCAAAATTACGAGATAGGACCGAGACCCGCCCGTGAACCCAGACATGCTCGAATCCGGCCCCTTGGATGCCAAAGTACTCTCCGTCTTTGACTTCGACGGCACCCTGACCCACCACGACAGCTTCGTGCCGTTCCTGAAGTTCGCCTTTGGTAAAGGCGAGTTCATGCGCAGGATGGTGAAGCTGGCGGTGCCTGGCGCGCAGTTTGTGTTGCGGGTCATTAGCCGTGATGAGCTCAAGGCGCAGTTGATCCGCACCTTTATGACCGGCGTGGACAAGGCTTGGGTTCAGCAGAAGGCTGAAGCGTATTGCCAGGCGTATTGGAACAAGTTGATGCGGCCAACAGGGCTGCAATCGGTGGCCGATGAGGTGAAGTCCGGGGCGGTGGTGACGCTGTGTTCGGCGTCGCCGGCGTTGGTGTTGCAGCCGTTTGCGGATCGGCTTGGGATCCGGTTGATCGGTACTG
The DNA here is from genome assembly GCF_900105735.1 of Pseudomonas yamanorum. NCBI lineage: Bacteria > Pseudomonadati > Pseudomonadota > Gammaproteobacteria > Pseudomonadales > Pseudomonadaceae > Pseudomonas > Pseudomonas yamanorum. Next base: position 5,113,299 of record NZ_LT629793.1, on the reverse strand, counting down.
AGCTTGAGGTGGTGGACGGGGTGTTGACGGGCAAGCTCACGGGGAATAATTGCCGGTGTGAGAATAAGGTGCTTCGGCTTGAGGCGGTTTATGGGGATCTGGGGGAGTATCGGCTCAGGGCCTGGGGGGATACGCGCGGGGATCGGGAGTTGTTGGCGGCGGCGCAGGATGCGCATTTTCGGCATTTTCATGCGAAGAAGAAGCGCAAACAACTGCGGTGATCGCGCACTAGCATGGGGTGCTAGGGGTCGAGTGCAGGGGTGATGCTGAGGGTTCGGTAGGACAGGGAAACCGAGTCGATGCCATCGCAGCCTCGCTAAAGCTCGACAGCTCCCACAGGGGATCTCTGTAGGTTCTAAGGGTGGTGTGAGTTCGTTAGATTGGCGCTTTGAGATCCACGCCGAGTGCCGTTGCGAAGGCTTTGACCAGCGGGCTTCGTGGGGCGTTGTGGCGCAGGATGAGGTTGAACGGTGTGCTCAGGTGGATCTGCTCCGGGCATAACACGCACAGGCGCCCTTCCCTCACCAGCGGCGCGGCGTAGTGTTCGGGGAGGAAGCCCAGGAAGCGGCCGGTGAGGATGAGGATGGCCACGGCTTCTACCTGGGAGGCTGAGGCGGACTGGCTGTCGTAGCTGACGAAGTTGGCCTTGTCGCTGTGGATCGCGTAACGATGGTTGACCACTTCGTGCTGGCGCAACACATCTGCGTTGATGTCACTCGCTTCAAACAGCGGATGTCCGACGGCGCAGTACGCGTGGGACTTTTCTTCGTACAGCGGGAAATAATCGAATTCTTCCCGCCGCTGGTACACCGGGACGATGCCGACAATCAGCCGCCCTTCCACCACCCCACGTTCAACTTCGTCCAGTTGGGAGGCATGCAGGCGTAATCTTATTTTTGGCGATTCTGTATGTAATTTCCCCAGCGCTTTAATCAGCGGCGAATTAACGTCAGAGACGGTGTTATCAATAACGCCCACACTAAGGTCGCCGATCAGTTCGTTCTGTGCCGAACTAAGCTTGTCTCTGAAACTGTCTACCGAGGCAAATAATTCAATGGACGCTTGATAGACTAATTTTCCTTCTTCGGTCAGGCCAAACCCTTCCCGCCCTCGCGTACACAGGCGCATGCCGATGCGAATTTCGAGGTCGGAAATCTGCTTGCTGATTGCCGCCAGGCCCACATTCAGCTCATTCTGCGCCGCGCTGAAGCCGCCCGCTTCGACCACAGCCTTGAACACCCGCAGCAATTTGAAGTCCAGGCCGCTGAGTTGCAGCGGAGGTCTTGTGCCGGGTTTTGGCGGTATGTTTCCAGAATTGGAAAGTGGGGTTTCCATAATACGTGTTGACCTCAAGTGCCATCTTCAACAGGCTTTGACCTACTCCATGAACATCGCCGGGCGGCAATAATGAACATACTTAACCGCCCTTGGCAACCTTGAATATAGCGGGTTGAACAGCTTTTACCGGCTGCTTTAACGCCCATAAAAACCTGACACTTCGATCAGGACTTTTCGTTTTGCTACTGCCCTCCGAATCCATAAGGCCAAGCCACGTCCACCGGGCTTGTCACTTCTAAAAACAAGCGTGAGGAACACCATGTCTCAGCCCACCGATCGCCTCTGGGGTGCTCGTTTCAAGTCCGGCCCGTCCGCTGCTTTGGCGGCGCTGTCCCGTTGCCCCGAGCGCTATTTTCGCCTGACGCCCTACGACCTGGCCGGCTCCCGGGCCCATGCCCGTGAGTTGCAGCGCGCCGGGTTGCTGGATGAGTCGGAAACCTTGCGCACCCTGGAAGCGCTGGACCGCATCGGTGAGGACTTTGCCGCCGACCGCCTGCACCCGACGCTGGATGACGAGGATGTGCACACCTTCATCGAGCGGGTGTTGACCGAGCGCTTGGGCGCCCTGGGCGGCAAGTTGCGCGCCGGGCGTTCGCGTAATGACCAGACGGCCAACGATTTGCGCCTGTTCCTGCGGGATCACGCGCGCACCATCACCACCGAGGTGTTGGGGTTGCAGCAGGCGCTGGTGGACCAGGCCGAGCAGCATATCGAGAGCATCTGCCCGGGTTTCACCCACTTGCAGCAGGCGCAGCCGATTGTGTTCGCCCATCACTTGCTGGCGCATGCGCAATCGATGCTGCGGGATGTGCAGCGCCTGGTGGATTGGGACGCGCGTACGGCGTTGTCGCCGTTGGGTGCTGCGGCGATGGCGGGCTCGGCGATTGCGCGCCAGCCGGAGCATTCGGCCAAGGAGATGGGTTACACCGGGCCGTGCGAAAACTCTATCGACGCTGTAGCCAGTCGTGACCACGTGGCGGAGTTTCTGTTTGTGGCGGGCATGCTCGGGGTGAATATTTCGCGGCTGTCGGAGGAGTTTTGCCTGTGGTCGTCGCGGCAGTTTCGCTGGGTGCAGTTGGACGATGCCTACGCCACCGGTAGCTCGATCATGCCGCAGAAGAAGAACCCGGACATTGCCGAACTGGCGCGGGGTAAAGCCGGGCGCTTGATTGGCAACCTGACCGGGTTGATGTCCACGCTCAAGTCGTTGCCGCTGTCGTACAACCGCGATTTGAGTGAAGACAAGCACAGTGTGTTGGACAGCGTGGATACCTTGCTGCTGGTGCTGCCGGCGATGGCCGGGATGGTCGCGACGATGAAGGTGCAGGTGGAAGAGCTGCGGCGTCAGGCGCCGATGGGTTTCACCCTGGCGACGGAGGTGGCGGATTGGTTGGCCACTCGCGGCGTGCCGTTCAAGGAGGCCCACGAGATTACCGGCGCCTTGGTGCAGGCCTGTGAGAAGCATGAGATTGAATTGTGGGAAGCCTCGCCGGCGTTGTTGGCGGAGGTGGATACGCGGCTGACGCCGGAAGTACGTGAGTGCCTGACCCTGGAAGCGGCGATTGCGGCGCGCAGTGGTTGGGGTGGTACGGCGCCGGAGCGGGTCAGGGAGCAGATTGGGCGGTTGAAGGTGGCGTTGGCTGCGCAACAGAAGTGGGCAGAAAACTACACCGGCTTTCGAATTTAAAGATCGTTCCCACGCTCTGCGTGGGAATGCCTCCTGTGACGCTCCGCGTCACGCTTTTGGGACGCAGAGCATCCCTTGCTGCATTCCCACGCAGAGCGTGGGAACGATCAGTGTATTCAGTTGTTTTGGAGAGTCACCATGAAACAAACCCCGGCAGAGCGCTTGCAAGCCGAGCGCCAGCAGACCGAGAACCAGTTCGATATCACGAAGTACGAGCATGTGCCCCGTCGCTATTACGGTCGGATGGTGTTCGCCACTTTGATCGTGGTCGCACTGGCCGCCTTGTTGCGGGCATTCGCCAACGGCCAGATTGAATGGTCCTACATCGGTCAGTTCCTTACGTCCGAGGCGATCATCTGGGGCCTGGTGAACACCATCATCATGTCGATCCTGGCCATGGCGCTGGGGGTGGTGATCGGGGTGATCACGGCGATCATGCGCATGTCGGCCAACCCGATCCTGCGTTATGTGGCCATCACCTACACCTGGCTGTTTCGTGGTACGCCGCTGATTCTGCAACTGCTGTTGTGGTTCAACCTGGCGCTGATTTTCCCGGTGATCGCGATTCCCGGGCTGTTCAGCATCGACACCGTGGACCTGATGACGCCGTTCGTGGCCGCCCTCCTCGGCCTGAGCATCAACCAGGGTGCCTACACCGCTGAGGTGGTGCGCGCCGGCCTGTTGTCGGTGGACACCGGCCAGTACGAAGCCGCCAAGTCGATTGGCATGCCGAGCCTTCAGGCGCTGCGTAGGGTGATTCTGCCCCAGGCGATGCGGGTGATCATTCCGCCTGTAGGCAACGAGTTCATCAGCATGGTGAAAATGACCAGCCTGGCAAGTGTGATCCAGTACTCGGAGCTGCTGCACAACGCGCAAAACATCTACTACGCCAACGCCCGGGTCATGGAGCTGCTGATTGTTGCCGGCATCTGGTACCTGGCGGTGGTGACTGTTCTTTCATTCGGTCAGAGCCGCCTTGAGCGTCGTTTTGCCCGCGGCGCCGGCAAGCGTTCGTAAGCCCTGACTGAGGAGATTTGCCCATGAGAAGCATCGTCAAGGCCGTGAACCTGAACAAGTATTACGACCAGTATCACGCGCTGCAGGACATCAACCTGGAAGTCGAACAAGGCGAAGTGCTGTGCATTATCGGCCCGTCCGGTTCCGGCAAAAGTACCCTGCTGCGCTGCGTCAATCAGCTGGAAAAAATCGACAAGGGCGGCCTGTGGGTCGACGGCGAACTGGTGGGTTACCGGATCGTCGGCAACAAGCTGCATGAGTTGAATGAATCACAGATTGCTCGTCAGCGGTTGGCCACCGGCATGGTGTTTCAACGCTTCAATCTGTTCCCGCACATGACCGTGTTGCAGAACATCGTCGAAGGCCCGTGCCAGGTGCTCAAGCGCTCGCCCAAGGAAGCCACCGAGGACGCCCTGGAGTTGCTGGCCCGGGTTGGCCTGGCGGACAAGCGCAATGCCTACCCGGTGGAATTGTCCGGCGGCCAGCAACAGCGTGTGGCGATTGCCCGTGCGTTGGCGATGCGGCCCAAGCTGATGTTGTTTGACGAACCCACGTCAGCCCTCGACCCGGAGCTGGTAGGAGAAGTGCTGTCGGTGATGCGCGATTTGGCCACCACCGGCATGACCATGATTGTGGTCACCCATGAATTGGGCTTCGCCCGCGAAGTGTCCAACCGCATGGTGTTTATGGATGCCGGCCAGATTGTGGAAGCCGGCAGCCCTGAAGAAATTCTAATAAGCCCACAAAACCCGCGTACCCAAAGCTTTATTTCTGCCGTTCGCACTTAACTAAAAAACTAACGAGAACGCCCCCATGAAAAATCTGTTTCTTCCAAGTTTGCTCGTAGGCCTGATGGCCTCCACTTCGGTTTTGGCGGCATTGCCGGCAGCGATCAAGGACAAGGGTGAGATCAGCGCGGCCATCGTGCCGAACTACCCGCCGATGGATTTCAAGGACACCGCCACCAACAAACTCACCGGCCTGGACTTTGACCTGGGCAACGCCCTGGCCGAGCGCCTGGGTGTGAAGATCAAGTGGCAGGAAACCGGCTTCGAACAGATGCTCAGCGGCCTGACCACCAAGCGCGTGGACATTGTGCTGTCGGGCATGAGCGACACCGCCGAGCGTCAGAAGTCGGTGACCTTCATCGATTACTTCACCAGCGGCCCGCAGCTGTACACCCTGGCCAAGCGTGAAGACCTCAAGGAATTGACTGACCTGTGCGGTAAAAAAGTCGGCACCAGCCGACGTACCACCTGGCCGTCGGAAATTGCCGCGTGGAGCAAGGAAAACTGCGAAAAGGCCGGTAAGCCAGCCATCGTGGTGATTGGCACCGAGGGCTCGGCGGATGCGCGGGCGCAGTTGCAGCAGAACCGTCTGGATGCGGCGATGCAGGGCAGTGAAACCATTCCTTACCTGATGTCGCTGGACAAGGGTAAGTACAAGCCAGTGGGCCTGGCGATTTCCAAGCAGTTCACGGGGCTTGGGATTGAGAAGAGCAATACCGAGTTGGTCACGGCCATCAGTGAAGCGCTGCAGGGCATGATTGATGATGGGACGTACGGCAAGATTCTGCAGAAGTGGGATCTGGAGCAGGGTGCGGTGGAAAAAATCAGCATCAACGCCGGCCAGTAACTGGATCTAAATGTGGGAGCGGGCTTGCTCGCGAATGCGGTGGATCAGCCGGTACATTTGGCACTGACACACCGCATTCGCGAGCAAGCCCGCTCCCACACTGGATCTTCATCGCCTTGAAAAAAGAATAAGGACATCCGCCCCACCGTGGCCACGTACTCCCTGGTAATCCGCCGCCTGATGATCTGCTCGGTGACCATCGTCGTCAGCCGCGCCATGACCAGCCCGTTGCTCGCGCTGTTGCTCAGCACCCGCCTGGGCCTCAACCAGCAAGACATCGGCTTGCTGATGGGCATCGCCGTGTTCATCGCCACCCTGCTGGGCCTCTACGGTGGCTACATCATCGACCGCCTGGAAAAGCGCAAGCTGCTGATCCTGGCGATGCTCTCCAGCTCCATCGGTTTTCTGTTGCTGACCTTTGCCAGCAACCTGTACCTGACCACCCTGACCCTGGTGATCACCGAAGCTGCCTCGGCGCTGTTCCTGATCGGCTCCAAGGCGATCATCAGCGAGAACCTGCCGGTGGGCCAGCGGGCCAAGGTGTTTTCCCTGCGCTACACCCTGACCAATGTCGGCTACGCCACCGGCCCGATGCTCGGCGTGGTGATTGCCGGCCAGATGCCCCTGGCACCGTTCCTGATCGCCAGCGCGATTGCCTTTGGCAGCCTGTTCCTGATGATCGGCATCCCGCCGACCCAACGCGACGACAGCAATAAACCCTTAAGTTTTCTCAGCACCCTGCGGACCCTGCGCAGCGATCGCACCTTGATCCTGTTTACCAGCGGCAGCCTGTTGAGCACCATTGTCCACGGGCGCTACACCCTGTATCTGTCGCAGTTTCTGCTGGTGGCCTACAAGCCGGAGAGCGCGCTGAAAATTCTTTCTGCGGTGCTGGCGTGCAACGCCATCACGGTGATCCTGATGCAGTACCAGATCGGCCGCTTCCTCAAGCGTGAACAACTGCGCTACTGGATCGTGCTCGGCACCTCGCTGTTTATTGCCGGGTTGATCGGCTTCAGCATGGCGGACGGCCTGGTGTCGTGGTGTGTCGCGATGTTTGTGTTCACCCTCGGGGAGATGATCATCTACCCCTCCGAGTTCCTGTTTATCGACACCATCGCCCCGGACGCCCTGCGCGGCAGTTATTACGGCGCACAAAACCTGGCGGCATTTGGCGGGGCGCTGAGCCCGGTGATCTGCGGTTACCTGCTGATCAACGCATCGCCCGCCTCGATGTTCTATGTACTGAGCGGGCTGACGGCGGTGGGTGGCACCTTGTGTTTCCTGAGTGGCCGGCGTGTGGTGGTCCGTGCGTAATTTCTACTGATATTTGCGCAATATCCCGCTATTAATAGCGAACTCTCTCACGGACCCGAGCCCCATGAAATTCGACACGGCCTACAGCCTGAGTCTCGACGACAAGCTGTCGATCTATGACGTGCGCGACCTGAATTTCGACGAAACCGCCGCCTTCGATTCCGACAAGGACAGTTTCCTGTGCCCCAATGACGAGTGCCGGGCGGCGTTTGCAGTGGGCAATGTGTTGGGCACCTTCAACGCAAAAAACGTCAATTACCTGCGCACGCCGCACTTCAAGAACATCCCCAGCACCCGGCATATCGAAGGTTGCCGGTACGCCAGCCGCCATGCCGGGAAAGGCGAAGCTGAGGATGGGCCGGAGGAAAATTTCCCGTCGGAATTTGTCCTGACGCGACGCCAGTACGAACGCAAAACACCGGTCATCGGTGCTGAGGCTGGCACCCCACAAGAACCACCGAAAACGCCGGCAACCCGCAACGCCTTGTCTCACAGCTCAAGCGACACCACCCCGGACAAGACCAGCGTCTTTGCCCACCCAGTGGAATGCTACGTGTCGAATATCGACGACAAGGAAAAGCTCAAAAGCATGCCCTTGAAGATCGGCGATTACACCGCGACCTACTGGACGTTTTTCAAGAAGATCGAATACCTGCAAGACAACAAAGGCCTGATCTACTGGGGCAAGATCAAGGAGATCAAGGACTACACCAGCAGCTTTCGCATCGACTTCGAAAAGAAAGCCTGGCTCGACAAGAAGCCCTACTCCATCAATGTTTACCTGAGCAAAAAACTGATCGAGAACTACCGCAAGCGTAAAGCGTTCCTGGAGCAGATCAAGGCGGCGGTGGACAGTGATCGAACGTTGTATTGCTTCTTTTACGGGGTGACGCCGGAGTTGAAACAGGTACCGAGCAAGAAGAACCCCGAGCAGACGTTCGGGGTGTTCAGTGCCAATATCGAGAACCTGGATCACCTGATTATTCGCGAGGCGCCGGGGTTGGAAACCTAGAGCAACATGCTCACCATCACCACGCCCAACAACCCGATATATACCCGCGCATGCAGTGCATCCGGGATGCGGCCGATCCACGGTGTGGCCAGGCGAATGCCCAGCAGCGAACCCAGGGTGAGGATGGCAAACGCCAGCAAGTCGACATAGCCGACAAACCACGCGCCCAACTCCACCTTGGCGAATCCTGCCATGAGCATGTAGGTAAACGTACCGGCCAGCGCCACCGGCACGCTCAACGGGTTAGCCATGGACGTGGACTGGGACATGCTCAAACCGCAACGGCGCAACAGTGGCACGGTCATCACGCTGCCGCCCACGCCCAGGAAGGTGGCGATCACGCCAATGGCGATGCCACCACCCGTCACTTCCGCGCCGCTCAGGCGTCGTGGCTGGAGCCTGTCGTCCTGGCTGAGAAAGCCCCTGCGCAACAGGCAATCGACGATGGTGACGGCCAGGTAGGCGATAAAGGCGTACCGCATGAAATCGCCGCTGGCGAACATCGCAGCCCCTGCGCCCAGCACGGCGCCGATCCCAATGTACCCGCCCAACGGCCACAGGTAATGGCGAATCAGATTACCTTTGCGACGGTGTTTTCCAGTGGCGATCAGCGCGTTGACGATCATCACGCAGGTGGAGGTGGCGACCGCGATATGCATCGCCGATGCACTCACGCCCGCGTCGTGGCTGAGCTTGAGCATGCCGTACAGCAACGGCACCACCACGAACCCGCCGCCGAAGCCGAACAGCACCGCCGTCACGCCGGTCATGCAGCCGAACAGTGCCAGTAATAGATAGAACATCGAGAATCGCCTTCAGCATCAGGGAGAGCTGTCGACGATAGCGATTCAAGGCTTGGCCCGCTTGCGCAAGTCGGCCAATAATGTGCGAGATATTGCCACTTCCGGAATCAGCTCCATGCGCAACGTCTCCATCGCTCAACTGGACCTGACGCTCCGAACGGTCGTGGCAATCGGCACCGACTATCCCCACGGCTATCTGCTCAAGCGCCACAGCCATCGGCGCGGCCAGCTGTTGTATGGCGCCACCGGGGTGATGCAAGTCAGCACCCAGCAAGGCAACTGGGTTGTGCCGCCCCAGCGTGCGGTGTGGATTCCCGCCCAGGTGCCCCATGAGGTGCTGATGATCGGTGTGTCGACGCGCAGCCTGTATATCGAACCGCACGCCGTCACCGACTTGGGCGCCAGCTGCCACGTCATCAACGTTTCACCCCTGATGCGACAGTTGCTGATGGAGTCGGTGGAAATGCCGCTGGAATACGACGAGGCCGGGCGCGACGGTACGCTGGTCAGCCTGCTGTTGCATGAACTGGCTCGCGCCACGCACTTGCCCCTGCATATCCCGCTGCCGGAGGACCCACGCCTGCTTGCCCTGTGCCTGGCGTTTCTGCAGCGGCCGGACGTGCACCAGTCACCGACTCAATGGGCTGAACAATCGCACCTGAGCCTGCGCACCTTCAGCCGGCATTTTCGCCAACACACCGGCTTGAGTTTCGTGCAATGGCGCCAACGAGCCTGTGTGGTGCAGGCCCTGGCACGCCTGGCCAGCGGCGAAACCATCACCCGGATCGCCCTGGACCTGGGCTACGAAAACCCGGCGGCGTTTTCCAGCATGTTTCGGCGAGTGCTTGGCCAGTCGCCGAGCACCTACCTGGATGGGGCGAAATAGACCGGCGGCAGCCCTATCGAAACCATCCAGTTGATGAGCGGTAGAAACAACTGTACAAAAACACAGTATAGTTTGCCTTCCCCCGTCGAACCTGGAGAAAGCCCATGTCCTCTCTGGCAATGAGCAACACCGTAGAACAGCAGATCGTCCTTCATCAATTCACCCCACGGCACAGTGTTCAGGCCCGCCTGATGCTGGGCTGGAGCCGGGAAGACCTGGCCCGGGAAGCGGATGTGGAAGTGGACGCCCTTCAACGTTTTGAAAGCCATGCCGATGTGGACGATGAAGTCCGCCTGAGTGTGGCGTTTCGTCTGGAAGCTGAAGGGTTGGTGTTTTTCCCGGGGTTTGCTCCGGGTTGGGGGATGAATGTGCGGGGCCGCGCCAGCACTCCGGCACAACCTGCCGCCAAAGGGATCATCTCCCGGTTTCTGGATTCAACAGCGGCATCCATTGACCCAACAACACCTCAGCCCAATGGTGCGTAGCGCGCAAGGCCATCAACTTACGCCTGCAACTGCAACGCCCGACGGATCATTTGTGGCGGTTGGCCAAACGCTCGCAGGAAGGCTCGACGCATGCGCTCCGGGTCACCGAAGCCCGTCTCTCGGGCGACGACGTCGATGGAGTGGCTGCCGGATTCGAGCATCAAGCGCGCGGCTTCAATGCGCAGGTGTTCCACCGCCTTGGCCGGGGATTGGCCGGTTTCGGCGCGGAAAAGTCGGCTGAATTGGCGCGGGCTGAGGTGTGCCGCTTCGGCTAGTTGCTCTACCGAGAGGTCCTCACGCAGATGCCCTTTGGCCCAGGCCAGGGCGGTTTGTACGCGGTCGGACTTGGGGTCCAGTTCCAGCAGCGCCGAGAACTGCGACTGGCCACCGGCACGGCGATGGTAGACCACCAGTTTTTTCGCCACGTCGCGGGCCACTTCCACGCCCAGGTCGTGCTCGACCAAGGCCAGGGCCAAGTCGATGCAGGCGGTCATCCCGGCCGATGTCCAGAGCGGGCCATCGACGGTGAAGATCCGGTCTTCCTCCAGCTTTACGTTGGGGTAGCGCTGGCGAAACGTCATGGCGTGGTACCAGTGGGTAGTTGCCTTGCGCCCTTCCAATAGCCCGGCCGCTGCCAGGTGGAACGAACCGGTGCAGGCCGACGTAACCCGGCGCGACGCCGTCAACGACGCCTGTAGATACGCCACCATGCCTGGGGTGGGCTCGAGTAATTCGTTATCCCCCAGCACCACGATCGTGTCGTAGGCCTGCTGCCCGAACGCCAGGCTATCAATGGCAAAGCCCATGGAGCTTCTGATCGGCCCGCCGTGCTCCGACAACAAATCCACGCGGTAGAACGGTCGTCCTACCACGAAGTTGGCAAATTCGAACACACTGCTGGTGGACAGGCTCAGCACCTGGAAACCGGGAAACAGCACGATACCGACGGACACCATGGTCAAACCTCATGTCTCTAAAGGAGGGATATATGACATTGCGGTCACTACATTACACCCATAATCTTAGTTCCAACAAGGCCGATCCCTTCCCCGGCCCATTTGGAGCAACTGCCATGTCGCAACACAAAGGTTATGCCCTGATTACCGGTGCTTCGTCAGGAATTGGCGCGGTGTATGCCGACCGCCTGGCCCGTGCCGGCTACGATCTGATTCTGGTAGCCCGCAACCAGCAACGCCTGGAGCAATTGGCAATACACTTGAAAGCCAGCACCCAACGCGACGTTGAAGTGATAGCGGCAGATCTCAATCTGCCGGCCGACTTGGCGCATATTGCCCAACTCGCGCAGGATGACAGCCGTATCAGCCTGCTGGTGAACAACGCCGGTGTGGGCGCCACAGCTTCGCTGCTGGAGTCTGACGCCGACAAAATGGACGCGATGATTCTGCTTAACGTACTGGCGCTGACCCGCCTGGCCAAAGCGGCGGCAACCAACTTTGTCGCCCAGGGCCGTGGGACGATTATCAACATTGGCTCGATTGTCGCCCTCGCGCCCAAAGTGCTGAACGGGGTGTATGGCGGCACCAAGGCGTTTGTGCAGGCCTTCAGCGAATCGTTGCAGCATGAGCTGAGCGACAAGGGCGTGGTGGTTCAAGTGGTACTGCCGGGCGCCACCGCCACGGAGTTCTGGGACATCGCCGGCCTGCCGGTAAACAACCTGCCGGAAACCATGGTAATGACCACGGAAAACCTGGTGGACGCAGCCCTCGCCGGCCTGGCTCAAGGCGAAGCCGTGACGATCCCGTCCCTGCCGGACAGCGCAGATTGGGACACCTACGAAAGCGCCCGGTTGGCCCTGGGCCCGAACCTGTCGCACCGTGAACCCGCCGCTCGTTATGGGTTGAAGTAAGCCGGACTGGCGCAGGCCGGAGGTAAACGCAGGCTTCCTGATTGCCTGGGAAGCCTGTTCATCATTGGGGCGTCTGCGCCGACAATACCAACCGACAGCGTTGCGCCAGCGCTGCCAGACCATCACCGGCCCAATAAGCGCCATAGAACCACACAAACGTTGAAACCCCATCCGGGCCAGTACCAATGGGTATACGTATCCTCGGGTTACCCGCAGTGGCTGCATGATGAAAGGCGGCACTTTGCGCATCGGACACCAACCCATCGAGCCGATTTTCCGTGACCCGATCGTTAATCTCGTTGCCAGGGTCCAGGGTGAAATGGCGCGCGTCATCCATCACCCGCGCAAACACAGGCACCAACTCCGCACCGGCTGTACGCAGTACGTTCAGTACTTGAGCAAAGTGCGCGCTGTGTTTGATCGTTTCCCGAACATCACCTGCAACATATTCACTGGCAAAACCAATGCGGCTGCCCGCCAACGGGCGTGTGTTGATCTGATGACCCGTATCGGCGACCGGCGGGATCTCCACCATCACCGGCCCCTCAGGGTCGACGCCGCCGAGGGCGATCAGTGATAACGAAGGGTCGCGCACGGCGCGCATCATGGGGCCAGGGATATCGAACCTGGGGCCGTAGCCGCCCGAGGAGCCAAACTCCAGGCCGCTCGGGTGATCGCCGGAGCTGACGATTACACCGCAAGTATCAGCGCCAAACACGACGCCCTTGCTGACGGTCGGAGCGCAAGCCGGGGGAACAGAATTGTCCCCCGAGACTGTCTGTTTGAACAGACACAACGCGCCCGACGCTGTGACCTTCCTACCGTTGTCGTCCATATACGCCCACGCCTCGAAACTGATTTTCGAGGGATGATTGCATCCTTTTATCGGGACGGCTGTAGGTCGGAAACAACCTGCAACTCAGCGGCGGGATTGCATCTAAATCGCTATCACCCGCCGACGTGTTGCTCGTTACCCGCGTGCTCGACTTCCAGCCACCAGGCCTGCCCGCGCTCCGGCTGATTGAGCATGAACGCCTGCCCCATCGCCGGCGTGGTGATCGACACATTACGCTCCCACGCCAGCGCCATGATCCGGTCGAACGGTTCGTGCCACGCATGAAACGCGAGGTCGAAGGTGCCGTTGTGGATCGGCAGCAACCAGCGGCCCTTCAGGTCGATGTGCGCCTGCAGGGTTTCTTCCGGTTGCATGTGAACGTGGGGCCAGTCGACGTTGTAAGCGCCGGTTTCCATCAGGGTCAGATCAAACGGACCGTACTGCTCGCCGATGCGCTTGAAGCCTTCGAAATAGCCGGTATCGCCGCTGAAGAAAATCCGCCGCGGGCCGTCAATCATCACCCACGAACACCACAGCGTCTGGTTGCCATCGAACAGGCCACGCCCGGAAAAGTGCTGGGCCGGCGTGGAAACAAAGCGAATCCCGTCCACTTCAGTGCCCTGCCACCAATCCAGTTGCCGCACCTTGCTGGCATCCACACCCCACTTGACCAACGTATCGCCCACGCCCAGGGGCGCGAGGAAATAGCGGGTCTTGTCCGCCAGTTGCACCACGGCCTTGTGGTCCAGGTGGTCGTAGTGATTGTGGGAAAGGATTACCGCCTCGATGGGCGGCAGGTCTTCAAGGCTGATCGGCGGTTGGTGGAAACGCTTGGGGCCGGCCCAACTGAACGGCGATGCGCGCTCGGCGAACACCGGGTCGGTCAGCCAGAACTTGCCGCGCATTTTCAGCAGTACAGTGGAGTGCCCAAGGCGGAACACGCTGTGGTCGGGAGCGGCGAACAGTTGCTCACGGGTCAGCGGCTGCACCGGGATCTCACCCACCGGCCGCGTGCTGCGGGGCTTCTGGAAAAGCATCTTCCACATGATGCCCAAGGTCTTGCCCAAGCCGCCATGCTGGATGGGCTTCTGATTGGTGAAGTGACCTTGCTGTTGTTCGGAAGACTTGGGCGCTGAAGAAGAACTGTCGAGACGGGTTGAGATCGTGGCCATTACCGAGGAACTCCTGCAGACTGCTCTTGAAATTACACTGCACAGTGTAGTTTCTAGATTGCAACAAAACCCGGAGCAAGTAAACTACCGAGTGTAATTTTCCCTTCAGAGCCGAAATTCCCCCATGACTGCACCTCAGCGCCTCACCGACCGTAAACGCGAAGCCATCGTGGCAGCCGCCATCGCCGAGTTTCGCGACAACGGTTTCGAGGTCACCAGCATGGACAAGATTGCCGCCACCGCAGGGGTTTCCAAACGCACGGTGTACAACCACTTCCCTAGCAAGGAAGAACTGTTCGCCGAGATCCTGCATCAACTGTGGGCCAGCAGCGTGGCGCAACTGGACGTCAGCTACGCCAGCGACCGCCCGCTGCGTGAGCAACTGCGCGGGTTGCTGCAGGCCAAGATGGCGATGATGTCGGACGCCAACTTCCTCGACCTGGCCCGCGTGGCGATTGCCGCCACTATTCACTCGCCGGAACGCGCCCAGGACATGGTCAACCGCCTGAGCAAGCGCGAAGAAGGGTTCACCCAATGGGTGCGCGCCGCCCAGGAAGACGGCCGGCTGAGTTGCACCGACCCGTGCTTCGCGGCCCACCAGGTGCAAAGCCTGCTCAAGGCTTTTGCCTTCTGGCCACAGATCACCCTCGGCCAGCCAACCCTGGACGCCGAAGCCCAGGCGAACGTCATCGAGTCGGCCATCGACCTGTTCCTGGCGGGCTACGAGGTCGTGCCGCAGCACTGACCTGTTACAGGAACGACATCCAAGGTCGTTTTTTGTCTGATTCGCCCGTGTCCTTTGCAAATGGCTTGGAAGGACACTGATTATTCCCACGCGAATAACTGACAATATTCACACGTATTATCCGACCAGTGGTTTTCCCGATCACGTGTGCCGTCGTACCTGCAAAAAAAGAATCGACCCAGGAATTTATGGAAAACCAACGAGGCAAAGGGCTGTCATTTGCCAGACGTATCTACAGGCCAAGGATCATCGGCCTGGGCATCGGCTGCATCAGCGTCATCGCTGCACTTTACCCACTGCACATGCCTGGCTGGGTCTGGGCGTTGCTGCTGTTCAATGGTTTTGGCTGGGCGCACCTGGCGTATCAACTGTCCACTCGCTCCGATTTCCCCTACAAGGCGGAACGGCGAAACCTGCTGTACGACTCGCTGCTCGGCGGATTCTGGGCGGCCACCACCCAATTCACGCCCCTTACCGCCGTAACCATCCTGTCGATGATGGCCATGAACAACGTCGCCGCCGGAGGCAAACGCCTGTTCCTCCACGGGATAGTCGCGCAGCTGGTGGGCATCGGCGTGTCATGGCTGTTATTCGGTATCAAGTTCAACCCCGACGTCAGCCTGGTCCAGGTCTACGCCTGCCTGCCCATGCTGACGCTGTATCCCATGGCGCTGGGCATGGTCTGCTACCGCCTGGCGATCAAACTGTCGGAACACAAACGTGCCCTGAGCGCCCTGAGCCGTACCGACAGCCTTACCGGCCTGCTCAATCACGGCTCGTGGAAAGACCTGCTGCACCTGAAGTTTCACAAGTGCCAGCAACAACAGGTCCACGCCACCATTGCACTGATCGACATCGATCATTTCAAGCAGATCAACGACAGCTACGGGCACATCATCGGTGACCAGGTTCTGCGCCAACTGAGCCTGGAGCTGCGCCGCAACCTGCGGGAAAACGACCTGGCCGGGCGTTACGGCGGCGACGAATTCTGTGTGATTCTTCCGGACATGCCCATGGAACAGGCGGCGCAAGTCATGGAACGCATGCGCGAGGTGTTCAGTAATTACCGTAACCCGGAAATCCCGGAGTTGCGGGTCAGCCTGAGCATTGGCCTGGCGTCTTTTCAAAGCACCTTCACCGACGCGGCCACGTGGCTCAACGCAGCGGACCGCGCGCTGTATGCGGCCAAGGACACTGGCCGTAACCGCGTGAATATCAGCGACTATGTGGTCGCTCATAGCGCTTGAATCCCGCGAACTACACCTCGTCTGAATTAAACGCAGCTACCACCGACCGATAGCATAATGCCGCCATTGGTCGGTCGCCGTAGAACTTCTTGCCGACCATACGACTCAGAACCCGCTGTTCCACCCTCTGTCAGCACAAGGAAGCTGGCAATGAGCACGTTCGCCGTAGGCTTGAGCCATACGGTGGCAGGCGCCCCCATGGATACCCCTGACGCTTGCTTCCCCCGAGCACACGACCATGCTATTCAACGCCCATAAAAAAACCATCAGTACCTTGCAAGCCACCCTTGCCCAGCAAGCCAGCCTTCTCGACGCCATCGACCGCTCCATGGCAGTGATCGAATTCGACCTGCAAGGCATGGTCCTGCGAGCCAATGAGAACTTTCTCAAGGCCATGGGTTACAACGCCGATCAAGTGGTGGGCCAGTCCCACCGGCTGTTCTGTACCCCGGCCTTTGCCCGCAGCGCCGAGTACGGCCAATTGTGGACACAACTGCGCAACGGCCAATTCCAGTCCGGCACCTTCGAACGGGTGACCAGCAGCGGCCAGCCGATCTGGCTGGAAGCCAGTTACAACCCGGTGCGCGACGAATCCGGCAACGTGGTGAAAGTGGTGAAGTACGCCATGGACGTCACCTCGAAAATGCAGGCGGAGAGCGAAGCCAACGCCAAGTTGCAGGCCATCGATCGCGCCATGGCGGTGATCGAGTTCAACCTCGACGGCACCATCATCAGCGCCAATCAGAATTTCCTGCATCGCATGGGCTACAGCCTGGCGCAGGTCCAGGGCAAGCATCACCGCATGTTCTGCACACCGGAGCTGGCCAACAGCAGCGCCTACAGCGATTTCTGGCAACGGCTGAATCAGGGCGAGCTGTTCAACGGCCAGTTCGAACGCATCGACAAAAACGGCCATGTGGTGTGGCTGGAAGCCAACTACAACCCGGTGTATGACGCCAGCGGGCGCCTGTGCAAGGTGGTGAAGTACGCTTCCGACGTCACGGCCATGGTGGAGAAACACGCCGCCGACGCCCAAAGCGCCACCCAGGCTTATCACATCTCGCTGCAAACCCGGGACTTCGCCGAAAAAGGCGCCGAGGTGATCCAGCAGACCGCCACGGGCATGCGCGAGATTGCCGCCAACATCGACGGTTCTTCCGCGCTGATCGCCAAGCTGGGCGAGCGTTCGCAGCAGATCACCGCCATCGTCAACACCATTCGCGGGATCGCCGACCAGACCAACTTGCTGGCCTTGAACGCCGCCATCGAAGCCGCCCGCGCCGGCGAGCAAGGCCGCGGGTTTGCGGTGGTGGCCGATGAAGTGCGGCAGTTGGCGGCGCGCACCAGCGGCTCAACGGCGGAGATTTCGTCGATGATCGAGATGATCCAGAGCGAAACCCGCCAGGCCATCGACAGCATGGACGGCACCCGCGACCGCGCCGCCCAGGGCGTGGACCTGGCGAACCAGGCCGGCACCGTGATCCTGCAGATTCGCGAAGGCGCCAGCGAAGCGGTGCAGGCGGTGAGTGCGTTTGCCAATGAGCGGGGCAACAGGTAAGCGACAGGCTTCTTCATGTGCCTGGTGGAGGGCTCGGTCTATAGTGGTGGCTTGTCTTACACCACGGATTCGAGCCCGCCATGACCCCGGATAAACCTGACGCCAACGTTGACCACCTGCGCTTTCATCGTAAACACGCCCATCTCGAACCGACCTTCGGTAATGACACCTTTGCGCTGAAAGCCGAAGCCTTCGCGCGCTTCTTTGGCACCCCGACCTTCCTGGGGGCGCAAACGGCAATCGTGATTCTGTGGGTCGTGCTCAACGTGACCGGCATCACGCACTTTGACGTGTATCCGTTCATTCTCTTGAACCTGGCGTTCAGCCTGCAATCGGCCTATGCCGCACCGCTGATCCTGCTGGCCCAGACCCGCCAGGCCGCACGGGACAAGGCCCAGTCCGACGCCGACGCCCAGCACCGCGAAGCCCTGGCCGTGGCCAACACCGAACGCCAGGCCCAGGCAGCGCAGACCACCAAGCAATTGCTGGAGCTGCTGGAACAGAACACCAAACTCACCGAGATGACCAAGCAACTGACCGAACGCATCGAAGGGTTGACCACAGAGATGCACGAGCACTTCGTGCGCAAAACCTGACCCTGCCACACATCCAATGTGGGAGCTGGCTTGCCTGCGATTGCATCACCGCGGTATGCCTGATGCACCGCAGCGCCTGTATCGCAGGCAAGCCAGCTCGCACAGTCAGTGCTCCGGCAAGTGCACATGCTGGCCCAACTGATCAAATAACGTCACCACCGAGCGCAGCGCCCGGCAATCGGGGCGTGTCAGCAGCCACAGGGCCGTGTCGTGCCCCGTCAGCGGTGGGCTCAACGGTTGCAGGCCTGCGCCCAGCAAGTAATCCGGTAACGCCGCCACACCGAGCCCCGCGCGCACCAGTTCGGTCACCGAGACCATGCTGTTGCAGCGATAGGCCGGCATCACCCCGGGCAAGTGCTGGCGCCGCCAGGTGACGGTGGGATGGTCTGGCAGAAAGTCATCCGGCGCGATCCAGTTCAGGGCGGCCAGCTCCTTGCCTGCATGCTGGCGGGCATAGTCGGCACTGGCACACACCCGATACGACACCGTGCCCAGGCAACGTCCTACCAGATGCTCGGGCGGAGTCTTAGTCAGGCGCAGGGCGATATCCGCATCGCGGCGGCTGAGATTGGCAAAGTCATTGGAGGTGCTCAGCTCCAGGGTCAGCGCGGGGTAGCCGGGCATAAACTGCGCCAGGGCCGGCAACAACAGTGACTGCAACACCGAATCCGTACAGGTCAGGCGTACCGTGCCGCTGATCACTTCACCGCCCTGCTCCACCCCCACGCGCGCCGCCTCCAGTGCTTGTTCGGCACGTTCGGCCTGCTCGGCCAGCGTCGTGGCCAGGGTGGTGGGCAGGTAGCCGGCACGGCTCTTTTCGAACAGTGTCTGGCCCAGCGCCGCCTCCAGCCGCCGCACCGCGCGAAACACCGTCGACACGTCCACACGCAGCAACGCCGCTGCACGGGCGAGCGTGCCGCCTCGCACCAGCGCGAGGATCAGGGAAAGGTCGGAGTAATCGATCTGATAGTGCGTCGCTGCATTGAACATATGGACTAACGCCAATATTGATTGCGTGAACGCCAATCTATAGTGAGCGTCAGGACTCAACAAGCCACGGATACCCTTGATGAATAAAACCACCCTGCACCTGGCCCTGATCGGCGACTACGATGCACAAGTCACCGCCCACCAGGCCATTCCCTTGGCGTTGCAACAGGCCGGCGCGGCTTTGGGCCTGACGGTGCGGTTCGACTGGCTGGCCACTGACACGATCAAATCCACCGAACAATTGCAGCACTACGATGGCTTCTGGTGCGTTCCCGCCAGCCCTTACCGTGACCTCGACGGCGCGCTGCGGGCCATCCGTTATGCCCGAGAACAGCGGCGCCCTTTCCTCGGCACCTGCGGCGGTTTTCAACACGCGGTGCTGGAATATGCCCGCAACGTGTTGGGCTGGGCCGACGCAGAACACGGCGAACTGGCTCCCGATTCGCCCCGTGCAGTACTCACGCCCCTGACCTGTGCGCTGGTGGAAGCAACTGACACCATCCGCTTGATGGCCTTTACCCGCATCGCCGAGGCCTACGCCACTCTGGATATCCATGAAGGCTACCGTTGCCGCTATGGCATCAATCCCGACTTCGAAAGCGCACTGCTGGAAGCCGACCTGATTGCCAGCGGCCATGACTCGGCGGGCGACCTGCGGGCGGTGGAGCTGCTGGACCATCCGTTTTTTGTCGCCACCCTGTTCCAGCCGGAACGTGCGGCCCTCACAGGCATCACACCGCCGCTGGCAATTGCACTGCTGAAGGCCTGCGTATGATCGCCAAGACGCCCAAGCCGCCGTACTACGCGGTGGTGTTCAGTTCCCTGCGTACTGAAGGCGACAACGGCTACGGACAAGCCGCCGACCGCATGCTGGAACTGGCCCGGCAACAACCTGGTTTTCTCGGCGTGGAATCGGCGCGAGGGGAAGATGGCCTGGGCATCACCGTGTCCTACTGGAGCAGCGAAGCCGCGATCCTGGCCTGGAAGCAGCACGCCGAACACACCGAAGTGCGCGAACAGGGGCGCTCCACCTGGTACTCGGCGTGCCATACGCGGGTGTGCAAGGTGGAGCGGTCTTACGCGTTCGAGCGCTGAAACATCAGCCTATGTAAAACACTCAATGTGGACAAGGGAGCTCCCTCGCCACAAAAAGCGCTCCAGCCGCAGGGACAATGTGGCGTTCAACCCACCAGACTGCGCACCGCACTGATCTGCGGAATCTCCACCCGGCGCATGTACACCCGCAGCGGTTCCGTGATGTTGATGCGATCGTCGATGTTCTGGTCCAGCAGCAGTTGGATCCGCTCGCGGGACAGGGTCATGGCCTGCTCGTCAACCGGCTGCCAGACAAACTCGGCGGTCGGGATGATGCCGTCGTCGGCCACGTCCATGCCGAAGGCGTCTTCGCTGAAACGGACGATGTACTGGTGGGTCTTGCGGTTCAGGCCGACAAAACCGTGGAGTTGGTCGGCGGCCTGGCAGATAAGCTCGGAGGTGATGCGCATGGTAAACCTCACTGAAAAGTCCTGTTTGGACTGGAAAGATGGTTTACACGCATGGCAGATAATCTGCCCTCTGATGGGGCAACTGAGGGCAAGAATACTGCATGGCACGGCACAAAAGTGCAGAAAAATGGCCCGTGAACACGTTAATGTCGGTTTGGTGATAGCGCCATTCGCAAGCAATTGTTAAAAAGGAGCCCTTCTCAAAGTTACCTCCACGAAAGGACTTCGCTTATGCCTGTCACGTTTACCAAGAGTGCCCTGCTGCTGGCCCTGATGCTGGGCCTTGGCCACGCACAGGCGGCAAGCCCGATCAGCCCTACCGAACTCGCGGCCAACGAAGGCATTCCAAACCCTGCCGTCATTGCCCACCGTGGCGCGTCCTTCGATGCACCGGAATCCACCGCCGCCGCCTACAAAGTCGCGCGCGACCTGGGTGCCGACTACCTGGAAATGGACCTGCAACGCAGCAAGGACGGCGTGCTGTTTGCCCTGCATGACAACAACCTGCAACGCACCACCGACGTCGCCACCAAGTTCCCCGAGCGCAAGGACAGCCCGGCCAACGAATTCACCTGGGCCGAGCTTAAAACTCTGGATGCCGGCAGTTGGTTCAACGCCGCCTACCCGGATCGCGCCCGCCCAGGCTTCGTCGGCTTGAAAATCCTCAGCCTGGACGAAATCATCAAGATCGCCGAAGGCAACCCGCAGCACAAACCCGGCCTGTACATCGAAACCAAAGAGCCGAAGCAATTCCCGGGTATCGAAGCCGACCTGAAGAACAAGCTGTTGGACAAAGGCTGGTTGAGCTCCACCGGCTCCAACCAGGCCCAGAAAAACATCGGCGTCGGCCAGGGCAAGGGCCGCGTAGTGCTGCAAACCTTTGAAAAGGACAGCCTGAAAGAACTGCAAAAAGAGATGCCCAACACCCCGAAAATCCTGCTGTTGTGGGTCGGTGAAGGCAGCATCGAGCCGAAATCCAAGGTGACCTTCGCCGAGTCCGGCGAGCCGAGCAAAGCCGCCTACTACGCCAAGCAGGAGCCGAAGGACGCCGCCGAGTTCGAAAAATGGGTCGACGAGGCCAAGAGCCTGGGCGCCATCGGTACTGGCCCTTCGGCACAACTGACCAACCTGGGCGATCAGAGCTATTCCGACCTGGTCAAACCCGAGATGAACCAGTTGACCCACGACAAAGGCATGCTGGTGCACGTGTACACCGTGGATGAGCCGGTGGACTTCGATAAGGTGATGAAAGCCGGCGTCGACGGCATCTTCACCAACCGCGCCGCCGAACTGCTGAAGTACTACAAACGCTGGCCGTCCTCGAGTGTGGCCGACCTGCTGCAGGACAACGGTTACTGAGTGAGTTCCGAATGGTCAGGTCGCCTGTGGCTGGGGCCTGACTACGGGCTGATCCTGGGCATACCGGGGCGCACCGCGCCTCATGCACACTATGCCCACCAGTTGATGTTCTCCCCGGGCGGGCCGGTCACGGCCAGCCTCGATGGCCGTGTCACCACGGCCCATCGCCTGTTCATCCCCTCACGAATGCCCCACGCCCTCCTCCACACCCATGGTGAGGTGTTGATGGTGTATGCCGAACCCGGCGCATTTGACCTCGACTCTTTGCAGGCCGCCCTGGCCGACAGTGAACTGTCCCTGGAAACACTCGAGCACACGCTGCGCCAGTTGCCGAGACGCGCACTGGACGACGCCCGGGTGGAGCGCGCGCTGTTGGCGCTGGATCAGCAACTGAGCGGCAAGGTCTCAGCCCACGCCCTGGCGCAGGCAGCGCACGTTTCGTTAAGCCAGCTGGAACGTTTGTTCGCCAACCAACTGGGTTTGCCCGTGCGCCGCCTGGTGCTGTGGCGGCGCTTGCGGGTGGCGCTCGGACTGGCGCTCGGCGGCAGCACCTTGACCGAGGCAGCCCATGGCGCCGGGTTCGCTGATTCGGCGCATTTTTCACGGACCATGAAGCAACTATTTGGCGTCACGGCCGGGGCGTCGTTGCGCAACCTGCACGTACGAATCCTGGATTAGACCGACGGGAACCGGCGGCTCCCTGCTCAAGCGCACCGTCCTGAACGGATCGCACAGCTGCGTCACATACTCCCGCGGAAAATCCGGCCGGCTGCCAATCCCCAAGTCGCCCTGGCCCATTCGATAGTCATGGCTGTAAAACGCCGTGCCCAATAGCCAGTCCCACAGATTGAAAAACAAGCCGAAATTCACATCCCCCGCCCGGCCATATTTCATGTGATGAAAACGATGCACCGGCGCCCAGGCGAATACCCAGCGCAGCGGCCCCAGGCGCATGTCGACATTGGAATGCTGCAACAGCAACTGAACGGCAATCGCCAGGGCCAGCAGCAGCGCAACGTCCGTGGGAATGCCCAGCAGGATCAGCGGCAACAAGCCCGCCGTGGCTTCGAGCATCTGGTGCAACGGATGCTTCATCAAGCCATTGAAACCGTACAACCGCTGCACGCTGTGATGCACCGCATGCAGACGCCACAAGGCCGCGACTCGGTGACTGGCGTAGTGCATCAGGGTGATGCCCGCATCGGCGATGAAGATCGCCAGCAGCAATTGCTCCCAGAGCGGCCACGCCCGCGGCCATACACCATCAACGGCCAGCAGCGCGGTCAATACCGGCAAGATCAACAAGCCCGCGGCATTGAGACCTTCGTTGACCACCGCATGAATCAGGTCGCGACGACGGTCACCCTGGTTGCGATTCCACTGCGGCTCGTAGGGCAACCACCACTCCGCAATAAACGACACCACCACCGCGCAGACAACTACCAGCCCCAGCCACTGCGGCTCATCCACCTGCACCAGCCAGAGCGCCCACCCGATAAATCCCACCCAGAACAAGGGCGCGTACACCCAGGCCAATAACTGTTTCATCTGTGCCTCCCATGATTGAGACGCCAGCATGAAACTCCGCACTCGCCGCCGATTGAACAAACGGCGCAATTTTAAGGGTGAGTTAAGTTGCGCTGGTTAACCTGATCCCACTTAAACAGCTCACCCCAAAGGATCACCCCATGAAAAACCTGACTGCTCTGTTCGCCGCTGCCGCCTTGACCCTTACCGCTGGCTTGGCCCAGGCCGATGTTCGCCCGGACCACATTCCGAGCCTGCTCAAGTCCGGCGCCATCATGGACTTCGAAAAACTCAACGCCAAGGCAGTGGCCCAGCACAAAGGCGCGACCATCGTTGACACCGAGCTGGAAGACAAAGCCGGCCGCCTGGTCTACGAGACCGAACTGCGTGACACCAGCAACGTGAAGTGGGACGTGAAGCTGGATGCGAAGACCGGCGAAGTCCTGGAAAACAAGCAAGACACTTGAGTTGAACCGCAAAAACGCCGCGCCGCTTTCGAGCCGCGCGGCTTTTTTATGCGCGCTCGTCGCCCAGAAGAGCAATTAGTCTAATTAGCGTGAACGAATTTGTACCTTCCGCCGCCAAGCTCGCTAGAATCCCAACCATCAGCCAAGGCACAACGCCAGCAGCATCAGGACCGGAACCGTTCGCCATGGGGCAAAAAGCCGTCGACATTGCCACCATTGGCCGAATCAGCGCCGTCCCGGCGATTCTCCAGGTGATCAGCGAAATGACCGGCTTGCGTTTTGCGGCCGTGGCGCGGGTCACCGATGATTCATGGACCGCCTGCGCCGTGCGCGACCAACTGGACTTCGGCCTGCCCGTGGGTGGCGAGCTGGACCTGACCACCACCCTGTGCCACGAAATCCGCGGCTCCCACGTCTCGATCGTGATCGACAAAGCCAGCGAAGACCCGCTGTACCGCGACCACCACACGCCACGCATCTACCACTTTGAAAGCTACATCTCGGTGCCGGTGTTTCGCACCGACGGGCGCTTCTTCGGCACCATTTGCGCCCTGGACCCGAATCCGGCGCAACTGCGCAGCAGCACCATCCAGTCGACCATGGAGTCGTTTGCCCGGGTGCTGTCGCTGCAGATCGAAGCCGAAGAAAGCCTCCAGCAGACCGAGGCCGACTTGCAGCAGGAGCGGGAAACCGCCGAACTGCGCGAACAATTCATCGCCGTGCTCGGCCACGACCTGCGCAACCCGCTGTTCGCCATCAACGTCGGCGCCGAACGGCTGCTGCGCAAACACCCGGACCCGGCCACCGACACCCTGGTGCGGCACATGCTGGCCAGCGGTCGCCGCGCCTCGCAATTGGTGGAGGACGTACTGGACTTTGCCCGCGGCCGAATGGGCAGCGGCATCCCAGTGAATATCGGTGAGTGCGCGGGGCTGGAAGACACCTTGCAGCATGTGGTGGACGAGGTGCAGCACGTGCACCCCAAGCGGCTGATCCACGCCCGCATCGGCAATCTCAACGGCGTGAAAGGCGACCGCGAGCGGCTGGCGCAACTGCTCTCCAACCTGGTGGCCAACGCCATCAGCCACGGCAGTCCCGAAGGGCCGGTTGAAGTCAGTGCACAGGTCAACGCCGGCACGTTTGAGTTAACGGTGAAAAACCTTGGGCTGATCAGTGAGCAAGCCATGCCGCTGCTGTTCCAGCCCTACTCCCGACCGACGGGCGCCCTGCCCCAGGCCGGGCTGGGCCTGGGTTTGTACATCGTCAAACAGATTGCCGACGCCCATGGCGGGCGGCTGGAAGTGTCTTCCAGCGAGCAGGACGGCACGGTGTTCAGCTTCAGTTTGCCCGCAGGCGATTGACGGCCACCTCAAACCGTCACAAAAGCGTCAAATTCAGTTGCCATGATGCGCTCCAAGTGAACCTGTGAAATCTCCTACAGGCACTTTCCCTGCGAGCCTCCATGAACCACAGCATCGACCACAGCCACCAGGATTCCGACCTGTTTGGCTTGCTTTACGGTTTTCGTTTTCGCCCCGGTGAAAAGGGCGAACAGATTGACTCAGCCACTGCCCTGGCGGCCTTGCAGCAACCCGGTGATCCCGACGAATTTCTCTGGCTGCACCTGAATCTGGCCCACGCCGCCTGCGAGCGCTGGATGCAGGCGCACCTGAACCTGCCGGAAGAATTCTTCGAGGCCTTGCACGAAGGCTCGCGTTCCACCCGCATCGAACACGTGGACTCGGCCTTGCTGGCGGTGGTCAACGACGTGGTCTTCAACTTCAGCAGCATGGTCTCTTCAGACATTTCCACCTTGTGGGTGTGCGCCCGCAGCCGACTGTTGATCAGCGCGCGCCTGCAACCGCTGCACTCGGTGGACAAGCTGCGCTCATCAGTGAAGGCCGGTGAACACTTTCGCTCGCCGCTGGAACTGCTGGTGCATCTGCTGCGGGACCAAGGCGAGGTGCTGACGCAGATCGTGCGCAAGACCAGCCTCAGCGTCGACCAGATCGAGGACCAGTTGCTGTCGTCGCGTCTGTCCACCAACCGCGCTGAACTGGGCGCCGCGCGCCGGGTGCTGGTGCGCCTGCAACGGCTGCTGGCGCTGGAGCCGGGCTCGTTGCTGCGGCTGCTCAACCGCCCGCCGCAATGGTTGCAGAAGGAAGACGTAAAGGAGTTGCGCAAATCCACCGAGGAGTTTGCGCTGATCATCAACGACCTGATGGCGTTGGGCGAGCGCATCAAGCTGTTGCAGGAAGAGATCGCTGCCAACCTCAACGAGCAGAGCAACCGCACGCTGTTCACCCTGACCGTGGTCACGGTGCTGGCATTGCCGATCAACATCATTGCCGGCTTTTTTGGCATGAACGTCGGTGGCGTGCCGCTTTCCACTGACCCTGAAGGCTTCTGGATTCTGGTGGCACTGGTGGCGACGTTTACCCTGATTGCCGGGCGTTGGGCGTTTCGCAAGCGCAAGGATTATTGAATTTGAAATGCGATCAATGTGGGAGCTGGCTTGCCTGCGATAGCGGTGGTGACTGATACACCGCTATCGCAGGCAAGCCAGCTCCCACATTTGATCGGCAGTGTTTTGTAGACCAGCGGCCATCCCAAATCTGGAAACACTGATTTACCGCAGCATCTCTGTAACATTCTGCAACGATCATGACGGATATCCTCCCTCAACACTGGATGTTCCGGCATGGCAACCCCTTCGCTGACCGCCTCCACCGCCTCCGTCACCAACGACCCCAAACCGCGCCTGGACAAGAAACCCGGCCTGGTGACGGTGATCGTTTTCTTCGCCGTACTCGCCATGGGCCTGTTGTTCACCGCCTACAGCCTGATGCACGACATGCACGAGCTCGGCACGGTGGTCACCACCTGGACGCCGTTCCTGCTGCTGGGTGTGGCGCTGTTGATTGCCCTGGGCTTCGAGTTCGTCAACGGTTTCCACGACACCGCCAACGCGGTGGCCACGGTGATCTACACCAACTCGTTGCCGCCGCATTTCGCGGTGGTGTGGTCGGGCTTTTTCAACTTCCTCGGCGTGCTGCTGTCCAGCGGCGCGGTGGCGTTCGGCATCATCGCCCTGCTGCCGGTGGAGCTGATTCTGCAGGTCGGCTCCTCGGCCGGCTTTGCAATGATCTTCGCGCTGTTGATCGCCGCGATCCTGTGGAACCTCGGCACCTGGTGGCTGGGTTTGCCGGCGTCGTCGTCCCACACCTTGATCGGCTCGATCATCGGCGTGGGCGTGGCCAACGCTCTGATGCATGGCCGTGACGGCACCAGCGGTGTGGACTGGGGCCAGGCGATCAAGATCGGTTACGCACTGTTGTTGTCGCCGCTGATCGGCTTCGCCTTCGCCGCCCTACTGTTGCTGGCGCTGCGGGCCTTCGTGAAAAACCGCTCGCTCTACAAGGCACCAAAAGGCGACACCCCGCCGCCTTGGTGGATTCGCGGCATGCTGATCGCCACCTGCACCGGTGTGTCGTTTGCCCACGGGTCCAACGACGGCCAAAAGGGCATGGGCCTGATCATGTTGATCCTGGTAGGCACCCTGCCGATGGCCTACGCGCTGAACCGCACCATGCCGGCCGGTGAGTCGTTGCAGTTTGCCGCCGTGGCCGAAGTGACCCAGGCAGCCCTGGTAAAAGCGGCGCCGCAACTGGCGCCTGCCGACTCGCGCGCCACCTTGTCGACCTACGTACGCACCAAGGAAGCCACGCCGGAACTGGTGCCCGCCCTCGCCTCCATCACCGGGCATATCGGTGAAGAAGTGAAGAGCTACGGCTCCCTCGCCGCCGTACCGGCCGAGGCCGTGGGCAACGTGCGTAACGACATGTACCTGACCAGCGAAACCATCCGCCTGATGGACAAGGGCAAGGTCGGCAACTTCGACGCCGACACCCAGAACAAGCTGCAACTGTTCAAGCAACAGATCGACAACGCCACACGGTTTATCCCGCTGTGGGTCAAGATCGCCGTGGCCATCGCCCTCGGCCTGGGAACCATGGTCGGCTGGAAGCGCATCGTGGTGACCGTGGGCGAGAAGATCGGCAAGACCCACCTGACCTACGCCCAGGGCGCCTCGGCCGAGATGGTGGCGATGCTGACCATCGGCGCGGCGGACATGTATGGTTTGCCGGTGTCCACCACCCATGTGCTGTCGTCCGGTGTGGCCGGGACCATGGTGGCGAATGGTGGTGGGTTGCAGATGAAGACCATCCGCAACTTGCTGATGGCCTGGGTGCTGACATTGCCGGCGGCGATTCTGTTGTCGGGTAGCCTGTACTGGCTATTCACCAAGTTGTTCTGACACAACCCGGATCAAAATGTGGGAGCGGGCTTGCTCGCGAAGGCGGTGTATCAGTCACCGGATGTATTGACTGACACTCCGCTTTCGCGAGCAAGCCCGCTCCCACATTGGGTTCGGTGGTGACATCAGGTATTAAACAACCCACCCATCACCTTCAACCGCTTCTTGTACACCCGCCGCGCCTCCAGTGCCTCCTCCAGCGTCACCGCCACAAACCCCGCCCGCTGGTTCGGTTGCATCTGCCCGATCAAATCCAGGTCGGCACTGATGACCGTACCAATCATCGCGTAGCCACCGCCCGACACCGCGTCCCGGTGCAGCACGATCGGCTCCAACCCGGCCGGCACCTGGATCGAGCCGATGGGGTAGCAACTGTCGACGATATTCGACGGATCAGACCCGGCACCAAACGGCTGTTCCCGTGGCTGAAAGCTCAACGCGCTACCGCCCTTGAAGCGATAGCCGATGCGATCAGCCTCCGAACCGACCGTCCAGGGCTCGGCAAAAAAGCTGATTTTGGCGCCGGGCGTCAGTCGCTCGTAATACAGCCCCGGCACTACTCGCAACGTCACGTCCCCGCCCACCGATTGACGCAACGCCATGGGCAAACTATTCCCCGCCCGGCCTTTGCCGCTGGGCTCGCCCACAGGCAATTCATCACCCTCCACCAGCCGCCGCCCGTGAAACCCGCCCAACGCACCCAGGGTGTAAGTGGACCGGCTGCCCAATACCAGCGGCACGTCGATACCACCGGCCACCGCCAGGTAAGTCCGTGCGCCGGCCTTGGGAAATTCAAAGCGCAGCACCTGCCCGGCACGTACTTCAAACGCGGTGTCCTGATGCACTACCACACCGTCCAGGCGCGGCGACATCAGCGC
This sequence comes from Pseudomonas yamanorum, assembly GCF_900105735.1. Taxonomy (NCBI): domain Bacteria; kingdom Pseudomonadati; phylum Pseudomonadota; class Gammaproteobacteria; order Pseudomonadales; family Pseudomonadaceae; genus Pseudomonas; species Pseudomonas yamanorum. The sequence continues at coordinate 5,084,055 of NZ_LT629793.1, read as the reverse complement.
ACCGCACAGCGCCACCAGGGCGTCCTGCTGAAACTCCAGTTCCGGGCCAATCAGCGTGCATTCCAGCCCGGCGGCACCGATGGGGTTGCCCACCAGATGGTTGGCCGCGCTCAACGCGTATTGGTCCAGCGCGCCGGACGGCGGGATGCCGAGGTGGTAATAACCTTCGCGGCCAAGGTCCTGCACGGAGGTGGCAAGGCCGGGTTTGAGTACCTTGATCATGCCAGCGCCTCCTGCAGGGTTTTTGGGTAGCCAATGGGGTCGGCGAGAAAGGCGTCGAGGGAAAATTCCACCGGGCGGATGCGCAGGTCGAAACGCCCGGTCTCCACTTCCGCGACCGCCAGGTCATAGGCCTCCCGGTCCATGGGTTTGAACTGCACGATATCGCCGGGACGGAAGAACACCATGTGTTCCTTGAGGTACGCCAACTGCTGTTGCGGGTCATAGATCGGCGCCGGGGTGACGCCGAACATCTGGTAGCCGCCGGCGCCGCGCACCGAATAAATACAGCCGAAGCAGCCGCCGTGGCCGAGGGTCAATTTCGGCGTGTCGGTGCGTGGACGCAAATACTTGGGCACCTGCAACTGCCGCTCGCGCTCCACCATCTGGAACATGAACGGCAAGCCCGCCACAAACCCCACCATCGAGACAAACCACGGCGCGCCACTGTGGGCCGCGATAAACGCTTCCACGTTTGCCAGGCCGTTGATCCGCGCTGCGTATTCCAGGTCGGTGCCGGTGGGGTCCTGATGGCGGTCGCGAAAACGCATCAGGGTTTCATGGGTCCAGGGGTCGTTGTACAGCACCGGGATTTCGATGATGCGGGTGTGCAAGGTGCGTTCGGCCACGGCTTGGGCTTCGGCGCTTTGCACCGCGTCCAGCAGCAGGTGGGGCGCGATGCGGTCCGGGTCGAAGCGAATCTGGAACGAGGCATTTGCCAGGCAGACGTCCAGCACACCGTCCAGGGCCAGGCGCTCCACCGCGCGGGTGACGGCCATGCCCTTGAAGAAAGCCTCCAGGGACATGCTCTCGCTGACCTCGGCAAACAGGTGTTCATCACCGCCAAAGCTATAGCGGATCGGGGAAGATTCGGCCATGTCTGTTCCTCTTGGAATCATTGTAGAAAGGCAGGCAAAAAATCAGCAGGACCCGGTGTCTTGGCACCGGTGTCGGTCAGCGAGGTGTGCGCACTTCAATCCCCGCCTGATCCAGCGCTTCACGGGTGGCTTCCACCAACTCAAGGGCGCCGGGAGTGTCGCTGTGCAAGCAGATGGAATCGAACTCGATAAACAAGTCTTCGCCTTCAACCGTGCGCACCAGGCCGGTCTGGCAGGCACGCAGGACTCGCGCCGCAACCGTTGCCGGATCCAGCGCCCGCACATTGCGGGTAAACACGATGGAGCCAGTGAGATCGTACTCACGGTCGGCATAAAACTCCCGCACCACCGGCTGGCCCAGTTCCTTGGCAATGCGCCAGATCACCGAGTTGGGCATGCAGTACAGCAACAGCGTGGGCTCCAGGCGTTGCAGGTTTTCCACCAACAGCCGCGCCGCTTCTTCGTCCCGCGCCAGATGCATGTACAGCGCGCCGTGGGGCTTGATGTGTTGCAGCGTCAGGCCTTGGGCCCGGGCGATCTCCCGCAGGGCGCCGAGTTGATAGAGCATGTCGTCCACCAGCTCCTGGGCCGGGGCGTTGATATGGCGCCGGCCGAACCCCACCAGGTCACGAAAGCCCGGGTGCGCGCCAATCGCCACACCCAGTTGCTTGGCGCGCTCGACGGTACGGCGCATGGTGCCCGGGTCGCCGGCATGAAAGCCGGTGGCGATGTTGGCGGAGCTGATGTAGGCCATCAGTTCGCTGTCGACGCCGTCGCCGATGGTCCAGGGGCCGAAGCCTTCGCCCATGTCCGAATTGAAATCCACTGCCTGCATCGGGGTCGCTCCGTTGAAGTTCATGCCATGGAAATTAGGCTGCCCCTTGACCCCTTGGGAAGATCTATTATCAGATGGCCCATCTTCTGAAAATCAGATACCTGATACTGATCGTTCCCACGCTCCGCGTGGGAATGCCGCCTTGGACGCTCTGCGTCCGCTTTTAAAATCGTGACGCAGAGCGTCACAGGATGCGTTCCCACGCAGAGCGTGGGAACGAGCGGAGAAACCAATGTCCCTGACCCTGCGCCAAATCCGCTACTTCGTCGCCACCGCCGAAATCGGCCAGATCTCCCAGGCGGCGATTCACCTGAATATCTCCCAATCCGCAGTGACCACCGCGATCAAGGAGCTGGAAGCGATGCTCGGTGCGCAGCTATTCGTGCGCTCGGCCCAGGGCATGAGCCTGACCGATGCCGGGCGGCATTTTCTCAACCGGGCCTACGTGATTGTGCGCAGTGTCGACGACGCCCTGAACAGCCCGTTGCCGGACTACCGCGCCAGCGGCGTACTGCGGGTGGCCGCCAGCTACACCGTGCTCGGTTATTTCCTGCCGCACCATTTGCAACGCATGGAACACTGGCACCCGGACGTGACCATCGAGGTCTTCGAACAGGAACGCCAGTCCATCGAACACGGCCTGCTCGACGGCCAGTTCGACATGGCCGTGGTGCTCACCGCCAATCTCACCCACCCGGACATCGTCTCGGAAATCCTCTTCAACTCCGAACGCCGCCTGTGGCTGCCCAGCCATCACCCGTTGTGCGAACGCCCGGCCGTGAGCCTCGCGGACGTGGCCAGGGAACCGTACATTTTCCTCACCGTCGACGAAGCCGAACAAAGCGCCATGCGCTACTGGGAACAGGCCGGGCAAACGCCCAAGGTGCGGCTGCGCACCAGTTCAGTGGAGGCGGTACGCAGCATGGTTGCCAACGGCAGCGGCGTGGCAATTCTGTCGGACCTGGTGCATCGCCCGTGGTCGCTGGAAGGCAAGCGCATCGAAACCGTGAGTATCACCGACAAGGTCACGCCCATGAGTGTCGGCCTGGCCTGGCACCGCGAGCGCGACTTCACCCCGGCGATGCAGGCGTTTCGGGATTACTTCCACGATGCATTCCTGGCGCCGCAGCAGTTGTCGGCCCGGCGTTAAAGCCGGGATTGCAGGATCGCCGCCAGCCAATCCATGAACACCCGCACCCGCTGCGGCAAATGCCGTTGGCCGGCGTACAACAGGGACACGTCCAGCGCGGGTGCCGGATAGTCCGGCAGCACCGCCACCAACTCACCACTGGCCAATAGATCGACAATGCCCAGGACCGGCACCTGAGTCAGGCCGAACCCGCCGATGCACGCTGCCCGATACGCATCCGTGCTGTTGACGGTCACCCGCCCGGCCATGGGAACCCGGTGCACCTTGTTGCCCTGTACGTATTCAAACCCGGCCGAACGTGAGCCCAATGGGCGTACGTAATGCACCAGTTGATGGTGGGCCAAATCGGCGAGCGTCTTGGGCACGCCGTAACGTTGAAGGTAAGTCGCGCTGGCGCAATTGATCATCGTCATGCTGCCCAGCAACCGCGCCACTACCGACTGGTCCGGCTGCGCGCCAATCCGCAATACGCAGTCGAAACCTTCGGCCAGCAGGTCGACCTGACGGTCGGTGCTGCTGATCTCCAGTTCGATCAGCGGGTGCAGGTCCATGAATTCCGGCAGGCGCGGCAGGATCAGTTCCCGGGCCATGACGTTGGGCATGTCCACGCGAATCCGCCCCGCCAGTTGCGCCTCATCCTGGCGAAACAAGCCTTCCAGCTCTTCCATGTGCGACAGCAAATCCTTGCTGCGTTCGTACAGCACGCGGCCATCCTGGGTCGCCTGAACCTTGCGCGTGGTGCGCTGCAACAGGCGCGCACCGAGCAACTCTTCCAGGGCCTGCACATGCTCGGACACGGTCGAGCGCGGCAAGCCCAGGCTCTCGCCCGCCTGGGTGAAACTCGACAGTTCGGTGACGCGCACGAAGGTGCGCAGCAACTCCAGTTTATTCATGGGATTATTCGCCTTATCCGGCCAGTGATTCCGGTATTGCTCTGTTTATCACGTTATGGCCGGACAAATACACTCGGTCCCACGAACACTCACACGCTCCGAGGACTCCACCATGACCCGTAAAATCGCACTGATCACCGGCGCCAGCCGCGGCCTGGGCAAAAGCGCTGCGCTACACCTGGCGGCACAAGGCGTCGACATCATCGGCACCTACCACAGCGCAGCCGACGAAGCCCAAGCCGTGGTCGCCCAAGTCGAAGCGCTGGGCGGCAAAGCGGCGATGCTGCAACTGGACGTCAGCCAAAGCTCCACCTTCGATGCATTCACCGCCCAGGTCGGCTCGGTATTGAAGGACGTGTTCGGCCAGGCGCACTTCAACTTCCTGATCAACAACGCCGGGATTGGCGCCCACGCCAGCTTCGCCGAAACCACCGAAGCGCAGTTTGACCAACTGGTGGCAATCCACTTCAAGGGTCCGTTTTTCCTGACCCAGAAACTGCTGCCGCTGATCAGCGACGGTGGCCGCATCATCAATATCTCCAGCGGCCTGGCGCGCTTCAGCCTGCCGGGTTACTCGGCCTACGCCTCGATGAAAGGCGCGGTGGAAGTGCTGACCCGCTACCAGGCCAAGGAGCTGGGTGCACGCGGGATTACCGTCAACACCCTGGCCCCCGGCGCGATTGCCACCGACTTCAGCGGCGGCGCGGTAAGGGACAATCCGGACGTGAACGCGATGGTCGCCAACAACACCGCACTCGGTCGAGCCGGCTTGCCGGATGACATTGGCGGGGCGATTTCCACCTTGCTGGCCGATGGCAGCAACTGGATCACCGGGCAGCGCGTCGAGGCCTCGGGCGGGATGTTTCTGTAACGCGCTCAGATTCTCCGCTAGCATCAATGCTTTCGGATAACTGACAGGCAATCACCCATGAGTTTTGATCCAGGACTGGCCGGCGGCATGGGCGTACTGGCCGCCGTGGTCGACAGCGGCAGTTTTGCCCGCGCCGCCGACAGCCTGGAGATGACGCCTTCGGGGGTCAGCCGGGCCATTTCACGGCTGGAAAAACGCTTGGGGATTCGCCTGTTCGACCGCACCACTCGCTCGGTGCAATTGACCGACGAAGGCCGGCGTTTCTACCAGGAAATCGCCCCGCTGCTGGCGGGCCTGGAAGAAGCCGCCAGCTCGGCCGCAGACAGCGCCCTGACCGTACGCGGGCGTTTGCGGGTGAACATCGACCCGTACTTCTCGCGGCTGGTGCTGGGGCCGGTGCTCGGTGAATTCATGAGCCAATACCCGCAGTTGCAGTTGGACCTGCACACCCGGGACCAACTCGGGGACCTGGTGGCGGATGGCTTTGACCTGGCCATCCGTTTTGGGATTCCGCAATCGTCCTCACTGATTGCCCGCAAGTTGATGGAAGTGCGGGTGCTGACGTTGGCGTCGCCAGACTATCTTGAGCGCCATGGCCGCCCGACCCACCCGAAGGATCTGGAAGACGGCCAGCACGTGTGCATCGACTTTCGCGACTCCCAGACCGGCCGGCCGTTTGGCTGGGAATTCCACCGGCCCGGCGAGCACGTCAACGTCGCCACCAGCGGACGGCTGGTGGTCAACGATGCCGGGACCTTGTACAGCGTTTGCGAACACGGCCATGCCGTGGCGCAGATGCTCGACCTCGGGCTTGCCCCAGCGCTCGAATCGGGCGCGTTGGTCGAGCTGTTTCCCGACTGGCCCGATGAGCGCTTCCCGTTGTATGCCTTCTACCCGTCGCGGCATTTGCCGGCGGCCAAGGTGCGGGCGTTCCTTGAGTTTGTGGCGTCCCTCAAACTTGGCTGAGCACGCGTTTTTGCATGATTTTTTCGCGCACTGCGTCATAACCCCAGTGATACACATAGGTGTACGGCAGGAAAAACAGCAGCACGCCGATGTCGAGGATAAACGCCTGCATCAGGCTGATGTTCAGCCACCAGGCAATCAACGGTACGCAGATCGCCACCAGGCCGCCTTCAAACATCAACGCGTGCAGCACGCGGGTCCACACCCCGCCGGACAGTTGCAGGCGCGCCTTGAGCCGATCGAACAGGCCGTTGAAAATCACGTTCCAGGCCAGGGCCATAAGGCTGATGGCCAAGGTCACCATGCCCATCTCCAGCGCCGGTTTATCCATGATCCACGCCAGCAGCGGCGTACAGATCAACAAGGCCAGGCCTTCAAAACCAATGGCCTGCCAAACGCGTTCAGTAATCGACTTGGTGGGTGTCATGACCCGTTCTCCGTGAGTGACGATGGTTGCCATCATTACCCTTTGACTCGATACTTCATAACCAATAACCATCGATCAAGGCGATAGTCATGGCTTCCCATGAAGTGCTTCAGGCGTTTGTGCAGGCGGCAACCCAGGGTTCGTTTTCAGCAGCGGCGCGCAAACTGGGCAAGAGCCAGTCCACCGTCAGCGCGGCGGTGGCCAGCCTGGAGATTGACCTGGACGTGGTGCTGTTTGATCGCAGCAGCCGCAAGCCCACGCTGACCCCGGCCGGGCACGTGCTGCTGCAACGCGCCGAGCAGGTGCTGGAAGCCAGCAGCCGCCTGGAGTTGGCGGCCAGCCAGTTGTCCCAAGGGTTGGAGCCAAAGCTGAGTATCGCCATGTCCGATACCTACCAGTCGGACCGTTTCGAAACCGCCCTCAGCGCCTTCGAGCAGCGCTACCCGGACCTGGAGCTGGAATGCCTGATCGCCGAATGCGAGGACTTGATCGCCCTGGTGCAAAGCGGCCGGGCGCAGATTGCGTTTATCGAGAAGCAGGAGGTTTATCCGCCGGACCTCACCAGCACCGCCGTGGAAGAACGCACGGAAATCGCACTGTTTGTCGCCCCCAAACATCCGCTGGCGAACCTTAAGGACATCGATCAGCAAACCCTGGAACAACACCGCGAACTGCGCCTGGCGAGCATCATCAACCCGAACGAAACCCGGGGCCTGGGGCGTGTGTGGTCGGCGCCCAGTTATCTGATGCTGATGGAAATGGCGCAGTTGGGTTTCGGCTGGGCACCGTTACCACGCTGGTTGGTGGAGCGGTTTGGTGGCGGCCACCTGTGTGAAATCAAGGCCCGCAGCTGGCCGCGCTCGGTGGCGGTGGATGCGTTGTGGTCACGCCAGCATCCGCCCGGCCCGGCAGGCAGTTGGTTGCTGGGCAAGATGCTGGAGTAATGCCGGAACACAAATTTCGGAACAATGAAGATCAAATGTGGGAGCTGGCTTGCCTGCGATAGCGGTGTGTCAGTCACCATCGCTATCGCAGGCAAGCCAGCTCCCACATTGAATTTGCGGTGCATTCAAAGACGCTGTCAGGCCGCTTCAATCTGCGGCGGGCGGTTGTTCTGGAAATACTCATGCAGCGCCCGCAACGCCGGCAACTCCAGGGCCTGGGCGGCAAAGCACAACCCCACCCGGCGCGTCGGTGCCGGCAAGTGCCAGGGGCGAATCACCACCCCGGCCCGCTCCGCCGCCAGCGACTGCGGCAACATCGCCACGCCCACACCGGCCGCCACCATATGCAAGGCCTGGGTCAACGAACCGGCATGCCCGGCCACCGCCTGGGGCGAGCGGCCGTACAGGGCCATCAGGCGCTGATGGGAATCATGTTGCGGGCAGGTGATCCAGTCTTCGATCGGCGCCCACGCTTGTTCTTTTCCCCCGGCCGCCATCGGGTGCGCAGCCGGCAGCGCCATCACGTAGGACTCTTCCCAAAGCGGCAGGAATAATTCGTCCTCGCAGCACATTTCCTCCACCGCCAGGCGCCCTTCTCCTTCGCAGCCTTCCTGCAAGGTCAGCAGCAAACCGGGCAAGCCTTGATGCGCCATGCGCAGGAAAGTTTCGATCTGGCTGTCGGCAATATCGCCTTCCACACCCAATTCCAGGGCGATGCGGTTTTCGCGCCCGCGAAACAACCGGCTCAACGCGTCGGCCTCGGCCACCATGCGCCGGGCTTGCGGGTACAGCACCCGCGCTTCATCGCTGACTTCAACCCCGCGAGGCTGGCGCAGAAACAGCGCCACGCCCAATTCTTCTTCCAGTTGCTTGATGGTCACCGACAACGTCGGCTGGCTGATGAACAGGCGCTGTGCGGCGGCAGTGATATTGCGCTCTTCGAACACCGCGAGAAACGCCTTGAGATGACGCACATCCATAGTTAATACCGATGACAGACAGAGGAATAAGGCATTTTTCAGCCACTCAAGGGCTAAATATACTGCGACCCACGTTTAGTTATTTGTTTTTCTTATTTCAGGAGTTCAACCATGAGCAAGCCATTGATCATCATCACCGGCGCCAGTTCGGGCATTGGCGAAGCGACTGCGCGCTTGCTGTCGGCCGCCGGCCACCCGCTGTTGCTGTTGGCCCGCCGCCTCGACCGGCTGAATGCCCTGGAGCTGCCGAACACCTTGAGTCGCGGTGTCGACATCACCGACCGCGCCGCGCTGGTGGCAGCGGTGAAAGAAGCCGAGGCCCAATTCGGCCCGGCCGACGCGCTGATCAACAATGCCGGCGTGATGCTGCTGGGCGCGGTCAGCGAACAGGACCCGGCACAGTGGGAGCAGATGCTCGACGTCAACGTGAAAGGCCTGCTGAACGGCATTCACGCGGTGGCCGCCAGCATGGTCAAGCGCAAGGGCGGCACCATCATCAACGTCAGCTCGGTGGCCGGGCGCAAGACCTTCCCTAACCATGTCGCCTATGTAGGCACCAAGTTTGCCGTGCACGGGATTTCGGAAAACCTGCGGGAAGAAATGTCGCCGCACAATGTGCGGGTGATCACCATTGCGCCGGGCGCGGTGGAAACCGAACTGCTGGGCCACACCACCGATGAAGCGATCAAGAGCGGCTACCAGGCGTGGAAACAGGACATGGGCGGCACGGTGCTGAGCGCGGATGACGTGGCTTCGGCGATTGCCTATGCCTACCAGCAGCCGCAGCATGTGTGCATTCGCGAGATTGTGTTGGCGGCGACGCGTCAGCAGCCGTAAGAAGCTAAGGCAGACAACACAAATCCACTGTGGGAGCTGGCTTGCCTGCGATGGCGCTGGGTCAGCCATGCATCTGTTGCTGATACACCGCTATCGCAGGCAAGCCAGCTCCCACAGTGGAACGCATTCCAGTCTCACGGACTATTTGAGTTCGGCCAGACGCCGTTCGATAAAGCGCTTTTCCGGTTCTTGCTGGGTCAATACCAGCGCCCGCTCAAACGCTCGCCGCGCGTCCTCCGCTCGCCCCAATCGCCGACAAAATTCGCCCCGCGCCGAGTGCGCCAGGTGATAGTCGACTAACTCCCCCCGCGCCAGAATCCCGTCCACCAATTCCAACCCCGCCAACGCCCCATCGCGCATCGCAACGGCCACTGCGCGATTCAGCTCGATCACCGGCGACGGCACCACCCCGAGCAACACGTCGTACAGCCCAACAATCTGCGGCCAGTCGGTCTCGTCAGCGCTCGCCGCCTCGGCATGCACCGCCGCAATCGCCGCCTGCAGGCTGTAGGGCCCGAAGCGCCGTGTGGTCAGGGATTTCTCCACCAACGCACATCCTTCAGCGATCAGCGAAGCGTCCCACTGCGAACGGTCTTGCTCATCCAGTAACACCAATTCACCGCCGGCCGAGGTGCGTGCCGGGCGCCGGGATTCGTGGAGCAGCATCAGCGCCAGTAAGCCCATCACTTCCGGCTCCGGCAACAATTCCATCAGCAATCGGCCCAGGCGAATCGATTCGCGGGTCAGGTCCTCTCGGGTCAGATCAGCGCCCATGGACGCCGAATAGCCTTCGTTGAACACCAGGTAAATCACGCGCAACACACTGTCCAGGCGCTCGGGCAATTCCGCCAGGGACGGCACTTGATAGGGGATTTTCGCTTCGCGGATCTTGCCCTTGGCCCGCACGATGCGCTGGGCGATGGTGGCCGGTGTGGCGAGAAACGCTCGGGCGATTTCCTCGGTGGTGAGGTCGCAGATCTCACGCAAGGTCAGCGCCGCCTGGGCATCCGCCGCCAGCGCCGGGTGGCAACAGGTGAAGATCAGGCGCAGGCGGTCGTCTTCCACGTCTTCAGCGCTCCAGTCGGCTTCTTCCAATTCATCAGCCTGAGCCAGCAATTGGTTCTGGTGCGCGGCAAACCGGGCCTGGCGACGCAGACGGTCGATGGCCTTGAAGCGCCCGGTGGAGACCAGCCAGGCCCGGGGATTGTCGGGCACACCGTCTTGCTCCCAACGCTCGACCGCGATAAAAAACGCCTCGTGCAAGGCTTCTTCAGCAAGGTCGAAATCGCCAAGCAGGCGAATCAGGGTCGCCAGGATGCGCCGCGATTCGCTGCGATAAACCGCTTCGACCCGGGCCTGCACCGTCAATCGCGCAGGCCTTCGGTCACCAGCGTCACCAGCCGGTCAAGGCTCTGGCCCCAGCCCTCGTGAAAGCCCATGGCTTCGTGGGCCTGCTTGGTTTCGGCGCTCCAGTGCATGGCGCGGGCGGTGTACAGGGTTTTGCCGTCGACATCTTCAAAGGTGACTTCGGCGGTCATGAACGGCTGGCCCGAGGGGATCCAGCCGGGGGTGAACGCATCGGTAAACACCAGCCGACTGGGCGCGGTGATTTCGAGGAATACGCCCTGGGTCGGGTATTCGCTGCCGTCGGGCGCGCGCATCAGGGTGCGAAATTGCCCACCGACCCACAGGTCCATTTCGCACTCCGGGGTGGTCATGCCGTGCGGGCCCCACCACTGCTGCAACAACGCCGGCTCGGTCCAGGCGCGAAACACGCGGCTGCGAGGGGCGTCGATCAAGCGACTGATGGACAGTTCAAATTCGGCGGGCTTGGGTTGATTGCTCATGGGAAACCTCCTGAGTTTTATTGTTGTGATCAGAGATTCAATTCACGCACGGGGCGCACTTCCACACTGCCGACCCGGGCGGCCGGAATGCCACCGGCCACCTGGATCGCTTCATTCAGGTCCTTGGCCTCGATCAGGTAAAACCCGGCGAGCTGCTCCTTGGTTTCAGCAAACGGTCCGTCGGTGATCGACAGCTTGCCATTGCGCATGCGCACGGTGGTGGCGGTGGTCACCGACTCCAGCGGCTCGGCGGCGAGCATCCGCCCGCTGGCCTGCACAGACTCGGCATAGGCAAAACACTCCGGGTCCTTGGGGCTGTCGGGCGACTCGTGCAGCACCTGCTCGTTGCTATAGATCAGGCAGAGGTATTTCATGGGATTCTCCGTTTTCGGACAACTGACTATAGTTCGCGACGATCAAGGTTTCAGGTCGAACAGACCGGCGCCGGTTTCCATGTCGAAGGGTGCCGACCAATGCTCATGTACCACTTTCCACTCGCCGCCAACGCGCTGGTAGCCGGCGCTGACGCGCATCCAGCAGGTCTTGAGCACGCCGTCGGGTCCGGTGCCGCCACAGTGTGCGAGCCAGTGGGCAAAGGCGCTGTTATCGCCGGCGACGATATGCATCTCATGGAAGTCAAAAACCCCGGGGCCCGGGCAGAACTCCATGCATGCCTTCCAGTGCGCCTCATAGGCGGCCTTGCCCTTGAACTGCAGGGCGCTAACGGCGTCGAACGCGACGATATCGTCAGCGTAAAAGCTGACAATCTTCTCGACATCCTTGTCGGTGACGGCCTGTTTCCATTGCTCGACCAAGCTGCGGATTTCGGTGCTCATGGCGATACTCCTTGCGGGAAAAATCACTGAAGACACCCTTAGTCGACTGAGATATCGGCTAATCGACAATCCCGCGAAAAATAATTGCGATGACCGCAAACCCGCTAGAATCCGCGCTTCTTTGTAGGATTTCGGATGCTACGCCGATGGAAACCCGCCTCGTCGCCTATCAGACGTTGACTGCCCTGCAACAACGGCAACTCAACGCCCTGGAAGTGCATCCCGAACAACTGGGGTTTTCCGGCGATATCTACTGTGCGCTTAACACCCTGTTGGTCAATCCGAACCCTGGCGTGGCAGGCTTTGCGTTACTCGCCGACGAGATTCCCGTCGCCTTCCTGCTGCTCAAACGCCCGCCCTGCCTGCCCCATTGGGCGGATGAACACAGCGCCACGCTGCATGCGTTGCAAGTCGATCGCCACCAGCAAGGCCTGGGGTTTGGCAAAGCCTGCCTGCAAGCGCTCCCCGCCGCCGCGCGCCTGGTTTGGCCGCAGATCAAAGCGCTGGAGCTGTCGGTGGACACGGATAATGTGGCCGCGATGGGGCTGTATTTGCAGCAGGGCTGGGTGGACAGCGGGGAGGCGTATAAGGGGCGGATTGGGTATGAGCGCCGGTTGGCGTGGGTGTTTTAAACAATAAGGAGCTGGTGAAGATGCTAACAACCCTGGAACAACTCGAAACCCTCTACGGCCTCCCCCACGAACGGGCCGTGCGCAAGGAAATCCCGTTTCTCAACGAGGACTACCAGGCGATGGTCCGCGCGTCGCCCTTGGTGGTGGTGAGTTCATCCGGCCCGGACGGCATCGACGGCTCACCCCGTGGCGATGTGCCGGGGTTTGTGCGAATCATCGACGAGCGCACGTTGGCGATTCCGGATCGGCCAGGGAATAACCGCCTCGACACCCTGCGCAATCTGGTGGTGGACCCGCGTATAGCGTTGCTGTTCATCATCCCGGGCATTGGCGAGACGTTGCGGGTCAATGGCCGTGCACAGATTTCCATCGAGCCCGGGTTGCTGGAGAGCTTTGCGGTGAATGGCAAAGCGGCCCGCTCGGTGATTCTGGTGCAGGTGGAGGCGGCGTATTTCCATTGCTCCAAAGCCTTTGTGCGTTCCGATTGCTGGAACCCGGAAAAGCACCTGGATCGCTCGGCACTGCCCAGCGCCGGGGCATTTCACAAGCGCTTGAATGATGGGGCGTTCGACGCCGAAGCCTATGACCGCGAGATGCCGGAGCGGGTCAAGGCCACGTTGTATTGAGAGGCGGTGGCAGGAGCGAACATGCTCGCTCCCGCCAATGGTGCGGTCAGGCGGATTCGGCCTTGATCGGGATCCAGATTTCCACGGAGCCCGTGCCTTTACCCACATCGAAGTCGGCGCTGTAGCGCTCGAAATCGGCTCCGGCCACCTTGTACCCAGAGCCTGGCAACCACTCGAACATGATGCGTTCATAGGTCTGCGCCAGTGCCTGCACCGGGCCGAAATGCGGGAACACGGCATAGCGATGGGCCGGGATTTCAATCGACTGGAAGTTGCTCGGTACATCGCCCTTGGCCGGCACTTCAACGCCGGCCAGGTAGTCGAATTCATCGTGTTTGGCGTTGTAGCACACGCCGTAGGTCACGCCGCCGACGCGCTTTTTGATCTCTTTGAAGCAGCTGTCGAACAACTCCCACAATTTGGGGATATCGCCAATCGTGGCTTTTGAATAACGCCCTTGCACACCCGCGATCACCAGGGCGTTGCCCTCTTCCATGCGCGGCTGTAACGGCAGTTTTGTCTGTTGATCCATCTGAACAGTCTCCTTCTTATGAGGGAACAAACCCGCGTCGAGTATAGGGGCATATCCCCGTCGCACTCCAAGCAGAAATTTTTCCCACAGCATCTGGACAATTGGCCATCATCGACCGTATTGTCTGCCCCGCAGGCCACCGCAGTGGCCGACGTCGCTCGGACGGTTCCGGGCGCTTACGTATTTCGAGGCAACAATGGCCGAACCCCGTTCGCCGCGCCGCTTTGCGCGCATAGATCGACTCCCCCCTTACGTGTTCAATATCACTGCCGAGCTGAAGATGGCTGCGCGTCGGCGCGGCGAAGACATCATCGACTTGAGCATGGGTAACCCGGACGGCGCCACGCCACCGCACATCGTGGAAAAAATGGTCACCGTCGCCCAACGCGAAGACACCCACGGCTACTCCACTTCCAAAGGCATTCCGCGGCTGCGCCGGGCGATTTCGCGCTGGTACAAAGACCGCTATGAAGTGGACATCGACCCGGAAACCGAAGCCATCGTGACCATCGGTTCCAAGGAAGGCCTGGCGCATTTGATGCTGGCCACCCTGGACCAAGGCGACACGGTGCTGGTGCCGAACCCCAGCTACCCGATTCACATCTACGGTGCCGTGATTGCCGGCGCCCAGGTGCGTTCGGTGCCGCTGATTCCAGGCGTGGATTTCTTCGCAGAACTGGAACGCGCCATTCGCGGCTCGATTCCCAAGCCGAAGATGATGATCCTCGGCTTCCCGTCCAACCCCACCGCGCAGTGCGTGGAGCTGGACTTCTTCGAACGGGTGATCGCCCTGGCCAAACAGTACGACGTGCTGGTGGTGCATGACCTGGCCTACGCCGACATCGTCTACGACGGCTGGAAAGCTCCGTCGATCATGCAAGTGCCGGGCGCCAAGGACATCGCGGTGGAGTTTTTCACCCTGTCCAAAAGCTACAACATGGCCGGCTGGCGCATTGGTTTCATGGTGGGCAACCCGGAACTGGTCAACGCCCTGGCGCGGATCAAGAGCTACCACGACTACGGCACCTTCACCCCGCTGCAAGTGGCGGCGATTGCGGCGCTGGAAGGCGATCAACAGTGTGTGAAAGACATTGCCGAGCAGTACCGCCAGCGTCGCAACGTGCTGGTTAAAGGCCTGCATGAGCTGGGCTGGATGGTCGAGAACCCGAAGGCGTCGATGTACGTCTGGGCGAAGATTCCCGAGGCGTACGCCGCGATGGGGTCGCTGGAGTTTGCCAAGAAGCTGCTGCTTGAGGCGAAGGTGTGTGTGTCGCCGGGGATTGGTTTTGGTGAGTATGGCGACGATCACGTGCGCTTTGCGCTGATCGAAAACCAGGACCGGATTCGCCAGGCGGTGCGGGGCATCCGGGCGATGTTCCGGGCGGATGGGTTGGTCAAGAAAGCTGAGGCCTGACCCGATCCAACTGCAGGAACCCAATCAATGTGGGAGCTGGCTTGCCTGCGATAGCGGTGTTGAATTCACCATCGCTATCGCAGGCAAGCCAGCTCCCACATTTTGTTTTGCGGTGTGCCTGTTAGACCACCAGCGACAGCAACATGATAAAGCCCAACGCCACCACCGACAGAATGGTCTCCATCGCTGTCCAGGTCTTGAACGTCTCGGCCACAGTCATATTGAAGTACTGCTTCACCAGCCAGAACCCCGCATCGTTGACGTGAGACAACACCAGCGAGCCCGCCCCCGTCGCCAACACCAGCAACTCGCGGTTCACCCCTGGAATCATCCCCACCACCGGCACCACAATGCCCGCACCGGTAATGGTCGCCACCGTCGCAGAACCGGTAGCCACACGAATCACCGCCGCCACCAGCCAGGCCAGCAGGATCGGGTTGATCTGCGCGGTCACCGCCATCTGGCCGATTACATCACCCACGCCGCTGCTCACCAGCATCTGCTTGAAGCCACCGCCGGCACCGATGATCAGGATGATCGCGGCAGTCGGCGCAAGGCTCGCGTCGAGCAGCTTGAGGATTTGCTTGGAACCGATGCCCTGGCGATGGCCGAAGGTGTACAGCGACAGCAGCAAGGCCAGCAACAACGCGGTGATCGGGTGACCGATCATGTCCATCCAGTTGCGGATCACGTGGCCGTCCGGCAGGGCGACGTCGGCGAAGGTTTTCAGCAACATCAGGAACACCGGCAGCAGCACGGTGATCAGGGTGATGCTGAAGCTCGGCAGGGTCTTGGATTCCGGTTGCTCACTGGCCAGTTGGTCCACCAGTTCCTGGGACGGATTGCCCGGGATGTACTTGGCGATAAACGAACCGTAGAGCGGGCCGGCGATAATGGCTGTAGGCAGCGCGACAATCAGGCCGTAGAGAATGGTCTTGCCGATGTCAGCCCCAAACACGCCAATTGCCAGCAACGGGCCCGGGTGCGGAGGCACCAGGCCGTGCACTGCCGACAGGCCGGCCAGCAGCGGGATGCCGATCTTGATCAGCGACACGCCCGTGCGGCGCGCAACGATAAACACCAGCGGGATCAGCAATACAAAACCGATCTCGAAGAACAGCGGAATGCCCACCAAAAACGCGGCGAACATCATTGCCCACTGCACCTTCTCCTTGCCGAAGGCCCGCACCAGGGTTTGCGCGATCTGATCGGCACCGCCGGAATCGGCCATCATCTTGCCGAGCATCGTACCCAGCGCGAGGATAATCCCGACAAAGCCGAGCACCCCACCGAAGCCGTCCTGGAACGCCTTGATGATCTTGTCCACGGGCATGCCCGAGGTCAGGCCGAGAAAGCCTGCGGCGATGATCAGCGCAATGAACGGGTGGACTTTGAACCGGGTGATCAACACGATCAGGCCGATGATGGTCACCACTGCATCGAGCAGCAGATAGGTATCGTGGGACAAGCCAAACATGGGGGTCTCTCCTGTTTGTTGTTGTTATTAAAGCCGGTAAAAAATTCAGTGCAGGCGGACAGCGCTATCTTGTCCGGCAAAAAATTATTTGTTTGGTTCAAAGCCGTGTTTCAGCCACCAGGCATTGGTTTGCTCGGCCAGTTCTTCAACGCTGTCTTCACTGGCGTTCAGCGCCAGGGTCAACGGCTCGCCCACCGGCGATTCCAGGGTAGCGAACTGACTGTCGATCAGGCTTGCCGGCATGAAATGGCCGGGGCGATGGGACACGCGGTCAGCGGCGACTTCGCGGGTCAGTTCCAGAAACACAAACCCCAAGCCCGGCGCGGCTTCGCGCAGGTGGTCGCGGTATTTCTTTTTCAACGCCGAACAGGTGAGCACGGGATGCTCGCCGGCTTTGAGTAAGCGGCGCAATTCATCGCACAGGATGTCGAGCCAGCCGGCGCGGTCTTCGTCGTTAAGGGGATGGCCGGCGCTCATCTTCTCGATGTTCGCGGCGGGGTGAAAGCTGTCGCCTTCGATGGCGGTGGCGCCGTTCAGCAGGCACAGGGCCTCGCTGACGCTGGACTTGCCACAGCCGGAAACACCCATGATCACGAGGGCAGTAACAGGTTGACTCATGAAACACCTCAAGACGCAGATAGCGCTACCTTTGCACGCTGTAAGGCTAGTGCAAAAACAGGCTTTTCCCGCGCCGTCTTGTCATTTTTATGGAGTGACGCGTGCATCTGCTCCAAAGGTTTGAACGGGAACAGGCATCCCGACGTTCAAGAATTTGCAGGGTCTTGGAGACAGCGCTACCTTAGTGCCTCGATTTTTGTTTGGCAAGCCGCCTGATGACTCCCAAGAACGATAAAAATACCCGCACCACGGGCCGCCCTACCCTGAATGAAGTTGCCCGCCTGGCTGGCGTCAGCCCGATTACCGCCTCCCGGGCCTTGCGCGGCATCAGCACCGTGGCCACCGAACTGGTGGAAAAAGTGCAAAAAGCTGCGGCTGAACTGAGCTACGTGGTCAACCCGGCCGCCCGTGCCCTGGCTTCCGCCCAGAGCCAGTCGGTGGTGGTGTTGGTGCCGTCGCTGTCCAACCTGCTGTTTATCGAAACCCTCGAAGCCATCCACCAGGTGCTGCGGCCCAAGGGCTTTGAAGTGCTGATCGGCAACACCCACTATTCCCGCGACGAAGAAGAAGACCTGCTGCGCAACTACATGGCCTACCAGCCACGGGGTTTGCTGCTGACCGGGTTTGACCGTACGGAGAGTGCCCGGCGTATGGTGGAGTCGAGCAACGTACCGTGTGTGTACATGATGGATTTGGACCCGAATGCTGGCCTGAACTGTGTAGGCTTCTCGCAGATGAACGCCGGGGAAACGGCGGCGGCGCATTTGATCTCACGGGGGCGCAAGCGCTTGGCCTATATCGGTGCGCAACTGGACCAGCGCACGTTGTTGCGCGGCGAGGGTTTTCGGCGAGCGTTGCAACAGGCGGGCTTGTATGACCCGGCGCTGGAAGTGCTGACGCCACGCCCGTCATCGGTGGGCCTGGGTGGTGAGTTGTTCCTGCAACTGCTGGCCAGCCATCCGGATGTGGACGCGATCTTCTTTGGTAACGACGACCTGGCCCAGGGCGCGTTGCTGGAAGCGTTGCGCCACGGGATCAAGGTGCCGGAGCAGATCTCGGTGTTGGGCTTTAACGACCTGCCCTCGTCCTCGTTCATGGTGCCGCGTTTGAGCAGCATCAGTACGCCACGGGAAGCCATTGGCCGACGCGCCGCTGAACATCTGCTGACGGTGATGGCCGGCAACAAGATCGCCCGGCCGGTGGTGGACATGGGGTTTGAGTTGAAGGTGCGCGAGAGTACCTAGCCCGGTCCTATAAGAAGAGACTCATACGGGCCATCGGTAAAACGCTCTACGCTAGCCCTTGCGAGTATGAAAATCCACTGTGACTTCTGACAGTATACGAACCTGTGAAAGGCTCATTTAATCAAGCAACTATCCAGCAACCAGCAATAAGAGATAGCAACTGCAAGTTAGATGGAGCATCTCGACCATGGACCATTACAGAATTAACGCAATACCCGTAACAGGCACACTTAAGGTTGAACAATCCGTAGATGGGCCTTTCGAAGCTACCAGCATCAGGTTTGATTATAGCCGGCACGATCTCTGGTTTCAGGGTGAGTACGTTGATGGATTAGGAAAAACTCGGCTTATTACACTGGTCCTGCCTGACAAGGCAGGTGCATTTTCCGGCGGTTTCAACCCCGACGCCGCCGGCTATTACAACCGCGAAACCAATGACAGGCCACAATATTGGCATTCAGTGTCCGGTCATTACAAAGCCACCTTTATTAAAGGAGCTGGAGATCTGGACGGAGAGTTCCACTTTCAGGGTTCTTGGCCAGGCTCGGAGAAACAGGAATTTAAGGGTACTTTCGATATTCAGACTGGCCCCTTAAGCGTAAAAGCCAAAACAGCTTGAGTAGACTGCGCGAACGCATACAGGCGGTAGCTGTAGGAAGTGGCTGGTGTTGATGGCAGCGCCTTGCTCCGTTACCTACAGGTACGTCAGAATCCGCCGGCTTGTGCGCCTGGGTAGGGCTCTCTAAGGTTGCCCGGTCGCTGAATTTCTCAGTGATCGGGTTTAGTAGCCCGAGCAGCCCCATACAAATGTGCATGAGCTTCATCTGTCGGACTTACCTGTCTGTGCTTGATGGTGGCTGTGCGCAGGGCGCCCTCGTGGCGCGCCGGGTTTTTGTGTGGGTCTACCGGTCTACTAACCTGCGTGCAGCCGCCACCCTTTCGTTTAGTAGCGATCAGGTGGTGGCCCAGTTAGAGATCCTACCTATGTTCAAAGCAACTCCAAATCCCCCCGCCTTATTCACCGTCAGCCCCGACGCCAACAGCGAAAGCCTGATCGCCAACAGCTACGAGACGTTTTCCTCGGTCAGCACATTATTGCTCGACCTGTCTGATGAACTCACCGGCAAAGACCGCGACACGGCATTGGCGATTCACCAGTTGAGTGAGTTGGGCGTATTGCTGATGGGCAAGCTGATGGACCAGGAATCACCACTTATCTAACAGACCGCACGCGGTCAAACTGTGAGCGGGCTTGCTCGCGAATGCGGTGTGTCAGCGGACCGTTCCATCACTGATACACCGCATTCGCGAGCAAGCCCGCTCCCACATTTTTGATCCTGCCCACTTAACACCTCGCCGTGCCTTCTGGCCCCTGCTAAATTGCCCCCTGCCTTCTCACCCTCGTCAGGAAAGCACCATGGGCCATTCGCTGAAAATCCTCGGTCGCACTTCTTCCATCAACGTGCGAAAAGTCCTGTGGACCTGCCAGGAGCTGGATATCCCCTACGACCGCGAAGACTGGGGCATCGGCTTCGCCTCCACCCAGTCCGCCGAATTCCTGGCCCTGAACCCAAACGCCCAAGTCCCGGTGATCATCGACGACAACGGCGTGCTGTGGGAATCCAACACCATCTGCCGCTACCTCGTGAGCCTGCACCAACGCCACGACCTGTTGCCCACCGAGCCGGCCGCCCGTGCCAGGGTCGAGCAATGGATGGACTGGCAAGCCACCGAACTCAACCCGTCGTGGGGCTACGCCTTCCACGCCCTGGTGCGCAAGAACCCGGACTACCAGGACCCGCAACGCATCAAAGCCGGGGTAAAAAGCTGGAACGACAAGATGGGCCTACTGGAACAGCAATTGATCAAAACCGACGCCTACGTCGCCGGTAATGACTTCACACTCGCCGACATCCTCATCGGCCTGTCGGTGCACCGCTGGTGGATGACGCCCATGGAGCATCCGTCCTACCCGGCCGTCAGCGCTTACTACGAAACCCTCAGCCAGCGCCCCGGCTTCAAAACCTTCGCCCTCGATGGCCATAACTAAAAACAAGGACTACACAATGAACGGACTCAACGTACTACTCACCGGCGCCTGCGGCCGCATTGGCAAGACGTTTTTCGAAGCATCGAAAGACCGCTACCGCTTCACCCTCACCGATCGCATCGAGCCGGATTTCGCCCTCGGCGAACACCGTTTCATCCGCGCAGACCTGAGCGACAAAACCGCCCTCGCCGCCCTGCTCGACGGCATTGACGTGATCGTGCACCTGTCCGGCATCCCTCACGCCAGCGCCACCTTCGACGAGTTGCTGCCCAACAACATCCTGGCCACCACCTACCTGTTCGAAGCCGCCGTGGCTGCGGGTGTGAAGCGCCTGGTGTTCGCCAGCAGCGCCCAGACCATCGAAGGCTACCCGGTCGACCGGCAAATCACCCCCGGCATGCAGGTGATGCCCGCCAACCTGTACGGCGTGAGCAAATGCTACGGCGAAGCCCTGTGCGGTTTTTACGCTGCCAAAACCCCGCTCTCCACCATCGCCCTGCGTATTGGTGCATTCGAATTCCCGGAAGCCCCCGACCTGAACAACGCCCGCGACCTCAGCGCCTGGCTCAGTCCGCGGGATGCCGTGCAATTGCTGCAACGCTCGGTAGAAACCGAAGGTGTGAAACACCTGATCGCCCACGGCATCTCCAACAACCGCTTCAAACGCCTGGACCTCAGCGAAACAACCCGTGTGCTGGGTTACCAACCGGTGGATGATGCGTTCCAGGAATTCGAGATCCCGATCACTTATTGAGTCTTCTGCCCATGTCTTTCCCTTCTACCGCAGACGGCATCGACCCGATCCGCGCCGCGCACATCAGCGCGCGCATTGATCGGTTGCCCGCCGTCGCCACCGTCTGGCGCTTGGTGGCGCTGCTGTCGATTGGCGGTTTTTTCGAGCTGTATGACTTGTTCCAGACTGCCTATATCAGCCCCGGCCTGATCAGTGAAGGAATTTTCCACACCGGCAGCCAGGGCGTATTCGGCTTCTCTGACCAGGCGGCCTTTGCCTCGGCGACCTTCCTCGGCCTGTTCCTCGGCGCCAGCCTGCTCAGCCCGATTGCCGACCGTTACGGGCGCCGGGCGATCTTCACCTTTGCGTTGATCTGGTACACCGTCGCCACCGTGTTGATGGGCATCCAGACCTCCGCACTGGGCATCATCTGCATGCGCTTTTTGGTGGGCATTGGTTTGGGGATCGAGCTGGTGACCATCGACGCCTACCTCTCGGAACTGGTGCCCAAGCGCATGCGCAGTTCGGCATTTGCCTTCGCGTTTTTCATCCAGTTCCTGTCGGTACCGGCGGTGGCCTTGATGTCGTGGTGGCTGGTGCCCCAGGCGCCGTTCGGGATCTCCGGCTGGCGCTGGGTGGTGGTGAGCAGTGCGGTGTTTGCGCTGTTTATCTGGCAACTGCGCAAGCGCCTGCCGGAGTCACCGCGCTGGCTCGCGCAAAAAGGCCGCTTCGACGAAGCCGGGCAGATCATGGACAGCCTTGAAGCGCGCTGCCAGAAAGACCACGGCAAGCCGCTGGACGAACCGGAGCCGGAAGCCGTCAGCGTGCAGGGCCAAGGGCGCTTTGCCGATATCTGGCAACCGCCGTACCGGCGCCGGGCGTTGATGCTGATTGTGTTTCACGTGTTCCAGGCCATCGGCTTTTTCGGCTTCGGCAACTGGCTGCCGGCGCTGCTCTCGGGCCAGGGCGTAAGCGTCACTCACAGCTTGGGTTATGCCTTCATCATCACCCTCGCCTACCCGCTGGGGCCGCTGCTGTTTGTGAAGGTGGCGAACCGATTTGAGAACAAATGGCAGATTGTCGGCTCGGCCCTGGGGGCGGTGATCTTCGGCAGTTTGTTCGCGCTGCAAACCACCGCCGTGGGGCTGGTGATCTGCGGGGTGATGATCACCTTCTGCAACGCCTGGCTGAGTTTCAGTTATCACTCCTACCAGAGCGAATTGTTCCCCACCAATATCCGCGCCCGGGCGGTAGGGTTCTGCTATTCGTTCAGTCGGCTGTCGACGGTGTTCAGCAGCCTGTTGATCGGTGTGATCCTCGAACACCTAGGCACGCCCGGCGTGTTGGCGTTTATCGCCAGCAGCATGTTGATCGTGATGATCACCATCAGTTGGTTCGGCCCGCGCACCCGCAACCTGGCGCTGGAGAACATTGCCCACTAGCGGCAAACCCTGGCCGTCGGCGTGCCAAGGCTTGCCGACGGTGGCGGCCAAAAGCCCCGTAAACACGGGGCCACACCATTGGGCACGCTAATTGCTCCTCCTGTGGCACCGCCCACATCCACAGGTGTCCTGATCATGCTGATCAACAACAATCCCCAGGCTCAGTCGACGATCCAACGCATCAAGCGCGCAGACATGGACCCGGCCAACGCTGCCGCCAGCGCGCTGTACAGCGGTGCCGCGCAAAACGCGCAGGGTGCCGCCGGCGTGTCCACCACCCAGGCCGCCGCGGATGCCAAGGCTGACAACATCGACGCAGCCTTTGCCAAGACCCGCGTGCAGTTGCAGGCCACCACCGCGACCACGTCGAGCACCGATGTGCCCAAGACCGACTCCACCACATCGGCCCGCAGTGACTTCACCGACTACATGAAGAAAAGCCCGGCCGAGCGCATCCGCGAGCAACTGCTCAAGGAACAGGGTTTGACCGAAGAAGATGTGAAAAACCTGCCACAGGAAAAGCAGGATGCCATTTCCAAGGAAGTGGCCGCACGCCTGAAGGACCAGCAGGCGCAGCAAGTAGCAGCGAAAACCGCTGACCCGCAGGCGCAGACGGTGAAAGAAACCCTGGCTGCGATCTAAGCAACACCACAAACCAAATGTGGGAGCGGGCTTGCTCGCTCCCACACAAGCTCATTCCACATTTGATCTGCGGTGTTACTGCAGTTGCAGTGTCGAGTTGAACTGACTGATCGCATCCACCACATGCCGTGACCCTTCCTGAATCTCCAGGATCACCTGCCCCGCTTCATTCGCCAGCTCCACCCCAAGCCCCGTGCGGCTCAAGCTCGACTGCATGCTCGACACCGCGCTGATCGACAGGTCGTGGTTCTTGCGCACCACGTCCACAATCTCGATCGTCGCCTGGCTGGTACGTGCCGCAAGGCTGCGCACCTCATCCGCCACCACCGCAAACCCGCGCCCATGTTCACCGGCCCGGGCCGCTTCGATCGCGGCGTTGAGCGCCAGCAGGTTGGTCTGGTCAGCAATGCCCCGGATGGTCTGGACGATGCTGCCGATAATGTCCGACTGCTTGCTCACCGCATCGATACTCACGGCAGCCTCATTCAGGTCACGGGAAATTTCTTCGATGATCTGCACGGTCTGCTGCACCACTTCCGAACCCTTGCGGGCGCAGGCGTCGTTCTGCACCGAGGTGGCGTGGGCCGAGTCGGCGGCGGTGCGCAAGGTGGTGACCTGGTCGGTGATGTCACTGGCGAACTTCACCACTTTGTACAGGCGTCCGCTGGCATCGAAGATCGGGTTGTAGGAGGCTTCCAGGAACAGCGTCTGGCCGAATTTGTCTTTGCGTTCAAACCGGTGGGAGTGATATTCGCCGCGATTGAGCGAGGCCCAGAAGGCTTTATAGGCCGGCGAATCGGTCTCACCGCGATGGCAGAACATACTGTGGTGCTGACCAACAATTTCACCGAGGGAATACTTCACCGTCTTCAGGAAGTTGTCGTTGGCATTCAGAATCTGGCCTTGTGGGGTGAATTCGATCACCGCCATGGAGCGGCCGATGGCGTCGATCAAGCTTTGGTTTTCATGCTCGTGGTGAATCCGCGCCGAGATGTCAGAGGCCACCTTGATCACGCTCTGCACCTGGTTGTCGGCACCGATTACCGGCATGTAACTGGCCTCCAGCCACACTTCCTGACCATGCTTGTTCAACCGCATGAAGGTGCCACTGAGAGGCTCGCCCCGCGCCAGGTCGCGCCAGAGCTTGGCGTAGGCGTCGGTGTGGGTGTAGGCCTCTTCGCAGAAAATCCGGTGATGCTGGCCGCGAATTTCTTCGGCGCGGTAGCCCATGGTCCTGCAGAAGTTTTCATTGGCATCCAGCACGATGCCGTCGCGATCAAACTCGATCATTGCCATGGAACGGCTGATGGCGGCCAATTTGGCTTTGGCTTCGGTAAGCGCACAGGAGAAACGTTCGATTTCCAGCAGGTCGGATTTGTGTTGGCGGTTGAACATGGCGGATCACCCTTTATTTTCCCGACGCCCACGCGGGCGCATTCCATTCACGGTTTGAATCTTGATCGCAGACCTTTATGGGGGAACCTATCCGAAACGCTTTATATGCCGAGCGTCATCAACGGTTCTGGGTGAGCATAGACAGGCGTTGGCGCTATGCAAGGCCACTAGTCAGCCAGCATTTGCAACAAAGCATTAACCACTGCGGAAGGCGGTTGGTGGCGTGATGTCACCAACGCAAACTCGCGATGCACCGGCTCCGCCAGCGGCATGATGCGCAAGCCGTGGCGCTGGGCCGGCAGGGTCATCTCGGGTACCAGGGTGACGCCGACACCTTCGCGCACCAGGCTGAAGGCGCTGTTCCATTCCCGCACTTCCACCCGTACCTCGCGCAATGTCAGACCGGCTTCCTGCGCCAGGCTGCGGGCGTTGACGGTGCAGCCGCCGGTGGCAAGCACAAAGGGTTGCTCCACCAATTCTTCCAGCATCACGGTTGCCTGCGCCGGGCGCCGGGAAAACCCGTGGGCCATCGGCAGCACCGCCACCCAGTTATCGCGCCCCAGCACCGCAGCATTGCGCTCGGAAGGCGGGTTGAGCACCACCCCCAAGTCGATCAGATTTGCGTCGAGCAAGGTGTTCACTTCATCGTCCGTGACTTCCAGGGCCGTGACCTCGATGCCCGGGTAAAGCTGGTTGAACCGCCGCAACAGCGGCGGCAGGAACACCGCCAGCACCATGGGGAAACTCGCGATGCGAATCGTCCCACGCAGCATGGGCCGCGCCTCGTCCACCGTGGTACGAATCGCCTGCAAGGTCCCCATCATCACCCGCGCCTGCTCGATCACTTGCAGGCCCAAGGCGGTGGGCACAGTCTGGCGTGCCTCACGCACAAACAGTTGCGCACCGAGGTTGGCCTCCATGGCCGCCATGGCCTGGCTGGCGGCGGACTGAGTCATGCCCACCCGCTCGGAGGCCGCGGTGATACTGCCGTTGTCCGCCACGGCTACCAGCAGGCGCCAGTGCATCAGGTTCATCATGGCAGTAGCTGTCCTTATGGCAGGGTTCTGAAAGATTAATTTTACGCAAGGTGCCATGCCCACGAGACTGAAGGCAACTGTCCTGCGGAGTTGCCCCGATGAAGCTGTATTTTTCCCCGAATGCCTGTTCCCTCGCGTCCCATATCGTGCTGCGGGAACTGGCCCTGCCGTTTGAATTGATTCGCGTCGACAACCAGAAAAAGCTCACCGCTGACGGTGATGATTTCCTGCAGATCAACCCCAAGGGCTACGTGGCGGCGCTGCAACTGGACAACGGCGAGGTGCTGACCGAAGGCGCCGCGATCCTGCAATACCTGGCTGACCGGGTACCTGCGGCAGGCCTGGCGCCGGCCAATGGCAGTTGGGAGCGGGTGCGTTTGCAGGAGTGGCTGAACTTTGTCTCCAGCGAGATTCATGGCGGGCTGGGGGTGTTGTTCAAGGATGCGATTCCGGATGAGGTGAAGGCGCTGTTCAAGGCCACGCTGTTCAAGCGGTTTGCAATTCTGGTGCAGACCCTGGAGCGTCAGGACTACCTGCTGGGCGCGCAGTACTCGGTGGCGGATGCGTACCTGTTTGTGGTGCTGCGCTGGGCGGGGTTGTTTGATATCGATTTGCAGCAGTGGCCGGCGCTGGCGAAGTTCCAGCAGCGGATCAGCGAGCGGCCGGCGGTAATTGCCGCCCTGGCCGCTGAAAATCCATGACCTGAAATGCAGTCAAAAATGTGGGAGCTGGCTTGCCTGCGATAGCGATGGTGAATCCAATACCGCTATCGCAGGCAAGCCAGCTCCCACATTTGATCTCCATTGTTTTAGAGAATGGGTTTCAAGCCATCGTTTTCGATGAATGTAGCCAACGCCAGCACATCCACCGACCCCGATCGATCCTGATCCAGATGCGCCACCTGGCTGCGCACTGCCTCATGAATACGCCGGGTGCCCTCCCCCAGTTGAACCGTGCCGCGCAGATCCACTGCCTGCGCCGCCACGATCAACTCAATGCTGCCCAGCCACACCACGCGCTGCACCAGCTGCCGGGTTTTCTCGACCACCGCCAACGCCTGCCCCGCATAATCTTCCACGCGATCCGCCACCGGCACGCTCACCGCCGGGATCGGATTGGCCAAA
The DNA here is from genome assembly GCF_900105735.1 of Pseudomonas yamanorum. Lineage (NCBI taxonomy): Bacteria > Pseudomonadati > Pseudomonadota > Gammaproteobacteria > Pseudomonadales > Pseudomonadaceae > Pseudomonas > Pseudomonas yamanorum. The sequence continues at coordinate 5,057,406 of NZ_LT629793.1, read as the reverse complement.
TGCCCAATCTCCGCCACCAACGCCGAACCGGTGCGCTGCAAGGCGGCCATGCCTACGTGCCCGGGCTGTTTGATCAAAAAGCGTGGCAGTTCACTGGAGGCCGGCGACAGCAACTTGGCAATCCGCTCGGCGCTGCACACCGCCACGCGGCTCAACGCCAGGCCCAAGCCTTCGGCCGCCAGCGCGAGATGGGTGCTGTCGAAATTGGCCGTGGCCAGCACCAACACGTCTTCGCTGATCAACGCCGGATTGTCCGCACCGCTGGCCAGTTCCAGTTCGATCAACTCGCGCAACGCCTGCACCGCCTGTCGCGCCGCGCCTTGAATCACCGTGGCACAGCGAAAGCTCAGCGGGTCCTGTAACCGACGCGGGTTATCGGCCAATTCGCCGCCCGCCAGCAATTCCAGCACCGCCGCTGATTGCCCGCTTTGCCCCGGCGCCGGACGCAACCGCGAAGCCCACGGCTGGAACGGACTGAGGTTGGCCCGATAGCCTTCACACGACAACGCCAGCCCCGCCAACACGGCCTGCAATGCCTGTTCGGCTTCAGCCACCAGCAACGCCCCAAGGCCGATACTCGCAGCGTTGGCCGACACCAGCGCCAGGCCATCCTTGCCCGTCAGTGGTACGTTCAGCGCCAGGCTCAAATGGGCCAACGGCGCCAGGTCGCTCTCGCCTAATGATCCGAGCAACGGCACCTCGGGTTCGAGGCCGCTATTAAGCAAATCCAACAGCGCCTGCGCCGCCCTTGGCGAAATGCCCGAGCGCCCCTGGGCCAACCCGGCCAACCGGGCTGCCGTGATCGCGCGTAACTCCTTTCGATTGGCCAGGCGCCCAACGCCCACTGCGCGCCCCAGTGGAATGTTTGCCTGCACCGGCGACACCGGCGTATCCACCGCCGCACCCAGGCCGGTGGTCACCCCGTAAATCGGCGTGCCTTCAGCCACCAGGCGCAGCAACAGTTGATGGCCTTCGTCGATACGCTGGCGGGCCGCACCGCTGAATTCAGCCGGTGCATCCTGCCGGGCAATCAACAGTAAATCCTCAATCGCCAAACCATCGGGATCGAAGTGAATCATGCCCAACGCAACCGCTGGCCGATGCCCAGGCGCTTGGATTTTTCCAGCAGTGCGTGGCCCAAGGCGATGTCGCTCAGGCTCAACCCACGGTGCCAGAACAGGATGGTTTCTTCGGGTGTTTCGCGGCCGTTCTTCAACCCCGCGACGATCTGCCCCAACTCCGCATGCAAGGTCTCGGCACTGAGTTTCCCGGCATCGACATGGGCGCGCAATGCGCCAAACATACCGTCCTTGCACTGGCCCCAATCGTCCACCACCCGTTTGTGCATGATGTCGGTCAAGGACAATTCCACTGCGCTCATGGTGCCGTAGGGCACGACGAAGGCGCCGGGCTTGATCCACTCGGTACGCAGCAAGGGTTGCGGCTGATCCAGGCGTGACGCCTCCACCACAATGTCGGCGCCGCGCACCGTAGACTCCCAATCGTCGGTGACAATCACCGGTTTGCCGAGGTCCCGGCGCAGGCGCTCGGCGAAGGCTTCGCGGCTTTCGCTGCGCCGCGAGTGCACGCGGATTTCGTCGAAGTCGAACAGATGGTCCAGCAGCCGCACGTTCCAATACGCGGTGCCACGGGCGCCGATGTGCGCGAGGATTTTACTGTCGGGCCGGGCCAGGTATTTGGCGCCGATAGCAGTGACGGCGCCGGTGCGCATGTCGGTGATCGCCGAGGCATCAAGGATAGCCTTGGGGATGCCAGTGGCCGGGTCCAGCAGGTTGAGAATCGCCAGTTCCGAGGGCAGGCCCTTGCGGTAGTTGTCGACAAAGTCGCCCACCACCTTGACCCCGGCGTAGCCGATTGCGCCGCCCAATACACCGCGCAGCACGTTGAAGTGGCCGTTTATTTCACCGCCGGGAATCAGGTGCATGCGCGGCTCGATCACCGCCTCGCTGCGGCCCTGGATCGCCAGGCTGGATTCGATGGCGTCGAGGATTTCGTCGTTGGTCAGGGCCAGTTCGTCGATGTCCAGGCCGTTAAGGAAGTCGATGTAGATCGGTTGCATGGTCTGCTCACTGATGGGTTACGAAGGTCGACGCTGAAGAGGCTTTTATGTGCCGAGGGAGCTTGTTATGGGGCCTTGAACACAACTTGCTGCACATCGACCTTTTTCGGGATTAGGCCATTGGCAAAAAACGCGTCGGCGGTGCCTTGTTGGGTGGCGATGTCCGTCGCATTCAGTGGCCGGCTCGGCGTCGGCGAGCGATGCTGGAAGTAGCTTTCCACCACCGCCGGCTGCAAGCCCAGTGTCTTGGCCATCAGCGCGACGCTTTCGTCGTGCTGGTCCAGGGACAACCGCTGCGCCTGGGCAAACACCTTGAGAATCGCGGCAATCGCCTGCGGGTGCTGCTTGGCAAACGGGCCGCTGGCGATGAAGAAACTGCCCGCCGGGTTCAGCCCCTGGCCATCCCCCAACACTTTCGCCGAACCGTCCACCACCGCCGCCGAGTAGTACGGGTCCCACACGACCCAGGCGTCGACCTTGCCTTGTTCAAACGCGGCACGGCCGTCGGAGGGCGACAGGTACACCACGTTCACATCCTTCCACTGCAAGCCCGCACGCAGCAGGCTTTTGAGGAACAGGTTGTGGGCGCTGGAACCCTTGAGCAGCGCAACGCGCTTGCCCTTGAGTTCGGCCACGCTTTGCACGGTGCTGTCCTTGGGCAGCAGGATCGCTTCGGTGCGCCCGTCATTGGGTTCGACGCCGATGTAGCGGATGTCGATGCCGGCAGCCTGGGCGAAGATCGGCGGGATGTCGCCGATATTGCCGATGTCGATGCTGCCGCCGTTCAAGGCTTCGATCAGCGGCGGGCCGCCGAGGAATTCGATCCACTCGACCTTGGTGCCCGGCAGCCCTTCTTCGAACAGGTGATGCTCACGGGCAAGCACCATGCTCACCGAGCTTTTCTGGTACCCGACGCGCAGGGTGGCCGGGTCTGCCGCCAGCAGAGGCCCGGCGCACAGCGCCAACAGTGTGGCAGCGATGAGCTTGTGCATCAGAGACTCTCCTTGACCTTGGCTGCGACGTCCGCCGGCACCCATTGCTGCCAGACCTGCGGTTGTTCTTTCAGGAACGCTTCGGCCACTTGGCGCGGCGCGGTGCGTTTCTCGGCCATTTGCGCGAGGATGCCGTTGAGCAGGTCAATCGGCAGGTCGACCTTTTCAAAGAACGTCACCAGTTGCGGGTACTGCGCCTTGAACGGCGCCGACACGCCAATCGCCAGGTGCGCTGGCATCGAGCGAGTACCGATGGGGTGCGGGTTGTTGGCGTCGGCCAGGGTCTTCCAGGCTTCGGCGTTGAACGGTGGCTCTTCCAGTTTGATCAGCTTGAAGCGCCCCAACAGTGGCGTCGGCGACCAGTAGTAGAACAGCACAGGTTTGCCGCGTCGGATCGACGAAGCGACCTCGGCATCCAGCGCCGCGCCGGAGCCGGTGCGGAAGTTGACGAAGGTGTCGGTCAGGCCGTAAGCCTTGAGTTTCTGGCTGTTGACGATCTCCGAGGTCCAGCCGGTGGGGCTGTTGAGGAAGCGCCCGCGGGTGGGGTCTTCGGGGTCGCGGAACGCATCCTTGTAGCGGGCCAGGTCGGCGACGGATTTAAGCTCCGGGGCCAGGGGTTTAATGCCGCGTTCGGCGTCGCCCTTGATCACGTATTCCGGCACCCACCAGCCTTCGGTGGCGCCTTTGACGGTATCGCCCAGGCCGAACACTTTACCTTCGCTTTCGGCCTTGACCCACGCCGGACTGCGCCCGGCCCACTCTTCGCCGATCACCTGGATATCGTCCTTGGCCAGGGCGGCTTCCAGGCTCACGGTGCTGCCGGGCAAGGTGTCGGTGGGCAGGCCATAGCCTTTCTCGACGATCAGGCGCAGTACTTCGGTGATGAGGCTGCCGCTTTCCCAGGTGATGTCACCGAAGTGGATCGGTTTGACCGGTTCGGCGGCCGTGGCGGACTGCGCCAGGACGGTCAGTGCCAGTAGCGAGCCACCGAGCAGGTTTTTGAGTGTTCTCATAAGTAGCCTCTTGGAGATTCAAGACAGATCCAGAGTGGGCAGTGTCAGCGTGGGAGCTGGCTTGCCCGCGATGCAGACACCTCGGTTTTTCAGGAAGACCGAGGTGATGCAATCGCAGGCAAGCCAGCTCCCACAGTTGATCTCCACACCTTTCTAGATCAGGGTTTAAAAGTCATAACTGAGCCGCGTGTAGTAAAACGCCCCTTCCGGCGCTGTCGGCGACAGGTAGCTGTATTGCTGGCCCGGGGTCTGGCGCAAACGGGTGTTGTAGTCATCAGGCTTGCTGTCGAACAGGTTGTTGACGCCCACCGACACCCGCAGTTGTTTGGTGAAGGCGTAGTTCACGTCCAGGTCGGTGGTCCATTGCGCGCTGAAGGTCTGGTCGTACTGGGCGTTGGCTTCGCTCGAGGCATATTTGCGGTACTTGCCGTAACGGGTTTCGTTGAGGGCGATGGTCCATTGGTTGAGCTTGTGGACCGCGCCGAACACCACCTTGTCTTCCGGGTAACCGTGCTCCAGGAAGCCACGGGACTCGCGGGTCAGCACTTCGAAACCATTGGGGTTTTCGTGGACCTTTTCGATTGTGGTGCGGGCCTTGGTGTAGCCCGCCGACAGGTTCAGGTTGCCGAACTGCTCAAGGTCCAGGTTGTACTTGCCCACGATGTCGACGCCACGGGTGCGGGTGTCGGCAGCGTTGGTCATGAACTGCGCCCAGGAGTACTGGCCGTAGCCGGCATCCTTGAGGATCTGCTCGGCCAGTGGTCCGGAAATCCCGCCGCTGAACAGCAGGCGGTCACGAATCGAGATCTGGTAGGCATCGATGGTCAGCGAGGCCTGTTCGGTTGGGCGCAGCACCAGGCCCAGGGAATAGTTGGTGGACTTCTCGGGTTTCAGCGGCTGGGCACCGAGGGCGCGGGCGGCCGGGTTGTCGGCGGGCAGCATGCGGGTCAGCACCGGGTTGCCGTTGGCGTCGAGGTTGGTGGTGGTGGTCCAGGAAGTACCGATCTGCCCCAGGCTCGGCGCGTGGTAGGCGTTATTGACCGTGGCCCGCAGGCCGACTTGCGGGGTGAAGTCATAGCGCGCCGAGAGCTTGCCGGTGGTGGCCGAGCCGAAGTCCGAGTAGTGCTCGGTACGCCCGGCAATGCCCACCTGGAGCTTGTCGGTGACCTGGTTTTCCAGGCCGAAGTACACGCCACCTACATCACGCTTGAAGGTGCCGGCGTCGTCCGGGGTCAGGCCCGACGCCTGCACCGCACCAACCTGCACGCCGTCGATGCCGCCGTAAGAGTAGGAATCGTAGTCGCCCGCCTCCAGCCGATACTGTTCATGCCGGTAGGCAACGCCCGCCGACACGGTGAGGGGATGGCTCGACCAGTCGACGTTCAGATCCTTGGCGTAATCCAGGGCGATGTTGGTCTGGTCGTTGACCAGCGTGGCCACGTTGAACTTGGTCGGGCTGTTGAGTCCATAGCTCGGGTTGACGGTGTTGAAGGCCAGCTCGTCGTGCTCGTCGCGGCCATAGGTAGCGCTCAAATCGAAGCGACCGATGCTCTCGTCTTCGTAGCGGGTGCCGACGGTGACGGCGCCGTCTTCATAGCGATAGCGGTATTTCGGGATGGTGCCGTTGGGGTAGATCCCGGCCACGTTGTTAGGGCTGCTGGCCAGCAGCGGCGGCGTGTTGTTGACCGAGGTGTCCTGGCCGAAGGTGGCGAAGCTGTAGAGACGCCATTGGTCATTCAGGCCGATCTCGGCGTTGGCTGCCAGGTTGTATTTGTCGCGCCCGGCACCGCCCCAGCGCGGGTCTTGTACCTGGCCATCGGCGACGTATTTGTCGCCGATGTCATCGGGTTTGTTGTTCAGGGTGTTGAAGCTCAGGGTCAGGAAACCGTCCCCTGGCAAGCCGATACCGTACCAGCCATCGGTGGTTTTGCTGAAGCCGTCGCCTTGGGCGTATTTGCCCAGTTGGGTGTTGATGCCGCCACCGCTGTCGCGCTCCTTGAGCACGATGTTGACCACCCCCGCCACCGCGTCAGACCCGTATTGCGCCGAGGCGCCATCGCGCAGCACTTCGACGTGGTCGATGGCGCTGATGGGGATCATGTCCAGGTCCACCGGCTGCGCGCCAATGAACGGCACGCCGCCGGAAATGTTCACCACCGCCGAGGTGTGCCGGCGCTTGCCGTTGATCAGCACCAGGGTCTGGTCCGGGGACAAGCCGCGCAGGGACGCGCCTTTCGGATCCTGGCCGCGGGTGGCGCTGTTGTTCTGCGGAAAGTTGAACGACGGCAGCAGTTGGAACAGCGCCTGGTTAAGGCTGGTGGCGCCGGTTTGCTTGAGTTCTTCGGCGTTGATCACGTCTACCGGGGCGCTGCTGGTCAGGGCCGTGGCATCGCTGCGACGGGTACCGATGGCGACCACGCGGTCGAGGGTCGGCGCCTGGGCTTCGGCGGTTTGCGCCTTGATGCTGTTGCTGGCGGGCGCGGCTTTGGCGCCTTCCTTGATGATGAAGGCACCGTCCGGGCTGACCTGGACTTGCAGGCCGGTGCCCTTGAGTGCGGCGTCTACGGCCTGTTGCGCCGACAGTGAACCGTCGACCCTGGCCGAGGAATAGTTGCCCAGCTGCGGCGTGAAGGAAATCACTTGGCCGCTCTGGCGGCTGATGTTCAGCAGCACTTCGTCCAGCGGGCCGGGCGCGATGTGGTAGACCTGTCGCGCGTCTTCGGCGCTGGCAGCGAAAGAAAGGAACAGACTGGCCAACGGCACCAGGGCAAAGGTTCGAAGCGGTGTACGGTTGAATGGGCTCACGTTGGCTCCCCCCAAGGAAACTCCTGAGCGCTGCTCCCCGCAGCGCTTACGGGAGTGATGTGGGATGGCCGGGGCAAAACTTGCAGATCGTTTGGTTATGTCGTTAGAACCGACATTCGGAAACGACGCGGTCAACTGTGGAAGCTGTCGAGCTTTAGCGAGGCTGCGATGGGATCGCTGCGGTACATCTGAGAGGCCGAGGTGCTCGCATCGCAGGCAAGCCAGCTCCCACCTTGACCGAGGTGAACCGTTTTCAGGTGGCACTGACGGTCACCCACAACCCGGTCCGACGGGTGATGTGGATCGGCAGGGTGCGCGCCAGGGTGTCGAGGATCTGGTCGGGATTGTCGAGGCGGTACAGGCCGCTGACCCGCAACCCTGCTACTGCCGGATCGAGGCGCAGCACGCCGTTGTGATACGGACGCAGTGCATCGATCACCTCCACCAGCGGGCGGTCGCGCACTTGCAGGAAGCCATCGATCCAGGCGGTCGCGCCCGAGGAACTGGCGAGCACCGGTCCGAAGCCGAAGCGGTCGTAAGTGACCTCGTGCCCGGCCTCCAGCTGCAGGCGTTCGCCGTTCTGGCCGTCGATCTCCAGGGCGCCGTTGAGCGCAACCACGTGGCCCTGCCCTTCGCGCTCACGCAACAGCAGGCGATTGCCATCGGCGCGCACTCGGGCCTGGTCGGTCTGGATGAAAAACGGCCGGTGGCTGTCCTTGGCGATCTTCGCCAGCAACTCACCGTCGCGCAGGCGCACCACGCGGCGTTGTGGGTCGAATTGAATATCGGCGGCACTGCGGGCGTTGAGCAGTAACTCGCTGCCATCGGCCAGCTCTACAGTGCGCCGTTCGCCGGTGCCGGTGCGGATATCGGCGGTCAAATCCTCCACCACCGGCCGGGCCAGCCAACCGGCGCCCAGCATCAGGCCAGCGCCCACCAGGGCGCCGCGCAACACGGTGCGGCGGCTGGAAGGCGCGTCCAGTGCCTGCTGCAATACCTTGCCGCTGACGCCTTGGGCCTGCGGAATTTGAAACACACCGAGGCGGGTTTCCAGTTGTTGGCACAAGGCTTCGTGACGCGGATCTGCGGCGCGCCACTGGTGATAACGCTGCCAGTCCGTGGCACTCGCCTCGCCGGAGCGCAGCAACACCACCCAGCGAGTGGCGCTGTCGATCAGTTCGTCACTCATTCCAGGCACAGCCGCAGGCAGCGATTGACGGCGCGGGTCATGTAGTCGCTGACCGAGCGTTGGGAAATGCCCAGCTCGGCCGCGATTTCCGGGTAGGTCAGGCCGTTGAGTTGCGACAACAGGAAGGTCGCCTTGACCTTGGCCGGCAAGCCGTCGAGCAACTGGTCGATGGCCTGCAGGGCTTCGAGCATTTGCGCGAGGTCTTCCGGGGATGGCGCGGGCGAGGTTTCGTCCTGATAGAGGGCGTCGAGGTAGGCGCGCTCCAGGTCTCGACGGCGCCATAGCTGGTACATCAGGCGTTGGGCGATGGTGGTGAGCAAGGCGCGTGGCTGGCGGATCGGCGTCACGCCCGGGGAACTCAACAGTTGGACGAAGGTGTCGGCGGCGATGTCTTCGGCGTGGGCACGGGAATCGAGATGGCGGTGCAAACGGCCGCACAGCCAGTCGTAATGACTGCGGAATAATCCGCCCACGTAATCGCTGTGAGAAGTGTCGGCGCCGGACATAGTGGCTCCATCTGAGTAGGTTGCGCGTTATGTCCGGTGTTCCGGTGGAGCGATCCTAGCAAGGCTGCTTATTCTTTAATAATATTTAAAAGGCATTTTTATATAACCTATCGTTCCCACGCGGAGCGTGGGAACGATCATTGGAGGCGTGGATAACCCAAGGCTTCCGCCTGCTGCCGGTAATCCAGCAGCACCTGGTAATCCGCTTCGCTGGCGGGCAGCACTTCGTGTACGCCGAGGGTTTGCACCACGTCGGGCAGGTCCTGCAAGGCCAGGTTCATGGCTTCCCGCAGGTGTTCACTTGAGCCCGGCGCGGTGATGTACGGCAACGTCGGGCTGGGCGCACTGCGGGTGACGATCCGCAGCCCGGCCACTTCCTGCGGCGCAAAACGCGCGAGGTAGTCGAAGGTCACGCTGTCGATGGCGGCAAGGTCGGCGCGGTTTTCCCGCAGCCAGCGCAGGCTTTCGCGATGAGCGCCGCTGATGCCGACTTCGGCAAAGAACCGACCGCCCTGCTGCAGCGGCGCCAGGCGTTCACGCAGCAGGTTCATGCCGCTGTTGGAGTCATGGCCGTTGATCACGCCGCGGCTGTTATGGAAGTCGGCCAAGGCGGTGCGTGGATTGTCGTCGCGGGTCAGCAGCAGGCTGCAATGCTGGCCGCCGCTGCTGTGGGGCAGTTCGTAGCGCGGGCGGCCAATCACCTGGACTTGCCCGCGCAACTCGGTCATCAGCGGGTAGCCGCAGGTTTGCGTCAGCAGCAATTCGGGGGCGCGCCACAGGCTGCGCAGGTCGAGGTGTTCGGCATTGCGGCGGGTCAGGCCCAGGCGTTCAAGGATACGCGAAAGCCAGCGCTCATTGGCCTGTTGCACTTCTTGTGGCGCCACGTACATCAGCAGTTCGGCGTAGCGGTCACTCATGGTCGTCTCTCAAGCAAAGGGATGCCGTGGGCTGTCGATGGCCTTGAGCCCGTGACGGCCGATCAACTGGCCGTAACCCTGCACCAGGAACCCGCCGCTGCGCGCCACCCATTGTTCCCGGCGCGCACGATAGACGGTGGGCAGCAAGTACCACGGCAACTTCGGCAAATCGTGATGCACCAGGTGCAGGTTGTTGTTGAGGAACAGCCAGGTCCACGGCCAGGCCGCTTCATTGAGCACCGTGCGCTGTTCCGGTTGTGGGTGCGGGCGGTGTTCATAGTAGGAACGGATCGCCGCCACCGACAAGGCCGGCACGCTGACCAGCACCACGTAGTGCCACACCGGCAACACGCTGTAGTGGGCAATGAAGGTCAGCATCAGCGCGGTCACGGTGCCATGGCTCAGCCACATCAACCAGGCTTGGCGCTGGCCTTGGCGCAGGCGCCTGAATTCGTTGCGCGCCAGTTTCCACAGCGCCAGCGGCGAACCCAGCAGGAAGCGCCCGAGGACGGTCTTGGTGAGCCAATGCAGGGTGCGCTCAAAGGGTGAACTCGCTGACCACTGCAATTGATTCAGGTAGCGGCTTTCCGGATCGACACCCGGCACCGTCAAGTCTTCGTCGTTGTGGTGCACCAGGTGGTAGTTGCGGTACAGGGTGTAGGGGTACCAGACGGCAAACGGCGCGTAGCCGAGGACTTTGTTCAGGGCATTGAAACGGGTGGGATGGCCGTGCAGGAGTTCGTGTTGCAGGGACATCCACAGCGTCACAAGCGGAATCAACAGCGCGGTACTCAGCCACAGGCCAAGCCAATGGCTGCCGAGCATCACCGTAAACCAACCGGCATACACACCGATCAACAGCAGCCAGGTCGGCCACTCGGTGCGAGCGGTAAAGGTCTGGGCCAGGGCTTCGATTTCGAGGCTGTGGGTTTCATCAAGGTAGTTGGACATCGGCAGCTCAGGGCAGGCGTGGCCGACGAGAAAGTCGGCTTCATCCTGCTCTGTGCAATGAGGCGGGAAAATCTTGCAGATCGTTTGGTGCTTAGCTTAGAACTTTAGTGACCGAACAGATTGCTGTCGGTTTTCTTGGCCTTTTTCTCGGCGCGTTTTTCATCGGCGGTCTTTGCCGGTTTCTTCTTGTCAGCTTTCTTGGAATTCAGACCTTTGGCCATGATGCGTGCTCCACTTACAGGGGATGTAACACTGGGTATAACACCGATTGCCCAACAGAAGGCGCTTTGCCCGACTTATAATCTTCGCCCCTGAATTCGCGTGTTTGAAAACCATGCCCGAGTTGCACATCGACCGACTGGCAGAGCCTCTGTGGCCGCTGCTGAACAAGTTCTACCGCAGCCATAACTCACCGATGAAGGCCCTCAAGGGCGGCCAGTTGTGGGTGGCCAAAGGCGGCGAGATTATCGCGGGCCTGTGCCTGACGCCGGTGGTGGGCGGGCAATGGTTGACCGGGCTGTTTGTCGACCCGGCGATGCGTGGCCAGGGGCTGGCGGCGCAATTGGTTCGAGCCTCGGTGGCCGGTGTTGAAGGCACGGTATGGCTGCTGTGCCATCCGGACCTGGAAGGCTTTTACCAACGCCTGGGTTTTACCCAGGACACGTTGCTGCCGCAGTCTCTGTCCGAGCGCCTGGTGCGTTACAAACGTAACAAGCCAATGATTGCGATGGGCTTAGAACCGTTGGTGAGGTCGACCTTCAATAAAGTGTGATCAGCCGTTGTGGGCCCCATGCTAGCCTCGGCGGCACCAGCGGCCCATTACAGGATGATCATGAAAGCGACCCTTGCAGCCTTATCCCTTGCAGCCCTCCTCGCCCCGGCCTTGAGCCAGGCAGCCGAAGCGCCGGTTTCCGCCGAGCAGTACGCAAGCGTGCTCGCCGGCAGTTGGCGCCTGCCGGCCAACAGCGCGCGCGATGTTTATCGTCACCCGCAACAGACCCTGGAATTCTTTGGCTTGCGGGCTAACCAGACCCTGATCGAAATCACCCCGGGTGCCGGCTGGTACAGCGAAGTGCTGGCGCCGCTGCTCAAGGATAATGGCCATTACATCGCCGCTGTGCAGGCGCCGAATAGCAGTGCCTATGCGCGTACGTCAGAGGAAAACCTGAAGAAGAAATTCGCCGCAGACCCGGTGCATTATTCCAAGGCAGGCTTTGCCGAGTTCGACCCCAAGGCGCCGGTGCTGGGCACGCCAGGCTCGGCGGACACCGTGCTGACTTTTCGCAACGTGCATAACTGGGTGATGGCGGATACGGCGCCGGCGATGTTCGAGGCGTTCTTCAAGGTGTTGAAGCCGGGTGGCGTGCTGGGGGTGGTGGATCACCGGGCCAAGGATGGGGCATCACTGGAAGACATCAAGCACAGCGGTTACCTGACCACGGCGTATGTGGTGAAACTGGCGACCGATGCGGGGTTCAAGCTTGAGGGGCAGAGCGAGGTGAATGCCAACCCGAAAGACACCAAGGATTACCCGGATGGGGTCTGGACGTTGCCGCCAGCGTTGACGCTGGGGGAGAAGGACAAGGCGAAGTATGTGGCGATTGGTGAGTCGGATCGGATGACGTTGCGGTTTGTGAAGCCCGCAAAATCTGAATGAACATGACCTGATTGTGGGAGCTGGCTTGCCTGCGATGCAGGCACCTCGGTGTATCAGCTAAACCGAGGTGATGCTATCGCAGGCAAGCCAGCTCCCACAGTTTGATGTGTGTTTTGCCTGAGGGTTATTCGTCTGCCGTCGGATCCATATCCGGGAACATCACTTCAATAAACCCGAATTTGCTGAAATCGGTAATCCGCGACGGATACAGCCGGCCGATCAGGTGATCGCACTCGTGCTGTACCACCCGTGCGTGAAAGCCTTCGGCGATCCGCACAATCGGCTCGCCCTTGGGATCAAACCCTTCGTAGCGAATCTGCTGGTAGCGGTCCACTGCCCCACGCAAACCAGGCACCGACAGGCACCCTTCATAACCCTCTTCCAGCACCGGGCTGAGCGGCGTGATCAGCGGGTTGATCAGGATGGTCTGGGGCACGGCGGGCGCGTCGGGGTAGCGTTCGCTGCTCTCGAAACCGAAGATCACCAGTTGCAGGTCCACGCCAATCTGCGGTGCGGCCAGGCCAACGCCGCCGACGTGTTCCATGGTCTGGAACATGTCATCAATCAACTGCCACAGCTCGGGGCTGTCGAACATCTCCGGCGGAACCGGCGGGGCAATACGCAGCAGGCGTTCATCGCCCATTTTCAGGATTTCACGGATCATCGATCAGACTTCGTCGGTAGTGGGCTTGAGTGAGGGGTCTCGGCCGAGGCCGGAAACATGCTTTTTTTCGTCGTGCTCGTCAAAGTCCTTTTCACCAGGATCCTTGCCTTCCGCCGACATGTGTTCGATCACCGCGTTCATCTCCGCCCCCAGCAACAGCACGGCGGCCGAAATGTAGAAGTACAGCAACAACACAATGATCGCGCCGATACTGCCATACATGGCGTTGTAGTCTGCGAAGGTTTTGACGTAGTAGCCAAACCCCAGGGAAGCGATGATCCAGACCACCACCGCCAGCACCGATCCTGGGGTGATAAAGCGAAACTTCTGCTTCACGTCAGGCATTACGTAGTACATCAAGGCCACGGAAAACATCAACAGGATCACGATCAGCGGCCAGCGCAGGATGGTCCACAGCGTGACCACGAATTCCTGCATGCCGATCTGCCCCGCCAGCCATTCCATCACCTGCGGCCCAAGCACCATCAGTGCAGCGGCGGCCAACAGCATGCCGGCGAAACCTACGGTGTAGAAAATCGACAACGGGAACCGCTTCCAGATCGGCCGGCCTTCCACCACGTCGTAGGCGGCGTTCATCGCACTCATCATCAGGCGCACACCCGCCGAGGCGGTGTACAGCGCAATCACGATACCCACCGACAACAGTCCACCCTTGGATTGCTGCAACTGGTCGATCACCGGGTTGACCTGCTCCAGGGCCTGGGGCGGCAATACCAATTCCGATTGCATGCGCAGCCAGGTGAAGAAGTCCGGCAGGTGCAGGAAACCGATCAGGGCAATCAGGAACAGGAGGAAGGGAAACAGCGAGAACAGCATCTGGTAGGCCAGTGCCGAGGCGTACGTAGGCATCTCGTCATCGAGGAACTCTGTGACGGTGCGCACCAGCACTTTGTGCAGGGGCAGGCCTTGTAATACCGGAAAAATCATAGCGTCTCCTTTCGCCGCAAAAAATATGAGTTCGTGGGCGACTCAGGGGCCGTTTTCTACATCAAGGTAGCCCATTTGGCGACCTTGAAACAATTTCCAATGTTTAATCACTACGGGTGACACAAAAACGGCCATCCGTGGATGGCCGTTCGGCTGCTGGAGAGCAGTCAGCCAGGTCAGGACTATTTGACCGCTTTCTTTACCGCGTCCTTGGTGTCGCCGACTGCTTTTTGCACTTCGCCTTTCTTTTCCTGAACCACGCCTTCAGCCCGCAACTTGTCGTTGCCGGTGACTTTGCCAACACCTTGTTTGATGTTGCCGACGGCTTCGTTCGCCAAACCTTTTGCCTTATCCGATGTGCTACTCATGGTATTTCTCCTGGGAACAATCGAGGATTTTGGTCACTACGTAATCGTTGACCCTTGGCCTTTCCAGAGAGTTTCAATTATTTTTTGAGCGGCATTTCATCGCGCCGTACAGGTTTGGCTTTATGTTTTGCGGCCAACCCACGAGAATGCCGGGCACATCCAGGCGCAAGCGCTGGATAACAGATCCCGTAGGAAGGTTATGAAACTCAATAAAGCACAGGCCATTGCCCGCAGAAACCAGGAACTGGGCGGTGCCGTACTCGGCGTCAACAACTGCCACTTCACCGACCTGGACCGCAAACGCAACATCTGGTGGTTCGACCTGCCGGTGGGCCGGATTGCCCTGGGCCAGTACGAGTGGATTCACTTGTTGATGCACAACGCCGAAAGCGACCAGTTGCTGCACCTGAAGGTGCCGACGGTGTTTTTACGCGAGAAGCTCGAAGGGCTGGTGGTGCGCAATGCTGGCAAGCGTAAGCCGGAGATTACCCTGGAGCTGAGTGCCGACAAGGACTCGTTCCTGAAGGATGTACGCCCGGCTGGTGCCGGTGTGAGCTTCGCGCAGTTCGCACTGTAGGAATACGGTTCAAACCTGTGGGAGCTGGCTTGCCTGCGATAGCGGTGGGTCAGCTCACACGGCGGTGACTGGCCCACCGCTATCGCAGGCAAGCCAGCTCCCACATTTGGATTGCATTCCAAGTGGCGGAATCAGCGTTCAATAAAAAGCCCCGCATCTGCGGGGCTTGTTTATTGGGGCCGAGTTACTTCTTCAAACCCAACTTTTTCAGTTCTTCGTCCCGCAGTTCACGACGCAGGATCTTGCCCACGTTGGTGGTCGGCAGCGCATCGCGGAACTCCACGGCCTTGGGCACCTTGTAGCCGGTGACGTTGGCACGCATGTGCTCCATCACCTGGTCTTTGGTCAGGGTGGCACCGGGCTTGACCACGATGAAGATCTTGATGTGTTCCCCGGACTTCTCGTCCGGCACACCAATGGCCGCACATTGCAGCACGCCCGGCAGGGTCGCCAGCACGTCTTCCAGCTCGTTGGGGTACACGTTGAAACCGGAGACCAGGATCATGTCCTTCTTGCGGTCGACAATGCGCATGTAGCCATCGGGCTGGATGATCGCGATGTCACCGGTCTTCAGCCAGCCTTCGCTGTCGAGGATCTCGGCGGTGGCGTCTTCGCGCTGCCAGTAGCCCTTCATCACTTGCGGGCCCTTGACGCACAGCTCGCCCACTTCACCCAGCGCCAGTTCGACGCCGTCATCGGTGATGACCTTGCACAGGGTCGACGGCACCGGGATGCCGATGGTGCCGATCTGGATGTTCTGGATCGGGTTCACGGTGGCCACCGGGCTGGTTTCGGTCATGCCGTAACCTTCGCAGATGGAGCAGCCGGTAACCGCTTTCCAGCGCTCGGCCGCCGCCAGTTGCAGGGCCATGCCACCCGACAGGGTGACTTTCAACGCCGAGAAATCCAGCTTGCGGAAGGCGTCGTTGTTGCACAGCGCAACAAACAGGGTGTTCAGGCCGACAAAGCCGCTGAACTTCCATTTCGACAGTTCCTTGACCATCGCCGACAGGTCGCGCGGGTTGCTGATCAGGATGTTGTGGTTGCCGATCAGCATCATCGCCATGCAATGAAAGGTGAAGGCATAGATGTGGTACAGCGGCAGCGGGGTAATCAGGATCTCGCAGCCTTCATTGAGGTTGGAGCCCATCAGCGCCTTGCACTGCAGCATGTTGGCGACGAGGTTGCGGTGGGTCAGCATCGCGCCCTTGGCCACGCCGGTGGTGCCGCCGGTGTATTGCAATACGGCGACTTCGTCGCTGGCGGGGCTGACTTCGTTCACCGGCTGGCCGTGGCCCTTGGCCAGGACGTCGTTGAACTTGATGGCCTTGGGCAAGTGGTAAGCCGGGACCATCTTCTTCACGTACTTGATGACGCTGTTGATCAGCAGGCGCTTGAGCGGCGGCAACAGGTCGGCGACTTCGGTGACGATCACGTGCTTGACGGAAGTCTTGGGCACGACTTTTTCAGCCAGGTGCGCCATGTTGGCCAGGCAGACCAAGGCCTTGGCACCGGAGTCGTTGAATTGGTGTTCCATTTCCCGCGCGGTGTACAGCGGGTTGGTGTTGACCACGATCAAGCCGGCACGGATGGCACCGAATACGGCGACCGGGTATTGCAGGACGTTGGGCAGTTGCACGGCGATTCGATCACCGGGCTGCAAGTCGGTATGCTGTTGCAGGTAGGCGGCAAAGGCGCCGGACAGTTCGTACAGTTCACCGTAGGTGATTGTCTTGCCCAGGTTGCTGAAAGCCGGTTTGTTGGCGAAGCGTTGGCAGGACTGTTTCAGTACCGCCTGAATATTCGGATACTCGTCTGGATTGATTTCTGCAGCAATCCCGGCGGGGTACTTATCCTTCCAAAAGTCTTCGATCATGGAAGCCCACTCCTCAGCGACGCGAATTCATTCATCGCATTTGATGCGATTATTATTTGTTTGTTTTTGGGTGAGTCTGGCGGTTAAAAGCAGGCCAAGAGGTCACAAAGCGCGCCGAGAGTAGCAGCTTTGCCAAAGGCCGCCTAGAGCCAAAAGAGGCCCCTACGGTCATAAACATGACTCAAGAATATCTAATGGTCATTTTTAGAGCAAAGATTCTATAAGCCGATAAAAGGCTCTGGAATGGGCTTCTACACATTTAAACTGAATGAATAAACACCACATGTGGGAGCGGGCTTGCTCGCGAAAGCGCAGTGTCAGTCACAGGATATGTCGACTGGTACACCGCTTTCGCGAGCAAGCCCGCTCCCACATTTTTTGACCTTATTTCAAATCAGGCTATGTCGCGCAATTCACGCCGCAAGATCTTGCCCACCGGCGTCATCGGCAACGACTCACGCAACACAATGTGCTTGGGCACCTTGTAGCCAGTGAAGTTGGCCTTGCAGTAGGTCTTCAGCTCTTCAAGGCTCACGCCCTGGGCACGGGCCACCACAAACAGCTTCACCGCCTCGCCGGTACGCTCGTCCGGTACGCCGATCACTGCGCAGCTGGCCACCGCTGGATGCGCCATCACCACGTCTTCGATCTCGTTGGGGTACACGTTGAAACCCGAGACGATGATCAAATCCTTCTTGCGATCAACAATGCGCACAAAACCATCCGGGTCGATCACCGCGATATCGCCGGTCTTGAGCCAGCCTTCGGCGTCCAGGGTCTCGGCGGTCGCCACCGGTTGCTGCCAGTAGCCTTTCATCACTTGCGGGCCCTTGATGCACAACTCGCCCCGCTCACCCAGCGGCAACTCCACGCCGTTGTCGTCGATGACTTTCATCGCCGTGCCCGGCACCGGAATGCCCACGGTACCCAGCTTCGATTTGCCGCCATAGGGGTTGGTACTGGCCACCGGTGAGGTTTCGGTGAGGCCGTAGCCTTCACCAATCGCACAGCCGGTCAGTTGCTGCCAGCGCTCGGCCGTCGCCTTGACCAGCGCGGTGCCGCCGGAGTTGGTGAGCTTGAGGTGAGAGAAATTCAGGCTTTTGAAATCAGGGTGATCCATCAACGCCACAAACAGCGTGTTGAGCCCCAGCAGCCCGGTGAAGCGCCACTTCTTCAGCTCCTTGATAAAGCCGCCGATGTCCCGGGGATTGGTGATCAGCACGTTGTGGTTGCCCGACACCATCATGCACATGCAATTCGCGGTGAAGGCATAGATGTGGTACAGCGGCAGCGGCGCGACCATCACCTCCTGCCCTTCCTTGATCAGCGGATGGCCGTCGTCCCCCAGTTGCGACATGCACGCCCGCACTTGCTGCATGTTGGCCACCAGGTTGCCGTGGGTGAGCATGGCGCCCTTGGCCAGGCCGGTGGTGCCGCCGGTGTATTGCAGCACCGCGATGTCGTCCAGGGTCACCGGGTGGCGGATGAGCGCCTGGCCGGCGCCCAAGTGCAGGGCACGCTTGAACGAGATGGCCTGGGGCAGGTTATAGGCCGGGACCATCTTCTTGACCTTGTCGACCACGGTGTTGATCAGCCAGCCCTTGGCGGCGGGCATGAAGTCGCCCATTTTCGCTTCGATCAGGTACTCGATCTCGGTGTCTTTGCTGACTTCTTCAACCCGCGAGCCGAACAGATTGAGGTACACCAATGCACGAATGCCGGCGTCCTTGAACTGGTGACGCATCTCCCGCGGGGTGTACAGAGGGTTGGTGTTGACCACGATCAGCCCGGCGCGCAGGGCGCCGAACACGGCAATCGGATAATGCAGGACGTTGGGCATCTGCACCGCAATGCGGTCACCCGGCTTGAGGTCGGTGTGCCCTTGCAGGTAACCGGCGAACGCGGCACTGCGCCGGTCCAGCTCGGCGTATGTCAGAGTGATCCCCATGTTGCTGAACGCCGGACGATCGGCAAAGGTCTTGCAGGAACGCTCGAAGACTTCGATCACCGACTTGTAGGCGCTCAGGTCGATCTCGCTGGGCACCCCGGCCGCGCGTTTGTCATTCCAGAAATCAGGTTGCATTATTCTTGTCCTCTTACCTGAGTGGTCCGGCCGCTTTTGATTGCAATGAAAGCGGAGCTTTGGGGACGTTAGCAGCTATGGTCAATCAGGCAAATACAACAAGATGCGTCATTGATTGTGTGAATCTCCCCGCCAAGGCCAGCACTGATCCAGCGGCCCGAGGCGATTGAGCGATACACTGCAACGACCCTGAGCAAAGGAAGCGCCATGAACCACACCACTTTCTGGCTGACCGCGAATGACCGCAGTCGGGTGTACGTCAACCAATGGCTACCCGACGGGCCGCCCAAGGCGCTGATCATGCTGGCCCACGGCATGGCCGAGCACAGTGGCCGCTATGGGCGCCTGGCCCAGGCGTTGTGTGACGCCGGTTACGGCCTGTACGCCCCCGACCAGCGCGGCCACGGGCGTACCGCCGACGAGGGCACCCTGGGGCTGTTCGCCGAGAAAGACGGCTGGAACAAAGTGGTGGGTGACCTGGCGAGCCTCAATCAGCACATCGGCCAGCAGGCGCCGGGCGTGCCGATCATCCTGCTGGGGCATAGCATGGGCAGCTACATCGCCCAGGCGTATCTGCTGCACCACAGCGCCAGCCTCAATGGGGCGATTCTCAGCGGCTCGAACTTCCAGCCGGTGGCGCTGTACGGCGCGGCCAAGGTGATTGCCCACGTCGAACGCCTGCGCCAGGGCTTGCGGGGGCGCAGCGCGCTGATTGATTTCCTGTCATTTGGATCGTTCAACAAAGCGTTTAAACCCAATCGCACCGCTTTCGACTGGCTCAGCCGCGACCCGGCGGAGGTCGACAAGTACGTCAACGACCCGCTCTGCGGCTTTCGCTGCACCAACCAGCTGTGGATCGACCTGCTCGGCGGCTTGCAGCAAATCAGCAAAGCGTCCAATCTCGCTCAGATCGATCCGGGCCTGCCGATCCTGATAATGGGTGGAGAATGTGATCCGGTCAGTGAAGGCAAGCGTCTCAAAAGTCTGGCCAACGCGTTGCGCGAAGCCGGCTGCCAGAATCTGGAGCTGAGCATTTATCCGCAGGCGCGCCACGAATTATTCAACGAAACCAACCGTGATGCGGTCACAGCCGATGTGCTGACGTGGCTGGCCCAGGCAGCAGTACTGCGCCGCCCTACTCGCTGCGAATGATTTTTCGTTTAAAATCAATACATTAAGATTATCGATTAGCCACAGGATGCAGCATCTGATGACCCAGGTTACCAACACGCCTTACGAAGCCCTCGAAGTCGGCCAGACCGCCAGCTACAGCAAGACCGTCGAAGAACGCGATATCCAGTTGTTCGCAGCGATGTCCGGCGACCACAACCCGGTGCACCTGGACGCCGAATTCGCCAAGGCGACCATGTTCAAGGAGCGCATAGCCCACGGCATGTTCAGCGGCGCCCTGATCAGCGCAGCGGTGGCGTGCGAGTTGCCCGGGCCCGGCACGATCTACATCGGCCAGCAAATGACCTTCCAGAAGCCGGTCAAAATCGGCGACACCCTGACCGTGCGTCTGGAAATCCTGGAGAAGCTGCCGAAATTCCGCGTGCGCATCGCCACCCGCGTGTTCAACCAGCGCGATGAATTGGTAGTGGACGGTGAGGCCGAGATCCTCGCGCCGCGCAAGCAGCAGACCGTGACCTTGACCGAATTGCCGGCCATCAGCATCGGCTGAATAATCGCCCATGAAAAAGCCCCGCATCTGCGGGGCTTTTTTTATTCAGGCGGGGCTCAAGACTGAGCGCGAGCCTGGTTACGCAGGGCTTTCACCTGGTCGTGGTTACGTTGCGCGCCGTGGAACTGACGCTCCACCAGGTCACGAATGCCCAGCAGGTTGTGCTTGTTGATCTTCTCGATCGCTTCTTTGTAAGCCTTCAGTGCGTGGTCTTCACCGCGCTCGGCTTCGTTCAGTACAGCCTCTTCGTCTTTACCGGTAACCATCGACTTCACGTCGACCCAGCCACGGTGCAAGGCACCGGCGACGCTACCGGATTTTTCCGGATCGCCACCCAGGGCTTTAACGGCAGTCTGCAGTTCGGCAGCGGCGGTGGCGCAATCAGCGGAACGCTTGGCAAACAGAGCTTTTAGCTCTGGATGCTTGATGTCTTCTGCGCAGGTCTTGAAGCCTTCCTGGCCGTCCTTGCTGGTCTCGATCAGGTCATTCAGTACGGAGATCGATTCTTTGTTGATATCAGTCATTTTTCAATTCCTTCGCGGGTTAAGAAACGTGTCTTAGTAATTGCAGCGCCCGTGCCAGCTTTTGAAAAACGATTTAACCCTTATATTTCAACAAGTTATAAATTAACCAAAAATCTGTATCCGCTTTATTTGCATGATCTGTCATTTGGCCTCCATGCAGAATGCCTGTATTTTCCAAGGCATCGACTCAAACACCTGAAGCCCCAATGAATCCTGAAAAACTTGAATTGCTGATCACCCGCGAAATGCCCTTCGGCAAGTACAAGGGCCGGATCATCGCTGACCTGCCCGGCCCCTACCTGAACTGGTTTGCCCGTGAAGGCTTCCCCCACGGCGAGCTGGGCGGGTTGCTGGCACTGATGCAGGAAATCGACCACAACGGCTTATCCGAATTGCTGGAGCCCCTACGCGCCAAACACGGCAAGCCTGCCCCTCGTCATTAATAGAGCACGCACATGGACAGTACCCGCGACGAACAACACTGGCACGCCATCGCCCAGCGCTACGACCTGGAGCCCGGCCCGATCAACCTCGAAAACGGTTACTTCGGGCGCATGAGCCGCGCGGTACTGCAGCAGTATCAAGACAACGTCGCCTTCATCAACCGCAGCAACTCGATCCATGTGCGCCAGCGTTTCGAGCAGGGCGAGAACGTCGAGATCCGTAACCAGTTGGCGCAATTGATGGACGCCGACCCTGAAGCCATCGCCCTCACCCGTTGTGCCTCGGATGCGTTGCAGTCGCTGATCCGTAACTACAACCGCTTGCAGCCCGGCGACCAGGTGCTGATCAGCGACCTGGAGTACGACACCGTCAAGGGCGCCATGCGCTGGCTGGCGCAGAATCGTGGCGTAGAAGTGATCGAGATTGCCCACGAACACCCGGCCAGTTTCGACAGCCTGGTGCAGACGTACCGCGATGCCTTCGTGCGCTACCCGCGGCTCAAATTGCTGGCACTGACCTACGTCACCCACCGCACCGGGCTGGTAATGCCCGTGGAAGCGATTGCCAGCGCGGCCAAAGAACACGGAATTGATGTGATCCTCGATGGCGCCCATGCGCTGGGGCAGATCGAATTCAACCTGGCACAGTTGGGTATCGCGTTTGCCGGTTTCAACCTGCACAAGTGGATTGGCGCGCCATTGACCCTGGGCTTTATCTACATCGACCCACAGCGCTTGGCGGACATTGATCCGGACATGGGTGAGTTTCACTACCCCATCACC
This sequence comes from Pseudomonas yamanorum, assembly GCF_900105735.1. NCBI lineage: Bacteria > Pseudomonadati > Pseudomonadota > Gammaproteobacteria > Pseudomonadales > Pseudomonadaceae > Pseudomonas > Pseudomonas yamanorum. Next base: position 5,035,349 of record NZ_LT629793.1, on the reverse strand, counting down.
GATGTACGGGCCCGTACGCCGTACAGCACACCGAATTTCCCGGCGTTGATGACCTTGCCGCTGGTGTTCGAGGAGCATCGCTTGTTGGGCGGTTCGAGGGCCAAGGGTGCCCGACTCAACTACCTGCGGGATTTGTGGGTAAGTGAGGTGCGGCAGTTGCCGGGGATTGAAGTGCTGACGCCGGATGATCCACGGCTGTATTGCGCGATCACCTCGTTCAAGTTCACTGATCAGCCGGATCAGCAGGTGATGGCGGATCGGTTGCTCAAGGAATACGACCTCTTCACCACAACCCGCAGCGGGGCGTCGTTCGGCAGTTGTATTCGGGTGACACCAGGCTTTTTGACCTCAGCGGCGGACATTCATGTGCTGATCAAAGCCATCACCGAACTCTGCAAAAACTGATCCGTAGCAGCTGTCGAGCGCCAGCGAGGCTGCGTCAGGCGCGACTCGGTTTTGCGCCGGGCTCGATATCAGCGGTGCTGCAACGCAGCCTCGCTGGCGCTCGACAGCTGCTACGGGGGTCGTGTCCTTGGTTTTCCTCCAGGCAAAAAAAAGCGGCACACCGACCAAGTGCGCCGCAAAAATGCCGTAGAACACAGCAACAACGATTCGGTAAATCCAATCAGTCCAGCAGGGCCAGCGCCTCGGCGGTGGTTTCCTGGATACGCGCCCAGTCGCCGTTCTTGACCCATTCAGGATCAAGCATCCAGCTACCGCCCACGCACATCACATTCTTCAAGGCCATGTAGCTCTTGATGTTGGCCGGGCCTACACCGCCAGTCGGGCAGAATTTCACTTCGCCAAACGGGCCGCCCAAGGCCTTGATCGCCGCCACGCCACCGCTCACCTCAGCCGGGAACAGTTTGAAGCGGCGATAACCCAGGCCATAACCTTCCATGATCCCGGAGGCATTGCTGATGCCCGGCAACAGCGGAATCGAGCTGTGTACCGAGGCTTCCAGCAGATCACGGGTAATCCCGGGGGTGACGATAAATTGCGAACCGGCCACTTCGGCCGCTTCCAGCATCTGGCGATCCAGCACGGTACCGGCACCGGTGCACAGCTCCGGACGCTGCTCACGCAGCACCTGGATGGCCTTGAGGCCGAACTGCGAACGCAGGGTCACTTCCAGTGCGGTCAAACCACCGGCTGCCAGGGCATCGGCCAGAGGCAGAATGTCCTGTTCACGGGCAATGGTGATCACCGGCAGGATCCGCGCCTTGGCGCAGAGGCTGTCGATCAAGGCAACTTTGTCCGCCATGGAAACGGTAGGTTGAGGGCTGTTCATCGCGGCTGATCCTTGGCTCATGGGCACCAGTAAATCTCTAAAGTAGGTTGCAAAAACGCGCGTATCGGCATGGCAGCAACGTCGTCACTGGCCAGCGCGGCGCTCAAGGTGGTCAATTTCGAGCTGCCGGAAATCGACAGCACGGTGTAGTGGGCGGTAGCCAGCAACGCGCGACTCATGGTCAGGCGCTGGTGCGGCACGGTCGGCGCCAGCATCGGCCAGCAACGACGGCTGCCATCGGGCTTCAGCGCTTCAGCCAGGTTCGGGCTGTTGGGGAACAGCGATGCGGTGTGGCCGTCGTCGCCCATGCCCAGCACCAGCACGTCAATCGCCGGCAACTCGGCCAACAGGCGATCGGCCTGCTCGGCAGCGTCATCAAGGGTGGCGGCCACGCTGTACAGGCTCAGGAACTTCGCCTTGGCCGCCGGGCCTTGCAGCAAATACTTCTTCAACAGGCCGGCATTGCTGTCGGCATGTTCCACCGGCACCCAGCGCTCGTCGGCCAGGGTGATGGTCACCTTGGACCAGTCCAGGCCTTGCTTGGCGAGGTTCTGGAAGAACGCCACCGGGCTGCGGCCACCGGATACCACCAGGGTCGCTGCGCCACGGGCACTGATGGCCGCGCGCAGTTGTTCGGCCACGTCATTGGCCAAGCCATCGGCCAGCAGCACCGGGTTGCGGTACTCATGGGCCGTCACGCCCTGAGGCAGTTTCAAATCAGATATCGCCATACCAAGACCTCCCGTCCCGCGTGATCAGTGCAATCGAGCTCATCGGCCCCCAGGACCCCGCCGCGTACGGCTTGGGCGCATCACCGGATTTTTTCCACCCGGCGATCAACTGGTCACACCACTTCCACGCGGCTTCGATTTCATCTTTGCGTACAAACAGGTTCTGGTTGCCACGCATGACTTCAAGTAACAACCGCTCGTAGGCATCGGGAATCCGCGCGCTGCGATAGGTGTCGGAAAAATTCAGTTGCAGCGGGCCGCTGCGCAGTTGCATGCCCTTGTCCAGGCCCTGCTCCTTGGTCATCACCCGCAAGGAAATCCCTTCGTCCGGTTGCAGGCGGATGATCAGTTTGTTGCTGATCTGCAAGCGCTGCTCGGGGGCGAAGATGTAGTGGGACGGTTCCTTGAAGTGGATGACGATCTGCGACAGTTTTTGCGGCATGCGCTTGCCGGTACGCAGGTAGAACGGCACCCCGGCCCAACGCCAGTTACGGATATCGGCACGCAGGGCGACGAAGGTCTCGGTGTCGCTCTGGGTGTTGGAGTTCTCTTCTTCCAGGTAACCCGGTACCGGCTTGCCGGCGCTGTAGCCGGCGATGTATTGGCCACGCACCACCTGGGTGGTCAGGCCGTCCGGGCTGATGGGCGCCAGGGCCTTGAGCACCTTGACCTTCTCGTCACGAATACTGTCGGCAGACAGGTCGGCCGGCGGGTCCATGGCGATCAGGCACAGCAGCTGCAGCAGGTGGTTCTGGATCATGTCCCGCAGTTGCCCGGCCTTGTCGAAATAGCCCCAGCGACCTTCGATACCTACCTGCTCGGCCACGGTGATTTCCACGTGGGAGATGTAGTTCTGGTTCCACTGGGTTTCAAACAGGCTGTTGGCAAATCGCAGGGCGATCAGGTTCTGGACGGTTTCTTTGCCCAGGTAGTGGTCGATGCGGTAGGTGCGGTTTTCCGGGAAAAACTGCGCCACGGCGTCGTTGACCTTGCGCGAGGAATCCAGGTCCGAGCCGATGGGTTTTTCCAGGACGACCCGGGTGTTTTCCGCCAGGCCGACCTTGGACAGGTTCTCGCAGATCGCGCCATACACTGCCGCCGGGGTGGCGAAGTAGGCAATCAGGCGTTGTTCGGTGCCGGCGTTCTCTGCCAGGGCGACGTAGTCGTCGGCCTTCAGGAAGTCGACGTGCAGGTACGTCAGGCGGGCCAGGAAGCGCTGGGCGACGGTTTCGTCCAGTTCCTTGCCAACGTAGCTACGCAATTCTTTTTCGATGTGGGCCAGGTGCTGTTGCTCGGAACCGGCCTCACGGGCCAGGGCCAGGATGCGTGTGTCTTCGTGCAGGAGGCCGGCGCCATCGAGTTGATAGAGGGCAGGAAATAACTTGCGCAGCGCCAGATCACCCAAGGCGCCAAACAGGGCAAAGGTGCAGGGTTCTACGGTTATCGAAGGCATGATGTTTGTTCTTTTATCAAGTTAAGCTACAAATACCTTTTTTTAAGGCATCACTCAAGGAAAAATGTAGTAATAACCACAACATTTTCCCGAAAAACGTATTCCGAGTGGTGGTGTTCAACTACCCTCAGTAGGATAGGCCACCGCAAAGGGCCGCTCGTCGATTGGTTGACGACCCTTATTTGCATCGTCGCCCTAAGGAAACATGAATGGACCGCGTGCGAAATCTACTGGAACAGATCCAGAAACGCCTCGATGAATTGAACAAGGCTGAACGTAAAGTCGCCGAGGTCATCCTGCTCAACCCGCAGCAGGCGACCCGCTTCTCTATTGCCGCCCTCGCCCAGGCCGCCTCGGTCAGCGAACCTACAGTGAACCGCTTCTGCCGCTCGTTCGGCGTGAGTGGTTACCCTGAACTTAAATTGCAGCTGGCGCAAAGCCTGGCCAGTGGCGCGGCGTATGTCAGCCGCGCGGTGGAGGCCGATGACAACCCGGAGGCCTACACCCAGAAGATCTTCGGCAGTGCCATCGCGTCCCTCGACAGCGCCTGCCAGGCCCTGGACCCGAACCTGATCAGCAAGGCCGTCGACCTGCTGATCCAGGCCCGGCAGATCCACTTCTTTGGCCTGGGTGCTTCGGCGCCGGTGGCCATGGATGCCCTGCACAAGTTTTTCCGCTTCAACCTGTCGGTCACGGCCCATGCCGATGTGCTGATGCAGCGGATGATCGCCTCGGTGGCCCACACCGGGGAATTGTTCGTGATCATTTCCTACACCGGGCGTACCCGTGAACTGGTGGAAGTGGCGCGTATTGCGCGGGAGAACGGCGCCTCGGTGCTGGGGGTGACCGCCGAGAACTCGCCGCTGGCCAAGGTCAGCACGGTGAGCCTGAACATTCCGTTGCCGGAAGACACCGACATCTACATGCCAATGACCTCGCGGATCATTCAGTTGACAGTGCTGGACGTGCTGGCGACGGGCATGACCTTGCGTCGCGGGGTGGATTTCCAGCCTCATTTGCGCAAGATCAAAGAGAGTTTGAACGACAGCCGGTATCCGGTTGGGGATGAATTCAACTAGGCCCGAATCGACTGTGACTGTGCCGGCCTCTTCGCGAGCAAGCCCGCTCCCACATTAGACCGAGTTCCACTTTTGGAATGCAGTCGAATGTGGGAGCGGGCTTGCTCGCGAAAGCGGCATCAGCAACACCAGAACATCCGGATCAAGCCCCCGCCCTCGCCTGCAAACTCAAATGCGCCCTCTCCCCCGGCGCAAGGCTCGCGGCAGCCATCGCCGACTCCACACACACAAACCCCGAAGCCTCGTTGAAGCTCACCCCCAGCAACGGCCGGGTCCCTGGGTGCCACACCACCGTGTCGGCACTCTCACCGGTATCGATGCACAGCTCGCGCTGCCAGGCGTGGTCCTTGAGGTGCAATTCGCCCTCGTGCTGGAACACTCGCTGACAACCGCCATCCACCCGCAACTCGCCTTCCTGCTGGCACGCCTGGCGATTGAGCTGGTCGTAGCCTTGCGCACCATCCAGCCCAGACAGCGCTACCTCACCCACGTTGCCAATCCGCCAATAGGCATGCAAAGCATGGCTCAGTTGGCACGGCAGCTCATCCTGGTGCTCGGTGGCCAGACGCAGTTCCAAGGTTTCCCCCAGGTGCGCATGCAGATCGACCTGCCAATCACATAACTGCAATTGCCAGTGCAAACGCACGCCGTCGTCGTCGGTGCTGCTGTCCAGCAGCTTCCAGTCGATCAGCCGCGCCCAACCATGGGATGGCCAGGCGTTTTCGCTGGGATGGCGGCCATACCACGGCCAACACACCGGCACGCCGCCACGAATGGCGCCGACCTGCGGCCACTTGGCCGTGCACCACAGCCAAGGCTTCTGGCCCGTGGGCTGAAAGTGCAGCAATTGCGCGCCCTGACGACTGAACACCGCTTGGCAGAGCGGGTGATCAATCACCAACACATCGCGCATCTGGAAGCGTTCCCACGCGAATACCGGCCGCTCGCGCAGGGATTTGAAAAAGCGTTGCAGCGGATGCTCATGCATGTGCCACGGTCCTGAATATCCTTGCAGGAGCTGGCTTGCCTGCGATGGCATCGCCTCGGTGTGCCAGATACACCGCGGGGCTCGCATCGCAGGCAAGCCAGCTCCCACACAAAAAAAAGCGGATAGCCATGGCTACCCGCAAAATGCGCACAGAGAGAAGGAGCTTATCGCAACAACGTTAGAACGTAGACTGAATTTTCAGGCCCGCTACCACCGCGTTGTCGACTTGTTTCACACCACCTGGGTTGGCGATGTACTGCAGGTTAGGACGCACGGTCAGCCAGTTGGTGACGTGGAAGCCGTAGTTGAGTTCGACGTTGTACTCCGTGTTACGCAGCGGTGCGTAACCCGATTGGTCGTAATCCGTGAAACCGCCGGCCGCGTTGAGCAACTCAGCGTTTTTCTTCACGTCACTGTTGGCATGGATACGGGATACACCGATACCCACGTCATCTTTTGTACGTGCGTCGAATGGACCTTTATACACAAGCATCAGCGACTGGTAGTTGTCGACCAGGTTGGTGTCTTTGTCGTGGAAGGTGACGTTGGCCGCAATGTTCAAGCCGCGGGACGCATCGCCATTGTGGGTGGTGAGTTGCTGTTGCAGAACGCCCCAGTAACCGCTTTTGCTGCTGCGAACGCGGAAGGCTGCGCCCGTGGTGCCAGCATCGTTACCGTTGACGTCTTCACGTACGTCGGTAGCGTCGGCGGTGCTCTTGTAGTAACCCACACGGTATTCGCCCGGCAGGCCATTGACCTTCGGCGACCAGACCAATTCAACCGGCAATACGGTGCCCTTGGTGCCGCTGCCGCTGAGTTTGAAGCCGTTGCCGTGCTCCAGTTGCGACGGGTTCTGGTTGTACGCACCGATTTGCGCATACAGCTCAGGCGTGATGTTGTACTTCACGCGGATAGCCGCCTGGCTGACGGGCCAGTTGTACCAGGTGTTTACATAGTTACCGACCTGCGAGCCACAGAACGACAGGTTCTGGAAGTCGCACGGGAAGGTGTTGAAGTCTTCGCCTTCACCGAAGTAACCGAGTTTCACGTCCAGCTTGTTGTCGAACATCTGGTGCTGAATCCAGAACTGGGTCAGACGCACCATGTGGCCTCGGCCGTCGACTTCTTGAGACGAACTCAAGGTGCCGGCACGCGGGTCACCAATACGGTCGTTGGAGATGTTTGCGCCATTACGATTGGTCAACTGGATCTTGGCCTGGGTGTTATCCCAACCCCACAGCTTTTGCAGGTCCAGTGCCACGCCCAGACCGAACTGGTCAGCGTAACGGGCAGTTTTGTCGTTGTTGTAGCCACCGCTGAGGTTGCCACCGACTTCACCGACGTAATCCGCCTTGATGTCGATACCTTGCTCGATCAGCTTGGTACGCTCGCCGCCCCAATCGCCGGTCATCCACTTGGAATCGGCGCTGAACGCGTCGTCCGCCATCGCATTGGCGGACAGTACCAGGGCGGCTGCTGCTGACAGTTGGCAGATCAGCCGGGTGTTGTTGTGGTGCTTTTTCATCCCTACATCCTCGTCTTTATTGTTATTAACTGTTTTTATCTAACGCGGTTTACTTCTTTGTGAGAGCAGGACTCTCACAAAAGCCCCTACACATCATTTGAAACTTCAGCGTCCCTTGAATTGAGCGACGTTGTCCGCACGGTCCTGTGCCGGCAACGAAGCGGCAGTGCCCAGGCGCTCGCCGGTCTTGGCGTCGAACAGCAACACCTTCGCCGGGTCGAACTGCAAGGTCAGGGTCTCGCCCACTTGCGGCGCCACATCGGGCGCCAGGCGGCAGCAGACCTTGGTGTCATTGATTTGCACGAACACCAGGGTGTCCGGACCGGTCGGCTCGGTGACTTGCACCTCGGCGCGAATGGTCGGCGCGCCGGTGGCTTCAGCGGCGGCCAGTACGATCTGCTCCGGGCGCAGGCCCAGGATCACTTCGCGGTCTTCAAGACCAGCATCGTTCATGTTCAACGGCAACTCACAGCGGGCCTGGCCGCTGTCCAGCAACGCCACCAGGCGGCCGTCCTTGCGTTGCAGGCGCAGTGGAATGAAGTTCATCGGCGGCGAACCGATGAAGCTCGCCACGAACAGATTGGCCGGGTCGTTGTAGATCTCTTTCGGCGTGCCGAACTGCTGGATGATGCCGTCCTTCATCACCGCCACTTTGTCGCCCAGGGTCATCGCCTCGATCTGATCGTGGGTGACGTAGACGGTGGTGGTTTTCAGACGCTGGTGCATCAGCTTCATTTCAGTACGCATCTCGACCCGCAGCTTGGCGTCGAGGTTGGACAGTGGTTCGTCGAACAGGTAGATCTTCGGACGACGCGCCAGTGCACGGCCCATGGCCACACGCTGTTGCTGGCCGCCGGAGAGCTGGCCCGGCTTGCGATTGAGCAGGTGCTCGATCTGCAGCAGCTTGGCCACTCGCGCCACTTCTTCGTCGATCGCCGCCTGGGGCATCTTGCGAATCTTCAGGCCGAATTCGATGTTCTCGCGCACGCTCATGGTCGGGTACAGCGCGTAGGACTGGAACACCATGGCGATGTCACGATCCTTGGGGCTCATGCCGCTGACGTCCTGGTCGCCGATCATGATCGCGCCGCCGGTGATGTTTTCCAGGCCGGCGATGCAGTTCATCAGGGTCGACTTACCGCAACCCGAAGGCCCGACCAGGATCAGGAACTCACCCTCCTTGATCGACAGTTCGATGTTCTTCAGGGTGTCCGGCAGGCCGGTACCGTAGGTCTTGTTTACGTTACGAAGTTCAAGCGTTGCCATGATTACCCCTTGACCGCGCCGGCCGTCAGGCCGCGCACGAAATACTTGCCTGCGACCACATAGACCAGCAGGGTCGGCAGCCCGGCGATCATCGCCGCCGCCATATCAACGTTATATTCCTTGACCCCGGTGCTGGTGTTGACCAGGTTGTTCAGCGCCACCGTGATGGGCTGCGAATCACCGCTGGAGAACACCACGCCGAACAGGAAGTCGTTCCAGATCTGCGTGAACTGCCAGATCAGGCACACCATGATGATGGGTGTCGACATCGGCAGGATGATCAGGCGGAAGATCGTGAAGAACCCCGCGCCATCCAGGCGTGCCGCTTTCACCAGTGCATCGGGAATGCTGACGTAGTAGTTACGGAAGAACAGTGTAGTAAAGGCCAGTCCGTAGACGATGTGCACAAACACCAGGCCCGTGGTAGTACTGGCCAGGCCCATCTTGCCGAGCGTGAACGAGGCTGGCAGCAGCACGGTCTGGAAGGGCAGGAAGCAGCCGAACAGCAACAGGCCGAAGAACAACTGCGAACCGCGGAAACGCCACATCGACAGCACGTAGCCGTTCAGCGCACCGATGGCGGTGGAGATCAGTACCGCCGGAACGGTGATCTTGATCGAGTTCCAGAAGTAGCCGTCAACCGTGGCCCAGGCTTTCACCCAGCCAATGCCGGTGATCACGGTGGGCCAGCTCAGCAGGTTGCCGGTGCTGATGTCTTCCGGGGTCTTGAAGCTGGTCAGCAACATGACCACCAACGGCACCAGGTAAAGCAGGACAGCGAGGATCAGCACCGCGTAGATCGCGACGCGGCTCAGGCTGATGGCAGGTTTGCCGGCGAGACTAGTCATTACGCTTGGTCCTTAGCTCGGAGTACAGGTAAGGCACGATGATTGCGAGAATCGCACCGAGCATCAGAATCGCACTGGCCGAGCCCATGCCCATCTGGCCGCGGCTGAAGGTGAAGGAGTACATGAACATCGCCGGCAGGTCGGAGGAGTAACCCGGACCACCCGCCGTCATTGCCGCCACCAGGTCGAAACTCTTGATCGCGATGTGCGCCAAGATCATTACCGCACTGAAGAACACTGGACGCAGGCTTGGCAGCACCACTTTCCAGTAGATGCGCGGCATGCTCGCGCCGTCGATCTGCGCGGCACGGATGATCGATTGATCAACACCCCGCAGGCCGGCGAGGAACATCGCCATGATGAAGCCCGAGGCTTGCCACACAGCGGCGATCACCAGGCAGTACACCACACGGTCCGGGTCGATCAGCCAGTCCAGGCGAAAGCCTTCCCAGCCCCAGTCTCGCAGCAATTTGTCCAGGCCCATGCCCGGGTTGAGCAGCCATTTCCAAGCCGTACCGGTAACGATCATCGAGAGCGCCATCGGGTACAGGTAAATGGTGCGGATAAAACCTTCGCGACGGATTTTCTGGTCGAGGAAAATCGCCAGGGTCACGCCGATCACCAGGGTGATGCCGATGAACATGCCACCGAACACCGCCAGGTTCTTGCTCGCGACCCACCAGCGGTCGTTGTCGAACAAGCGCACGTATTGCGCCAGGCCTACAAACTTATAGGTTGGCAGGAAAGTCGAGTTAGTGAACGACAGCACGAACGTCCACAGGATGTAGCCATAGAAGCCCACCAGAACGATGAACATGCTCGGCGCCAGCACCAGTTTGGGTAGCCAGCGCTGCAGTGCATCGAACGGCGAGGCTTTGCTGAACACAGCAACAGAACTCATGGGAAAATCCAGTACAGGGAAAAGGACTACAGGAACATGCCTTGTGGGGGTTAGGGGTCCCCCCACAAGGCCATTCGGTACTAACCGTTACTTGGCCGACTTGATCGCCGCCGCGAGTTTCTTCGCGGTATCGGCAGGGTCAGCTTTCGGGTCGTTGATGTAGTTGGTCACGACATCAAAGAACGCGCCTTGTACCGCCAGCGTGGTCGCCATGTTATGGGCCATGCTTGGTTGCAGGCCGCCAGTCTTGGCATCCGCCAGGAAGTCCTTGGCCGCAGTCTGGGCGCAGGAGTCGAAGCCGTATTTGCCCATGTCTTGCAACATGTCGATACGAACCGGGATCGAGCCCTTGTTGATGCTGAAGACTTTCTGGAAGTTTTCGCTCAGCACGACCTTGGCGATGTCCTGCTGACCGGCAGCAGTGCCTTTGTCTTTCTGCTTGAAGGCTGCGAGGGAGTCGATGTTGTAGGTGAAGGCCTTGTCGGTGCCCGGGAAGGCTACGCACTCGTAGTCTTTGCCGGCGACTTTCTTGGCGGCGGTCCATTCACTCTTGGCCCAGTCACCCATGATCTGCATGCCGGCCTTGCCGTTGATGACTTTGGCGGCTTCGAGGTTCCAGTCCTGGCCCTTGCCGTCGGCATCCATGTAGGTCGCGACTTTCTTCAGCTCGGTCAGGGACTTGATCATTTCAGGGCCGGTCAGGGCTTTTTCGTCGAGGTCCACCAGGGCTTTCTTGTAACCGTCAGCCCCCATGACCGAGAGCACGACCGCTTCGAATACAGTGCTGTCCTGCCAAGGCTGGCCACCGTGGGCGAGCGGAATGAAGCCCGCGGCCTTGAGCTTGTCGCCCGCTGCGTAGAATTCTTCGAGGGTGGTCGGGTTCTTGGTGATACCGGCTTTCTTGAAGACTTCCGGGTTGATCCACAGCCAGTTGACGCGGTGAATGTTCACCGGCACGGCCACGTAGTTACCTTCGTACTTCACGGTATCGGAGACTTTCTTGTCCAGCAGGCTGTCCCACTTCTCTTCTTTGGCGGGTTCCTTCAGGACGTCGGTGTCGAGCAGCCCGGTGGACGCCCATTCCTGGATGTCGGGGCCTTTGATCTGAGCCATGCCAGGCGGGTTGCCAGCAACGGCGCGGCTTTTCAGGACGGTCATGGCAGTCGAACCACCACCGCCGGCGACGGCACCGTCTTTCCAGGTGAAACCGTCTTTTTCAACTTGGGCCTTCAGGACATCTACTGCCGCTTTCTCGCCACCCGAGGTCCACCAATGCACAACTTCAACCGTCCCTTTCGAGTCGGCGGCAAAAGCACTGAGGGGAAACAACGAGGCAACGGAAATAGCTACGGCGAGGCGACTGATCGCTTTCATCTGAGTACCTTTTTTCTTGTTGTTATGCATGCAAGTCGGTGCTTGCGCTGCAAACGAGTTTAAACAGGGATTTTTCAGGTGCAGGTAACAAAGGGACGCCAAAATGTCACCACTTGGTGACATAACGCCCGGCGGCCACGGCACTGGCCATGCTCGGTGACAAGGGTAGACCCGGCAACAAGACAGACTGCCAAGCGTGGTAGAGGTCCGGCTTGCCCCCCCAGATCTTGCTGCTGGGCTGGTTTTTCGGGCTCAGTTCGTGGTGCCAGCTGCCGAGGGTTCGGTCAATGAAATGGCTTTCACAGAACTCCCAGAAGCGCCGGTACCAGGTTTCGTAATGCAGTTCGCCCGTGCGCTTGAGCAGCGCCTGGGCAGCGGCGCTGGCTTCGCAATGGGTCCAGTGCAGGCGCTCGCGCACCACGGGGCGCTGGCTCCAGTCGAGGGTGTAGACAATGCCCGGGGCGCCGTCGACGGCCCAGGCATATTCGCAGGCGCTGGCGAACAGGCCCTTGGCATCGGTGACCAGCCACTCAGGGGTGGCGAGCCCGGCATCCAGGCGCGCGGCCTCAAGGTGCAACACCAGCCGCGCCCATTCGAAGCCGTGGCCGGGGGTGATGCCGTAGGGGCGAAAACCATCGGCCGGGTTGTCTTCGTTGTAACCGCGCAGGGGTTGCCAGTGGCTGTCGAAATGCTCGATGACCATGTCCCGGTTTTCCGCCGCATGGGTATGAATAATTCGTTCGACGATGCGCAGCGCGCGGTCCAGCCAACGGGTTTCGCCGGTGACATCGGCCAGGGCCAGGAACGCTTCGGTGGCGTGCATGTTGCTGTTGGCGCCGCGATAGGCTTCTACACCACTCCAGTCCTGGGCAAAGGACTCGAGCATCGCGCCCTCCTCTTCACTCCAGAAATACTGGTCGATGATGTGGGTCGCGTCGTTGAGCAAGGTTTGTGCGCCGGGCGCGCCGGCCACTACCGCGGAGCTGGCGGCCAGGGCGACAAAGGCATGCAGATAGGCGGCCTTGCCGGTGTTGCCATCGCTGGCATTGGGCGTGGCGAACCAACCGCCATGCCGGGCATCGCGCAGCGGGCCGCTGAGGGCCGCAACCCCGTGCTCCACCAGGTCGGCATAACCGGGCAGGCCCAGGCCATGGGCCATGGCGAAGCTGTGGGTCATGCGGGCGGTGTTCATGGTTTCGGCGACGGCATCGGGCGGCAAAACACCGTGATCGTCGAGATTGCCGAAGCCTTCAGGCAGTTTGGAAGCCTTGGCGAATGACAGCAGGCGCTGGCCTTCAGTGGCAAGCCAGGCGTGATGGGCAGGAGCGTTCAGCCAACTACTGGCAGGCAGTGGTTGCGTGGTCATGATTAGCCCTTTTTATTATGTGCGGGATAACGGGAGTCTAAACAAGGGCGGGGCGAGGGCAAGTAACGAAGGAGGTAGGAAATGTCACAGGATGGTGACATTGATTGTGCTAGGGCCTGCAGGCGTCATGTGTAATGACGCCTGCAGCGCCTCACATCACTGCTGCCCGAGAGGGGTGATCCGGGCTGGCTGGTTGATCTGCTGCTGCAGGTTCTGCACCTGGCTTTGCAAGGCAGTGACGTTACGCGTGGTCTGGATGCGGAACACGTCGAACTCCTTGGTGGACGGACCGTCGGAAGCCGCCGCGCGGTTGTCCAGTTCGCTCTTGAGGACCACAAGGTCCTGCTCCAGGCGGGCGATGGCGGCCGTGGGGTTGCCCTGTTTTTTCAGGGCTGCGACGTCGGCGGAGAGGTCCTTGAACTCGGCATCCCGGGACTTGAGGGCAGCCACCGCCTCCGTCAGCGCCTGGACCTGCCCTTGCAGTTGCGCGTTGGCACTGGACAGTTGGGTCGTGCTGGCGGTCATTTGCTCCAGGCGCTTGTCCAGGTCAGTGGCCTGGCCGGCCACGCCCAACTGCTGCTTGCCCTGCTCCAGCAACTGGGTCTCCAGTTGCTTGATCTGCAGCTTCAGGGCTTCGCTACCGTTGTTCACGTTGGCTTCGCTGGCCACCACCTTGCCGGAAATATCCTGCAGGCGCCCCGCCGCTTCCTCGCTGATGCGCGCGAAGCTTTCCTGGGTGGCCACCAGTTGCTGGCCCATCAGGGAAATCTGCTGGAAGCTCCACCAGGCAAGGCCGGCAAAGGCAAACAGCAACGCACCGACCAGTGCCCACAACGGCCCGGTGCTGGCGCTCTTGACCTTGACCACAGGCGCTGGCCGGGAGCGCACGGACGTGGCCGGCGTAGGCTCGAAATCATCGTCGTCCGAGGTGTCCGCCCGCAGGCTGGGAACGTTGTCAAAGTCGTCGTTAGCATCGTTACGCATGAATCAACCTTAAATCCTTTGAGGTGGCATATGGATAGCCAAGCGCCGGAGTATAAACCTCCGGCTGCCGCACTGATCGACCGGGGTTCGCCCATTCGGTTCCCGGTGTGTTGCCGGTTATTTAAGCCCTGCGTCCTGAGCCTTCCACCAACTGCAGAACTCATCAAGGGCCGCCCACAGGCTGACCTTGGGCTGGTAGTCGAGATAATGCCGTGCCCGGGTGATGTCGAGGGTGAAATCTTTGTTCATGACCTGCATGCCCAGCCGTGACAACGACGGTTCCGGGCGCCCCGGCCACATGGCACAGAAGGCTTCGTTGAGCGCCGCGACACTGTAGGACAAGCCGTAGGACCGGTAACAGGTGACCTGGGGCATGTCCATTTGACGCATCACATAGTTCACCACATCCCACACCGGCACCGGGGCGCCGTTGCTGATGTTGTAGGCCTTGCCCAACGCTGAACCCGTCGCCAGCAAACCGCTGAGCAACGCTTCATTGAGGTTGTGCACGCTGGTGAAATCCACCTTGTTCAGGCCATCTCCGACAATCGCCAGGCGGTTCTTGCGCTGCATCTTCAACAGGCGCGGGAAGATACTCATGTCGCCGGCACCGGTGACAAAACGCGGGCGCAGGGCCAGCACTTCCAGGCCAAACTCCTGGGCGCCAAACACCTTTTGCTCCGCCAGGTACTTGGTGGCCGCATACGGGTGCTTGAAACGCTTGGGCACTTGTTCTTCGGTCAACCCCAGGTGGTCGCGGCCATCGAAATAGATCGACGGCGACGACAGGTGCACCAGGCGCCCCACCCGCTGCTTGAGGCAGGCCTCCACCACGTTTTCGGTAACCAGCACATTGCCCTGGTGGAAGTCCTGATAGCGCCCCCACAGCCCCACGGCCCCGGCGCAATGCACCACGGCCTCGACGTCGCGGCACAACTCGCGCACCAGGTCCGGATCATTCAAATCACCCTGGATAAACTCGGCGCCGCGCCGTACCAGGTGCTCCACACCTTCGGCCCGCCGCCCGTTGACCCGCACGTCCAGGCCCTGCTCCAGGGCGAAACGCGCAAAACGCCCGCCAATGAAGCCGCTTGCGCCGGTGACCAGAATTTTCATGACTTACTCCGCATTCTTTCGTTTTTCATCGCTGTTGCCTTGACGCTGGCCATCACGCCAACGGCACCAACCATTGCCCCGTTGTGTGTGCCAGATGATCCGTCAGCAGACCCAGCAATTGTCCACCACTGCGCCAATGATGCCAGTACAGAGGCACATCGATCGGCTTATCTGGTAATAACTCCACCAGCACGCCTCTTTCCAGTTGATCGCGCACCTGCAATTCGGGCACCAGGCCCCAGCCCAATCCAGCTTCCGTCAGGCGGATAAAACCTTCGGACGAGGGGCATAAATGGTGTTCGAAACCACCGTCGACACCCAGGGATGCCAGGTAGCGATGCTGCAGAAAATCATCCGGGCCAAACACCAGCGCCGGAGTGCGGGCCAGTTGATCGGCGCGTACGCCATCGGGAAAGTGCCGTGCGACAAACGCCGGGCTGGCCAGCGCCCGATAGCGCATGGCACCGAGCAACAGGCTGCGGGCACCGGCCACCGGGCGTTCGCTGGCGCAGATACACGCCGCCACTTCGCCGGCACGCATGCGTTTGAGGCCGACGGTCTGGTCTTCTACGACCAAATCCAGCAGCAGGTGTTGCTCGGCGCAGAAGTCGCTGACGGCCTCGGCCCACCAGGTGGCGAGGCTGTCGGCATTCAAGGCGATGCGCAGGCGCTCGGGCATGCCCTCTTCATCCAGCGCGGGCACTTGGCTTTGCAGGTCGCGCTCCAACAGCCGCACCTGTTGCACGTGGTTGAGCAAACGGCGGCCGATTTCGGTGGGCGTCGGCGGCGTGGCGCGCACCAGCACCGGCTGGCCGACCCGCGCTTCCAGCAGCTTGATGCGCTGGGAGATCGCCGACTGAGAGATTCCCAGCACCTGGGCGCCCCGCTCAAAGCCGGCCTGTTCCACCACCGCAGCGAGGGCGGAAAGCAATTTATAGTCGAACATCAGTTTTCCTAATGAGCGATCAGCAATATTGGTTTTTCTTATACAGCCTTGGACGGGAGAATAGCCAGCATCGCTTCTTTTTATTCAAGGACCTTCCACATGGCTGGCGAAACCGCCCTGGCAACCCTGCTGCGCAGCATGAGCCCACAGCTTAATGACGGTGACTACGTGTTCTGTACCCTGGCCGACGGCCGCATCCCCGAGGGTTGCGAAGTGATCGGCAGCTTCCGCGAGCAGGAAGGTCTGACGCTGATCGTCGAGCGCCAGCAGGCCGAACGGGCCGGACTGGCTTTCGAATACGTAGCGGCGTGGATCACCCTCAACGTGCATTCGGCCCTGGAAGCCGTCGGCCTGACCGCGGCCTTCGCCACCGCCCTGGGCAAGGCCGGGATCAGTTGCAACGTGATTGCCGGCTACTACCACGATCACTTGTTCGTTGGCCGCGCCGATGCCGAGCGCGCGATGAAGGTGTTAAAGCAATTGGCAGCGGACGCGGAGTAAATCCTATGTGGCAGAGCTATACGAATGGCCTGTTGGTAGCCTTTGGTTTGATCATGGCGATCGGCACCCAGAACGCGTTTGTGCTGGCGCAGAGCCTGCGGCGCGAACATCACCTGCCCGTGGCGGCATTGTGTGTGGTCTGTGACGCAATCCTGGTGGCCGCCGGCGTGTTCGGCCTGGCGACCGTGCTGGCGCATAACCCGATATTGCTGGCAGTTGCCCGTTGGGGCGGCGCGGCGTTCCTGTTGTGGTACGGCACCCTTGCCCTGCGCCGGGCCTGCTCGAAGCAGAGCCTGGGCCAGGGCGAGAACCTCAAGGTACGCTCGCTGAAGGCGGTGATGCTCAGCGCCCTGGCGGTGACGTTGCTCAATCCCCACGTGTATCTGGACACCGTTCTGTTGATCGGCTCCCTCGGCGCCCAGCAGACCGAGCCGGGCGCCTACGTGGCCGGTGCCGCCAGCGCTTCATTCCTGTGGTTCATGACCCTGGCCCTGGGCGCCGCATGGCTGGCACCGTGGCTGGCGCGCCCTGCCACCTGGCGAATTCTGGACCTGCTGGTGGCGGCCATGATGTTCAGCGTGGCCTATCAATTAATCAGCGCCGCGTAGATATTCCAAAACGCTCTGGAACCTCTATCCCACACAGTTGTTGCGTGGTTTTGCCGCACCCCCGGTGCTATGATCCAGCCCCTGCGCCGCAAAGAGTACAAACTCCCCGGCGCTTGTTTGGCCGCCCGTGATCGGCCTTGCGCTCACCGCAACTGACCTGATTAGGAGAATCATCATGGCTTTCGAATTGCCGCCGCTGCCCTACGCACACGATGCCCTGCAGCCGCACATTTCCAAGGAAACCTTGGAATATCACCACGACAAGCACCACAACACCTATGTCGTGAACCTGAACAACCTGGTGCCCGGCACCGAGTTCGAAGGCAAGACCCTGGAAGAAATCGTCAAGTCTTCTTCGGGCGGCATCTTCAACAACGCCGCTCAGGTCTGGAACCACACGTTCTACTGGAACTGCCTGGCGCCAAACGCCGGCGGCCAACCTACCGGCGCGCTGGCTGAAGCCATCAACGCTGCGTTCGGTTCGTTCGACAAGTTCAAGGAAGAGTTCACCAAGACTTCCGTCGGTACCTTCGGTTCCGGTTGGGGCTGGCTGGTGAAAAAGGCTGACGGTTCCCTGGCCCTGGCCAGCACCATCGGCGCCGGCAACCCGCTGACCAGCGGCGACACCCCGCTGCTGACCTGCGATGTCTGGGAACACGCTTACTACATCGACTACCGCAACGTGCGTCCAAAGTATGTGGAAGCGTTCTGGAACCTGGTCAACTGGAAGTTCGTGGCTGAGCAGTTCGAAGGCAAAACCTTCACCGCTTAAGCAACGCTTGCAGTAGAAAAAGCCCGGCAATTGCCGGGCTTTTTTGTGGCTGATGCAAAAGCGTAATGCAGGCCCCGTGGAACCCAAGGAGATGAACTGGCCACCCACCAAGTGAGAGAAATAACTCTCTCATTTCTAGTAGGAGAGTGCGCAATGGATCCGTTAACGATGGGAATGTCTGCCGTGTCATCACTCATGCCGCTGGCAGAAAAAGGCATGGATTTGCTGGGGAAGCTCCTGGATTCACAAAATCAGGGTGCCGATAACGGGCAGGGAAAAATCGGCGAAGATGTCCACCAGCAATCATCCGCGCAGATTACTTTCAGCTGATAAAACTCTCGACAATCTCTCGCGAGCTCTCAAAAAGGCATTTGCCTTCGCTCCCCCGCGCGGTACAAGAGGACGGCGGACAGGATCCGCCTTCCTCCTTCCCGGCCTTCACTTGTTAGTATTCACGTTCTTCGGGCCCAATGTTCCTTTGACTGCCTTCACGGGATTGCCAATACTCATGGCATATTGAGGCTACCCGCATGGAACAAGGAATACCCCTTTGAAGCTGGAACTCAAAAACAGCTTGTCGGTGAAGTTGCTACGGGTGGTGCTGCTTTCGGCATTGGCAGTGGGCGTGGTGCTGAGCGCGGCGCAGATCGTCTTTGATGCCTATAAGACGCGCCAGGCCGTGGCCGGTGATGCCCAGCGCATCCTCGACATGTTTCGCGACCCGTCGACCCAGGCCGTCTACAGCCTGGACCGGGAGATGGGGATGCAGGTCATCGAAGGTCTGTTCCAGGACGATGCCGTGCGCATGGCCTCCATCGGCCACCCCAACGAAACCATGCTCGCGGAAAAAACCCGCGACCTGCAACAATCCCCAACCCGCTGGCTGACCGACCTGATTCTGGGCCAGGAGCGCACGTTCACCACGCCACTGGTGGGGCGCGGGCCTTATAGCGAGTACTACGGCGACCTGAGCATCACCCTCGACACCGCCACCTATGGCAAAGGGTTTCTCGTCAGTTCGGTGATCATTTTCATCTCCGGGGTGCTGCGGGCCCTGGCCATGGGCCTGGTGTTGTACCTGGTCTATCACTGGCTGCTGACCAAGCCGCTGTCCCGCGTCATCGAGCACCTGAGTTCGATCAACCCCGATCGCCCCAGCGAGCACAAGATTCCGCAGCTCAAGGGCCACGAGAAAAACGAGCTGGGGATCTGGATCAGCACCGCCAACCAGTTGCTCGAATCCATCGAGCGCAACACCCACTTGCGCCACGAGGCGGAGAACAGCCTGCTGCGCATGGCCCAGTACGACTTTCTCACCGGCCTGCCGAACCGCCAGAAGTTGCAGGAGCAACTGGACAAGATCCTGACCGACGCCGGCCGCCGGCAGCGCCGTGTCGCAGTGCTGTGTGTGGGGCTGGATGACTTCAAAAGCGTCAACGAGCAGTTCACCTACCAGGCCGGCGACCAATTGCTGCTGGCCCTGGCCGACCGCCTGCGCGCCCACAGCGGCCGCCTCGGCGCCCTCGCCCGCCTGGGTGGCGACCAGTTCGCCCTGGTGCAGGCCGATATCGAGCAACCCTACGAAGCCGCCGAGCTGGCGCAAAGCATCCTCGATGACCTGGAGGCCGAATTCGCCCTCGACCACGAACAGATCCGCCTGCGTGCCACCATCGGCATCACCCTGTTCCCGGAAGACGGCGACAGCACCGAGAAGCTGCTGCAAAAAGCCGAACAGACCATGACCCTGGCCAAGAGCCGTTCGCGCAACCGCTACCAGTTCTATATCGCCAGCGTCGACAGCGAAATGCGCCGCCGCCGCGAGCTGGAAAAGGATTTGCGCGACGCCTTGAGCCGCGAGCAGTTCCACCTGGTGTACCAGCCGCAGATCAGCTATCTCGACCACCGCGTGGTGGGTGTCGAAGCCTTGATTCGCTGGCAGCACCCGGAACATGGCCTGGTGCCGCCTGACCTGTTTATCCCCCTGGCCGAACAGAACGGCACCATCATTGCCATCGGCGAATGGGTGCTGGACCAGGCCTGCCGGCAACTTCGGGAATGGCATGACATAGGCTTCACCGAGCTGCGCATGGCGGTCAACCTGTCCACCGTACAGTTGCACCACGCCGAGCTGCCACGGGTGGTCAACAACCTGCTGCAAATCTACCGCCTGCCGCCCCGTAGCCTGGAGCTGGAAGTTACCGAGACCGGCCTGATGGAAGACATCAGCACCGCCGCCCAGCACCTGCTGAGCCTGCGCCGCTCCGGGGCGTTGATTGCAATTGATGACTTCGGCACCGGCTATTCGTCCCTGAGCTATCTGAAAAGCCTGCCGCTGGACAAGATCAAGATCGACAAGAGCTTCGTCCAGGACCTGCTGGATGACGACGACGACGCGACCATCGTGCGGGCGATCATCCAGCTCGGCAAAAGCCTCGGCATGCAGGTGATCGCCGAAGGTGTGGAGACCGCCGAACAGGAGGCCTACATCATCTCCGAGGGTTGCCACGAAGGTCAGGGCTACCACTACAGCAAACCCCTGCCGGCACGGGAGTTGGCGGCCTACTTGAAACAGGCCCAACGCAATAACGCCGCCATTCTCTGAAGCAATGCTGGCCAGCGGTGCCGCACGCGCCGATGGCCAGCAAATCGATACTAAATATTTCCTAGTTATAACCCTTTACACAAAATGCAAATCTTTCGCATTATGTCGCAGTTTTGCGCGCCCCCCGCGTGCCCCATCATCAACCGAAGCAGGATGTTCGCCATGATTCGTATGCCCCTGGCCACCGCCAGCCTTCTCGCCATTGCCATTTCTCTTGCCGGTTGCGGTGAAGGCAAAGACAAGGCCGCCGCGCCTCAAGCCCCGGCCGCCGCCAGCACTCCAGCCCCTGCGGCTGCCCCGGCAGGCCAGGTCGACGAGGCCGCTGCCAAGGCCGTGGTCGCGCATTACGCTGACATGGTCTTCGCCGTATACAGCGATGCCGAGTCCACTGCGAAGACCCTGCAAACCGCGATCGACACCTTCCTCGCCAACCCGAACGACGACACCCTGAAAGCGGCCCGTACCGCCTGGATCGCCGCGCGCGTGCCGTACCTGCAGAGTGAAGTGTTCCGCTTCGGCAACACCATCATTGACGACTGGGAAGGCCAAGTGAACGCCTGGCCCCTGGACGAAGGTCTGATCGACTACGTCGACAAAACCTACGAACACGCCCTGGGCAACCCTGGCGCAACCGCCAACATCATTGCCAACAACGAAATCCAGGTCGGCGAAGACAAGGTCGATGTGAAAGACATCACCCCGGAAAAACTCGCCAGCCTGAACGAGCTGGGCGGTTCCGAGGCCAACGTGGCCACCGGTTACCACGCGATTGAATTCCTGCTCTGGGGCCAGGACCTGAACGGCACCGGCCCGGGCGCCGGCAATCGTCCAGCGTCAGACTACATGACCGGTGATGGCGCTACTGGCGGCCACAACGAGCGCCGCCGCACCTACCTGCGCGCCGTGACTCAACTGTTGGTCAGCGACCTGGAAGAAATGGTCGGCAACTGGAAACCCAACGTCGAAGACAACTACCGCGCCACCCTGGAAGCCGAAGCGCCGACCGATGGCTTGCGCAAAATGCTGTTCGGTATGGGTAGCCTGTCCCTGGGCGAACTGGCCGGTGAGCGCATGAAGGTTTCCCTGGAAGCCAACTCGCCGGAAGACGAACAGGATTGCTTCAGCGACAACACCCACAACTCGCACTTCTATGACGCCAAAGGCATTCGTAACGTTTACCTGGGCGAGTACACCCGCACCGACGGTACCAAAATGACCGGTCCAAGCCTGTCGTCCCTGGTGGCCAAGGCTGATCCAACCGCCGATGCGACACTGAAAGCCGACCTGGCGTCGACCGAAGCGAAGATCCAGGTGATGGTGGATCACGCCAACAACGGCGAACACTACGACCAGTTGATCGCGGCCGGTAACGATAAAGGCAACCAGATCGTGCGTGATGCCATCGCCGCGCTGGTCAAGCAGACCGGTTCGATCGAACAGGCCGCTGGCAAGCTGGGCATCAGTGACTTGAACCCGGATAACGCTGATCACGAATTCTGATCCGTGCCGCGTTGAATGAGGCGACCTTCGGGTCGCCTTTTTTGTGCCTGCCCTTCAAGGTCCATTAACCACCGCAACCCCCCTGTGGGAGCGGGCTTGCTCGCGAAAGCGGTGGGTCAGCCAATGCATCCGTTGACTGGCACACCGCTTTCGCGAGCAAGCCCGCTCCCACATTTGCCCGGCGTCGCCTTCCAGCCCCCGGTTTACTTGCCCTGCACCGCAGGTAGAATGGCGCCTTTCCTGTCACACCGAGCGGACCTCATGGCGTTGCCGACCTTACGGATAATCGGTTTCATAATCGGCATCTTCCTGATCACCCTGGCGATCGCCATGGTCATCCCCATGGCGACCCTGGTCTTCTTCGAACGCACCAGCGACCTGCCATCGTTCCTCTGGGCCAGCCTGATTACCTTCATCGCCGGCCTGGCGCTGGTGATCCCCGGCCGCCCGGAGCACGTGCACCTGCGCCCCCGGGACATGTACCTGCTGACCGTCTCCAGCTGGCTGGTGGTGTGCATCTTCGCCGCACTGCCGTTCCTGCTGACACAGCACATCAGCTACACCGACTCGTTCTTCGAAAGCATGTCCGGCATCACCGCCACCGGTTCCACGGTGCTCAGCGGCCTGGACACCATGTCCCCGGGCATCCTCATCTGGCGCTCGCTGTTGCACTGGCTCGGCGGCATCGGCTTTATCGGCATGGCGGTGGCGATCCTGCCGCTGCTGCGCATCGGTGGCATGCGTCTGTTCCAGACCGAATCTTCCGACCGCTCGGAAAAGGTCATGCCCCGCTCGCACATGGTGGCGCGCCTGATCGTTGCCGCGTACGTGGGCATCACCATCCTCGGCAGCCTGGCGTTCTGGTGGGCAGGCATGGGCCTGTTCGACGCGATCAACCATGCGATGTCGGCGATTTCCACCGGTGGGTTCTCCACCTCCGATGAATCCCTGGCCCACTGGAAACAGCCGGCGGTGCACTGGGTGGCGGTGGTGGTGATGATTCTCGGCAGTCTGCCGTTCACCCTGTATGTGGCCACGATGCGCGGCAACCGCCGGGCGCTGATCAAGGACCAGCAGGTGCAGGGCATGCTCGGTTTGCTGGTGGTGACTTGGCTGGTGCTCGGCACCTGGTATTGGTGGACCACCGACCTGCATTGGCTGGATGCGCTGCGCCACGTGGCGGTGAACGTCACTTCGGTAGTGACCACCACCGGTTTTGCCCTGGGGGACTACAGCATCTGGGGCAATTTCTCGCTGATGCTGTTCTTCTACCTGGGCTTTGTGGGCGGTTGCTCCGGTTCCACCGCCGGCGGGATCAAGATCTTCCGGTTCCAGGTGGCCTACATCCTGCTCAAGGCCAACTTGAACCAGCTGATTCACCCAAGGGCAGTGATCAAGCAGAAGTACAACGGCCATCGCCTCGATGAAGAAATCGTGCGTTCGATCCTGACCTTTTCGTTTTTCTTCGCCATCACCATCTGCGCCATCGCCCTGGCCCTGTCACTTCTGGGCCTGGACTGGATGACCGCGCTGACCGGCGCCGCCAGCACCGTGTCCGGCGTGGGCCCGGGCCTGGGGGAAACCATCGGCCCGGCCGGCAACTTCTCCACCCTGCCGGATGCCGCCAAGTGGATCCTGTCGTTCGGCATGCTGCTGGGCCGGCTGGAGATCATTACGGTGTTTGTGCTGTGCATTCCGGCGTTTTGGCGTCACTGACAGGCAACTCGTGCAACCGCGCCCGGTACTCGCCGGGCGTGGCATCGAACCAGCGGCGGAACGCGCGGAAGAAGTTGCTCGGGTCGGCAAACCCCAGCAGGTAGGCAATTTCCAGCAGGGTCATGCTCGGCTGCGCCAGGTATTGCTCGGCCAGTTCGCGGCGGGTGTCATCGAGCAAGGTCTGGAAACTGGTGCCCTCCTCCTGCAAACGACGCTGCAAGGTGCGCTGGGACAGGTGCAACGTTTGCGCGACCACCTCGCGCTTGGGCTCGCCTTGAGGCAGCAATCGACACAGTACCTGCCGCGCCTTGTGGGTCACCCGGCTCTCGGAAAACCGCGCCAGGTATTCCCCGGCAAAACGATCGTGCAGCAACGCCATCGCCTCGTTCGCCGTAGGCAACGGCGCCTCCATATCCGCCCGCTCGAAGATCAGCGCGTCATAGGGCGCGTTGAACACCAACGGTGCATGGAACGCTTGTTTGTAGGGTGCCAGGTCCGCCGGTTGATCGCCCTGCACGAGCACCTTGCGCGGTTGCAGAGTGCGCCCGGTCAGCCAGCCGCATAACGCCAGGGCACTGGCCAGGGACGCTTCGGCGCTTTGTCGGGTGGGCGGCAGGTGGTCGCCGTGCACGGTAAGAATCAACGCATAACCTTCGGGTAACAGTCGGAAACTCAAGTCGGCACTTTCAGCGATGATTCGCTGATAACGCACCAGGCGCATGAAACCTTCGGCCAGGGTGTTACTGGACATCAACGCGTAGCCAGCCACATGAAACGACGCAGGGCGCACCACCTTGCCCATGTTCAAGCCGATCGCCGGGTTGCCCGACAGCTCGACCGCACGCTGCCAGAGCCGGGTCATGGAGTCCTGGGGGAAACGTGCATCCGGGTCATTCAGCGCGGCGTAATCCAGGCCAAGCTGCTTGAACAAGGCACGGCAATCCAGGCCGTCCATCTCCAGCGCCTTGACTATCCCCATCGCCCAGCTTGCAGAAGTCGTTCGTTCGCTCATGGCGTTTTCTTAACAAGGAAGGCTGAAACGACAGCCAGGAATCCGAAGGATACTAAAGTGGCATCTATTGTCACTGGCTGTTACCACTGATGACTCTAGACTCAAATAAGCTCCCCGCCGAACATCTGTCGGGCAGAACAATAATCAGAGGGCCGGATACTGTGGAAAATGTCAGACAATTCAATAGCTTCGCTGATTTCTACCCGTATTACTTGAGGGAACACGGCAACAGCACCTGCCGTCGCCTGCACTTTATCGGCACCAGTCTGGTGATCTTCATTCTGGCGTTCGCGATCGGCAAAGGCGCCTGGTGGCTGCTGCTGGCGGTGCCGGTGGCGGGCTACAGCTTTGCCTGGGTCGGCCACTTCTTCTTTGAAAAGAATCGCCCGGCGACCTTCCAGCACCCGCTTTACAGCCTGTTGGGGGATTTTGTGATGTACCGCGACATGATTCTGGGCAAGGTGCCGTTCTAGCCCTGCACCTCAAAAACAATAAGAGAGGCTTTGATGAACCAGCAGGCCCGCTTCACCCATATGCAGGATGGCACCCAGGAAGACTGGGCGATCATCGCCAAGGATTTCAGCGCCTACGCCCGGCAACTGCCAACCCGAATCGTGGCGCACCTGCGACTGCTGGAAGGCGACTTCGGCGGCTTCCCGGTGGACCGCCTGACTCACTCGCTGCAAACCGCCAGCCGCGCCTGGCACGACGGACGTGATGAAGAGTACGTGGTCTGCGCCCTGCTCCACGACATCGGCGACACCCTGGGTTCCTACAACCACCCGGACATCGCCGCCGCGATCCTCAAGCCGTTTGTGAGCCCCGAGAACCTGTGGATGGTGGAGAAGCACGGGATTTTCCAGGGTTACTACTTCTTCCATCACCTGGGGATGGACCGCCACCTGCGCGAGCAATTTGGCGACCACCCGCAGTACCGGCAAACCATCGAGTTCTGCGCGCAATACGACGCGGCGGCGTTCGATCCAGCCTACGACACCCTGCCATTGAGCTTCTTCGAACCGATGCTGGCGCGGGTGTTTGCCCAGCCGAAGCACTCGCTCTACAAGGCGGCGATGGAGCGCCAGGGTTAAACCGGCAACAACCTGCCGCCGTGCCCCGTCTGGACGGTCGGCTCCGGGCCTTTAACAATCTCCCGGGCCACAGTCAGGATGATGATGGCCGCGATGATGTCGAAAATCGCCAGCACCACAAATAGCGGGCTGTAGCCGACCTTGGTCACCAGCACGCCGAACACGGCGGTAAATGCCGCAGCCCCGATAAACCCGCACATCTGCCCGCCACCGGTGGCGGTGGCCACGTCGTTCTTGCCGAATGAGTCCGAGGCAATGGAAAACAGCGCGCCGGACAAGGTCTGGTGCGCGAAACCACCGACACACAGCAGGGCAATCGCGGTGTAGGCACTGTCCACCAGGCCGATGCACGCCGGGCCGATCATGCACAGGCAACCGAACAGCATCACCAGCTTGCGCGAAGTGAACAGCGAAACCTTGAAGTAGCGATGGAACAGCGGGCTCAGGTAGCCACCCAGTACGCAGCCGATGTCGGCGGCCAGAAACGGCAGCCAGGCGAACAGCGCCATTTCCTTGATGTTCATGTGCCGCTCGGTCATCAGGTACAGCGGAATCCAGGCGTTGAAGGTCTGCCAGGCCGGTTCCGAGAGCATCCGCGCCGAGGCGATGGCGAAAAAGTTACGGCTCTTGAGGATGCGCTTCCAGCTGGCTTTCTTCTGCACACCTTCCTTGAGGTGGGTTTCCTGGCCGGCTTCGATGTACTCACGCTCGGCTTGAGCCAGCAGGCGCTGGTCACGCGGGTGCTTGTACAGCAGCAGCCAAAGCCCGCTCCATACCAGGCCGATACCGCCGACGATCAGGAACGCCAACTGCCAGCCACTGTGCAAAATCGCCCAGACCACCAGTGGCGGCGCCAGCAGCGCACCAAACGACGAACCAAAGTTGAACCAGCCGATGGCGACGGAACGCTCCTTGGCCGGGAACCACTCGGTAATCGCCTTGACGCCGCCGGGGAAGCCCGCCGACTCCGTCAGCCCCAGGGCGCCACGGGCCACTGCCAGGCTCTGCCAACCGGTGGCAAACGCCGCCAGGGCACACACCACCGACCAGGAAATGGCGAAGATCGCAAAGCCCATCTTGGTACCAATCGCATCGATCACATAACCGGCGATCGGCTGCATCAAGGCGTAGCATACCTGCCAGGCAACAACGATGTGGGAATACTGCTCAGTGGAGATACTCAGGTCGGTCATCAGCGTGGGGGCTGCGACGGACAGCGTGTTGCGGGCCAGGTAGTTAATAATCAGGCCGACCGTCATCAGCCCGACCATCCACCAACGGATGCCTTTGATTTTCATCGCTTCACCTTAATTATTTTTAGATTTGAGGCTTACGTTCTGCGACCGAGCGCACCCGTATTACGGGCGCTATAAAACTGTAACGTCATATGTCGTCATACAACTGTTAGCGTTATATTCAGTCCGCAACACGATGTCAATCCGTTACGGGTGATGTTGTACGATGACAACCAATCCGCCTGTGGCGCCACGTCACTTGCGCGGCGGGATGAAGAGGTGTTCATTTTTCGAGATAAAATCTTTCTGTCATTTACAGTGCTGTATCCTGCCCAAGCTTTTTGAAAGCGCGGAATCACCTGCGATTGATAAAACAGATCTTGCGAGGAGCGACGACGATGCACGAAATCCCTAATCTCCCCTTCCCAAGCCTGCGCGAAACTGAGCAGCCAACCCCGCAACAGGCCGGTGCCAGCAAGCCCGAGCCAAAAGAGGCAAAACCGGTCGACCGCAAAAGCGCAGACTGAGTGCCGTACCCAGACCGTGTGGAAAGCGTGACATTGCGTGCTTTCCACACCGCCTGAACACCGTGAGCCCGCCATGACCGACACCACCCCCGATACCGCCCTGCTCGACACTGCCCTGCAGATGGTCGACGTATGGAACCGCCTCACCCCGGAAAAACAGGCACTCCTGCTCAAGCGCTTCGGCACTCAGGAAAACGCCCTCGCCGCGTTGGTAACCACGCAACTGCTCAACCCCGCCGATCGCTAAAAGTTTGGTTTGCTGCCCCCGCACGCGCCCAGCATCGGTATCATAAGCAGCCTATCTTTTCCTGCTGCGACAGTGGACCTCTCCCCATGCCAGATACCCAGCGCCCCATGGCGGTCACGCTGCAAGTCGTTTCCATCGTTCTGTTCACATTCATCGGCTACCTGAATATCGGCATTCCCCTGGCCGTGTTGCCCGGCTACGTGCACAGCGACCTGGGCTTTGGCGCCGTGATCGCGGGCCTGGTGATCAGCGTGCAATACCTGGCCACCCTGCTGAGCCGGCCCTATGCCGGGCGCATCATCGATAACCGCGGCAGCAAGCGCGCCGTCATGTACGGCCTGGCGGGCTGCGGGTTGAGCGGCGTGTTCATGTTGCTTTCTGCGTGGCTGTCACACCTGCCGGCGTTGAGCCTCACCAGCCTGCTGATCGGCCGCCTGGTACTGGGCAGCGCTGAAAGCCTGGTGGGCTCGGGCTCCATTGGCTGGGGCATCGGCCGGGTGGGCGCGGCGAATACCGCCAAGGTCATCTCCTGGAACGGCATCGCCAGCTACGGCGCCCTAGCCATCGGCGCACCGCTGGGGGTGTTGCTGGTCAGTCATTTCGGGCTGTGGAGCATGGGCGTCAGCATCATCCTGCTGGCGGTATTGGGCCTGCTGCTGGCCTGGCCGAAAGTCGCCGCGCCGATCGTGGTGGGCGAGCGCCTACCGTTCATGCATGTGCTCGGGCGCGTACTGCCCCACGGCTGCGGCCTGGCGCTGGGCTCGATCGGGTTTGGCACCATTGCGACCTTCATCACCCTGTATTACGCGACCCAGCACTGGGACAACGCGGTGCTGTGCCTGAGCCTGTTCGGTGCCAGCTTTATCGGGGCGCGGTTGTTGTTCGGTAATTTGATCAACCGCATTGGCGGGTTTCGCGTGGCGATTGCCTGCCTGTCGGTAGAGACCCTGGGCCTGCTGCTGTTGTGGCTGGCGCCGGATCCTCATTTGGCGTTGGCGGGTGCGGCGTTGAGCGGGTTCGGGTTTTCCCTCGTGTTTCCGGCCTTGGGTGTGGAGGCGGTCAACCTGGTGCCTGCCTCGAGCCGGGGCGCGGCGGTGGGGGCGTATTCGCTGTTTATCGATTTGTCGTTGGGGATCACCGGGCCGTTGGCCGGGGCGATTGCGGCGGGGTTCGGATTTGCCTCGATCTTTCTGTTTGCGGCGATCGCGGCGTTTGGCGGGTTGCTGTTGAGCCTGTATTTGTATCGGCAGGCGCCTAAGTACCGCGAGGAGCGGGAGGCGGCTTAGAAATCAACCTTGCCGCGACCGGCCTTGATGCTGCCGCGTTTGGTTTTGGATTCGAGGCGGCGCTTTTTTGAGCCCAGGGTGGGTTTGGTGGGGCGGCGTTTCTTTTCGACCTTGGTGGCGCTGAGGATCAGCTCGACCAGGCGCTCGAGGGCGTCGGCGCGGTTTTGTTCCTGGGTGCGGTATTGCTGGGCCTTGAGGATCAGCACGCCGTCGCTGGTGATGCGGGTGTCGCGCAGGGCCAGCAGGCGTTCCTTGTAGAAGTCAGGCAGGGACGAGGCCGGGATGTCGAAACGCAGGTGCACGGCGCTGGAGACTTTATTGACGTTTTGACCGCCGGCGCCTTGGGCGCGGATGGCTGTCAGCTCGATCTCGGCGTCGGGGAGGTGCACGTTGTTGGATATCACCAGCATTTTTTGATCGGGCCTTGGGGTGGAGGGGTAAGGATACGCCAATGTGGTGGGCTGCTGGGGGCTGGGGGTATATCCGTTGCTGCGGCTAGGGCCGCTATTGGTTCCGCTCTTACAGCCAGCCCTTTCAAGGTCTTTGGAAAAAGCCTCAAAACATGATCATTTTTTGACCAAAAGAGATGCTAACTGAACCAAATTCAACTCGTTTTTTCTTAATTTCAGCCCGGAATAGGCGTAGGACGCGATTGAGGCAAAGACCTTGAAAGGGCTGGCTCTTACAGCGGCTCACTTTTGAAAAGCGCAAAAGTAAGCAAAACGCTCTTGCCGGTATGACTCACCCACATGGGTTACAAATTAGTTCACGCACATAGGTAACAGTTTTTTAACTGGCAGGGTCGATTTCGCGAGGATCTGACCATGCCCTGGAAAGAGCTGAAACCTATGGACCTCAGAGTGAAGTTCATCGCCGACTATTTGGAGGACGAGCACAGCTTTAGCCAGCTGTGCCTGGACCATCAAATCAGTCGCAAGACTGGCTATAAATGGGTCGAGCGCTACAAAGCGGAGGGGCCCAGAGGCCTCGAAGAGCGAAGTCGCAGCCGCCACAATCAGACGTATGTGGTCCCTTTTGCTGTCCGGCAGGCAATTATTGAATTGCGTTCGACTGGAGAAACGGTTCCCGGCCCGAAGAAGATCCAGAACGACTTGATACGGCGTTTTCCTGGGCAGAACCCACCCTCAAAAACCACCATTTACAACATCCTCAAGGCCGCTGATTTGATCACGCCTCGGCAATTGCGCCCGCGTGTAGCTGTCTATCCCAAGCCTTTACGTAAGGCAGAAATCCCCAACCAGCTTTTCAGCGCTGATTACAAAGGGCAATTTCTGACAGGGGCAGGTGTGTGGTGTTATCCGTTGACGATAATGGATCACGCGAGTCGCTTTTTACTGGCCTGCGAGAGTATGGCCAGCACCAATTTCAAGGAAACCCAGCAAACCTTCGAGCGGGTTTTCCGCGAATATGGGCTGCCTGAGCGCATCCGTACCGACAACGGTGTGCCGTTTGCCAGCACGGGCCGTGCCGGGCTGTCGCAGCTATCGATCTGGTGGCTACGACTTGGGATCATTCCTGAGCGAATTGAACCGGGCCGCCCTGATCAGAACGGGCGCCACGAACGTATGCACAGGACGCTGAAAAGTACGTTACCCCAACCACCGGCGGTTGCGTGGGATGCTCAGCAGCGTCACTTTGATCGCTTCGTGCAGCACTATAATTACGAGCGTGGACACGAGGCTCTTGGGCAGAAAACGCCAGCCTCGTGTTACATGCCTTCAACACGAGTCTATCCGGAGCGGTTGCCGGAGATGGGCTATGCGAGTCATGTCGAGTGTTACCTGGCAGACAGTAGTGGGATCATCAATCGAGCAGGTCTAAGGATTTATGTTGGTAATTTGCTGAGCCATCAAACCATCGGAATGGAGATGATCAGTGATGGCATATGGAATGTGATCTTCGGTCCGGTGATCTTGGGCCGAGTAAACGCTAGGGATGCAAAAAACGGTTATGTTTCAATCAAAGTGTCACCTATGTGAAGGCACTTTTTTGTAACCCATGTGGTTGTCCCGTACATGCCCCACCACTCGGCACCTCGCCTAGGCTCGGTGTACCCTCACTCCGGCTTTGGACCGTGGGCCGCCGTCATGGGCCATCCTTGGCCCAGGACGGCTAACCTGGCGTCCTGCCAGGTTACCCACGCTCCAAAGCCTGCGTTCGGCCAGCGTGGTTTAACGGGGCGCCTAAGATCAAAATCAAGATCAACATCAAGAGCACAGCGGCCTCCCGGCCGGCTTGAGTGTTGAAGAGCAAAAACCAAATCAAAATCTAAAGCGGCCACGGTCCAAATGTGGGAGCCGCTTGCCTGCGATGGCATCACCTCGGTGTGCCTGAAAAACCGAGTTGTCTGCATCGCAGGCAAGCCAGCTCCCACAGAAAAGCAGCTTTGCTTTCGCTCTGGTCTTTGCCTTTGCTTTTAACACTCAAGCCGGCCGGTAGGCCGCTGTGCTCTTGATCTGCTTTTGATTTTGATCTGCGGGCCCCGTTAACCACGATGGCCGCAAGTAGGCACGGTGGAGCGGGTAAATCGGCAGGGATGCCGATTTAGCCGCGCCGGGCCATGGATGGCCCGTCGCGGCGGCCCGCGGAGCCGGGCCGGAGTGCGGGCATGCCGAGCCTAGGCGAGGCACCGAGTGGTGGGGCAGAGACCTTTTGGTTACTTTTGGGGCGTTTGCCAAAAGTGACCCGCTGTAAGAGCGGAACCATAAGTCGCCGTTACCGAAGAAACGGATATGTACACCATCAACTCAACACCACCCCCTCCCGAGCCTTGCGCCTGTTCTTGATCCCGTAGCAAACCCACATAAACACCACCCAAACCGGAATCGCATACACCGACACCTGAATCCCCGGAATCAGCAGCATCACCCCAAGAATAAACACCACAAACGCCAGGCAAACATAATTCCCATACGGATACCAAAGCGCCTTGAACAACGGCACCTGCCCCGTCCGATCCATGTGCTGGCGAAACTTGAAATGCGAAAAGCTGATCATCGCCCAGTTAATCACCAGGGTCGCCACCACCAGCGACATCAGCAACTCCAGCGCATGCTGCGGAATCAGATAATTCATCAACACCGCCACCAGCGTGATCGCCGCCGAAGCGAGGATCGACCGCACCGGCACCCCACGCTTGTCGATCTTCGCCAATGCACGCGGCGCGTCACCCTGCTCGGCCATCCCCAACAACATCCGGCTATTGCAGTAAGTGCCGCTGTTGTAGACCGACAACGCCGCCGTCAGCACCACAAAGTTGAGAATGTGCGCCGCCGTATTACTGCCCAACATCGAAAACACCTGCACAAACGGACTGCCGCTATAGGCGTCACCGGAGGCATTCAGGGTCTCCAGCAGACTGTCCCAAGGCGTCAACGACAACAGCACCACCAACGCGCCGATGTAGAAAATCAGAATCCGGTAGATCACCTGATTGATCGCCTTCGGAATCACCGTACGCGGCTGGTCCGCCTCGGCTGCGGTAAACCCGAGCATCTCCAGACCACCAAACGAAAACATGATGATCGCCATGGCCATCACCAAACCACCCACACCATGGGGAAAGAACCCACCGTGCTCCCACAGGTTGGTCACCGAAGCCTGCGGCCCGCCGGTGCCGCTCACCAGCAGGTAACTGCCCAGGGCGATCATGCCGACAATGGCGACCACTTTGATGATCGCAAACCAGAACTCGGCCTCGCCAAAGACTTTGACGTTGGACAGATTGATCACGTTGATCAACACAAAAAACGCCGCCGCCGACACCCAGGTCGGGATCTCGGGCCACCAGTAGTGCACGTACTTGCCGACGGCCGTCAGCTCCGACATGCCCACCAGGATGTACAGGATCCAGCAGTTCCAGCCCGACAGGAAGCCGGCGAAACCGCCCCAGTATTTGTGGGCAAAGTGGCTGAAGGATCCGGCCACCGGCTCTTCGACGATCATCTCGCCCAGCTGGCGCATGATCATGAAGGCGATAAAGCCGCAGATGGCATAACCGAGGATCATCGACGGCCCGGCGGATTTCAGCACGCCAGCCGAACCCAGGAACAACCCGGTGCCAATCGCGCCACCGAGGGCGATCAGTTGAATATGGCGATTTTTCAGGCCGCGCTTCAGTTCGCCTGAATGCGAGTTGGCTTCACTCATGGAAAGGGTCTCACGCAAGGTTTGAGGGTGCTCATGGAGGGATGCTGCTTTGGTAACGGGCTACAGCAGCGCCGATCAAACCTCGGTCCAGCGTTTTTTCTTACGGTCATACGTCACCTGTTGTTTTTATCTGTGACGAAATCGAACCCGACAGGCTTGTGGCCAGGCGGAATGAACAAGGCGGATAGCCCTGAAAAAGTGGGATCACAGTAAAACGCGGCGCATTGTACACCGCCAAACCTGTCTGGGCCGACAGGATGCGATGCGGCGGATAGCAGGGACATTGGGAAAATTCTTTCAGATATCGGGAAATTGACGGCGAGACAATTCCTTCAGAAAGACGCAACCAACTGTCTGTTTCATCGACATAAACCAAATCGCCATCAAAACAGAATAAAAAATCCAAATGAAACCGTGTCAATAAAAATTTTGCATTCCCAAACACACTCTTCTAGGTTCATCCACTTGCCCAGCGCAGCCCGCTGGCAAATTCGTCTCAAACACCGTCATCTAGGAGATTCACCATGCAAGCACTGGAAAATGACCTGGAAACCGAACTGCAACTCGACGATTGGTTTGAAGCGCCGACCCACGAGGCCGCCGTTGAAATGATGCAAGCCGACGCCGTTGTGCCGTTCGGCACCGCGATGTGGCCTTTCTAATCTGATCAGGCACCCCGGCAGGTGCGGGACGCCGCACCTGCCACTGCTCCTACCGAAGGCTTTGAAGGAAGGACGTCATGGACAAGGCCCGCGCCGTCGAACATTTTCTCTATTACCTCGCCCATCACCCGGCCCTCACCGGCCTGCACCGCCCCACCATTCTGCTCGGCCATACCGAACGCTACGACGCCATCGCCCACTCGATCACCCAAGGCAGCGCCGCCCGTTTCGACTTCCAGGTACAACGCCTGGACCAGGCCCCCAGCGAAGCGCTGGCCAAGGCCATCGAAGCCTGCGACCTGTACATGTTTCTCTACGATTCCTCGACCTTGCCCAACCCACGTGCCGAGGGCCCGGACTTTATCCGTGCGCTGCAAGGCGTGATGGCCGAGCACTGGAAAAAATCCCTGCTGCTCAAGGACTACGGCGACTATTTCTACGACACCTTCAGCGTCGCCCCACAGCGGATTGCCGACCTCAACGCCACGTTGATCCGGCGCATGTCCCAGGCCAGCGTGCTGAGCTTCACCGACCAGCATGGCTCGCGCCTTGAAGCGCCCATGAGCAGCATCAAGAAGTGGACCAATATCAACGGCGTCGGCAACCACGACCTGGCGCCCGGCGAGATCGCGACCCACAGCGAGGCCATCAATGGCCAGGTGCGGTTTGTAGGCACCTTTCTCAGCACCATTCCCTTTGCGCGCAAATACGGCGTGCTGCAATCGCCGCTGGAATTGTGGATCGAGAACTCGACCATCTGCACCGTGGCCAGCGAAGTGCCGGGGTTGGCAGATGACTTCAACAAATACCTGAATGCCAACCCGTCCAATCGCCGGGTGGAAGAACTGGGTATTGGCACCAATGAAGGTGTGAAGGATTTGTATGCGCGCAATGCAGGCTTTGAAGAGCGCCATTGCGGGCTGCACCTGGGCTTGGGTGGCGGGCAGAAAGGCAGCCACCATCTGGACCTGATCTTCGCCAGTGGCGTGTTGGCCCTCGACGATAAACCCGTGTTCGATGGGGCGTTCATGTTCTGACCCGCCCGTCAAAACAATGGAGATCAACTGTGGGAGCTGGCTTGCTCGCGAATGCGGTGGGTCAGTCACTGGATGTATCAACTGATAGACCGCATTCGCGAGCAAGCCCGCTCCCACAATGGACCTGCTTTGCTCATAGAGCAGGTTCCAAATCCAGACCAAAAAAAACGCCAACCCGAGGGTTGGCGTTTTTATGCAGCGCTTAACGAATCACTGCGGCTTCTTGCGACCAAAACCTGGACGCTGGCCGGAACCGGCCGGTGCACCACGACGCTTGCCCGATGACGCGTCATCGACCAGTTTCAAGCCCGGGCGCTTTTTCGGCGATGGCTTGGCTGGGCGTTTGGTGCTGGCGCTGTCGTCGGGACGGCCCGCAGCCGGAGCACCACGGCCAGACTCGCCCCGGTTACCGCGACCGCCCGTTGGGGCATCACCGCCACGACCGGCTGGACGCGGAGCGCGCGGCGCACGTTCGCCATCCTGACGGGCCGGTGCCGAAGGACGACGCTCGCCTTCGATATGCGGCTCGCGGGAGATACGACCGCCAGTGGCCGGTGCATCCAGCGCAGGGCGCAGGGTGCGGGCAACACGGTCGGTGCGTGCCACCGGACGCGACGATTTACGCTGCATACGCTCGAGCTTGTCTTTGCTCTTGGCGTTCATCTGCGGCATGGCCACCGGCGTCAGGCCGACTTCGGCACTCAGGATGTCGACTTCGTACTGGCTCATTTCGCGCCAGCGGCCCATCGGCAGGTCGGAGTTGAGGAACACCGGGCCGAAACGCACGCGCTTCAGGCGGCTGACCACCAGGCCCTGGGATTCCCACAGGCGACGTACTTCACGGTTACGGCCTTCCATCACCACGCAGTGGTACCAATGGTTGAAGCCTTCGCCGCCTGGAGCCTGCTTGATGTCGGTGAACTTGGCCGGGCCGTCTTCCAGCACGACGCCGGCTTTCAGACGCTCGATCATTTCGTCATCGACTTCGCCACGTACACGCACCGCGTATTCACGGTCCATCTCGTAGGAAGGGTGCATCAGGCGGTTGGCCAGTTCACCGTCGGTGGTGAACATCAGCAAGCCGGTGGTGTTGATGTCGAGACGACCGATGTTGATCCAGCGGCCTTCTTTAGGGCGCGGCATCTTGTCGAATACGGTTGGACGGCCTTCCGGGTCGTCACGGGTGCAGATTTCGCCATCAGGCTTGTTGTACATGATGACGCGGCGCACCGATTCGGCGGCCTCTTCACGCTTGATGACCTTGCCATCAATGGTGATGGCATCGTGCAGGTCGACGCGCTGGCCAAGAGTGGCTTCAACGCCGTTGACCTTGATGCGCTTCTGGGTGATCCAGGCTTCCACGTCGCGGCGCGAGCCTACGCCGATACGGGCGAGGACTTTCTGCAGTTTTTCACCTGCGGGGCCGATTTCCTGGCTGTCTTTCTGGTCTTGGTCACTCATCTTAAGCACCTCCCGGTGTGTCGATTCAGGCTGGGCCTGAAGATAGTAAAAGCTGGGCTTTTGGCGAACGCATCGCCAAAGGGTCGCGAATCATACGCTCATGGCGAGCGTTGCGCATCAGAGACTAGTCGATATGTGCGGGTTCATTTGCCTTTCCGCCGACCGGTGGCACCTAGCGCCAGCAGGCGCAGTTCAGCTTCGGCGAGTACCGTGCGCTTTTCGACCTTGTCGAGTTTCTTCCAGGCACGGATCTCGCGCTTGCTGCGGCCGCAGCCCACGCAGATGTCGTCGGTGAATTTGCAGATGCTGATGCAGGGGTCTTTGGTGGAGCTCATTGAAATCCTTCCAGGCACTGGTTTTCTGTGGGAGCTGGCTTGCCTGCGATGGCATCGCCTTGGTGTAGCAGAAAGACCGAGTCGCCTGCATCGCAGGCAAGCCAGCTCCCACATTTTGAAGCGGCGTCAGTCTTCGAATTGGCGGCGTTCGTTTTCGATGGCTTCGGCCAGGGCGCGGGCTTCGTCTTCTTCGTCGCTCAGCGGCGGTTGTTCGAGCGCAGCTACGGCGGCCAGGAGTTTGGCACGGGCTTCGGCGACGCCAAGGATGTCCTCCTCGTGTTCAGGCTCGGTCTCATCTTCAACTTCGACTGGCAGCTCAACCTCAACGTTCAGTTGCAGCGCAGGCTCCGGCTCACCCTCACCCACCGCGCCATCACGCAGCAAGTCGTCGAAGTCGGTCTTGATGCCCTGCTCCATGTCATCCAGTTCCAGCAACAGCGTATGGAAACTGGTTTCGTCCTTCGGCTCTTCCGGCTCGGCGCTGGCGTCGGCCAGCTCTTGCAAACTGGCCGGCACCGGTGCGTCGTCGAAATCCAGGACCGGGTCCGGCTCCATCTCCCGCAGCTCGGCCAGCGGCGGCAAGTCGTCGAGGTTTTTCAGGTTGAAGTGGTCGAGGAACACCTTGGTGGTAGCAAACATCGCCGGCTTGCCGGGCACATCCCGATAACCAACGATCCGAATCCACTCCCGCTCCAGCAGCGTCTTGACGATATGGCTGTTAACCGCCACGCCCCGCACGTCCTCGATCTCGCCCCGGGTGATCGGCTGGCGATAGGCGATCAGCGCCATGGTTTCCAGCATCGCCCGGGAATAACGTTGCGGGCGCTCTTCCCAGAGGCGGCCCACCCACGGCGAAAACTTCTCGCGGATTTGCAGGCGATAACCGGAAGCCACCTCCCGCAGCTCAAAGGCACGGCCGTCGCAGGACTTGCGCAGAATCTCCAACGCCTTCTTGAACACCGGCGGCTCAGGGCGCTCGGCTTCTTCAAACAGTTCGAACAGGCGTTCCAGGGATTGCGGCTTGCCCGAGGCCAGGAGAAAGGCCTCCAGCAGCGGGGCCAGTTCGCGGGGTTCAGTCAGATTCATCGATTCAGCTCTTTATTCGGCTCGCGCCCGCACGTGGATAGCCGCAAAAGGCTCATTCTGGACCAGCTCGACCAAGGATTCCTTGACCAGTTCGAGGATCGCCATAAAGGTCACCACCACCCCCAGGCGCCCTTCTTCCTTGGTAAACAGTTCGACGAAAGGCACAAACCCGCCGCCCTTGAGACGGTCCAGCACATCACTCATGCGCTCGCGGGTGGACAGCGCCTCGCGGCTGACCTGGTGGCTTTCAAACATATCGCCACGGCGCAGTACTTCGGCCATGGACATCAGCAGTTCTTCCAGGCTTACGTCTGGCAGCAGTTTGCGCGCCCGGGCTTCCGGGGCGTCGAGCTTGGGCACCACCACATCGCGGCCCACCCGGCTCAGGCCGTCGATGCCTTCGGCAGCGGCCTTGAAGCGTTCGTACTCCTGCAGGCGACGGATCAGTTCGGCGCGCGGGTCATCCTCTTCCGCTTCGATGCTTTCCGAACGCGGCAGCAGCATGCGTGACTTGATCTCCGCGAGCATCGCGGCCATCACCAAGTACTCGGCAGCCAGTTCCAGGCGCACGGTCTGCATCAACTCGACATAGCCCATGTACTGGCGGGTGATTTCCGCCACCGGGATGTCGAGGATGTTGATGTTCTGCTTGCGGATCAGGTACAGCAGCAAGTCCAGCGGGCCTTCGAAGGCTTCGAGGAAGACTTCCAAGGCGTCCGGCGGGATGTACAGGTCCAGCGGCATTTCCATGACGGCCTGGCCGTAGACCATGGCAAATGGCAGTTCCTGCTGGGCGCCCGCCTGGCTGTCGACGGATTCCACGGCCGACATTCAGGCCTCGACCATGAACGGTGCCGGGTCGCCACAACCCACGCGCACCACTTCCGGCTCGCCGTCGGCCAGGTTGATCACGGTGGAGGCCTTGTTGCCGCCGTAGCCGCCGTCGATGATCAGGTCGACGTGTTTTTCCAGCAACCGGCGCATTTCATAAGGGTCGTACAACGGCTCTTCTTCACCCGGCAGGATCAGCGACACGCTCATCAACGGCTCACCGAGTTCGGCCAGCAGCGCCAGGGCGATCGGGTGTTCCGGCACCCGCAGGCCGATGGTGCGCTTCTTCGGGTGCAGCAGCAGGCGCGGCACTTCGCGGGTGGCGTTGAGGATGAACGTGTAGGGCCCCGGCGTGTGGGCCTTGAGCAGGCGGAAGGTGCCGGTGTCGACCTTGGCGAACAGCCCCAGCTGAGACAGGTCGCTGCAAATCAGTGCGAAGTTGTGGTTCTTGTCCAGGTCACGCAGGCGTCTTACTCGCTCGACTGCATTCTTGTCACCGATCTGGCAACCGATAGCGTAGGAGGAATCCGTGGGGTAGATCACCACGCCACCGGCACGGATGATCTCCACGGCCTGTTTGAT
Organism: Pseudomonas yamanorum; assembly: GCF_900105735.1. Classification (NCBI taxonomy): domain Bacteria; kingdom Pseudomonadati; phylum Pseudomonadota; class Gammaproteobacteria; order Pseudomonadales; family Pseudomonadaceae; genus Pseudomonas; species Pseudomonas yamanorum. The sequence goes on along the minus strand of NZ_LT629793.1, from coordinate 4,996,220 downwards.
CAGGCGCGCCTGGGGGTTTTCCGGATGAATCTGGAAGAATTGACTCACGTGTTCTACCTGTTCAGACGGTGGCAATAATGGGGTCATGTTTGAAGCGACACCAAAGGGGCGGCAAATCTTCCGGGACGGCGCGGTACTCGCCAATCTCGGACCAGCCGCCAGGGCCATGAAAATCACTGCCGGCGCTGACCAGCAGACCAAATTCGCGGGCAAGAATCGCCAAACTACCCACCTGTTCGGCGGGTTGATGCCCGTTGACCACTTCGATTGCGTGGCCGCCCGCTCCAATATAGTCGCCAATCAGCTTGCGGCGCTTGCTGCGGGTGAAATCGTAATGCCATGGATGCGCCAGGCTGACCCAGGCACCTGCTGCCCGCAGCGTGCCGACGGTGTCTTCCAGGGTGGGCCAGTGTTGCTTGACGTCCCCCAGCTTGCCGGCGCCCAGCCACTTGCGGAACGCTTCGGCACGATCCTTTACAAAACCTTCACGCACCATCCAGTCGGCAAAGTGCGGACGGGCCGGGGCGTTGCCGCTGTCGCCCAGTTCCTGCTGGATGGCGCGGGCGCCTTCCAGGCCGTTGGGCATGCCCTTGAGGGCCAGCTTGCGGCTTATTTCTTCGGACCGCAGCCAGCGGCCATCGTGCAATTTGGCGATGGCCTCCACCAGCGGCGGTGCGTTTACGTCAAAACCGTAGCCCAATACATGAATCGTCGCGCCGCCCCAGGTGCAGGACAATTCAACCCCGTTGACCAGTTGCATGCCCAACGCATTCGCCGCATCACGGGCCTCTGCCAGGCCTTCGAGGGTGTCGTGGTCGGTCAACGACAGGACTCGCACGCCTTTTTCAAACGCACGCGCAACCAGGACCGCGGGCGCCAGGGCGCCGTCGGAGGCTGTGCTATGGCAGTGCAAATCAACATTCACGGGAGTGTGTAACCTCAAGTCAGCTGGCGCTTTCGCTACCAAGGATGTTTGTTATTATGCCGCCACATCCAGCTTCTGGCTCTTACTGTGAAACAATTCATCGACTTCATCCCGCTGTTGCTGTTTTTCATCGTTTACAAAATCGACCCTCGCGTCATCGATCTTGCCGGCCACGAGCTGACAGTCGGTGGCATCTACAGTGCCACGGCGGTGCTGATCATCAGCTCCGTGGTGGTCTACGGCGCGCTCTTCATCTCCCAGCGCAAGCTGGAAAAAAGCCAATGGCTGACCCTGATCGCCTGCCTCGTCTTCGGCAGCCTGACCCTGGCCTTCCACAGCGAAACCTTCCTTAAATGGAAAGCCCCGGTGGTCAACTGGCTGTTCGCCCTGGCCTTTATCGGCAGCCACTTCATCGGTGACCGCTTGCTGATCAAGCGGATCATGGGCCACGCGCTGAGCTTGCCGGACCCGATCTGGGTGCGCCTGAACATCGCCTGGATCGTGTTTTTCCTGTTCTGCGGCGCCGCCAACCTGTTCGTCGCCTTCACCTTCCAGAGCTACTGGGTGGACTTCAAGGTGTTCGGCAGCCTGGGCATGACCGTGCTGTTCCTGGTCGGCCAGGGTATCTACCTGTCGCGCCACCTGCATGACACCGACCCTACCACGCCGAAAACCGAGGACTGACATGCTCTACGCCATCATTGCCACCGACGTTGCCGACTCGCTGGAAAAACGCCTGGGCGTGCGCCCGGCCCACGTCGAGCGCCTGAAACAGCTGCAAGCCGAAGGCCGTATCGTGCTCGCCGGCCCGCACCCGGCAGTCGACAGCAATGACCCGGGAGACGCCGGTTTCACCGGTAGCCTGATCGTCGCCGAGTTCGCCTCCCTGGCGGCGGCACAAGCCTGGGCCGACGCTGATCCGTATGTCGCGGCCGGCGTGTATGCCCATGTCCTGGTCAAGCCGTTCAAGCAAGTCCTGCCTTGATTCGTTGTGCGCTGAACCAATTGGCTTCAGCGCACTCCTAAACGCTCATTATTCCCGGTAACCTGCCGACAACGTTCTGAATATTCGTGTGGAATCAGGAGTTCCGATGCGCTTACGTCAGTTGTGTCTGTTGGCAGTGTTAATGATCGGGGCTACGGCCCACGCTGAAGAAACCTCGAACACCGGCAGTTCCACGCCCCTGTCCTTGAGTGCCGGCAGCCAGATCACCGATTTGCAGCAACGTTTGAAAGAAAGCGAACGGCAGCGGGATGAACTGAGCAAGCAATTGCAAAGTGCTGACGCCACGCGGGAAAGTACCCAATTGAGTAAACTGCGCCAGGAGAACCAACGCCTGGTCCAGCAACTCAAAGAAGCACAGGGCAGTGCCTTGCCACGCTGGCTTACCGAGCAACAGCAATGGTTCGTGACCGGTGGAGCAGTCGCGCTGATCGCCCTGCTGTGCGGGATCTTCGCCAGTGGCGGGCACCGGCGCCGTCGACAATGGCTAAATTGAGTGAGTCATGAGCGAGCTGTTACTGATAGATGATGACCAGGAGCTCTGTGAGCTGCTGACCAGTTGGTTGAGCCAGGAAGGTTTCCAGGTGCGCGCCTGCCATGATGGCTTGAGCGCCCGCAAGGCTTTGGCCGAAGCCGCCCCGGCGGCCGTGGTGCTCGACGTGATGCTGCCCGACGGCAGCGGCCTGGAGCTGCTCAAGCAATTGCGCAACGACCACCCGGAGCTGCCGGTGCTGATGCTCTCGGCTCGCGGCGAACCGCTGGACCGGATCCTCGGCCTGGAGCTGGGCGCCGACGATTACCTGGCCAAGCCCTGCGACCCTCGCGAACTGACCGCCCGCCTGCGCGCCGTGCTGCGCCGCAGTCACCCGGCTGCCGTGTCCACCCAGCTGGAGCTGGGTGACCTGTGCTTCAGCCCGGTGCGTGGCGTGGTCACTATCGATGAACAGGAATTTGCCCTGACCGTTTCCGAAAGCCGTCTGCTGGAAGCCTTGCTGCGCCAGCCGGGCGAGCCGCTGGACAAGCAGGAACTGGCGCAAATCGCCCTGGGCCGCAAGCTGACCTTGTATGACCGCAGCCTGGACATGCACGTCAGCAACCTGCGCAGGAAGATCGGCCCGCACCCGGATGGCCGACCACGGATCGTGGCGCTGCGTAGCCGCGGTTATTACTACAGCCTCTAAGCACAACACCTGTCCCCTGTGGGAGCTGTCGAGCCTTCGCGAGGCTGCGATGGCATCACCCCGGTGCAACGGATAGACCGCGGTGCCTGCATCGCAGCCTCGCCAAGGCTCGACAGCTCCCACACATGATCTCCCCTGCCGGGATAGTTTTGTCAGCTTCGCCCAAAATCCTCTTTACCCAAGCTTTACCGTCCCCTGACTGCCGCTGACCTTGTTCTCCGTAATCTACTCACATCCGGACTCACCGGAATAGAGACAGGAGAATCACCATGCGCAAGACCCTTATCGCTTTGATGTTCGCTGCTGCCCTGCCAACCGTTGCCATGGCCGCAGCACCTGAAGGCCCAGGCCCGATGGGCGGTCCTGAAGGCCACATGATGGGTGGCCCAGGCCACGGCGGCGAACACGGCATGCGGGGCAAAGGTGGCCCTTTCAGCCAGCTGGACCTGAGCCCTGAACAGCGCCAGCAGATCGGCAAGTTGATGGGCCAACAGTGGCACGCTCGCAAAGAGCTGGTGCGCAAGTACCTGGACAAACTGCCAGCCGCTGACAAGCAAGCCATGAAAGACGACATGGCGGCCGCCAAGCAGAAAACCCAGACCGACATCCGTGCCGTGCTGAAACCCGATCAACAGAAGAAATTCGACGAGATCGTGAAGAAACAAGCCGAACGCCGCGCCGAGTGGAAGGAATTCCAGGCCTGGAAAGCCCAACAGCCGCAAAAAGCGCAATAATGATCTAGCTTCACTCCCAGCCCAGTGGCCACCGCCGCTGGGCTTTTCCTGTTTGAGGGTTTCTTGTGCGTTCATTGTTCTGGCGCGTCCTAGCCAGCTTCTGGCTGGCCATCGCCCTGGTTGCCGGGCTGTCGATCCTGCTTGGGCATATGCTCAACCAGGACGCCTGGATTCTCAGCCGCCACCCCGGGCTCAATAACCTCGCGCAGGAATGGACGCAGCTCTATGAGGCCCAAGGCGAGGACGCCGCCCAGGAATTGCTGCAGCAGCGCAAGCGCCAGTACCACATCGACGTACAAGTGCTTAACGAAAGCGGCGAGCCCGTAGTGCTCGGTACCTTTCCGCGCCGCGCCGCCGCCCTCGAAGCCCGACAAAAAGACAGCCAGGACCGCCATCTGCCCTGGCGGCGCCTGACCGCCGAGTACACCAGTGAAAAAACCGGCGACACTTACCTGCTGATCTACCGCATTCCCCACCCGGAACTGGACGCCTGGCACCGCAACAGCCTGCTCTGGCCATTGAGTGCCCTGGCGATCGCGTTGGTGGTGCTGACCCTGTTCAGTTTGCTGGTGACGCTGTCCATCACCCGCCCCCTCAGCCGCCTGCGCGGCGCAGTGCACGACCTGGGCCAGACCACATACCAGCAGAACAGCCTGGCGCGGCTGGCCAACCGTCGCGACGAATTCGGCGTACTGGCCACCGACTTCAACCGCATGGGCGCCCGCCTGCAAAGCCTGATTGGCAGCCAGCGCCAATTGCTGCGTGACGTGTCCCACGAACTGCGCTCGCCCCTGGCCCGGCTGCGGATCGCCTTGGCCCTGGCAGAACGCGCCACCCCCGAGGCACGGGAGAAACTCTGGCCCCGCCTGACCCGCGAATGCGACCGCCTTGAAGCGCTGATCAGTGAAATCCTGGTACTCGCCCGGGTGGATGCCGACAACGCCAGCGCCGAAGACATCGACCTCAACCCGTTGCTCAGGACCCTGCAAAAAGACGCCTTGCTCGGCGCACCGGACCAACCCGTGCAGCTCGATGCCGAGGCCGGGCTGCAACTCAAGGGCTGGCCGACCATGATTGAACGCGCCGTGGACAACCTGCTGCGCAACGCCCAGCGCTTCAACCCGCCAGGCCAACCGATTGAAATGGACGCCAGACGCCAGGGCGACCGCATTGTGATCAGCGTGCGCGACCACGGCCCCGGCGTGGACGCCGAACACCTGAAGCAACTGGGCGAGCCGTTTTACCGCGCCCCGGGGCAAACCGCCCAGGGCCACGGCCTGGGCCTGGCCATCGCGCGGCGCGCCGCAGAACGCCATGGCGGCAGCCTGATCCTGGCCAATCATCAAGGCGGCGGTTTTATCGCCAGCGTGGATTTACCGCTGGAGCCAGGGGTTGTCATTCAACCCTGATGATCTTCTATGATGGTCCTTCTCATAAGGAGGGCCTTTGATGACTGATCTGCTCACCCCCATCCAGGAAGCACTCGATTTACCCGTCACCCCGCTGGCCTTTACCGAAGCCGGCGCCCTGCCCTCGACCTTTGCCGTCACCGAACTGGCCAGCGCCAGCATCGGTGTGGCAGGCCAGGCAGTTGCCCAGTTGCTGCTACAGCAAACCGGGCGCCTGCCCTCGGTGACCGTGGACCGGCGCCTCGCCTCATTCTGGTTCTCCTCGTCCCTGCGTCCCGATGGCTGGACCACCCCGCCGCTGTGGGACCCGATTGCCGGCGACTACGCCTGCGCCGACGGCTGGATTCGCCTGCACACCAATGCGCCGCACCATCGTGCCGCCGCTGAACGCGTACTCGGGCAGGTCGCTGACCGTGATGCGATGGCCGCGAAGGTCGCCCAATGGAACGCCGCCGAACTGGAACAGGCGATTGTCGAAGCCAACGGCTGTGCGGCGCAGATGCGCTCGTGGCAAGACTGGCAGGTGCATCCACAAGGTTTGGCGGTCAATCAGGAACCGCTGGTCCATCGCCAGACCTTTGCAACCCTCAGCGACAAACCCTGGCTGGGCTCGGTGGCAAGGCCGATGGCGGGGATCAAGGTGCTGGACCTGACGCGCGTATTGGCCGGCCCCACTGCCAGTCGCTTTCTTGCAGGCCTTGGCGCCGATGTACTGCGCATCGACTCACCGGACTGGAACGAACCCGGCGTCGTACCGGAAATGACTCTGGGCAAACGCTGCGCCCGCCTGGACCTGAAGAACGCCGACGACCGCCAGACCTTCGAAAACCTGCTGAAGGACACCGACATTCTGCTGCACGGCTACCGCGCCGATGCCCTGGAGCAGTTGGGCTACGGTGAGGCCGCGTTGCAAGCCATCGCCCCCGGCCTGATCGACGCCAGCCTCAATGCCTATGGCTGGAGCGGCCCATGGCGCAATCGCCGAGGGTTCGACAGCCTGGTGCAGATGAGTACCGGGATTGCCGAGGCCGGCAGGCAGTGGAAAAAGTCGGACAAGCCGGTGCCGCTGCCATTGCAGGCACTGGATCACGCCACCGGGTATTTGATGGCGGCCAGTGCAATCCAGGCCTTGAGTGAACGATTGAAATCCGGGCGCGGCGGTTCGGCGCTGCTGTCCCTCGCGCGCACGGCAAAACTGTTGGTGGACGCAGGACAAGTCCCGGAACAACTACCGCTGCGGGCCGAAGAGCCGGGCGATCAAGGCTTGGTGGTGGAGCAAACAGCCTGGGGCCCGGCCCACCGGTTGCTGCCCCCGGTGACCATCAGCGGAACACCGTTGCAGTGGGATTTGCCAGCAGGTGAACTGGGTTCACATCGGGCGAAGTGGTGACTTGAAAATCGCTATCGCGGGCAAGCCCGGCTCCCACAGTTGATCGAGTTGCCTGAGCTGACTCGGATCTCCTGTAGGAGCCGGGCTTGTCCGCGATGAGGCCCTTGCAGTCACCGTCAATCCACCCGGCTCAGTGATGTCCACAAATGCTGCGCCGCATAGGCTCTAAGCGGTCGCCAGGCCTCAGCCCGCGCCAGCAACTGGCGTGGGCTCACCGGCCCGCCTTCCAGCGCCACCAACGCATTGATCAAGCCGATATCCCCCGAGGCAAACGCATCCTGCTCGCGCATCTGGCGCATGGCGATGTACTGCGCCGTCCAGTCTCCAATCCCCGGTAATGCCACCAACCGCGCCACACCCTCCTTCAGGCTCGCCTTCGGCTGGAATACCTGCGGGTCATCCAGTAAGGCCTGGGCCACACCCGACAAGGTGCGCCCGCGACTTTTCGGCATGCCGAGGGTCGCCAAATCTGCTGCTGCCAGCACCTCGGCGGAAGGAAACACGTGGGTCACACCGGCATGGGGCGTCACCAGCGGCGTGCCGTACTGCGCCACCAGCTTGCCCGCCAACTTGATCGCCGCTACCACGGTAATCTGCTGGCCCAACACCGCGCGGATCGCCAACTCCAATCCATCCCAGGTTCCAGGCACCCGCAGACCAGGACGCGCTGCCACCAAGCTCGCCATCAAGGGATCATTCGCCAATTGCCGGTTGATCCGCTTCGGGTCAACCGACAGGTCAAACATGTCCCGCAACCGCCGCTCAATTTCCGGCAACGCAGACGGGTTGGGGAAGTTCACCGTTACCTCAAGCCAATCCCCGGCCCCCGGCGACACACTGAGCCAACCCTGCTGAGCGTCGACAGTGATACTGCGCGAGTACACACCGCCGTCCACCGTCTCCAACCCGCTGATCGCCCGCGCCGACAAAAAGCCCAGCATCGCCGCCCAGTCATACGGCGCCTGATACGCCAGCTGCATCCTCACAACGACAACACCCCGCTGTACAACCCATACGCCGCCAGGCTCGCCCCGGCGATCACGCAGGCGAAAATGCCTTTTTCCAGGTGGGTAAACAAGGGCTGGCCTTGCTCACGCTTGGCCAGGGCAAACAGGATCACCCCCGGCGCGTACAGCAACGCCGACAGCAGCAGGTACTTCAAGCCTCCGGCGTAAAGCAGCCACACTGCGTAAGCCAGGGCGATAAGGCTCACCAGCAAGTCCTTCATGCGTTCGCCATGGGCACCTTCGTAGGTTTCACCGCGCCCGCTCAACAGCACCGCATACGCCGCCGACCACAGGTAGGGCACCAAAATCATCGACGACGCCAGATAGATCAGGGTGGTGTAGGTACTTTCCGAAAACAGCGTGATCACCAGGAACAGCTGGATCATCACATTGGTCAGCCACAATGCATTGACCGGCACCTGATTGACGTTTTCCTTTTTCAGGAACGCGGGCATGGTCTTGTCATGGGCGGTGGCATAGAGAATTTCGGCGCAGAGCAACGCCCACGACAGCAACGCCCCCAGCAGCGAAACCGCCAGCCCGATGCTGATCAACAGCGCGCCCCAGGGGCCGACGATATGTTCCAGCACCCCGGCCAGGGACGGGTTTTGCAGGTTGGCCAGTTCCGGCTGGCTCATGATCCCGAGCGACAGCAGGTTGACCAACACCAGCAGCGCCAACACCCCCAGAAAACCGATCACCGTGGCCCGGCCCACATCCGAGCGTTTCTCGGCCCGCGCCGAGTAGACGCTGGCGCCCTCGATGCCGATAAACACAAATACCGTGACCAGCATCATGTTGCGCACCTGGTCCACCACGCCGCCGAACTTAGGGTTGCTCAGGCCCCAGATATCCCGGGTAAAGATGTCGGCCTTGAATGCCACCGCAGCGATCACGATAAACATCACCAGCGGCACGATCTTGGCCACGGTGGTGATCTGGTTGATGAACGCCGCCTCCTTGATCCCGCGCATCACCAGAAAATGCACAGCCCACAGCAATACTGACGCACAGCCGATCGCCACCGGGGTATTGCCTTGGCCGAACACCGGGAAGAAGTAGCCGAGGGTACTGAATAGCAACACGAAGTAACCGACGTTGCCCATCCAGGCACTGATCCAGTAGCCCCACGCGGACGAGAACCCCATGTAGTCGCCAAATCCGGCCTTGGCGTAGGCGTAGACGCCGGAATCCAGCTCAGGCTTGCGGTTGGCCAGGGTTTGAAACACGAAGGCCAGGGTCAACATGCCAACAGCGGTAATGCCCCAGCCGATCAACACCGCGCCCACTTCAGCCCGCGCTGCCATGTTCTGGGGCAACGAGAAGATCCCGCCGCCGATCATCGAACCCACCACCAGGGCGATCAAGGCGTTGAGGCGAAGCTTTTCTGACGCTTGGGACATGGATATTCCTGAATAAAGAAACAGCTGTTGAGGCAACAAGCGTGCACTCAACTAATTTATCTAACGTGAGCAGCGTTTATTAGATATAGCTAATAAACCCTAACGCCTCATAACTTAAAGGCATGACAACAAACAACCTTCTGGCAAATTTATAATTTAAATAATGATTGAACTTTCCAGACGGTGAGGCGTTGCACAAGCCCTTTCCAAAAAGTTTGCATATCTGAAAAAACGAACTAGCTTCAAACGTCCACACCAATGAGAACACCTGCTGTTTGAAACGTAGAAACGCTCTACGACGAGCCTCTGCGTGGCGCTCGAGCGCCCGGACCTTTCATCATAAGTCATTAATTCACAATGGAATGTGCCAATGAAGTGATCTGAGTCAGCTGTTTGATTAGCGCACGGATTTATTCTGTGGTCTCTCTTCTCCTGCATTGGAGTCATGCGATGTCTGATTCTCCCGGAAAACTTCGATTAGGCGCACTGGTTGCACTTGTCGTGGGATCAATGATTGGTGGCGGGATCTTCTCATTGCCGCAAAACATGGCGGCCAGCGCCGATGTCGGCGCGGTATTGATCGGTTGGGTGATTACCGCCGTGGGCATGTTGACCCTGGCCTTCGTGTTTCAGACCCTGGCCAATCGCAAGCCCAACCTCGACGGCGGGGTCTACGCCTACGCCAAGGCCGGGTTTGGCGACTACATGGGTTTCTCATCCGCCTGGGGTTACTGGATCAGCGCCTGGCTGGGCAACGTCGGCTACTTCGTGCTGCTGTTCAGCACCCTCGGTTACTTCTTTCCGATCTTCGGCGAAGGCAACACCCCGGCGGCGGTGATCGGCGCGTCGGTGCTGCTGTGGGCCGTGCATTTTTTGGTACTGCGCGGGATCAAGGAAGCCGCGTTCATCAACCTGGTGACCACCGTCGCGAAGGTCGTGCCGCTGGTGCTGTTTGTGTTGATCGCGCTCTTCGCGTTCAAGCTGGACATCTTCACCGCTGACATCTGGGGTGTGAAAAACCCGGACCTGGGCAGCGTGATGAACCAGGTGCGCAACATGATGCTGGTCACCGTCTGGGTGTTCATCGGCATTGAAGGCGCGAGCATCTTCTCGTCCCGCGCCGAAAAACGCTCCGACGTCGGTAAGGCCACCGTGATCGGTTTTATCACCGTGCTGCTGTTCCTGATGCTGGTGAACGTGTTGTCCCTGGGGATCATGACCCAACCGGAACTGGCCAAGCTGCAGAACCCTTCGATGGCCGCCGTGCTGGAGCATGTGGTGGGTCACTGGGGCGCGGTGTTGATCAGCGTCGGCTTGATCATCTCCTTACTCGGGGCGCTGCTGTCGTGGGTGCTGCTGTGTGCGGAGATCATGTTCGCCGCGGCCAAGGACCACACCATGCCGGAATTCCTGCGCAAGGAAAACGCCAACCACGTGCCGGCCAACGCCCTGTGGCTGACCAACGCCATGGTGCAGATTTTCCTGGTGATCACGCTGTTCTCGGCCAGCACTTACCTGTCGCTGATCTACCTGGCCACCTCGATGATCCTGGTGCCTTACCTGTGGTCGGCGGCCTATGCACTGCTGCTGGCGGTGCGCGGTGAAACCTATGAAAGCGCCCCGGGCGAACGCCGCAAAGACCTGCTGATCGGCGCCATCGCGTTGATCTACGCGGTCTGGCTGCTGTACGCCGGTGGCACCAAGTACCTGTTGCTGTCCGCCCTGCTCTACGCCCCTGGCGTGATCCTGTTCGCCATGGCCAAGCATGAACTGGGCAAACCGATTTTCACCAACGTCGAGAAGCTGATTTTCGCCGCAGTCGTCATAGGCGCCTTCGTGGCGGGCTATGGCCTCTACTCCGGCTTCCTGACCCTGTAATTATTGTTCACTGGAGGATCTGTAATGACCACGGAAAAAGTGAAGTACGGCGTACATTCCGAAGCCGGCAAACTGCGCAAAGTCATGGTGTGCTCCCCAGGTTTGGCCCACCAGCGGCTGACCCCCAACAACTGCGATGAACTGCTGTTCGATGACGTGCTGTGGGTAGCCCAGGCCAAGCGCGACCATTTCGACTTCGTGACCAAGATGCGCGAGCGCGACATCGATGTGCTGGAAATGCACAACCTGCTGACCGACATCGTCGCCATCCCCGAAGCGCTGGACTGGATCCTGGCGCGCAAGATCACCGCCAACCAGGTCGGCCTGGGGCTGGTCAATGAGGTCAGCTCGTGGCTGCGCAGCCTGGAGCCGCGCAAGGTCGCCGAGTTCCTGATCGGTGGCGTGTCGGCCGATGACCTGCCGAGCAGTTTCGGTGGCAAGACCATCGAGATGTTCCGCGATTTCCTCGGGCACTCCAGCTTCATTCTGCCGCCACTGCCGAACACCCAGTTCACCCGCGACACCACCTGCTGGATCTACGGCGGCGTGACGCTGAACCCGATGTACTGGCCGGCACGACGCCAGGAAACCCTGCTGGCCAGCGCCATCTACAAATTCCACCCGGAGTTCACCAACGCCGACTTCCAGGTGTGGTACGGCCACCCGGACCAGGAACACGGCAACGCCACCCTGGAAGGCGGCGACGTGATGCCGATCGGTAACGGCGTGGTGTTGATCGGCATGGGCGAGCGTTCCTCGCGCCAAGCCATCGGCCAACTCGCCCTGAACCTGTTCAAGCACAAGGCCGTGGAGCGTGTGATCGTCGCCGGCCTGCCGAAATCCCGCGCGGCGATGCACCTCGACACCGTGTTCAGTTTCTGCGACCGCGACCTGGTCACGATCTTCCCGGAAGTGGTCAACCAGATCGTCGCTTTCACCCTGCGCCCGGACGAGACCAAGCCCGGCGGCATCGATATCCAACGCGAAAAAACCAACTTCCTCGACACCGTCGCCGCCGCCCTGAACCTCAAGGCCCTGCGCGTGGTGGAAACCGGCGGCAACAGCTTCGCCGCCGAACGCGAGCAGTGGGATGACGGCAACAACGTAGTGGCCGTGGAGCCTGGCGTGGTGATCGGTTACGACCGCAACACCTACACCAATACCCTGCTGCGCAAGGCCGGTGTGGAAGTCATCACCATCAGCGCCGGTGAACTCGGCCGGGGCCGTGGCGGTGGCCACTGCATGACCTGCCCGATCATTCGCGACCCAATCGACTACTAAGGAGATCCATCATGGCTTTCAACATGCGCAACCGCAGCCTGCTGTCGCTGATGCATCACACCACCCGCGAACTGCACTACCTGCTCGACCTGTCCCGCGACCTCAAGCGCGCCAAATACACCGGCACCGAGCGTCCGCACCTGAAGGGCAAAAACATCGCGCTGATCTTCGAAAAAACCTCGACCCGCACCCGTTGCGCGTTCGAAGTCGCGGCCCACGACCAGGGTGCCCACGTCACCTACATCGACCCGGTGTCGTCGCAGATCGGCCACAAGGAAAGCATGAAAGACACCGCCCGCGTTCTGGGCCGGATGTTCGATGCCATCGAGTACCGTGGCTTTGAACAGGAAATCGTCGAAGAACTGGCCAAGTTCGCCGGGGTGCCGGTGTTCAACGGCCTGACCGCTGAATTCCACCCGACCCAGATGATCGCCGACACCCTGACCATGCGCGAGCACAGCGACAAGCCGCTGCATGACATCAGCTACGCCTACCTGGGCGACGCCCGCTACAACATGGGCAATTCGCTGCTGATGATTGGCGCCAAGCTGGGTATGGATGTGCGCATCGGCGCACCGAAAGCCCTGTGGCCCCATGCTGATTTCATCAAGCAGTGCCAGGAATTCGCCGAAGAAAGTGGCGCGCGCATCACCATCACCGAAGACCCGAAAGAAGCGGTCAAAGGCGTGGACTTCATCCACACCGATATCTGGGTGTCCATGGGCGAACCGGTGGAAGCGTGGGACGAGCGCATCGAGCAACTGCTGCCGTACCAGGTCAACGCCAAGATGATGAAGGCCTCGGGCAACCCACGGGTGAAATTCATGCACTGCCTGCCGGCGTTCCATAACAGTGAAACCAAGGTCGGCAAGGACATCGCCGCGCGTTATCCGAACCTGGCCAACGGTGTGGAAGTGACCGAAGAGGTGTTTGAGTCCCCGGCCAATATCGCCTTTGAGCAGGCTGAGAATCGCATGCATACCATCAAGGCGATTCTGGTGTCGGCGTTGGCGGATATCTAAACCCACACCGCTCCCACTGTCGAAACACAGTCAATGTGGGAGCGGGCTTGCTCGCGAAGGCGGCGTGTCAGTCGCTGCATCTTTCGCCGATACATCGCTTTCGCGAGCAAGCCCGCTCCCACATTTTGTCCTGTGTTCACAAGGCCGAATTTTAGAAGGATTGAATTATGCGTATCGTCGTTGCACTGGGCGGCAACGCCCTTCTGCGCCGTGGTGAACCCATGACCGCAGACAATCAACGGGCCAATATCCGCATCGCCACCGAACAGATCGCCAAGATCCACAAAGGCAACGAGCTGGTGATTGCCCACGGCAATGGCCCGCAAGTGGGCCTGCTGTCGCTGCAAGCGGCGGCTTACACCCAGGTGTCGCCGTACCCGCTGGATGTGCTGGGCGCCGAAACCGAAGGCATGATCGGCTACATCATCGAACAGGAACTGGGCAACCTGCTGGACTTCGAAGTGCCGTTCGCCACGCTGTTAACCCAGGTTGAAGTCGACGCCAAGGACCCGGCCTTCCAGAACCCGACCAAGCCCATCGGCCCGGTCTACTCCAAGGCCGAAGCGGAAAAACTCGCGGCCGAAAAAGGCTGGGCAATTGCCCCCGATGGCGACAAGTATCGCCGCGTGGTGGCCAGCCCACGGCCGAAGCGGATCTTTGAAATCCGTCCAATCCAGTGGCTGCTGGAAAAAGGCAGCATCGTGATCTGCGCCGGTGGCGGCGGCATTCCGACGATGTATGGCGAAGACGGCAAGCTCAAGGGCATTGAAGCCGTGATCGACAAAGACCTGTGCTCATCCTTGCTGGCCGGGCAATTGGACGCTGATTTGCTGGTGATCGCCACCGACGTCAATGCCGCCTTTATCGACTTCGGCAAGCCCACCCAGAAAGCCATCGGCCAGGCGCACCCGGACGAAATCGAAAAGCTCGGCTTCGCCGCCGGCTCCATGGGACCCAAGGTCCAGGCCGCTTGCGAGTTCGCCCGCCAGACTGGCAAAACCGCAGTGATCGGTTCACTCTCGGACATCGAAGCGATCGTCCAGGGCACTGCCGGCACGCGAATCAGCACGGCGAAACCCGGAATCACCTACCTGTGAAGTAGAGGAGAAATGCCTATGGCTACCTTTGAACCTGGTCACCTGCACATCGAACGCCACGCGCTGAACAAGGATGACTACAGCTACAACCTGTGCATCGACTACGAAGTCAGCCAGGACCCAAAGGAAGGCAAAGGAATGCTCTTCAAAATGCACGGCTCGGTGCAGGACAAGGAGCTCAAGGAAGAGTTTTTCCTGCCCAAGGACCAGTCGTTCGACTTCGCCCGGCACGCGATGAATATCGCGCAGAAGTACGGCATGCCGAAGATTGCCGTGCTCAATGGGCAAATGCACAAGCAGTACGATTTGATGTTTGAAGATGTGCGGCATCAGTTGGATGTGAAGCCGGGGGATCCGGTCAAGCCCGAACACCTCGAATAACCCGATTTCCCAGGCACCAACCATCAAATGTGGGAGCGGGCTTGCTCGCGAATGCGGTGTGTCAGTCACCGGATGTATTAGCTGATACACCGCATTCGCGAGCAAGCCCGCTCCCACATTTTGATCTCCATCTTCTCCAAGGCATACTTGCCACCTCTCGCTCGCCAGAACCGCTAACCGCCCCATGCGTATCCACGTCAGCTTCATCGACCGCGTCGGCATCACCCAGGAAGTCCTGGCCTTGCTCGGTGGGCGCAATCTCAACCTGGATGCGGTGGAAATGGTTCCGCCCAACGTCTACATCGACGCTCCAACCCTGAGCGCCGAAGTGCTGGAAGAGCTGCGCGACGCACTGTTCAGCGTGCGCGGCGTGCAAGCCGTGACCGTGGTCGACATCCTCCCCGGCCAACGCCAGCACCTGCAACTCGACGCCTTGCTGGCCGCCATGACCGACCCGGTGCTGGCCTTGGACAGCGCCGGCAAGATCCTCCTGGCCAACCCGGCCTTGGTCGCCTTGTACGGTCGCGAGCCCGCCGGCGAGAGCATCAATGAACTGTTCGACGACCCAAAGTTGCTGGCCACCTTGCTCGAACACGGCTTTCGCCTGGCCCTGCGGGAAATCAACGTGAACGGCCAGACCCTGCTGCTGGACGCCACGCCGATCACTGACGCCGGCGCCCTGCTGACCCTGTACCCACCCAACCGCATCGGCGAACAACTGTCGGCGCTGCACCATGACCATGCCGAAGGGTTCGACGCGCTGCTGGGCGAGTCCCCGGCGATCCGCACCCTCAAGGCGCGGGCGCAACGGGTGGCGGCGCTGGATGCACCGTTGTTGATCCAGGGCGAGACCGGTACGGGCAAGGAACTGGTGGCCCGCGCCTGCCACGCCATCAGCGCGAGGCACAGTGCGCCGTTCCTGGCCTTGAACTGCGCCGCGCTGCCGGAAAACCTGGCCGAGAGCGAGCTGTTCGGTTACGCCCCCGGCGCCTTTACCGGTGCCCAGCGCGGTGGCAAGCCGGGGCTTATGGAACTGGCCAACCAGGGCACGGTATTCCTCGACGAGATCGGCGAAATGTCACCGTACCTGCAGGCCAAGTTGCTGCGGTTTCTCAACGACGGCAGTTTCCGTCGGGTAGGCGGCGACCGCGAGGTGAAGGTCAATGTGCGGATCCTCAGCGCCACCCACCGCGACCTGGAAAAAATGGTCAGCGAAGGCACCTTCCGCGAAGACCTGTTCTACCGCCTCAATGTGCTCAACGTCGAAGTACCGCCCCTGCGCGAGCGCGGCCAGGACATCCTGCTGCTGGCCCGCTACTTCATGCAGCAGGCCTGCGCGCAGATCCAGCGCCCGGTGTGCCGCCTGGCGCCGGGCACCTACCCTGCACTGCTGGGCAACCGCTGGCCGGGCAACGTGCGCCAGTTGCAGAACGTGATCTTCCGCGCCGCGGCCATTTGCGAAAGCAGCCTGGTGGACATTGGCGACCTGGACATCGCCGGCACCTCGGTGGCGCGCCAGAACGACGGTGAAGTCGACAGTCTGGAGCAGGCGGTGGAAGACTTCGAGCGCGGGTTGCTGGAGAAGCTGTATACCAGTTACCCGTCCACTCGCCAGCTGGCGAGCCGCCTGCAAACCTCCCACACCGCCATCGCCCATCGCTTGCGCAAGTACGGCATTCCCAACAAGCCCTGACTGAACGCGGTCAACATGTGGGAGCTGGCTTGCTTGCGATAGCGGTGTCGACTGACCCAACGCTATCGCAGGCAAGCCAGCTCCCACATTGATTGCATTCCAACGTTGATATCAAAAGCGACGCCCACCTGTACTGAAAGCGCTACAGCGGAACGATATCGATACACGCCGCCCCGAGCGTCGCCATGCAAGGCTTTGATCCTCATAGGCTTTTTTTCAACGGCCCAGCTGTAGCGATATCGCTACAGCCAGCGTTCGAACACCACCGGCCATAATCAGTAACCAATTGTTTTATAACGATAAAAAAACATTGGCCGCAATTTTGCTAAGCAACTCCTAATTATTCCAATCCCGTCCACCAGACGAATCTGGCCCTGAGGAGTTTCCATGAGCGAGTTGCGCTTTACTGAAGATCACGAATGGCTGCGCGCCGAAGCCGACGGCAGCGTTACCGTGGGCATTACCGCTTTTGCGCAGAACGCGCTGGGTGATGTGGTTTTCGTGCAACTGCCTGAACTGCAGGCCTACGACAAGGGCGCAGAAGCCTCCACCGTTGAATCGGTCAAGGCCGCCAGCGGCGTATACATGCCATTGGACGGCGAAGTCCTCGAAGTAAATGACAAGCTGGATGGCAGCCCCGAGCTGGTCAACGAAGACCCGATGGGCGAAGGCTGGTTCTTCCGCTTTAAACCGGCTGATGCCGATGCAGTAGCTAAGCTGTTGGATCAGGATGCGTATGACCGCCTGATCAAAGCCAACGCTGAAGCCTGAGGAGCGCGCCATGACTAATCTGACCACCGCCAACGAATTCATTGCCCGCCACATCGGCCCGCGCCAAGACGACGAGCAACACATGCTCGCCACCCTGGGCTTTGATTCCCTGGAAGCCCTGAGCGCCAGCGTGATCCCGGAAAGCATCAAGGGCACCGCCGTGCTGGGTCTGAGTGATGGCCTGAGCGAAGCCGACGCACTGGCTTCGATCAAGGCGATTGCCGCCAAGAACGAGCTGTTCAAGACCTACATCGGCCAGGGCTACTACAACTGCCACACACCGTCGCCGATCCTGCGCAACCTCCTGGAAAACCCGGCCTGGTACACAGCCTACACGCCGTATCAGCCGGAGATTTCCCAGGGCCGCCTGGAATCGCTGCTGAACTTCCAGACGCTGATCAGCGACCTCACCGGCCTGCCGATCGCCAACGCCTCGCTGTTGGACGAAGCCACCGCCGCTGCCGAAGCCATGACCTTCTGCAAACGCCTGAGCAAGAACAAAGGCAGCAACGCGTTCTTCGCCTCCGTGCACAGCCACCCGCAAACCCTCGACGTACTGCGCACCCGTGCCGAGCCGCTGGGCATCGACGTAGTCGTGGGCGACGAGCGTGAACTGACCGATGTCAGCGCCTTCTTCGGCGCCCTGCTGCAATACCCGGCGAGCAACGGTGACGTGTTCGACTACCGCGAACTCACCGAGCGCTTCCACGCCGCCAACGCACTGGTGGCCGTGGCCGCCGACCTGCTGGCCCTGACCCTGCTGACCCCGCCGGGTGAGTTCGGTGCCGACGTGGCCATCGGCAGCGCGCAACGCTTTGGCGTACCGCTGGGCTTCGGTGGCCCGCACGCGGCGTACTTCTCCACCAAGGATGCGTTCAAGCGCGACATGCCGGGCCGCCTGGTAGGCGTCTCCGTGGACCGTTTCGGCAAGCCGGCCCTGCGCCTGGCCATGCAGACCCGCGAGCAACATATCCGCCGCGAGAAGGCCACCAGCAACATCTGCACCGCCCAAGTGCTGTTGGCCAACATCGCCAGCATGTATGCCGTGTACCACGGCCCGAAAGGCCTGACCCAGATTGCCAACCGCATTCACCACCTGACCGCGATCTTCGCCAAAGGCTTGAGCGCATTGGGCCTGGCGGTTGAGCAAGCCAACTTCTTCGATACCCTGACCATCAAGACCGGCGCGCAAACCGCCGCCCTGCACGACAAGGCCCGTGCCCAGCGCATCAACCTGCGTGTGGTCGATGGCGAACGCCTTGGTCTGTCGGTGGACGAAACCACCTCCCAAGCCGATATCGAAACCCTGTGGAGCGTGTTCGCCGGCGGCAAAGCCCTGCCAGACTTCGCCGCATTGGCTGCCAGCGTTGAAAGCACCCTGCCGGCCGCGCTGCTGCGCCAGTCGCCGATCCTCAGCCACCCGGTGTTCAACCGTTATCACTCCGAAACAGAGCTGATGCGCTACCTGCGCAAGCTGGCCGACAAGGACCTGGCCCTGGATCGCACCATGATCCCGCTGGGCTCGTGCACCATGAAGCTCAACGCCGCCAGCGAAATGATCCCGGTGACCTGGGCCGAGTTCGGTGCCCTGCACCCGTTCGCCCCAGCCTCGCAAAGCGCCGGCTACCAGCAACTGACCACCGAACTGGAAGCCATGCTCTGCGCGGCCACCGGTTACGACGCGATCTCCCTGCAACCGAACGCCGGTTCCCAGGGCGAGTATGCTGGCCTGCTGGCCATTCGTGCCTATCACCAGAGCCGTGGCGAAGAGCGCCGCGACATCTGCCTGATCCCGTCGTCGGCCCACGGCACCAACCCGGCCACCGCCAACATGGCCGGCATGCGCGTAGTGGTCACCGCTTGCGATGCCCGCGGTAACGTCGACATCGAAGACCTGCGCGCCAAAGCTATCGAGCACCGCGAACACCTCGCTGCGCTGATGATCACCTACCCGTCCACCCACGGCGTGTTCGAAGAAGGCATCCGCGAAATCTGCGGGATCATTCACGACAACGGCGGCCAGGTGTACATCGACGGCGCCAACATGAACGCGATGGTCGGCCTCTGTGCCCCGGGCAAGTTCGGCGGCGACGTGTCCCACCTGAACCTGCACAAGACCTTCTGCATTCCCCACGGCGGTGGCGGCCCGGGCGTTGGCCCGATTGGCGTCAAATCCCACCTGACCCCGTTCCTGCCCGGCCATGCCGCGATGGAACGCAAGGAAGGCGCAGTCTGCGCCGCACCGTTCGGCAGCGCGAGCATCCTGCCGATCACCTGGATGTACATCAGCATGATGGGCGGCGCAGGCCTCAAGCGCGCTTCGCAGTTGGCGATCCTGAATGCCAACTACATTTCCCGTCGCCTGGAAGAGCACTACCCCGTGCTGTACACCGGCAGCAATGGCCTGGTGGCCCACGAATGCATCCTCGACCTGCGCCCGCTGAAAGACAGCAGCGGCATCAGCGTGGATGACGTGGCCAAGCGTCTGATCGACTTTGGTTTCCACGCCCCGACCATGTCGTTCCCGGTAGCCGGCACCCTGATGATCGAGCCGACCGAAAGCGAATCCAGGGAAGAACTGGACCGCTTCTGCGACGCGATGATCGCCATCCGCGAAGAAATTCGTGCAGTGGAAAACGGCTCGCTGGACAAGGACGACAACCCGCTGAAGAACGCACCACACACTGCCGCGGAACTGGTTGGCGAATGGAGCCACCCATACAGCCGTGAACAAGCGGTGTACCCGGTGGCGTCGTTGATCGAGGCCAAGTACTGGCCGCCGGTTGGCCGGGTCGACAACGTGTTTGGCGATCGCAATTTGGTGTGTGCGTGCCCGTCGATCGAGAGCTACGCGTAACCTGACCGGTAGGACGCGATCAATGTGGGAGCTGGCTTGCCTGCGATAGCGGTGTATCAGTTGACAGACATGTTGCCTGACCCACCGCTATCGCGGGCAAGCCCGGCTCCCACAGGGATCGGGTACAACCGAAAATCTGCGTCCAATAATAAGAAACCGGAGAACAACCATGTCTTTAAGCGTGTTCGACCTGTTCAAGATTGGCATCGGCCCCTCCAGCTCCCACACCGTTGGCCCGATGCGCGCTGCCGCTCGATTCGTCGAAGGCCTGAAGCGCGATAACCTGTTAGCCACCACCACCTGCGTCAAGGTGGAGCTCTATGGTTCCCTCGGCGCCACCGGCAAAGGCCACGGCAGTGACAAGGCCGTATTGCTGGGCTTGGAAGGCGAACACCCGGACACCGTGAACACTGAAACCGTCGCCGCACGCTTGTCGGAAATTCGCGGCAACGCACGCTTGAACCTGCTCGGCGAACACAGCATTGCGTTCAACGAGAAAGAACACCTGGCGATGATTCGCAAACCTCTGCCCTATCATCCCAACGGCATGATCTTCCGCGCTTTCGACGCCGCCAGCCTGCAGATTCGCAGCCGCGAGTACTACTCGGTGGGCGGCGGGTTTGTGGTGGATGAAGACGCCGCCGGCCACGATCGTATCGTCGAAGACGCCACGCCCCTGACCTTCCCGTTCAAAAGTGCCAAGGACTTGCTCGGCCATTGCGCCACCTATGGGCTGTCCATCAGCCAGGTGATGCTGACCAATGAAAGCGCCTGGCGACCGGAAGCGGAAACCCGTGCCGGCCTGCTGAAGATCTGGCAGGTGATGCAGGACTGCGTGGACGCGGGCTGTCGCAACGAAGGGATTTTGCCGGGAGGCCTGAAGGTCAAACGACGCGCTGCCGCGCTGCACCGCCAGCTGTGCAAGCACCCGGAATCGGCGCTGCGTGACCCGTTGTCGGTGCTGGATTGGGTCAACCTGTACGCCTTGGCGGTCAACGAAGAAAACGCCAATGGCGGGCGCGTGGTGACTGCGCCCACCAACGGGGCGGCCGGGATTGTGCCGGCGGTGTTGCACTACTACATGCGCTTTATCCCGGGGGCCAGCGAAGACGGTGTGGTGCGTTTCCTGCTCACCGCCGCGGCCATCGGCATTCTGTACAAGGAAAACGCCTCGATTTCCGGCGCCGAAGTCGGCTGCCAGGGGGAAGTCGGCGTGGCCTGTTCCATGGCCGCCGGCGCCCTGTGTGAAGTGTTGGGCGGTACGGTTTCCCAAGTGGAGAACGCCGCGGAGATCGGCATGGAACACAACCTCGGCCTGACCTGCGACCCCATCGGCGGCTTGGTGCAGGTGCCTTGCATCGAGCGCAACGCCATGGGTTCGGTCAAGGCCATCAATGCGGTGCGTATGGCCCTGCGCGGCGACGGGCAACACTTCGTGTCCCTCGACAAGGTCATCCGCACCATGCGCCAGACCGGCGCCGACATGAAAAGCAAATACAAGGAAACCGCCCGTGGCGGTTTGGCGGTCAACATTATCGAGTGCTGACGCCTACAAGCGCGTCCGCACGTTTTTCAGGAGCTGAATATGTCCACCGAAACCCTGTTGAAAACCCCATTGCACGCCCTGCACATCGAGCTGGGCGCACGCATGGTGCCCTTCGCCGGCTACGACATGCCGGTGCAATACCCGCTGGGCGTGATGAAAGAACACCTGCACACCCGTGAACAGGCCGGGTTGTTCGATGTGTCGCACATGGGCCAGATCCGCCTGACCGGCGCCGGTGCCGCCAAGGCCCTGGAAACCTTGGTGCCGGTGGACATCATTGACCTGCCGGTGGGCATGCAGCGTTATGCGATGTTCACCAACGAGCAAGGCGGCATCCTGGATGACCTGATGGTTGCCAACCTGGGTAACGACGAACTGTTCCTGGTGGTGAACGCTGCCTGCAAGGACCAGGACCTGGCCCACCTGCGCCAGCACATCGGTGACCAGTGCAGCATCGAGCCACTGTTCGAGGAACGCGCCCTGCTCGCCCTGCAAGGCCCCGCTGCCGTCAGCGTGCTGGCGCGCCTGGCACCGGAGGTCAAGCACATGACCTTCATGCAATTCGCACCGACCCGCCTGCTGGGCGTGGACTGCTACGTCAGCCGCTCGGGCTATACCGGCGAAGACGGCTTCGAAATCTCGGTGCCGGCCGCCAGCGCCGAAGCCCTGGCCCGCAGCCTGCTGGCCGAAACCGAAGTGCAGGCCATCGGCCTGGGCGCTCGCGACTCCCTGCGCCTGGAAGCCGGCCTGTGCCTCTACGGCCATGACATGAACACCGAGACCACGCCGATTGAAGCCAGCCTGTTGTGGGCGATTTCCAAGGCCCGTCGCGCCGATGGCGCACGTGCCGGCGGCTTCCCGGGTGCCGACGCAATCTTCACCCAGCAACAAACCGGCGTGAGCCGCAAACGCGTGGGCCTGTTGCCGCAAGAGCGGACACCGGTGCGCGAAGGTGCAGAGATCGTCGACGAACACGGTACCGTGATCGGTAGCGTCTGCAGCGGCGGCTTTGGCCCGAGCCTGGGCGGCCCGCTGGCCATGGGTTATCTGGACAGTGCGTTCATCGCGTTGGATACCGAAGTATCTGCATTGGTACGTGGGAAAAAGGTGCCACTTCGTGTAAGTAAAATGCCATTCGTGCCACAACGTTACTACCGTGGTTGATTGACTGTTCCTATAAGTAACGCGGTTGCGTTAACGTGCACTAATCTGTAACGCAACCGCCACATTAAAGTGCACTGTCGATAGTCAATGTTATGTTCTGTCACCTATAACAAGTGACGGATTCTATCGAATAAAGACGTTCCACATTGTGAACAGAACTGTAATGAAGCCGAGCAAAACCCGGGCTTTTCCCAGGGCTTGTTTTTTCTGTCTTAGTTGTCGTAGAGTTTGCCCACTGTGTTTGCATGGGTCGCTTTGAACCTGGACCTGGGCAGTAGCCAAAGTTTGCTACAACCCGTTCGACGTCTCTTACTTTCCTGCAACCCAGCCCAGTACTCTTTCATGTGAAAGGGGCTGTCATTAATTTTTAGCGTCAAGGAAATAAGAAAATGGCTGAACGTCAGAGCGGTACCGTCAAGTGGTTTAACGACGAGAAAGGGTTTGGTTTTATCACTCCAGAAAGCGGTCCGGATCTGTTCGTCCACTTCCGCGCTATTCAGGGCAACGGCTTCAAAAGCCTGAAAGAAGGCCAGAAAGTGACCTTCATCGCGGTGCAAGGCCAAAAAGGCATGCAAGCCGACGAAGTACAAGCAGAAGGCTGATCCTTGCTGCGACAAAAAGCCTCTGATATGACATCAGGGGCTTTTTTATGGGCGTTCTTCCGTAAAATGGCTTTTTTCCTGCCGAGAGCCATGCCATGTCGAAACACCTGCTGAGCCCCCAAGGCGAGTTTCCCGCCGTAGGCCTGGGCCGTCGTCTGGCAGCGATGTTCTATGACTTCCTGTTGTGCACGGCCCTGCTGATCGTCACGGCCTTTATCTACAAGCTGGTGTGGATGGGGTTTGTCGGGGAGGCCAAGTTGCGGGCGCTGTCTGAGTCTGGCGCGCTGGATGGTGATCCGCTGTTGTCGACGATTTTGTTTTTTGTGTTGTTTGGGTTTTTTGCCAAGTTCTGGACGCATTCGGGGCAGACCCTAGGGATGCAGGTTTGGGGGGTGCGGGTGCAGAACGCTGATGGGTCGCGGATTAGTCTGTGGCAGGCGTTGTTGCGGTTTGTGGTGTCGATTGCTTCGTGGTTGTGTCTGGGGCTTGGGTTTGTCTGGTCGTTGTTCGACAAGCAGAAGCGTGGCTGGCATGACATTTATTCGGATACGCGGTTGGTGCGGGTTCCGAAGAAAAAGAAGTAGGTTTTTAGATTGGGGGCATATCCGTTGCTGCGGTTATGGCCGCTTAGGGTTCCGCTCTTACAGCGGCTCACTTTTGAAAAGCGCAAAAGTAAGCAAAACGCTCTTGCCCCACCACTCGGCACCTCGCTTAGGCTCGGTGTGCCCTCACTCCGGCTTTGGACCGTGGGCCGCCGCGATGGGCCATCCTTGGCCCAGCGCGGCTAACCCGGCGTCCTGCCGGGTTACCCACGCTCCAAAGCCTGCGTTCGGCCAGCGTGGTTTAACGGGGCGCCTAAGATCAAAAGCAGATCAAGAGCACAGCGGCCTACCGGCCGGCTTGAGTGTTAGAAGCCAGATCAAAAGCCAAAGCGAAAGCCAAATCTGAAGCTGATGCAGCTCTGCTTTTCTGTGGGAGCTGGCTTGCCTGCGATGCAGACACCTCGGTGTATCAGGCAGACCCAGTTGATGCCATCGCAGGCAAGCCAGCTCCCACATTTGACCGTGCCCGCTTTAGCTTTTGATTTGGCTTTTAAACACTCAAGCCGGCCGGTAGGCCGCTGTGCTCTTGCTTTTGATCTTGATCTGCGGGCCCCGTTAACCACGATGGCCGCAAGTAGGCACGGTGGAGCGGGTAAATCGGCAGGGATGCCGATTTAGCCGCGCCGGGCCATGGATGGCCCGTCGCGGCGGCCCGCGGAGCCGTGCCGGAGTGCGGGCATGCCGAGCCTAGGCGAGGCACCGAGTGGTGGGGCAAAGACCTTTTGGTTACTTTTGGGGCGTTTGCCAAAAGTGACCCGCTGTAAGAGCGGAACCATAAGCCGCCGTTACCGCAGCAACGGATATGTACACAAACCAACCCACCGCAAATCAGGCATTCCCCGCCAACCTCAACCGAGCCGCCTGCGTAAAATCCAACATCCGCTTCAGCGGCCTAACCGCCTGCGGAATCACCGAAGGCTCAACAAAAATCTCATTACTCCCCTCACGCAAACACTGCAGCGTACGCTCCAGGGTATTCATCGCCATCCAGGGACAATGCGCACAGCTGCGACACGCCGCCCCATTCCCGGCCGTCGGCGCCTCGACAAACACCTTGTCCGGACACAACTGCTGCATCTTGTAGAAGATGCCCCGATCAGTAGCCACGATAAACGTCTTGTTCGGCAACCGCTGCGCCGCCGCGATCAACTGGCTGGTCGACCCCACCGCATCCGCCAACTCGATCACCGACGTCGGCGACTCCGGGTGCACCAGAATCGCTGCGTCCGGGTACAACGCCTTCATGTCCTCCAACTGCTTGGACTTGAACTCCTCGTGAACGATGCACGCACCGTCCCACAGCAGCATGTCCGCCCCCGTCTGACGCTGGATATAGGTACCCAGATGCTTATCCGGCCCCCAGATAATGGTCTCGCCGTTATCCATCAGGCTTTCGACAATCTCCAACGCACAACTGGAGGTGACCACCCAATCAGCCCGTGCTTTCACCGCCGCCGACGTGTTGGCATAAACCACCACCGTGCGCTCGGGGTGCTGATCACAGAACGCCGAGAACTCATCCACCGGGCAACCAAGGTCCAGAGAGCACGTGGCTTCCAGGGTTGGCATCAGGATGCGTTTTTCAGGGGTAAGGATCTTGGCCGTTTCGCCCATGAAGCGCACGCCCGCCACCAATACGGTCTTGGCCGGGTGCGCCGCGCCGAAGCGGGCCATTTCCAGGGAGTCGGAGACACAGCCACCGGTTTCTTCGGCCAGGGCCTGAATCACCGGATCGCAGTAGAAGTGCGCCACCAGCACCGCGTCCTGAGCCTTGAGCTCGGCGGCGATGGCGGCACGGTAGCCCGCCTCTTCTTCGGCGCTCAGCACCTTGGGCTGCTTAGCGTCGAGGTGGGCTTGGACCAGAAGGCGTTCGGAAATTTGCGTCATGTTCGCAAGACCTGCAGGCGCAGTTGCGCGAAAGTCGAGTGTACCACCGGCTCTGGAGCCTTTCGGGCGCCGCCGGACGAAGTGATTGTGTTCATCAAGCACGGTGAAGCTGCGCAAGGCTACAGAATATCGAATGGTTTCAAAAGCCTAATCTGGGATTCGGCGAGGCATAAAAAAGGGAAACCCGGCCAGGGGTTTCCCTTTTTTACAACGACCGGTTTAACGGGGCAAAACGGTGGGGTCGTCTTGCAGCAACACCCACTGATGCATGTTCGCCAGCGCATCCTTCAGGATGGTTTCATCAGCGCCCTGGGCCTTCTTGCCTTCGCGCGCCGCATACTCCAGCAACACCAGATAGTCGCGATGGCTGCTGGCCTGGTTCGGCGCCACGCTGTCTTTAACCAATATCCCCATCTCATAGCGCTGGGTGCGGGTGTTCTGGCTGGCGCTCTGGTCCACGGAGGCGTTGGTCAGGAGTCCGTCCTTGTAGGTGATATTCGCCGCGCTGCTGGCCTTGTCGTCGACCTGCACGTAGAGGTAGTTCTGCGACTCGCGCCGGGTGCCGAGGTCCGGCGCCTTCCCACCGTCGAGCCCCAAATGAAAACTGGCTTTGAGACTTGATTGCTGGGCCTGATGGATCGTGCGATTCAAAATATCATTGCCGCCCACGCGCGTCTTCTGGGAGACGTCATAGGCAAAGGTGTCGGTTTCTCCCAGGCGTGCAGGGTTAGTGGACTTGGTGGCCTGGGTGATGGATGCCTTGAAGTCGGCCAGGCCCGTCAGCAGGCCTTGATCCGCCGCGCTCCGGGTCAGCGCCGCAGGGGCTTTGACGCCCTGCGGGTAGTTGCTGTTCATGGCGGTAAACGCATCCTTGAACATTGCCATCAGGTCAGCATCGGCTTTGCCTCGCGCCTGGGCCTTGTCGAATTGGGCCAGGTAGCTTTTCAGCGCGATGGCCTGTTGCTTGGCGTTACCGATGATGCCGGCGTTTTTCAGGTCGACCGAGAGATTCACCTCCCCTGCCGGGCCACTCATCCGCGTCGTACGGCTTTGGCTGTCCGCATGGAATGCAAGGGTGAGGTCCTCAGCATTGCGTACTTTCAATTTGCCGCTGAGGTCCACCGAGGACAACACACTGGAATCAAACTGCGTCAGCTTGCTCAGCTCGAGTTTCGGCGGCTGGGCGGCCAGGCCGTCAATAGCACCCTGGAAGGCTTCGCCCAACTTGGCGATTTCCTTGAGCTCGGCGGCGCTGAGGGTGCCGCCGTCCACCTTGGCCTGCGCGGCCAGGCCACCGGACTGGCTGGCCAGGCTGAAGGTGACGGTCTTGCCGCTGGCCGTCTTGACGGTGAGGCTGACCAGGTTGTCTGCCTTGCTGTGGAGCAGCGCCTGTTGAATCTTGAGCTCGTCGGGGCTTTGGGTCTTGGACGAAGTGGTGGTCAGCGCCGACTGGGAAATGTCGGTACCGCTCTTCGCAAATTGCTCGATCAGGGTAGCGCCCAGGCCGCTGAAGCCCGTGCCTCTGGGCAGCGCATAGAAATTCGTGTTGATCGCTTTAGTGACCGCATCGTAGCTGTCACTTTCCCAGGCGTTGATCGACCCATGGCCGGGCAATTGGCCGTTACGGGAATAGGTCTCGGCTTGAACCTCCACCGTGACATTACCAAGGCTGACCACCGAGGAAGGACGCACGGCAGTGGCGTCCGTTTCGGGCGTCAGCGTTGCTGGCGGCGTAACGGCGGGTCGATTGATAAGGGGAATGGCGGAGCTGATCGGCGAAAGCGTAGTCATGACGATCCCTGTCTTGAGCTGGATTGCTCCTAATCTAACCAAGACAGGCAGGGTTTGGTAGCACGATTGATACAATTAATAGCAAAGAGCCACGTCAGAAAAATGACTCTTTGCCCTCTTTCGGTGCGTCAGAAGCGGTAAGTGACCGAACCACCAAAACCGTTGGCGCTGTTTTCATACTTGGCGTCGTAGGTCAGGCCCAAGGCGGGCTGGTTCTGATGCACCTTGATCGGTTCTTCCTTGAGGTAGGAATAGGCCACGTCAAACGTTACGTTTTCAATTGGCGTCCACCCGGCACCGAGGCTGAACACCGTGCGGTCACCCGTCGGAATCCGCACGGAACGGTCGGTGTTGTTGGTTGGCGTCTGGTCCACCGAGAACCCGGTACGCAGCACCAGTTGTTTGTTGACCCGATACGCCGCGCCAATGGCGTGGGACCAGGTGTCATGCCAGTTCTGCTGTTCGGTGATTGAATTCAAACCGCCAAACTGGGCGGCCAAAGCGGACACACCGTCGTTGTTGATGGTGATCTTCTTCAACTGGCTCCAGCGCGTGTAAGTGCTGCCCAGGTACAAGGTCCAGTCATCGTTCAGTTGATGGGTAACCGAGAAGTCCACCGACGAGGGTGTGGTGACATTGAGGCTGGCGTCATAGCGTTGCGGGCCGCCATCAAAGGCATCGGAAATCAGGCCGGAAGCGTTGGTCTTGCCGCTGAGGTGGTAGACCACTTGCGAGTGATAAGTCAGGCCGATGCGCGTGTTTTCCAGCGGCTGTACAAGGATACCGGCATTGAAACCGGTGGCGGTGTCGTCACCCTTGACCTTGACCTTCTCGCCGGCGCCACCCCCGAGAGGCACGTTGGAATCCAGTTCACCCGAGATCCGGTTGAAGGTGGGACCGAAACCCACCGACACCTTGTCGTTGAAGGCATAACTGACCGTCGGCTGGACGGTAATGACCTTGATCTGGCTTTTATTGCCAAAGCCATTGCCCTGAAAGCTGCGCTCATAGTCGGTTTCCAGGCCGAACGGCGCGTAGATCCCCAGGCCGAACGCCCAGTGTTCATCAATCGGCGTCACCAGGTAGCCCATCGGAACGGCAATGCCCGGCACCATGTCGCCCTTGTCGGTGCCGGGGTTGTTGGCACCAAATTGCGAGGAGCTGGCATTCTTGATATTCGAACTGGCATCCAGGTAGGTCGCCCCGATGCTCACTTCATTCTGCTTGAGGCGGGCCATGCCGGCCGGGTTGCCGTACACCGTGCTGGCGTCATCGGCGGAAGAGGAACGCCCGGCGTAACCGGTACCCATTGAACTGATGCTTTGTTCATTGAGGGCGAAACCACCCGCAAGCAGGGAAGTGGAGGCGAGCGAAATCGACAGCGCCAAAGCGCTCTTGAAGAGTTTTTTATTCATTATTAGAACTCGAATTATTGGGCAGCGAGAGGAAGCTACCAATCTTCGAGCGGGCAAATTATGAAGAGTTTTTCATGGGAAAAATTGTCCGACAATCTTAGTTTTTTCAAAGACTTCGACGGTTTTCCCGGCACTTATTCAGACCTGAAAACCCGAATATGACTGATGGGTTTTAACCCTGGTCCTTCCGCTTGCAGCATGGCGAGCGATGGTCACCGAATAAGTGTCAAGTCGCTGGTGATATAGGTGTCGTAATGACATGATGGCGGCCATTTAACACGCGCGGCCGCACTCAAATGAATAGCACCATCGGGAAGGGCTCCGATACAAATAGCCCACCTGAATCTGGCGAGAGTGATTTGTCCGCCGCGGGCCTTACTCACAGTGAAGCCTTCACTGAGCGCGTGCTTGCCAGCATCAATGACTGCATCAAGGTGCTGGACCTGGACGCCCGTCTGACCTTCATGAGCGAAGGCGGCAAGCAGATCATGGAAGTCAGCGACTTCAATGCGATTCGCGGCTGTCCCTGGCCCGACTTCTGGCAAGACCAGGGCAATCTCGACGCCAAGGCCGCCGTGGAGGCCGCCAAGGCCGGTCGCAACGCCAGCTTTGTCGGCGCCGCCAACACCCTGGCCGGCAACCTGAAATGGTGGCACGTGAACGTCAGCCCGATCATGGGCAGTGACGGCCTGCCGGAAAAAATCCTCTGCGTGTCCCGGGACATCACGCCCCTGCGCGAAGCCGAAGAGTCCCTGCGCAAACTCAACGAGTCCCTGGAACAGCGGGTGATCGAACGCACCCGCGACCGCGACCGCATCTGGCGCCTGTCGCCGGACCTGATGCTGGTGGCGCAACTCGATGGTGTGATCTCCGCCGTGAACCCGGCGTGGACACGCATGCTCGGCCACACCGAAAACGACCTGGTGGGCAGCCAATTGCTGGCCCTGGTTCACCCCGACGACCTGGCCGTCTCATCCTCGGCGGTCAGCCGTCTGGGGGACGGCAAGAACTTCCCCAACTTCAAGAACCGTTACCGCCACCAGGACGGCAGCTACCGCATGATCGCCTGGACGGCCGTGCCCGACAGCGATTACATCCATGCCGTGGGCCGCGACATCCAGGCCGAGGAAGAAGCCAAGGAAGCCTTGCGCCTGTCGGAAGATGCCCGGCGCCAGTCGCAGAAACTGGAAGCCATCGGCCAGCTGACTGGCGGTGTCGCCCACGACTTCAATAACCTGCTGACGGTGATCAAGTCCTGCGCCGACTTGCTCAAGCCGCCCGCCCTCAGCGAAGCGCGGCGCGTGAAATACGTGGAAGCCATCGCCAGCACCGTCGACCGCGCAGCCCGCCTGACCGCCCAGTTGCTCACGTTCGCTCGCCGCCAGGCCCTGCGGCCAGAAGTGTTCAACGTCGGCGAAAGTGTGAAGCGGGTGGGCGAGATGATGGACAGCCTGACCGGTTCACGGGTCAAGGTAAGCATCCAGGTGCCTGACGACGCCTGCTTTATCAACGCCGATGAAAGCCAGTTCGATACCGCGCTGGTCAATATGGTGGTCAACGCCCGGGACGCCATGGCCGGTCATGGGCATTTGACGATCACCGTTTCGACGGCAGACTGGTTGCCTTCGGTTCGCGCTCATCCGGTACGCATCGCCGAATACGTAACCATCGAGTTGGCCGACACCGGCTCGGGTATCCCGCCGGAAAAACTCGACGCGATCTTTGAGCCCTTCTACACCACCAAGGGCATCGGCCAGGGCACCGGTCTGGGCTTGTCTCAGGTGTACGGCTTCGCCAAGCAGTCGGGCGGTGAAATCCTGGTGCAGAGCGAGTGCGGCACCGGCAGCCAGTTCACCCTGTACCTGCCCAAGGTCGAGCCAAGTACCCTACCGGTTCTTCAAGACACCAGCGCCACGCCCATCGTCTCAAGCTTGTGTGTGCTGATGGTCGAGGACAACGCCGATGTCGGCCTGTATACCTCGCAAACCCTGGAACAGATGGGCTTTCACGTACTCTGGGTCCCGGATGCCAACAGCGCACTGGAAGCCCTGGCCCCCAACCCGGAAAGCTTTCAGGTGGTGTTCTCCGACATCTCCATGCCCGGCATGAGCGGCCTGGAGTTGCTGGACGCAATCGAGGCCCTGTATCCCTGGCTGCCGGTGGTGCTCACCACTGGCTACAACGACGAGTACGCGCGTATCGCTCAGGAAGAGGCCAGCCGTTTTGTCTTGCTGCAGAAGCCATACTCCACCGAGGCACTGGCCCTGCTGCTGCAAAAAGTCGTCAAGAGCCGCCTGACCCTGATCGCACAAGGCTAAACCGCCGGCTGGGCCGCGCTGTCTGGAACATTGCCCATCTCCAGGGCCAAGTCCAGCCAGGCCCGCGCTGCGGGGGGCAAATGCGCCTGTCGCCGCCAGGCCAGGGCGATGTGCCAATCGGTCTGGGGCTCGTCCAGCTGGATCAGAGCAATACCGGCGTGCAGGTGTTTGTAAGCCAGCATGCTCGGCAAAAACGCGACTCCCAAGCCTGCGGCAACCAGGTCGACGATAAAGTCGATCTGGGCGCTGCGGGCGGTGACGCGCGGGACTACGCCTCTGCGCTCGCAGGCCGTGAGAATAATCCGGTTAAGCGCAAACCCGGCTTCGAACAGAATAAAGGGCGAGTCGGCCAGATCGGAAAAATCGACGCTTTTGCGCCCGGCCAATGGATGGTCGATCGGCATCACCACCATCAGCGGCTCGACGCGTACATCCTGATATTCAAATTCACCCGCCACCGGTACCAGCAACGCGGCCAGGTCCACCTCCCCGGCCTCCAGGCATTCGCCCAACTTCTTGCTGCCGTGCTCGATCAGCTCGATCTCGATCTCCGGATAACGCTGTCGATACAACGCAAACATCGCCGCAAACAGCACGCCACTGCCCACCGGCGGCAAGCCGATGCGCAAGACACCGCGCTTGAGCCCCAGCAGATCATTGATCTCGGCCACCAGGTCACTGCGCTCGGCCAGCAACACCAGAGCGCGTCGGTAGGCAATTTCGCCAGCGGCCGTCAGCTCGCTCTTGTGGCCGATGCGATTGAACAGCGGCGTGCCCAACTCATCTTCCAGGGTCTTGACCGCCTTACTGACGGTAGACTGGGTGAGCGAAACCACCTCGGCCGCCTGTGAGAAGCTGCCCTGGCGAACCACTTCGACAAAGGCCAACAACGTACGAAGGTTCATGAGTATTCCATTTGCGACTTGATTCAAGTTGGAAAAGTTGTTTTTACCATGAAAGGCCTTTGTCTATGCTCACCCCACCGTTTTTCTTCACTCGGGGCATCACTGTTCATGATCATTTCGTCCGCATCGGATTACCGCGAAGCCGCCCGCCGCAAACTGCCGCGTTTCCTGTTCGACTACATCGACGGCGGTGCCTACGCCGAACACACCCTCAGGGCCAACAGCTCGGACCTGTCCGATATCAGCCTGCGCCAGCGCATCCTGCGTAACGT
Source organism: Pseudomonas yamanorum (assembly GCF_900105735.1). Lineage (NCBI taxonomy): Bacteria > Pseudomonadati > Pseudomonadota > Gammaproteobacteria > Pseudomonadales > Pseudomonadaceae > Pseudomonas > Pseudomonas yamanorum. Next base: position 4,963,686 of record NZ_LT629793.1, on the reverse strand, counting down.
CGAAAGCCTGAGCCTTGAAACCACGCTGTTCGACCAGCCCTTGGCGATGCCGGTGGTCCTCAGCCCGGTGGGCCTGACCGGCATGTTTGCCCGGCGCGGTGAAGTTCAGGCGGCGAAGGCGGCGGCGAACAAGGGCATTCCGTTTTGCCTGTCGACGGTGTCTGTGTGCCCGATCGAGGAAGTGGCGTCCCAGAGCGCGCAATCCATCTGGTTTCAGCTGTATGTGCTGAAAGATCGCGGCTTCATGAAAAACGCCCTGGAGCGAGCCCAGGCAGCCGGGGTGAAAAACCTCGTGTTCACCGTCGACATGCCCACCCCCGGCGCACGTTATCGCGACGCTCATTCGGGGATGTCCGGCGCCTACGGGCCGCAACGCCAAATCCTGCAGGCCATGACCAAACCGGCCTGGGCCTTCGATGTGGGTCTGCTGGGGCGCCCCCACGACCTGGGCAACATCTCCAAATACCTGGGCAAGCCCACCCAACTGAAGGACTACATCGGCTGGCTGGCCAACAACTTCGACCCGTCCATCAGCTGGAAAGACCTGGAGTGGATCCGCGAGTTCTGGAAAGGCCCGATGATCATCAAAGGCATCCTCGACCCCGAGGATGCCAAAGACGCGGTGAGCTTTGGCGCCGACGGCATCGTCGTCTCCAACCACGGCGGCCGCCAGCTGGATGGCGTGCTGTCCACGGCGAAGGCGCTGGCACCTATCGTACAAGCCGTGGGCAGCGATCTGACGGTGCTGGTGGACTCCGGCGTACGCTCGGGGCTGGACGTGGTGCGCATGCTCGCGCTGGGTGCCAAGGGCGTATTGCTGGGCCGTGCACAAGCTTATGCACTGGCCGCCGACGGACAGCGTGGCGTGGAAAACCTGCTGGATATCTTCGCCAAGGAGATGCGCGTGGCCATGACGCTGACCGGGGTCACGTCGATTGCACAAATCAATGAATCGATTCTGGTGCGCGGCCAAAACTGAGTTGAAGCGAAGCAGCCCCGGTCTCTTGCCAAGGCCGGGGCTGCCCTTTTCAGTCACGTATAAACAAAACGATTAAGCACCTGTATTGCAACAATCCAAAAGCCCCCTCGCACCATCCCCCCTGACAAAAGCCCGCAAAACCAACCTGCATTAGGCAACCGCTTGCCCGCCCTGCACCACCTCTGTGCATTTATTTTGTGAATAACGCGGCATTCCCCACGTTTTACGTAATAAATCCTGCCACTGATGTAACAAACCGTTTAATGATGGCTCAACTGTGGAAAGTCCCTGAGTTCACCGTTTTGGCTCAGGGGCATGGATCGTGCGTATTTCACGTTAAGGATGTCGAGTGCCGAATCAGCCCTCAACCGAGCGACTCTGTTGTAGCAACAGACTGATCGTTGCCCTGCTCTGCCTGTGCACGCTGCCGGCGGCCGCCGCCGATGGGCCGCTGCCTGGCCAGGAAGCATTGCGCTTGCAGCAGCAACAGCAGCGCGACCTGCAGCAATTACAACTGGAACAGCGTCAGCGGCAAATCCAGCGAGGCAGTTTCGCAGTACCACCGACCACACCCGCACTGCCGGCAGACACCGCCCAGGACCAGCGCTGCTGGCCTTTGAGCGGTACGCGCGTGGCCGGTGTCACGCTGTTCAACAAGGCTGAACTGAACACCCGCATCGAACCCTATGTGGCGCCGTGCATGGGCGTCGCGCAGATCAACCGCCTGCTCGCCGAGATCACCCGCCTGTATGTCGAGGCCGGCTATATCGCCAGTCGCCCATACCTGATCAGCACCCCGGCCGCCGGGCACCCGCTGGATATTCACGTCGAGGAAGGCTACGTCGAAGCCATCGAGCTGGCCGATCAGAGCCTCCCCGTGTCGTTACGCGGGGCATTCCCAGGAATGCTCGGCGAACCGCTGAACCTGCGGGACCTGGAACAGGGCCTGGACCAACTCAATCGCCTGCGCTCGGTTGACCTCACCGCCGACATCGCCCCCGGCAGCACACCGGGCGCCTCACGGATCATCCTGCGCTCGCGCAGCAGTGCCTCGCGGTGGGCGTTGGGACTGGGTGTCGACAACCTGGGAAGTGCCGGCACCGGCCGTGATCGCAATGCGGTGAGCCTGAGCCTGGACAGCCCGTTGCAGCTCAACGACGCCCTCAACCTGAGCTTCAGCGACACCCTCAACCACGGCCCGCGTTACAGCCGCAGCAACAGCCTGTTTTATTCCATCCCCTACGGTTACTGGACCTACAGCCTGTTCGCCAGCCATGCCGAGTACCGCTCGCCGTTCAAGCTCAGCCGCACCACGCTCTATAACAGTGGCCGCACCGATCAAGTCAGCCTGCGCACCGACCGGGTGTTGTGGCGCGACCAAAGCCATCAACTGAGCGCCAACCTGCAACTGGCTTACAAGGACGTCGACAGCTACCTGCAAAAGGTTCGGCTGGGTATTCAGAGCCCGACCCTGACCGTGGCCGAGGCCGGTGTGAATCTGTTCTGGCTCAACAGCGCGGTGTGGAACCTGGACGTCAATTACGCTCAGGGCCTGACCTGGTTCGGCGCCGACCGCGATGCCGATCAGGTAGTGAAAAACCTGCCCCAGGCGCAATTTCACAAGTACCGAGCCAACCTCACCCAATGGCGCAACGGCCAGCTTATCGGGCAACCGTGGCAGTGGCAGAGCCAACTGTCGGTGCAATACAGCCCGGATGCATTGCCTGCCATCGAACAACTGCTGGTGACTGACGATTCGGCGGTGCGTGGCTATCGCGAGAACAACGCGTCCGGTGCCATTGGCGCGGTGTGGCGCAACACCCTGCGCCTGCCACTCAACAGCGACCTGCCGTTCAAGATCACCCCGCGGCTGGGCCTGGACAACGGCTGGGTCAAGCGTGAATACGGCGCCCGCAGCCAACGCCTGAGCGGCGCCAGTGCCGGGCTCAACCTGAGCTGGAAGAACGTGCAACTCGACCTCGATTACCAACGCAACTTGAACACCCCCGCGGGGTTTGCCCAGGAGCCGGAGGTCTGGCTGACGCGCCTTAGTTTGCAGATATGAGCCGACACCTGATTTGCCTGAAATAACCGCAGCACCTGATCAGCACGGCAGCGTTGCACCGAACGACGCACTTCACCGATCAGCCAACAGAGCGAGACTATTTATGCCGACTAACACTCATGCTTTTCACCTCTCTCCACAGGGCAAACTGCGCTGGGCCATCGCCAGCCTGTTCCTGTTACCTCAACTCGTACTGGCCGGCGGCTTGACCGTCGTCGAAGGGCCCGGCGGCACCCCACAACTGCAAAACCAGGCGGGCGTGCCTATCGTCAATATCGTCGCGCCGAATGCCGGCGGCCTGTCCCACAACCAATTTCTCGACTACAACGTCGACCGCCAAGGCGTGGTGTTGAACAACGCCTTGCAGGCGGGGCAATCCCAACTCGCCGGGCACCTGGCGGCCAACCCGCAGTTCCAGGGCCAGGCTGCGAGCGTGATCCTCAATGAAGTGGTCAGCCGTAACGCCTCGGCTCTCAACGGTGCGCAGGAGATTTTTGGCCAGGCGGCGGATTATGTGCTGGCCAACCCGAACGGGATTTCTGTCAACGGTGGCAGCTTCATCAACACCCCCAACGCCAGCCTGGTCGTCGGCCGTCCCGAGCTCAGCGACGGCAAGCTGCAAGGCTTGAACACCCGTGATGCAAGCGGCCAACTGACGGTGCAGGCCCAGGGCCTGCAAAACCGTGACGGCTCGATCAACCTGATCGCACCGCGCATCGACAGCGAAGGTCGGCTCAGCGCCCGTGATCAATTGAACCTCACCATCGGCCGCAATCAGGTCGACGTTGCCAGCGGCCAGGTGCGCCAGGTAGACCCGGCCAGCAAGACCGGAGACCAGCGTATCGACGCCAGCCTGTTCGGTGCGATGCAGGCCGGGCGGATCAATATCGTCAGCACCGCCGAAGGTGCCGGCGTACGCGTGGGGGCCGTGCAAGTGGATGGGCGGGACGGCGTGAACATCCGCTCGGCCGGCGACCTCGACATCAGCGGCCAGGTGCACGCCAATAGCCTTGAGGCCACCCGCGCCGGGGTGCAAAGCCGCCAGGGCGATGTCGACCTGCACAGCGCCAAGGACTTGAGCCTGGCCGCCACCGATATTGGCGGGCGCAACGTCAAGCTCGACGCTGGCCGCAACCTGACCTTGAGTAGCCTGGAGAGCCGCAAGCTCCAGGAAAAGCGTGAGCAGTGGAACAACAGCAACTTCCTCTTCACCTACGAAACCTACGACCGCACCACCACCGACAAGGACTCGCGCCAGCACGGCAACAGCGTCGTCGCGCAGCAGAACGCCGCGCTGTCTTCCGGCGCCAACACCGAGATCAAGGCCAGCCGTGTCGACGCCGGCGATACCGTGCGCGTCAACAGTGGCGCAGACCTGCGCCTGACCGCCGCCACCGAGACCCATGAAACCCGCGACCAGGGCAACCACCGCAAGCACCTGTGGAAAGCCGACTGGGACAGGTCCGCCAGCGAACAACGCAGCATCACCAGTAGCCTCAAGGCCGGCAAGAACCTGGAACTGACCGGCCGGCAGGCCCTGCAATTGCAGGGCGCCGAACTGAAAACCCCGGGGGATATTCAACTGGCCGCCCGGCACGTGGAAATCACCAGCGCCAGCCGGACCCAAAGCAGCCGGGATAACGGTTACTCCGGTGACCTGGTGGGCGGCAGTTTCTTCGGCTCCAAGGGCGATGGCGACAAGGGCAAAACCCTGAATACCGGCAGCAAGGTCAACGCCGACGGCAAGCTGATCGTGAAGGCCGATGAAGTACGCATCAGCGGCAGCCAGGCCCGTGGCGGCACGCAGGCCAGCGTCATCAGCGACAAGGGTTCGCTGGTGATCGATGGCGTACGCGACACGTCCCACGACAACCGCTACAGCAAGGACAGCAAGTTCTTCGGGATCTCCAAGGACGAAAGCCGCAAGAACCTCAAGGACAGCACCGTGGTCGCCAGCGAACTGCGCTCGGACAGTAACCTCGCACTGCACAGCGCCAAGGACATCGAAGTCAGTGGTTCCAAGGTGTCTGCCACAGGCGAACTGACGGCCGACGCCAAGGGTGATATCAAGATCGCTTCGGCGGAAAACACTTCCAGCGACACCACCCGCACTCACACCCGGGGTTTTGATGGCTACGCCAAGGAAACCGCCGACGGCACGCGCCAGTACCGCGCAGGCGTGAACTACGAAGACCAGCAGAAAACCAGCCACACCGACACCACCCGCCAACAAGCCTCCAGCCTCAGCGGCGGTACCCTGGCCGTCGCCGCGGGTGGCGATTTGAGCGTAGAGGGTTCAGGCCTCAAGGCCACCCAGGGTGATGCGACCTTAAGCGGGAAAAATGTCGAGTTGCTGGCGACCCATGACAGCACTGCCAACACCACCGAGCAGACCACCACTGGCGGTGGCGTCTACTACACCGGCGGCCTCGACAGGGCCGGCAGCGGCGCGCAGTTCAGCCATCAAAGCAGCCACGACACCAACAGCAAAACCACCGCGCACACCAGCACCGTTGCGGCGGCCGGCAAGCTGACCATCAATGCCGGCAACACCCTCACCAGCCAGGGCGCACAGGCCAAGGCCGGTTCCGGGTTGCAGGTCAACGCTGCGCAGGTCGACAACCAGGCGGCGCATAACAGCGAGTCCAGCACCCACAAGGAGAATGGCTGGACGGCCGATGCCGGCGCCAATATCGAATACAAAGGCATCACCCGGCCCATCGAAAAAGCCATCGAAGGTGTGGCCCAAAGCAAGTTTCATCAGCCAGGGCTGCTGGACGCGTTCGAGCAACCCAATGTCGGGCTCGATGTTGAAGTCGGCCATGCCAACAAGTCCCGCACACAGCAGGACAGCACGGCAGTGGTCAGCCAGTTCACGGGCGGCACGGTGCAGGTCAACGTCGCCGGCAAATTGCAGGATGAAGGCACTCAATACCATGCCACCGAGGGCGGCCTGAAAATCGATGCCGGCAGCCACCTTGCCACCGCTGCCGCCACTACCCACAGCAGTAGCGAGCAAGGCGTGGACGCCAAGGCCGGCGTACGGGTCTACACCACCACGGGTGAAGACTTGAACGTGCGCGGCAGCGGCGCCGGCGGCAGCAGTGACGTACGCGAATCCACCAGCACGGCAGTGGTCGGCAGCTACGCCGGGGCCCAAGGCGTGGGCATCGACGTCAAGGGCGATGCGCGTTATGAAGGCAGCCAGTTCAACGGCGGCCAGGCCGGCGTCGACCTCAAGGCGGGCGGCGAGTTGGCGCTGAATCAAGCCAACGACACCCAGAGCAAAACCAGCAGCACCCTGCGCGGCAACGGCTCGTTGACCGTGGGCACGGCGCCGGGCACCAACGGCAATAACGTCAACCTCGGTGCCGGCGTGCAGCTGGACAACAAGCGCCTGGACACCCAGGACAGCCAGGCCCGGGTCGCGACCCTCCAGGGCAAAGGTCCGGTGCAACTCAACAGCGGCGCCGACCTGACCCTGCAAGGCACCCGGATTGGCAGCAGCAGCGCCAAGACCGGTGACATCAACCTCGCCGCCGGTGGCAAGCTGGACCTGCAAGCCGCCACCGAGCGCCACGTCAGCAACGCCAGCAACCTGGGCGGCGGCCTGAACGTCGGCGCCGGCAAGACCAGCAGCGCTGAAAGCAGCGGCAAGACCGGGAGCCTCAGCGCCAACTTCAACATCGGCAAGGGCGCGGAAAACGACCAGACCGTCAGCGTCGGACAGCTGCACAGCAACGGCAACGTGACGCTCGCCAGCGGCGGCAACAGCGCCGATGCCATCCACCTGCAAGGCACGCAAATCGCGGCCAGCAACGTCAGCCTCGACGCGGTAAATGGCGGCATCCTGCAAGAGTCGGCGCAATCGACCCAGGCCCATGACAGCTGGGGCGTGACCTTGGGCGCGGGCGGCAGCGGCGGCAAAACCACGCTGGCCAACGCGGGTGAACACGACACGCCAAAGACCCAATACGGCATCAATGCCCGGGCCAAGGTCGACGTCGATTACCTGCAAGGCACCACTCAGCACGACAGCCAGATCAAGGCCGACACCGTGGTGATCAACAGTGCCGGTGATACCCGATTGTCCGGGGCACGGATCGACGCGAATCAGGTGAGCGGCAAGATCGGCGGCGACCTCGTGGTCGAGAGCCGCAAGGATCACGTCAGCAGCACCCAGGTCAACGTCGATGCCAAGCTGGACGTTGAGAAAAACCAGCCCGGCGTCGTCAACAAACTCGCCAAGACCACCGGCCCCCTAAAGGACAAAGTGCAGGCCAAGGCAGAAGGCGCGTTCGACAAGCACCGCGAAAAACTCGAGAACGCCGTCGACAAGGGCACCGAGCACCTGGCCTCGGCCAAGGACAACGTGGTTAATAGCGTCGGCAACGCCAAGGAGCGCCTGGGCGAAAAACTCACCCGCAGCGGTAGCTACGACGTGAACCCCGAGCCCCGTGGCGCCTTCGGCACCCGCGTGGAGCAGGCCAAGACTTACCTCGCCGACAAGAAGGACGCCCTGGGCACGCGCCTGTCCAGCGTCAAGGAAAAGCTCTGGCCGAAAACCAGTGACAGCTACGCCGTCAGCGGCAAGAACACCACCGGCAGCTCGGTGGCCAATACCGCAGAAAACGTGTTGTTCGGCGACAAGAGCGGCACCACCGCCTACACCCCGACCTTGAACCTGAACGTCAGCCACGTCGCCAAGGACAGCGTCACTCAGGCCTCGGGCATCAGCGGTACCCAGGGCGTGAACTTGCAGGTGGGTGGTGAGACTCGCTTGACCGGTGCGCGCATCGGGGCTTCGGAAGGCAAAGTCGATTTGGGTGGTTCTGCGGTAAACGCCACCACGTTGACGGGCAGCGATTATCGCGCGGATGTCGGGCTGAACGTCTCGAAGTCACCGGTCAATCTGGCGCTTGGCGCCAAGGATGAACTGACGCGCAAACAGGACGACGCAACGCGTAAGGATCAAGCCATCAACCTCGGACCGCTGCGGGTTGGCGGGCACAGTAATAGCCAGGAGTTGCAGGCCGGGATTGATCAAGGCACCCACTAAGCAACCCTGCTCCGGTGGAGACGGGCATGCCCGCTTTCATCGGAGCAAACATTTCTAAATGTTTCTTCATAAAGCCAAACCGTCATTAAACAGACACATTTCAGGAATTAAATCGTCACGTCCCAGACAGGTGGAGCCCTCCACCTACCCCCTTCCTTTGAGGTGTCGTCGTGATGTTGCTGACCAAAAAGAGTCTGTCAGTGTTGTTCACTGCCCTGTGCCTGAGTGGTGTCGCTCACGCCACTGACGTCACGGGTGCAGGCTCCAGTTTCGTCTACCCGGTGCTGTCCAAGTGGTCCCAGGAATACAGCAAAAGCTCCAGTGACCGGATCAACTACCAGTCCATCGGTTCTGGCGGCGGCATCGCCCAGATCAAGGCGGCCACCGTGGATTTCGGCGCTTCCGACGCACCGCTGTCGGCGGATGAACTGAAGGCCGGCGGCCTCGGCCAGTTCCCCAGCGTGATTGGCGGTATCGTACCGGTGATGAACGTCGAAGGCGTTGCAGCAGGCCAGCTGAAACTCGATGGCGAGGTGCTGGCGAAGATTTTCCTCGGTGACATCAAGGCCTGGAACGACCCGGCGATTGCCGCGCTCAACCCCGGCCTGAAGCTGCCCGGCGCGAATATCACCGTGGTCCACCGCTCGGACGGCTCGGGCACCTCGTACAACTTCACCAACTACCTCTCCAAAGTCAGTGATGGCTGGAAAAGCAAAATCGGTTTCGGCACCACCGTGCCGTGGCCAGTCGGTGTGGGCGGCAAGGGTAACGAAGGTGTTTCGGCCTACGTAAAGCAGATCAAGAATTCCATCGGCTTTGTTGAATACGCCTACGCCCTGCAGAACAAGATGACTTACGCCTCACTGAAGAACGCGTCCGGCAAATTCGTCGAGCCCAACGCCAAGGCCTTCCAGGCAGCGGCGGATACCGCCGACTGGGCCAACGCCAAGGACTTCAACCTGATCATGACCAACGCACCGGGCGAGAACGCGTGGCCGATCACGGCGACCACCTGGATCATCATGTACAAGCAGGCAAAGAACGCCGAGCAAAGCCAGGCCGCTTTCAACTTCTTCAAATGGTCATTGGAGAAAGGTCAACAGCAGGCTGCGGCATTGGACTACGTCGCGCTGCCTGTTTCCCTCGTGACCCGGATCGAAGGTTACTGGAAGTCCGACTTCGCCCACTGATCCGTCCCTGAGACCCGCGCCCTCAAGCAACCTGATGCCAGGGGGCGCTGGTGAGCACATCTGATATGAACGAAACCGTGCAATCGATGGTGATGACTACTCACGCGGGCGATGTGAGCGGTGACAACCGTGCTGCTCGCGATCAGCGCAATGACCTGTGGTTCAAACGCTCCATGTTCGGCGCTGCCATGCTGGTCTTGCTGTTATTGGCCAGCATTGCTGCCTCAACGCTTTGGGGCGGCGGCCTGGCCTTCAAGACTTTTGGTTTCGGTTTCATTACCAGCACCGACTGGGATGCGGTCAACAACCACTTCGGCGCCCTGGTGCCGATTTACGGCACCTTGGTCACCTCTTTCCTCGCGTTACTGATTGCGGTGCCCGTGAGTTTCGGCATCGCGATTTTCCTCACCGAAGTGGCGCCGCCCTGGCTGAGAATGCCAGTCGCCTCCGCCGTTGAATTGCTCGCGGGCATTCCCTCAATCATCTACGGCATGTGGGGCCTGTTTGTTTTCGGGCCCTTTATGGCAGAACACTTGTCACCCTGGATCAATGACTACCTGGGCGCACTTCCGTTTATTGGCTCGCTGTTCCAGGGACCGCCGCTGGGCATCGGGATGCTGACCGCCGGTATCGTCCTGGCGATCATGATTACGCCGTTCATCACGTCGGTGATGCATGAGGTTTTCCGCAGTGTTCCGACTCAATTGAAGGAGTCGGCCTACGCACTCGGTAGTACTACCTGGGAAGTGGTGTGGGACATCGTGTTGCCCTACACCCGCTCGGCCGTGGTCGGCGGGATCTTTCTTGGCCTCGGTCGCGCCCTGGGTGAAACCATGGCCGTCACCTTCGTGCTGGGTAACGCGCAACAGTTCTCCGCCTCGTTGCTGATGCCCAGCAGTTCCATTGCATCGGTCATCGCCAACGAGTTCAGCGAGGCCTACACCGACCTGCATCGTTCGGCGCTGATCGCCCTGGGCTTCCTGCTGTTTATCGTGACATTCGTGGTGCTGGCACTGGCGCGGTTGATGCTCATGCGCCTGTCACGCAAGGAGGGCCTATGAACAGCAACGACCGCCTGTACCGCAAGCGTGCCTTCAAGAACCGGGTGGCCATGCTGCTCAGTTGTGGCGCGACGGTCTTTGGCCTGCTGTGGCTGGCGTGGATTCTGCTGACTACCATCATCAACGGTTTTCAGGCACTCAACCTGCGCCTGTTTACCGAGATGACGCCGCCGCCCGGAACAGACGGCGGCCTGGCCAACGCGTTTTACGGCAGCGCCCTGATGTCCGGGATTGCGCTACTGATTGGCACGCCCATCGGGCTGATGGCCGGTATCTGGCTGGCGGAATTCGCACGGCACTCGCGCCTGGGTACCACAGTGCGTTTCATCAACGACATTCTGCTGTCCGCGCCCTCGATCGTCCTCGGTTTGTTCATCTACACCGGCGTAATCCTGCCGCTGAACCTGCTGACCAATCACCAGGTCGGCTTCTCTGCCATTGCTGGCGCCCTGGCGTTGGCACTGCTGGTGATTCCGGTGGTGGTGAGGACAACCGACGAGATGCTCCAACTGCAGCCCTCCACCATGCGTGAGGCGGCCCTGGCCCTGGGCGTGCCGCAATGGAAGCTGACGTTGCAGATCGTGTTGAGGGCGGCCAAGGCGGGTGTGGTGACCGGCATCCTGCTGGCGCTGGCCCGGATTACCGGGGAAACCGCCCCGCTGCTGTTCACCGCCTTCGGCAACCAGTTCTGGAGCAGCAACCTGCTCAAACCGATCGCCAGCGTGCCGGTGGTTATTTTCCAGTACGCCATGAGCCCCTTCGATGACTGGCACTCCCTCGCATGGGCAGGCGCCTTGGTACTGACGATGTTCGTGCTGGTGCTGAGCTTGCTGTCTCGCCTGATTCTTTTGCGCAATAGGTCCCACTGATGCAATCGACCCGCCTTGATCCTGAAAAAACCAAAATCCGTGTCCGTGGGTTGGAGTTTTTCTACAACAACCAACGTTCGCTGAAATCCATCGACATCGACATTCCGGAAAAACGCATCACCGCGATCATCGGTCCATCGGGTTGCGGGAAGTCGACCTTGCTGCGGGTATTCAACCGTATCTACTCGATGTACCCGAAGCAGGAAGCCCACGGTGAAGTGCTGCTCAATGGCGAAAACATCCTCGCCCCCGGCTACTCGATGAACCGCCTGCGCAGTCATGTCGGGATGGTCTTCCAGAAGCCGGTGCCGTTCCCCATGTCGATCTACGACAACATCGCCTATGCCGTGCGCCACCATGAAAAGCTGTCGCGCCGGGAAATGGATGATCGAGTCGAGCAAGCCTTGCGCGGCGGCGCGCTGTGGGATGAGGTGAAAGACAAACTCAAGCAGAGCGCCCAGAGTCTCTCAGGCGGGCAGCAGCAACGCCTGTGCATCGCCCGCACCATTGCGCTGCGGCCGCAGGTGTTGCTGCTGGATGAGCCGACCTCGGCACTCGACCCGATTTCCACCGGGCGCATCGAACAGTTGATCACCGAACTGAAAGAGCAATACACGGTGATCATCGTGACCCACAACATGCAGCAGGCCGCTCGGGTCTCGGACAGCACGGCGTTCATGTTCATGGGGGAGCTGATTGAGCACGGCAATACGGATGAGATCTTCACCAAGCCGAAGATGAAGCAGACCGAGGACTACATCACCGGGCGGTTCGGCTAGCTTTAACAAAAAAGCCGATCACTCTCTGCCATGAGAGTGATCGGCTTTTGTTGGGCAAAAAAAAACCCGGAAATCCTCACTTGCGTGGGCCTTCCGGATTTTCTAAACCGCCAAAAATGGTGGGTCGTGTGGGATTCGAACCTACGACCAATTGGTTAAAAGCCAACTGCTCTACCAACTGAGCTAACGACCCGCTGTGTGGTGGCGCGTATAATACTGATTTCTAAGGATTATTCAACACCTTATTTGAAATAAATCAGAAATAACGTGTTGGGTCAGTAATTCCGGCCGCCTGGAAGCCCTCTGCACGCAGTCGGCAGCTGTCGCACTTCCCACAAGCACGACCGTCAATGTCCGCCTGATAGCAGGAAACAGTCAGCGAGTAATCGACGCCAAGTCCTACGCCAGCCTTCACGATATCGGCCTTGCTGCGGTTCTGCAGCGGCGCCAGGATGCGAAAGCCCGGCCCCTCTACACCGGCCTTGGTAGCGAGGTTGGCCATGCGCTCGAACGACTCGATGTACTCGGGACGGCAGTCCGGGTAGCCGGCGTAGTCCAGGGCGTTGACGCCGATGAAGATGTCGCGCGCCTCGAGGACTTCGGCCCAGCCAAGGGCCAGGGACAGGAAGACGGTGTTGCGCGCCGGCACGTAGGTCACCGGGATGCCTTCGCTGGGGCCTTGCGGCACGTCTATGGAGCTGTCGGTCAGCGCCGAACCACCCATGCCGTCGAGGTTCAGGCCGATCACCTTGTGCTCCACCACGCCCAGGTCTCGAGCGACACGGGCAGCAGCATTCAACTCGGCGCGATGGCGCTGGCCGTAGTCGAAGCTCAGGGTGTAGCAGCTGTAGCCTTCTGCACGGGCCATGGCGACCACGGTGGCGGAGTCGAGGCCGCCGGACAGCAGGATGACAGCACGCTTTTGATCAGTCATCTCAGCGCCCCGGCTCGTCGTTCCACAGGTACTTGTGCAACTGCAGCTGCAGGCGCACCGGCAGATTGTCTGCGACAACCCAGTCAGCCAGGTCGCGAGCATTCAGGTCATGATGGCTGGGGGAAAACAGCACTTCGCCGGCACGGCGGTCCAGGCCATATTGGATCAGCTTGGAGGTCGCCCAGTCGTAGTCTTCACGGGAACAGATGACGAACTTGACCTGGTCGTTGGCCGTCAGCAACTCGATGTTCTCGTAGCGGTTGCGGTGCGCTTCCTTGGAACCCGGGGTCTTGAGGTCGACGACACGACTGACGCGAGGGTCGACCGCGGAAATATCCAGGGCACCGCTGGTTTCCAGGGAAACCTCGTAACCGGCATCACACAACTGCTTGAGCAGGGGAATGGCATTAGGCTGCGCCAGCGGCTCGCCACCGGTGACGCAGACATAACGCGGCCGGTAACCGGCCACTTGCTCGAGGATGTCGTCAAGGGTGCGCACGGTACCGCCACTGAAGGCGTAGGCGCTGTCGCAGTACTGGCAACGCAGCGGGCAACCGGTGAGGCGCACAAATACAGTGGGCAGCCCGGCAGTGCGCGTTTCACCCTGCAACGAGTAAAAAACTTCGGTGATACGTAATGTGTCTTGCATAGTCGCCACGGGCGTAACAGCTAAACAGGCTGTCCGCCTCCGTCAGGCACTTCGAGGAATTCCGCCAACGCGTAAACCCCAGGAAGCGTGTTTCATAAAAGGGCGTGGATTCTAACGAAAAAACCCGCGCAGGGCGCGGGTTTCTTCTGAACGGGTTGCGACGCTTACATGCGTTGCAGATCCCGCTGTGCCAACTGAGCAGCGGAGGTACCCGGATATTGGGCCACCACCTGCTGCAGAATGCCTTTGACCTTGTCGGTATGACCCAGGCGGCGTTCTACGTCAGCCAGTTTGTACAGCGAATCCGGCACCTTGGCGTGCTTGGGGTACAGCTGGCTGACCTTGGCAAACGCCTGACCTGCACCTTGCAAGTCGCCTTTGGCCAGGTTCACCTCACCCAACCAGTACTGGGCGTTGCCCGCGTACTGGCTGTTCGGGTATTTGCGCAGGAATGCGGTAAAAGCCTGGCTGGCCTTATCGAAATCCTTGGCTTTGATCAGGTCGAAGGCTGCGTCGTAATACAGTTTTTCCTTCGCCGGATCACCCGGTTCGCTGCTGGCGGCAGGGGCTTGGCTGGCAGCCGCGGCCCCTGCTGCTGCACCACCGGCGGCGGCACTTGGCGCGCCACCGGCAGAAGAATTATCAGGAGTAGCGGCTGGTGTAACGCCGGCTCCAATACGTCGATCAAGATCCTGGTAACGCTCCAGGCCTTCTTGCTTCAGCTGGTTCACTTGATTCTGCAGAACTTCAATCGTGCCTTGTTGCTGCGACAATTGATCCTGCATGCGTTGCAGCTGGTTGAACAGTTCGCCCTGTGCCGAAGGCGCGGCCGTAGCCGCCCCCCCGGCATAGGCGCCGTTCGTGCCATAACCCGCTGGCGGATAACTGCTCCCGCTATTGTTATAGCCAGAGTTGCTATCTTCCACAGGAACCGCAGCCCACACCGCAAGCGGTGCCAGGCTGAGAGCCAATACAGTTAGAGCACGACGGCACGTTCGCATGACGAATTACTTACGCAGTTCGACGCGACGGTTTTGAGCCCAGGACTGCTCGTCGTGGCCAGTAGCAACTGGACGCTCTTTACCGTAGGAAACCAGTTCCAGTTGGCCTGGAGCAACACCTTGCAGTACCAGGTAGCGCTGAACGGCTTTCGCACGACGCTCGCCCAGTGCCATGTTGTACTCACGAGTACCACGTTCGTCGGTGTTACCTTCCAGAACAACGCGAGCGCCGTTAGCTTTCAGGTCCTTCGCGTGAACGTCCAGAGCGCGCATGGCTTCTGGTTTCAGGTCCGAACTGTCGTATTCGAAGTAGAAAGTGGTGATAGCGCGCAGAGCAGCTTCTTCGCTCAGGGAGCCGTCAACTGCACCAGTGTTAGCGCCGTAACCAGCGTTTGGATCAACAGCTGCGCCTTCACCGGCATTGTCGCCGCCTTTAGACGAGCAACCAACGGCTACGGACAGAGCCAGAGCCAGAGCAGCAAACTTACCAAACTTCAGCATTTCCATCGTGAAACTCCTAATGAACCCCAGTGTGTTAAGTACTTCTTTTTGTAGCGCCGCGTCAGTTCAGGTAAGGGGACCAGGATGGTTCTCTGACTTCGCCTTGTGCGGTAGGAAGCGGGAGCCTTACGCGTCCATTAATGGACACGAGCATCAAGACTCCCCGGCCCTGCTGGCGGGTGGCGTAGATTACCATGGTGCCGTTGGGCGCAACAGTGGCTGACTCATCAAGGTTGGTATCTGTAAGGATTTTTACGGTTCCGCGCTGCAAATCCTGGGCCGCAACCCGGAAATTAGTGAAACCATCCTGACGGTGAATCATCACCAACGTCTTTTCATCAGCCGAAAGCTTAGGTGCAGCGTTGTAGTTACCAATAAAGGTCACACGTTCGGCGCCGCCGCCGTTGACGCTGGTTTTGTAGACTTGCGGCTTGCCGCCACGGTCGGAGGTGAAGTAGATGGTCGAACCATCCTTACCCCAGAACGGTTCGGTGTTGATGCCAGGGCCGCTGGTAACACGGCTCAGTTGGCGCGAAGCCATGTTCATCACGTAAATGTCCGGGTTACCGTCTTTGGACAATACGAACGCCAGGCGAGAACCATCCGGCGACCAGGCTGGCGCGCCATTCAGGCCTTCGAAGTTGGTGATCTGCTCACGGCGACCGGTGTCGATGTGCTGAACGAAGATGCGTGGACGCTTCTGTTCAAAGGACACGTAGGCGATACGCTTGCCGTCTGGTGCAAAGCGTGGCGACAGGATCGGCTCACGGGATTGCAGCAGCGTCACTGCACGAGCGCCGTCATAGTCGGAGCGCTGCAGCGTGTAGCGAGTGTTGTCTACCGAAAAACGCTCTGCTGTTACATAGAGCAGGCGAGTCGAGAAGGCACCCTTGATCCCGGTCAGCTTTTCAAACGACTGGTCGGAGATGTAGTGCGCCATGTCCCGCAACTGATCCGTGGTACCCGACACGCTGCCGGTCAGCACTTGCTGCTCGGTCGCGACGTTGAACAGGGTGTACTGGATCTGCAGGCGACCGCCGGCAGGCGTGATGCTGCCAACCATCAGGTACTGGGCGTTCAGCGCTTTCCAGTCACGGAAGATGACTTCGCTGGCCTGGGTCGGCTGGCTGATCATGTTGCCTTTGTCGATCGGCGCGTAGTAACCGGAGTTGCGCAGGTCATCACTGATGATCTGCGACATGTCGTCCGGCAGCACGCTGCCGCCCTGCCAGCCAAACGGTACAACGGCGATCGGGGTGGCCCGATCGCTACCGCTGGTGACCAGGATGTTCTTTTCATCCGCCGCCGCTATCCCTGCCATGCAGCAAATAACGACAAGCATTCCTCGAAGAAGGTTTCTCACAAGGCTAGATCCTCAGGTGTGAATGTCATCTTGAATGAACGGTAGGGAGCGAAGTCGCTTGGTTTCATTCCCTGCATCTCGGTCAACCGGCCAATGTTCTTGACCGCTGCTACCGCCGAACTGTCGAACGAACCGTCGCCACTGGACTTGGCCACGCTGACCGAGGTCACCGTACCGTCCGGCAACATGCCGATCTGCAGCACTACTGTCATGCCTTTACGTGCCGAAGGAGGACGGGTCCAACCTTCCGCTGCCCGTGAACGAATCAGGTCATCGAAACTGCCCGCGACTTCATCACCACGTTCATCGGCCAAGGCTTGCTGGCGCTGCGGCGTGTCGGAAAGCAAATCGGCCAAGGCCTGGGCCTTTTTGTCTTCGGTCGATTTACGTGCTGCTTCCTGGGCCTTTTTCTTCGAGGCATCGGCGGCAGCTTTCTTCTTCGCGTCGTCGGCGATTTTCTTCTTCGCCTCGTCAGCTTCAGCTTTCTTCTTGGCGTCGTCCGCGGCTTTCTTCTTCGCGTCTTCGACTATCTTTTTCTTCGCGTCTTCAGCGGCCTTTTTCTTGGCCTCTTCTTCAGCAGCTTTCTTGGCTTCTTCTTCAGATTTCTTCTTGGCTATATCAGCCAATTGTTTCTCTTCAGCCTTCTTGGCTTCAGCAGCTTTATCGGCTTTCTTGGCTTCATCAGCCTTTTTAGCCTCGTCAGCTTTCTTCGCCTCGTCAGCCTTTTTCGATTCCTCGGCCTTTTGAGCCGCCTCTTCTTTCTTTTGTTCCGCAGCAGCCTTCACCGCTTCCTGCTCGACCTTCTTCTGTTCCATCTGCTCGACTTCAGTCTGGCGCGCAGCCGACTTCTGGGCCTCACCCGCAATCTTCTGATTGGTCTGGGTGGTGGCCTGGCTTTTCGATTTCAGCTGATACAGGGTCGCCTGCACGATCGGCTTGGCTGGCGGCAGGTCCGGGGTCATGGCAAAGCTGACGAACAGCATGCCAAACACCAGGACGTGCAGGGCAATTGCCCAGACGCTAGGCCAGAAGAAGCTTTCCGAGGCGGACGGCTCTCGCTGTTGGTGCATCAGGGCGCCTCGGTAATCAAGCCAACGTTACCGACGCCGGCCTTCTGCAGCCCGCCCATGGCGCCCATGACGGAGCCATAGTCGACGACCTTGTCGCCGCGGATGAACACCTGGGTGTGCTTGCCACCTTCGTTGCCGGCGCGAATGATCTTGGTCACAGCATCAGTCATCTGCGGCAAGGTCATGGCCTTGTCCTGCTGTTTCTGAGTGTCGACTTCGCTGCCAAGGTTCCAGTAATAGGTCTTGTCAGCCTTGATCGAAATGGTCAGGACCTGAGTGTTGTTGTCCTGCGGCAAGGCTTCGCTGGAAACCTTGGGCAGATCAACCTTCACGCCCTGATTGAGCATCGGCGCGGTCACCATGAAGATAACCAGCAGCACCAGCATCACGTCGATGTAAGGCACTACGTTCATCTCGGCGACCGGCTTGCGCTTTTTGCGAGCTCGAGCGATTAAAGCCATTGGGAATTACCTGCTTATTCTTCGCTGGTGTGCACTTTACGGTGCAGGATCGCCTGGAATTCATCGGCGAAGGTGTAGTAACGGCTGATCAAGGTTTCGCCACGAGCGGCAAAACGGTTGTAGGCGATTACGGCGGGAATAGCTGCGAACAGGCCGATGGCGGTGGCGATCAGCGCTTCGGCGATACCCGGGGCCACGGTGGCCAGGGTCGCTTGCTGGGCCTGGGCCAGGCCGCGGAAGGAGTTCATGATCCCCCACACGGTACCGAACAGACCGATGTACGGGCTCACGGAACCTACGGTGGCGAGGAACGGCAGGCTTTGCTCAAGCTTTTCTTCTTCGCGGGAAATCGCTACACGCATGGCACGGGCCACGCCTTCCATGACCGCTTCCGGGTCAACGCCTGGCTGCTGGCGCAGACGGGAGAACTCCTTGAAGCCGGCGCGGAAGATCTGCTCGACGCCCGAATCCGGGTCCGGGTTGCTGCCGGCCTGGCGATACAGTTTGGACAGGTCGATACCCGACCAGAAGCGCTCTTCGAAGCTCTCCAGGGCACGTCGACCGGCACGCAGCAGGTTGCTGCGCTGAAAAATCATGACCCAAGAGGTAACCGATGCGGCTACCAGGACCAGCATCACCAGTTGAACCACGACACTGGCATTGCTGACCAGGCTCCACATGGAGGAATGGTCGACGACGGTAGGTTCCACGCTAAATCTCCTGCTCTGAATGTTTACCCGCGCCGCTCACGCCGGCAAAGGCCGCGCGTAGAGCTTCGGGAATGGCCCGGGGTTTCAAACTATTGGTGCGAACACAGGCCACCAGGAACTGCCCCTCACAGAGCAGCGTTGCATCCGTAGCCCGCCTGACCTGCTGTTTAAAGCGCAGGCTGGCACGGTTCAATTCGGTTATTTCTGCGCTGACCAGCAGTTCATCGTCCAGTCGCGCCGGCGCGTAATAACGAGCCTCGCTGGAATGCACGACAAACAACAGGTCCTCCCCTGCCAGCTGGGATTGGGCAAAGCCCAGCTCCCGTAGCCGCTCGGTTCGAGCCCGCTCCATGAACTTTAGGTAATTGACGTAATAAACGATGCCGCCGGCATCGGTGTCCTCGTAATAAACGCGACAGCGATGTGCGAACGACTGATCCCCGTTTTGCGCGCGCATACTCTAGTGCTTACTCCTCAGGTTGCCAATCCGGCCAGGCAACTGTTTTTCATTCTGTGGCACATTTCTAACGAAAGAATGACGACGCCAGCCACTAGGACAGCACAAACGCCGAATAAATCGAATCGCCAAGCGTTTTTAATCGTCTACTGCATCAAGGAATTCGTCTACTACGGGCATCTCGCCCAATCGTGACGGAATGTTTAACCCAAAGTGCAGATACGCATGCCGGGTGACCACGCGCCCCCTCGGTGTACGCATGATGTAGCCCTGCTGGATCAGGTACGGTTCCAGTACATCCTCAATTGTGTGCCGCTCTTCGCTGATGGCTGCCGCGAGGCTGTCCACACCCACCGGGCCACCGTCGAACTTCTCGATCATGGTCAGCAGCAGGCGCCGGTCCTGGTGATCAAAGCCGTGTTCATCCACATCCAGCAGGTTCAGCGCCAGGTCTGCCACGGGCTTGGTGATATGCCCTTTGGCGCGTACTTCGGCAAAATCGCGCACCCGACGCAGCAACCGGTTGGCAATCCGCGGCGTACCACGGGCGCGGCGGGCGATTTCAAACGCGCCTTCCGGGTCCAGGGGCAAGCCGAGGATAGTCGCCGAACGGCTGACGATGGTGGCCAGATCCGCCGTGCTATAGAACTCTAGACGTTGAACAATCCCGAAACGGTCTCGCAGCGGATTGGTCAGCATGCCCGCACGGGTGGTGGCCCCCACCAGCGTGAACGGTGGCAGGTCGAGCTTGATCGAGCGCGCGGCCGGGCCTTCGCCGATCATGATGTCCAACTGGAAGTCTTCCATGGCCGGGTACAACACTTCCTCGACGATGGGCGAAAGCCGGTGGATCTCGTCGATAAACAGTACGTCGTGGGGCTCCAGATTGGTCAGCAGCGCCGCCAGGTCACCCGGACGCTCCAGCACAGGGCCGGAGGTGGACTTGATCGACACGCCCATTTCCTGGGCGATGATGTTGGCCAGGGTGGTCTTGCCCAAGCCCGGCGGGCCGAAGATCAACGTGTGATCCAGGGACTCGCTGCGCCCGCGCGCAGCCTGGATAAACAGCTCCATCTGCTCGCGCACGGTGGGCTGGCCGATGTATTCGGCAAGGCTCAGGGGGCGAATCGCCCGGTCCTGGACTTCTTCACGGTCACGGGGGCCGGTGGCCGCGATCAGACGATCAGCTTCAATCACTTAAATCATTCCCTTCAGGGCGCGGCGGATCATGTCTTCGCTGCTCAGGTTCTTGTCCTTGATGGCCGACACTGCCTTGCTCGCCTCTTGCGGCTTGTAGCCCAGGGAGATCAGCGCGCTGACTGCATCGCTTTCGGCACTGGCCACCGGCACACCCGGCGCATCCGGCTGGTTAGGCACCAGGGCAAACATGCTCGGCACGACCTCCCAGGCCTTGAAGCGGTCCTTGAGCTCCACCAGCAAGCGCTCGGCGGTTTTCTTGCCAACGCCTGGCACCTTGGTCAGCGCTGAAGTGTCCTGGGCCGATACGCAGCGCACCAGCTCATCCACTTCCAGGCTCGACATCAGCGCCAGCGCCAGCTTCGGGCCCACGCCGTTGAGGCGGATCAGCTCACGAAAGAAGTCCCGGTCACGCTTGCCAATGAAACCATAGAGCAATTGTGCGTCTTCGCGCACCACCAGGTGGGTGTGCAAGGTCAGCGGTTCACCGACCGACGGTAGGCGGTAGAGGGTCGTCATGGGCACTTCAAGCTCATAGCCCAGCCCGTTTACATCCAGAATCAGGTGCGGCGGCTGTTTCTCAGCCAGGGTGCCGCGCAAGCGTCCAATCACGTTCGAATCCTTAAGAATCGGCTCAGATCAAGGCCTGACCGGTAATAACGCGGGCATGCCGGCCGACAGCACAGGCCGTTCATGCACCCCACGCAGAATGATTGCGCTGATGCTATCAGAGACGCAGGCGGCCGCCACGACTGCGTGCCGTACCCAAGCCGTGGGGCATCAGGCTGGAACGGGTGTGGGCGTGGCAAATGGCAATGGCCAGGGCGTCGGAGGCATCGATTTGCGGTTTGGCGGTGAGCTTGAGCATGTGCATGACCATCATCATCACCTGCTCCTTATTCGCCGCACCAGTGCCGACCACGGCCTGCTTGACCTGGGTCGCGGTGTACTCCGCGATCTCCATGCCCTCCTCGGCACCGGCCACGATGGCAGCACCGCGGGCTTGGCCGAGCTTCAAGGCGGAGTCGGCGTTTTTTGCCATGAACACTTTTTCGATGCCCATGGTGACCGGGCCGTAAGTCTGGATCACTTCACGCACGCCGCGGTAAACGATCTGCAAGCGCTCGGCAAGCTCGCCGGCGCCGGTACGGATACAGCCCGACGCCACGTACACGCAGCCTCGCGGGGTCTGTTGGACCACGCCAAAGCCGGTGATTCGCGAACCGGGGTCGATACCTAGGATAAGAGTCATAACGCCTGCGGGATGGGTTTAAAGCGGATGCGCCAGGCACATGGTTTGTGTAACAGCATAGATCCCTGTGGGAGCTGGCTTGCCTGCGATACAGGCACCTCGGTGCTTCAGTTACACCGGGTTGATGCCATCGCAGCCTCGCCAAGGCTCGACAGCTCCCACATTGGATCTTTGGTGCTCTTAAACGAGCTGTTCGGCCACCAACTCCGGGATATCGGCATTGGAATAGACGTTCTGCACGTCATCCAGGTCTTCGAGCATATCGAGCATCTTGAGTACCTTCTGCGCCCCGTCCAGGTCCAGCTCGGCGCTGGTGGTGGGCAGCATCACGATTTCCGCATCGGTACCTTTGAAACCGGCCGCTTCCAACGCGTTGCGCACCGAGTAGAAGCCCGCGAACGAGGTAAACACGTCGATGGAACCGTCTTCGTTGGTCACCACGTCGTCAGCATCGGCCTCCATCGCTGCTTCGATCAGTGCATCTTCGTCAACACCCGGCGCGAAGGAGATCTGCCCCTTGCGCTCAAACAGGTAGGCCACCGAACCGTCAGTCCCCAGGTTGCCGCCACATTTGCTGAACGCATGGCGCACGGCAGCCGCAGTACGGTTGCGGTTGTCAGTCATGCACTCGACCATCACCGCCACGCCACCCGGGCCGTAGCCTTCGTAGCTCAACTCGACCATGTCGTCGGTATCGGCCGCACCGGCACCACGGGCCACGGCGCGGTCGATGATGTCGCGGCTCATGTTGGCGCCGAGGGCCTTGTCCAGGGCCAGGCGCAGACGCGGGTTGGAACCCGGGTCACCGCCACCCTGGCGCGCAGCGACGGTCAGCTCGCGAATCCACTTGGTGAAGATCTTGCCTTTCTTGGCATCCTGACGCTCTTTGCGGTGCTTGATGTTCGCCCACTTGGAATGGCCAGCCATAACACAACTCCGAAATTCTGTAGAAACCTGTCAATCCCGCCCCTGGCGGGACTTCCCTCTTTAACGTGCAGCCCTTGTAACGCAAAGGCGCATCCGAAGATGCGCCCTTAGCTGACAATGTAAAACCTTATCGCGCTTTCACGCTGCGGCCTTACTCAGCCTTTGGTGTCTCGCGCAGACGGATATGCAGCTCGCGCAGTGCCTTGGCATCCACCACACCCGGTGCTTGCGTCATGACGTCGGCAGCACTTTGGGTTTTCGGGAAGGCAATCACTTCACGGATCGACTGGGCACCGGTCATCAGCATCACCAGACGGTCCAGGCCGAAGGCCAGGCCACCGTGAGGCGGTGCGCCGTACTTCAGGGCGTCGAGCAGGAAGCCGAACTTCTCTTGCTGCTCATCTTCGTTGATGCCCAGCAGGCGGAAGACCGATTGCTGCATTTCCTTGCGGTGGATACGGATCGAACCGCCACCCAGCTCGGTGCCGTTGAGCACCATGTCGTAGGCACGGGACAGAGCGCCAGCCGGGTTGGCTTCGAGCTCTTGCGGCGTGCACTTCGGCGCGGTGAACGGGTGGTGCAGCGCGCTGAAGCTACCGTCGTCGTTCTCTTCGAACATCGGGAAGTCGACAACCCACATCGGCGCCCACTGGCAGGTCAGCAGGTTCAGGTCGTTACCGACCTTGATCCGCAGTGCACCCAGCGCTTCGCTGACGATCTTCGACTTGTCGGCGCCGAAGAACACGATATCGCCGTCGACCGCGCCAACACGATCAAGGATCACATTGAGGTTGGCTTCAGGGATGTTCTTGACGATTGGCGACTGCAGGCCTTCAACGCCCTTGGCGCGCTCGTTGACCTTGATGTACGCCAGGCCCTTGGCACCGTAGATGCCGACGAACTTGGTGTAGTCGTCGATCTGCTTGCGCGGCATGCTCGCAGCGCCAGGAACGCGCAGCGCGGCAATACGGCATTTCGGGTCGTTGGCCGGGCCGCTGAACACTTTGAAGTCGACGTCTTTGAGTTGGTCTTCAACGTCAACCAGTTCCAGCGGGTTACGCAGGTCCGGCTTGTCGGAACCGTAACGGCGCATGGCTTCTTCGAAGGTCATGTGCGGGAATTCGCCGAACTCCAGGTTCAGCACTTCCTTGAACAGGTTGCGGATCATCTGCTCGGTGATGCCCATGATCTCTTTTTCATCGAGGAAACTGGTCTCGATGTCGATCTGGGTGAATTCCGGCTGGCGGTCAGCCCGCAGGTCTTCGTCACGGAAGCATTTGGCGATCTGGTAGTAACGGTCGAAGCCGGCCACCATCAGCAACTGCTTGAACAGCTGTGGCGATTGCGGCAAGGCGAAGAAGGAACCGGCGTGGGTACGGCTCGGCACCAGATAGTCGCGAGCGCCTTCCGGGGTAGCACGGGTCAGGATCGGCGTTTCGACGTCGAGGAAGCCGTTCTCGTCGAGGAAGCGACGGATACTGGTGGTCATGCGCGAGCGCAGACGCAGCTTCTCGGCCATTTCCGGGCGACGCAGGTCCAGGAAGCGATACCGCAGGCGGGTTTCTTCGCCAACGTCGGAGAACTCGTTCAGTGGGAACGGCGGGGTTTCCGACTCGTTCAGCACTTCCAGTTCGTAACCCAGCACTTCGATCATGCCCGACGCCATGTTGGCGTTGGTGGCACCGGCCGGACGCAGGCGAACCTTGCCGGTGATCTTCACGACGTACTCGCTGCGCACGCGGTCGGCGGCGGCGAAGCTCTCGGCGCGGTCCGGATCGAACACCACCTGGGCCAGACCATCACGATCACGGATATCGAGGAAGATCACCCCGCCGTGGTCGCGGCGACGGTGAACCCATCCGCAAAGGGTGATTTCCTGACCTTCCAGGGTCTCGTTCAGTTGGCCGCAATAGTGGCTGCGCATCATGATAGTGGTTTCGCTTCTCGTAATTCGAAATTCGGTGGAGGCCTGCCTCATCACCGTACAGCTAAGTCAGGTGACGGATAATGCAGGAGCCTGCGCGTAGAGTTCAACTCAGTCTGCTTTGTCGCCGCCGGCCAGATTCTTCTTCGAACCGGTCTTGAAATCGGTCTCGTACCAACCGTTGCCACTCAGGCGAAAGCCCGGCATGGACAACATCTTCTTGAGCTCCGGAGCCTGGCAGGCAGGGCAATCGACCAGCGGCGCTGCGCTGATCTTTTGAATGGCTTCCAACTGATGACCACAGGAAGCGCATTGATAGTCGTACATGGGCATGGAGATGTCTCGGCGATCAGATCATTACTGCGCCACGCCCTGCCCTGGCTCTATCCCGTGGGAAAGTCCCGGCATGCGCAGCAAAGCCCGGGATTATATCTGGTAAATCGAGGCTGTGCAGCCGTAGCGGCGCGCTGCTCTTTATATAGGTGGCTGCAGCAGGCTTCTGCCAGGCGCCCGACCCGGGGCAATCCCGAGCCTGGCGACTGGCACAAGGATCATGCCAGGTCCGGATGGACACCCGACGCATTAAGGCGCTCTTTCAATACATGAACCACACAAACTACCCTGACCAGACCGCTGAAGTTCTTTACGCCGCCATATCGCAAGTGCACTTCACGGTCCACGTAAGACAGCAACGCACTGACCGAACATGTATTGATCCGGGCTATTTCCGCAAGGATATTCCAATAGACTTCTTCGAGTCGCAAACACGTCGAAAAGCCATTAAGCCGAACGGATCGGGACAATGGCCTGGCCAAGTTCATATCGAACCCTTTGGCAAAGGGGTCTACCTTTATCTTGTGCAACCCGCACGTTTCCATAACTCCATTACCTGCTCCGCGTGACATACACTTGACACTCCATTGCCTGACGGCCACTCATCAGTGTTGTCGTTGGCCGTTGAGCTATAAAACATCAAGAAGACAAGTGCAGCCAGAAGACAGGGAGCCGATCGCCGTAGGACAAGCCAACGCGTGTATCAGGAAGCTCGCGGGGTCAGGAAAATCGCCGAAAAACAGGCACGCGAGGGGCGTCAGCTCGACGCCCACCCGCCACCGGCATTACTTGTTTTCGAGCAGGGAACGCAACATCCACGCGGTCTTTTCATGAACTTGCATACGCTGGGTCAGCAAGTCCGCAGTGGGTTCATCGCTGACTTTATCCAGCAACGGGAAAATGCCCCGGGCCGTGCGGGTAACCGCTTCCTGGCCTTCGACCAATTGCTT
The DNA here is from genome assembly GCF_900105735.1 of Pseudomonas yamanorum. Taxonomy (NCBI): domain Bacteria; kingdom Pseudomonadati; phylum Pseudomonadota; class Gammaproteobacteria; order Pseudomonadales; family Pseudomonadaceae; genus Pseudomonas; species Pseudomonas yamanorum. The sequence goes on along the minus strand of NZ_LT629793.1, from coordinate 4,937,955 downwards.
GATCATGTCTTCAGCGCTCGGCACACCTTCTTCTTCCTTGATGGAAGAAAGTCGTGCGTACACCGAATAAGCACCCGGTGCGGGGAAGCCCAGGGCGCGTATACGCTCTGCAATTGAATCCACCGCCAGCGCCAGTTCGTTGTACTGCTCTTCAAACATCAAGTGCAGTGTGCGAAACATCGGGCCCGTTACGTTCCAATGGAAGTTGTGGGTCTTCAGGTAAAGTACATAGGTATCGGAAAGCAGGCGCGAAAGTCCGTCAACGATTGATTTACGGTCTTCTTCACTGATACCAATATCGATTGCCATGTGTTTCCCCTTCAATTGATAAATATTCATTGATCAGGTGCAGGACCACTCTAGCAAGAGTGCCGGCCTTGCGCAGCCCGGCCGCCCCTCTCGAGGTGCGGCAAATTGCCCCTCGCAGAGCGGGTTTACACGGCAGGCAAAGCTTCAAGCCCTGCCGAAAAAATTATCCGCCGCCGGCGAAAAAACCCCGCACCTGTCTAGGACAAGCGTTTGACGCAGAAATGCCGCATGCCTCGCAACAGCCCGAAATGCTTGATTTGAGTAGGCACAGGCTTTGCTGTTAAATAGGCAGCGTGTCGCCGCCGTTTTTGTTTGCGGCAAGTGGCATAGGCTGATACCCGTGTACGTGTCCAACGCCTCCCATTGTTCAGAAGCGAACCGTGCCAGTCAGCTCTTCCTCGTGATCCGTCTTAACGTGAGTTAATCAAAATGTTGAAAATCGTCCACCTGCTAACGGGCGCTGCAGCTTTGCTGCTGTCCTTTATCCCCAGCCTGCGATCAGAAACCCTGCCTTACCTGCAACAACCTGACGCTCTCTACCTGACCTTTTTTGGTCTTCTTAACCTGACACTGGCTCCAGTCATTCCTTACTGGAACAAAGGCCCGCGTCATCAACTGCAAAACCTGGTCAGCGCCCTGCTGGTCCTGGCTGTTGTCGTGCAAACCCTCACCCTGCTGGCGCCTATGCCTGAAGTCGGTGGCCACCCGGCCGTCCTGCTCAGCCTGGCAATCGCACTGGTCGCCATCGTTCTTCATCTGGCCATCAGTTTCTACCGTTCCTCCCCGGCCGCTGCGTCGCAAAGCTACGACATGACCAACCGGGATACCGGTACCGTGAAGTGGTTCAACACCTCCAAGGGCTTCGGCTTTATTTCCCGGGATTCGGGCGACGATATCTTCGTCCACTTCCGGGCGATTCGCGGCGAAGGCCATCGCGTACTGGTGGAAGGCCAGCGCGTGGAGTTCTCCGTCATGAATCGTGACAAGGGCCTGCAAGCTGAAGATGTGATCGCCGCGTTGCCGCGCCGCTGATTCCAGCACCCCGAAAAAAGAAACCGCGATGCAGCCTGGCTGCATCGCGGTTTTTTTATGCCCGGGGATTCATCCCTGCCTTATTAATAATGAGGCGGCGGCGCTTCTTCCTCGGATGACTCGAACTGGCCGCCCATTTCTTCCTGGCGCTTGAGCAACGCAGTCATCTGCATCTGCAGGCGTTCGACCGCCCGCTGCTGGGTGACCAGGATGTCATTGAGGGTCTCAATGGTGTCGTCCTGAAAGGCCAAGCGGCTTTCCAGGTCGGTCACACGGTCTTGGAGGTCCATGACTCAAGCCTCCAGAAACATGAAATCAGCCGGCAGGATCTCGCGCAGGCGTGCACGAATCGCCGCCAGCTGCTCGTCGCTGTATGGCTTCGCCGGATGCTTGCCCCAGACCGGCGCCGGCCAGGCAGCGTCATCGCGCTTGCGCACGATTACATGCACGTGCAGTTGGCTGACCACGTTACCCAGGGCACCGATATTCATCTTATCGGCGCCAAACCCTTCATTAAGCAGTTGCGCCAGCACCGTGCTTTCCTGCCACACCCGCTGCTGGTCAGCGACATCCAGTTGAAACACTTCGCTGATACCGTCGATGCGCGGCACCAGGATGAACCAGGGGTAATTCGAGTCATTGGACAGCAGCAGCCGGCACAGGGGGAAATCCCCAATGGGCAAGGTGTCTTGTTGAAGACGTGGATCTAAGGCGAACACAGCAGTCACTCCCGTTCGGCGGGTCAGGTTTCAGGCGCCCAGCATACCTGCGAATGCCGAGCGCTTCACGGCGAATGCATCAGGCCAAATACGCGCCCAAACAGCACGTCGCGAAAAAAAGCGCACCATTTCGAGACAGACCAATATTTCAGCTACGCTAAATGACCAATGCAGCCAATCCCAGTCAAAGACGGGACGTGGGATACGCTTAAAGACCTTGAGCCAGAGGGCTCTCAGGATAAGAACGCTGGCCTGGGGCAAAAACGCAGACCGGGAACAATCGCACCAAAATGACCCATTTGTGCCTCAAAGGGATCCGCCGACTACCCACCGAACGGGGTGAACCGGTAACGTTTTGCTCTGGTGCAGGTTTTATGCACCACCGGACAGAAGTGCAGCAGGCGCGTCAAGGCCAAACCAAACGGTGTAAAAAGCCCGCGCTTATGCGGTTTTTACACGGCGTTGACAATTTTCACGAAAAAATCACATTCGGTTTCCGGTTTGTGCACGCTTGTTGCATTCACCGTTGCATCGTCGACAACGGCACCGGCAGGAAGCAGGTGTTTCGCGACGGAAAACAACAGCGGTTCAATGCTTTTCAAGGAAGAGTTAAAACTTTGAGAAGGGAGGTTCCCACCCCCATCTCGATGCTTTTAAACAGTATTGAAGTTGTCAGTCCGGTTACAAGCGGACTGTGAATTTGCGACATGGAGCTAGCAATTTACGACAGGCCCGTAAAGAAGCTGAAAGGATAGATGTGCAAGTATCGTCAATAATGTCTGCGTGATATAACTTTGCGCCGACACAAAAAAGAAAGAGCCGCCCAGACAAAAATATAGGTGGGACGGCAGTACTCTTCCTAAAACCAAAGGAGCAAATCACGATGCGCGTGATGAAGTGGAGCATGATCGCCCTGGCTGTTTCAGCAGGCACCTCGCAGTTCGCAATCGCGTCCTCCCAGGACGATGCCAAGGGCTTTGTTGAAGACAGTACTTTCAGCATCAATACCCGTCTTCTGTATTTCAGCCGTGATATCCGCAACGAACCTGCTGGCGGTTACAAACCTGTTAAAGCAGGCAGTACTGAGAAGAAGAGCATCTCCGAAGAAACGGGCCTGGGCTTCAATGCTCTGTACCAATCAGGCTTCACCCAGGGCACCATCGGCGTCGGTGTTGATGTAATCGGTTTGCTGGGTGTGAAACTGGACAGCGGCCGTGGCCATGCAGGTACAGGCCTGTTCCCTAACGGCGCTGATGGCCGTGCACAGGATGACTACTCCAAAGGTGGCGCCGCCGTTAAATTCCGTTTCTCCGACACGGTCTTGAAAATCGGCGACCAATACACCACCGCTCCTGTCTTCGCTTCCGACGACAGCCGCCTGCTGCCTGAGCTGCCACAAGGTGTCTCGATCACCAGCAACGAGATCAAGGGCCTGAAACTGGAAGGTGGTCACTTCACCGCCAGCACCGCGCAAGCCCAGACCTACCATGACAGCCTGGGCCTGAAGGAAACCAACTTTGTCGGTGGCGTCTACGCGTTCACCCCAGAGCTGACCGGTAGCCTGTACTACGCGAAAACCGAAGACTACTGGAAGAAGACCTACGCCAACATCAACTGGACCCATGCCTTGAGCAAGGAACAGTCGCTGGCCTTTGACTTCAACATCTACAGCACCAAAAGTGATGGCCTTGGTCTGCAACGCGCAGAAAAAGACAACACCACCAAGCTCGACAACCGTGCCTACAGCTTGCAAGGCGCGTACACCATCGACGCTCACACCTTCACCCTGGCCTACCAGAAGGTCACCGGTGACGGCGACTACGGTTACGGCGTAGACGGCGGCGGCACGATTTTCCTCGCCAACTCCGTTGCCCGTTCCGACTTCAACGCTGAAGGTGAAAAATCCTGGCAAGCTCGCTACGACCTGAACATGGCCACCTTCGGCATTCCAGGCCTGAGCTTCATGACTCGTTATGTCACCGGTAGCGGTGCTGACAACGGCGTGACCAACAACGCCAAAGAGTGGGAACGCGACATCGAGGCCAAGTACGTGATTCAGAGCGGCCCGGCTAAAGACCTGAGCCTGCGTGTACGTCAAGCCACTTACCGCTCCAGCGATGGTGTGTACTACGGCTCGGCATCGTTGGACGAACTGCGTCTGATTGCGCAATACCCGCTGAACATCTTGTAATTGGCAGTTTGATTACAACGATGACTTAGGGCCTCGGCTCTAACTAAAAAGCCGCTCACTTGTTCACAAGTGAGCGGCTTTTTTATTGCAACTTAATCTCAACAACCCGATAACTAGCAAGCTAACTATCTAGTTTTGTCTCGCGAATTAAACCTGACACATTGGCCAAGTTTAGTCCGCGAGTCATATCGTCACTTCGCTGCACTTTCCTGCATGACGCGAATAACACGCTGCGGAAATGGAATATCAATCCCCGCGGCTTTCAAACGGTCACGTGCCAGTTCATTGAACATGAACATCACATCCCAATAATCCGAAGTCTTGGTCCAGACTCGCAGGGATACAGTGATCGAACTGTCGCCGAGGGTGGAAACTACCGCTGCCGGCGCCGGATCAGCCAATACCCGGGGATCCTTGGCCAGTTCCAGCAGCACTTCACGTGCTTTCTGCAGGTCGGCTTCGTAGTCGACACCCACATCAAACACTACCTTGCGGGTCGGCTGACGGTTGGTGTTGGTGATCAGGCCGTTGGACAGGCTGCCGTTTGGGATGATCACCGTCTTGTTGTCGCCGGTGCGCAGCACGGTGTGAAAAATCTGGATGCTGTCGACGGTACCGGAAGTGCCCTGGGCTTCGATCCAGTCACCAATGCGGAACGGACGGAACAACAGAATCAGCACGCCGCCGGCGAAGTTCGCCAGGCTGCCTTGCAATGCCAGACCGATGGCCAGGGTAGCGGCACCAATCGCGGCAACGAACGATGTGGTTGCGACGCCGATCATCGAGGCCACGTTAACCACCAGCATGACCTTGAGCGCAATGTTCGCAAGGCTGGTAATGAAGTGTTGCAGCGCCAGGTCAGCATTACGCAGTGCCAGCAAACGCCCCACTCGGTGGGTCAAGACGTTGATCAGCCACCAACCGATGGCCAGGGTGACCAAGGCCAGCAAAAACCGGCTGCCGTATTCCATGATCATCGGTAACCACGACTCCGAGGTCTTGATCAGGTGATCCACTTCAGCGTTCAAATCCATCTACATTCTCCTGTTTGCCGGATGCTCGGCATATTGAGTGGCCATAAATGCAATTGAGCCCCGTAGGGCTCAATGGTGGGCGCAGGCTCTGGGGCGTGGGACGTCAAAAACGCCCGCAGGTTCCCCAAAGAGCCATCAGTCGCGGAAGTTATTGAACTGCAGCGGCATGTCGAAGGTCTTGGCGCGCAAGGCGGCAATGGCCTCTTGCAAGTCATCACGCTTCTTGCCGGTGATACGCACCTGCTCGCCCTGGATCGCGGCCTGGACCTTGAGCTTGGCGTCCTTGACGTGAGCGACGATTTTCTTCGCCAGCTCCTTGTCGATGCCTTCTTTGAACACGACTTCCTGTTTCATCAGCTTGCCGGAGGCATAAGCGTCCTTGATTTCAAGGCACTGTGCATCGATCTTGCGCTTGACCAGCGACAGCTTGAGGATCTCAATCATCGCTTCAAGCTGGAAGTCGGCTTCTGCGGTCAGGTTGACGGCGAGGTCTTTCTCCTTGAACTCGAAGCTGCCCTTGCCCTTCAAGTCATAGCGACGATCCAGCTCCTTGACGGCGTTCTCGACGGCGTTGGTGAGTTCGTGCTTGTCCAGTTCGGATACCACGTCGAACGACGGCATGTAATTTCTCCAATAAAAAGGGGCGCGGCTCAGTAGAGATGGAGCACGCCCAGGCTAAAATGCCCGGGCATTATAGCGGTTCTTTCGCCTCGTTCACTGCGGGCAGCCTTACGGAGTAAAAACTGATGTCGACCACCTGGCATGTCCTCGGCGCTGGCAGCCTCGGAACATTGTGGGCTGCCCGCCTGGCCCGCGCCCGGTTGCCGGTGCGCCTGATCCTGCGGGACCACGCGCGGCTGGCGAGCTATCAGACCGGCAAGGGCCTGACCCTGGTCGAGCACGGCGTGGCTCACACCTATCCAGTCGTCGGCGAAACATCCGACAGCCCTGGGCCGATTCATCGCCTGCTGGTGGCGTGCAAAGCCTACGACGCCCAAGAGGCCGTCGCACAGCTTGAACATCGTCTGGCACCCCACGCCGAGCTGATCCTGCTGCAAAACGGCCTGGGCAGCCAGGATGCAGTCGCCGCCCAACTGCCCCAAGCCCGCTGCATCTTCGCCTCCAGCACCGAAGGCGCGTTTCGCGAAAGCGACTGGCGGGTCGTATTTGCCGGCCATGGCTACACCTGGCTGGGAGATGCGAGCCACCCTACCCCGCCTCTGTGGCTGGATGACCTGCAAGCCGCCGGCATCCCCCATGCATGGAGCACCGATATCCTCACCCGCCTGTGGCGCAAACTGGCCCTGAACTGCGCCATCAACCCGCTGACTGTGCTGTATCAATGCCGCAATGGGGAACTGCAAGCCCATCAGTGCGAAGTGGCCACCCTGTGCGCCGAACTCGCCGAACTGCTGGAATGCTGCGGCCAACCCGCCGCCGCGCAGGATTTGCAGAGCGAAGTGGAGCGGGTGATCCAGGCCACGGCGGCCAATTACTCATCGATGTACCAGGACGTGGCCAATGCCCGGCGCACCGAAATCAGCTACTTGCTGGGCTATGCCTGCCAGGCGGCCGCACGTCACCAACTGACCTTGCCGCACCTGCAACAACTTCAGGTCCGCCTGGTACAGCAACTGTCTGCACGCGGATTGCCCAGCGACTGAAGCACGCGCTACCCTGCCTGCTTGTTCCTTTGCAGCGAAAACCTTGATGCCACTGCGCCAGCGTCTCGAAAATCTACCGGTTGGGCAAAAACTGCTGGCGGCCCTGCTGGTCTTGTTGACCACCGTCTTGCTGGTGGCCAACCTGACCTTTATCAGCGCCGCCTACTGGATCTCCCAGGAAAGCATGGCGCCCCAGGCCTTGCAGGCCATCGGTCGACTGGTGTCGAACCCGTCGCTGGCTGCCCAAGCCCTGGACTCGCCGCTCAAGGCGCAAAACCTGCTGGATGAACTGACCAGCTATTCACCCTTGCGGGCCGCGGCCTTATATGACGGTGAAGGTACGCGCCTCGCCCAACTGCAACATGCCAATCGCCTGCACCTGCCAGCCAATTACAATGAGATCGAAATCTGGCGCGCCACCGAGTTTCGCAGCAATCAGGTGATCACCCTTCCCCGTGCCGGCCAACCGTCCGGGCATTTGCTGCTGGTGGCCAGCAGCGAACTGCCGGTGGCCTTTTACACCGGGACCTTCACCGCCAGCCTGGGCATCCTGATTTTCAGTGTGCTGCTGTGGCTGGTGATTGCCCGACAGATCAAGCGCCTGATTACCCGGCCGATCCATGAACTGGAAGAACTGTCGCGTCAGGTCACCCGGGAAGAGAACTACGCCTTGCGCGCCGGTCGCGGCAACCATGACGAAATCGGCAGCTTGGCCGAAGCCTTCAACACCATGCTTTCGCGCATCGAAGCCCGCGAGCAACAACTCAAGCGCGCGCGGGACGATTCCCAGGCCGCCTACGATCAGGCCCAGGGCCTGGCGGAAGAAACCCGCCACACCAACCGCAAGCTGGAACTGGAAGTCCAGGTGCGCAGCAAGATCGAGAAAAAACTCACCGGTTTTCAGAACTACCTCAACAGCATCATCGACTCGATGCCCTCGGCGCTGATTGCCCTGGATGAACAGCTCTACGTCACCCAGTGGAACCAGGAAGCCAGCGCGCTTTCCGGCACCCGTCTGGATGAGGCGTTGAACCAGCCAATCTTCCTTGCCTTCCAACCGCTCAAACCCTTTTTGCCGCAAATCAAGGCCACGGTGGAGCAACACACCGTGGAGCGGATCGAGCGGGTGACCTGGGTCAAGGATGACGAGCCCAAGCACTACGCCCTGACCTTCTACCCGCTGATGGGCGGCGCCGGGCGTGGCGTAGTGATCCGGATCGACGACATCACCCAGCGCCTGTCCCTGGAAGAGATGATGGTACAGTCAGAGAAGATGCTCTCAGTCGGCGGCCTGGCCGCCGGCATGGCCCACGAAATCAACAACCCGCTGGGGGCGATCCTGCATAACGTGCAGAACATCCGCCGCCGCCTGTCCAACGAACTGCCAAAAAACCTTGAGCATGCCGAACAGGTGGGCATCGACCTGGACATGGTCAACCGCTACCTGCAAAGCCGCGAAGTGCCGCAATTGCTCGATGGCATCCAGCAGGCCGGAGCCCGGGCGGCAAAAATCGTCACCCACATGCTCAGCTTCAGCCGCCGCAGCAACCGCCAGATGGCGCCCTGCGACCTGCCGGCCTTGATCGACCAGGCCGTAGAAATTGCCGGCAACGACTTCGACCTCATCGTCGGTTTCGACTTCAAGGGCCAGGCGATCATCCGCCAGTTCGACCCACAACTGGGCCCGGTGCCCGGCACCGCCAACGAACTGGAGCAGGTACTGCTCAACCTGCTGAAAAACGCCGCACAGGCGATTCACCAGCGTGAAAATGACAGCGAGCCCGGGCGTATCATCCTGCGTACCCGGCTCAACCCGCCGTGGGCGGAGATCCAGGTGGAAGACAACGGCATCGGCATGAGCGAGAACGTGCGCAAACGCACGTTTGAGCCCTTCTTCACCACCAAGGAGATCGGCCAGGGCACCGGGCTTGGCCTGTCGGTTTCGTACTTCATCATCACCAACAATCACAAGGGCCAGATGGAAGTCCAATCGACCCTCGGCCAAGGCACCTGCTTCACCCTGCGATTACCTTTGGCGGGCAGCCAATTGCCCCCCAACGAACTCACTCAACTGGAGCGCTAACCATGGGCTTTCGCCTGTCGAAGATTTACACCCGTACCGGCGACAAGGGCGAAACCGGCCTGGGCGATGGTCGCCGCGTGCCCAAGGACCATCCACGGGTCGAGGCGATTGGCGAAGTCGATGCGCTGAACAGCCAGCTGGGTTTGTTGTTGGCGGGTCTTGAGGAACAGAGCGGGCAGCATCCGGCATTGAAGGATGTGATCGAGGTGCTGACGCCTTGCCAGCATCGGCTGTTTGATCTGGGCGGCGAGTTGGCGATGCCGGTGTACAAGGCGCTGAATGCGGCGGAAGTCGACCGGCTTGAAGCGGCGATCGATCGCTGGAATGAAGAGGTCGGGCCGCTGGAGAACTTCATTCTGCCGGGGGGATCGGCGTTGATTGCCCAGGCTCATGTGTGCCGCAGCCTGGCTCGCAGTGCGGAGCGTCGGTGTCAGCACCTGAATGCTGTGGAACCGCTGGAAGGCGTGGGGTTGGCGTATATCAACCGGCTGTCGGACTTGCTGTTTGTGGCAGCCAGGGTGATCGCCAAGCGTCAGGGCGTTGCGGAGATTTTGTGGCAGGCGGCGGCAAAGCCGCACTAATGCTTACTGACTGATTGAGATTTGTGCCGAGGGAGCTTGCTCCCTCGGCACAACAAGCTCATCGGCCTGGTCCTTACACCTCAGGCCAAAACGCCCGAATCCCCGCCACGCCTTGCGCACCGGCTTCCCAGGCCTTTTCCCGCTCTGCAGGACCCACCCCACCCAGCAAGAACACCGGTTTGCTGAAACCACTGATCAACTGCTGCGCCTGCGCCCAACCTAACGGCTCGGCATCCGGGTGAGTCTGGGTCGGCTGAACCGGCGACAAGGTGACGAAATCCACGTCCATCAACTCCGCCAACGCCAGTTCTTCAGCATTGTGGCAAGACGCCGCCAACCAGCGATCCTTCGGCAAAGGACGTCCCTTGCTCGCGTATTTGCGCAGTTGCGCCGAGGTCATGTGCCAGCCGGCTGCGGGAAAATCCCCCAGCCATTCAAACGGCCCTTTCAGCATAAGCTGAGCCTTGCCCGCACACAGGCCCACGGCGTCCACCGCCAGGTCGCGGTACTTGGGGTCGTAACCGTTGGGAGCACGCAACTGAACCAGCTTGATGCCGCCAGCGATGGCCTTTTGAATCCCGCGCAGCAGGGTCGGCGTTTCCAGCTCACCCGGAGTGATCAGGTATTCAGCCGGCAAACGCGCTGCCGCTACGATCGGTGCGTTGGCCGCCGGAAACTCATAGTTAGGCAGGTCCCGTTGGGCCACCCACTCAAGGGGTTGCCCTTCGGCACCGTGAGGTTCGCCGGTAAAGGCCGAGACTTCCCAGACATCCAGCAACACCTGCTTGTCCGGGTAATCATGCTGCACCTTGATCAACGGACGAGCCGCCGTAACCTGAATACCCAACTCTTCCTGCAATTCACGGGACAGCGCGGTAGCGACCGACTCATCGGCCTCCACCTTGCCCCCGGGAAACTCCCAGAGCCCGCCCTGATGCTGGGTATCGGCGCGGCGCGCCAGCAGAATCCTGCCGTCGACACCCCGGATGACCGCTGCTGCTACATGAACTCGTTTCACCGCACTATTTCCTCTGAATCGGTTTGAAGACCTGCCTGGTATCAGGTGCGGTATTCCGCGTTGATCTTCACGTACTCGTGGGACAGGTCGGTGGTCCAGATGGTTTCGCTGCACTCACCGCGGCCCAATTCGATACGGATGGTGATTTCTTCCTGCTGCATCACCGCAGAACCCTGGGCTTCGGTGTACGTCTCGGCCCGGGCGCCACGGCTGGCGATGCACACCTCGCCGAGGAACACATCGATCTTGCTCACGTCCAGGTTCGGCACACCGGCACGCCCCACAGCGGCCAGGATACGGCCCCAGTTTGGGTCGGAGGCAAACAGTGCAGTCTTGATCAGCGGCGAGTGGGCCACGGTGTAGCCGACGTCCAGGCATTCCTGATGGTTGCCGCCGCCGTTGACTTCAACCGTCACAAACTTGGTGGCGCCTTCGCCATCACGCACAATGGCTTGGGCCACGTCCATGCACACTTCGAACACCGCCTGCTTCAAGGCTGCGAAATACGCGCCGTTGGACGAGGTGATTTCCGGCAGGTCGGCCTGGCCGGTGGCGATCAACATGCAGCAGTCGTTGGTCGAGGTATCGCCGTCGATGGTGATGCGGTTGAACGACTTGTTGGCGCCGTCGAGCATCAGGTTTTGCAGCACATCACGAGAGACTTTGGCGTCGGTGGCGATATAGCCGAGCATGGTCGCCATGTTCGGGCGAATCATGCCAGCACCTTTGCTGATGCCGGTGACGGTCACGGTGACGCCTTCGTGCACAAACTGGCGGCTCGCGCCTTTAGGCAGGGTGTCAGTGGTCATGATGCCGGTGGCCGCGGCCGCCCAGTTATCCACCGACAAGTCATCCAGTGCGGCTTGCAACGCGCCTTCGATTTTCTCGACCGGCAACGGCTCACCGATCACACCGGTGGAGTACGGCAGCACCTGGTTGGCATCAACGCCAGTCAGCTCTGCCAGCTTGGCGCAGGTGCGAGCAGCAGCGGCCAAGCCAGGTTCGCCGGTGCCGGCGTTGGCATTGCCAGTGTTGGTCAGCAGGTAACGCACCGGGCCTTCAACCCGCTGCTTGGCCAAAATCACCGGAGCCGCGCAGAACGCGTTCAGGGTGAACACACCCGCGACGGTCGAGCCTTCGGCACAGCGCATCACCACCACATCCTTGCGCCCCGGGCGTTTGATGCCGGCCGAAGCAATACCGAGTTCAAAACCGGCAACCGGGTGCAACGTGGGCAAAGGACCAAGACCAACAGCCATGAATGCGCTCCTAAAAATAGTGGATGTGTGACCCGTCACTCTCGACGGTGACAAAATGGCAAAACGCCGCGACGGCTGATGCCGGTCGCGGCGCGGGGTGTTGCAGCGTCAGACGAAAATCTTAGTTGATTTCGCCGTGGCAGTGTTTGAACTTCTTGCCCGAACCGCACCAGCACAGTTCATTGCGACCCAGCTTCTGCTCATTGCGCACCGGAGCTTGAGCCAGGGCCACATCGACCTCTTCACCCAACACTTCCGGAGCCTCAAGGCCAGGTGCTTCGTCGTGCTGGAACTGCATGCGCGCAGCCAGTGCCTCGGCTTCCTGACGCAGGCGGGCTTCTTCCTCGATCGGGTCTTCGCGACGCACCTGAACGTGGGACAGCACACGAATCGAATCGCGCTTGATCGAATCCAGCAGCTCGGAGAACAGCGTGAACGACTCGCGCTTGTACTCCTGCTTCGGGTTCTTCTGGGCGTAGCCACGCAGGTGGATGCCGTGACGCAGGTGGTCCATGGTCGACAGGTGGTCTTTCCAGAGGTCGTCCAGCACGCGCAGTACGATTTGCTTCTCGAAGGTGCGCAGTGCTTCGGCACTCGCCTGCTCTTCTTTTTCGTTGTACGCGGCCAGCAGCTCGGTCATGAGCTTCTCGCGCAGGGTTTCTTCATACAGGTGGTCGTCTTCGTCGAGCCATTGCTGGACCGGCAAGTCGACACCGAAGTCGCTCTTCAACGCGGCTTCCAGACCGGCAACATCCCACTGCTCAGGCAGGGACTGTGGCGGAATGTGTGCGCTGACGGTGGCGTTCAGCACGTCCTGGCGGAAATCGGCAATGGTCTCGCCGATGTTGGTGGCGGCCAACAAACTGTTACGCATGTGATAAATCACTTTACGCTGTTCGTTGTTGACGTCATCGAACTCGAGCAGTTGCTTACGAATGTCGAAGTTGCGGCCTTCTACCTTGCGCTGGGCCTTCTCGATGGCATTGGTCACCATGCGGTGTTCAATCGCTTCACCGGACTGCATGCCCAGGGCTTTCATGAAGTTCTTCACCCGGTCCGAGGCGAAAATACGCATCAGGCTGTCTTCCAGGGACAGGTAGAAACGGCTGGAACCGGCGTCACCCTGACGACCGGCACGACCACGCAACTGGTTGTCGATACGACGCGATTCGTGACGCTCTGACGCGATCACCTGCAAGCCACCGGACTCCAGCACTTGCTGGTGACGCTTCTGCCAGTCGGCCTTGATCTGCGCGATCTGCTCTGGGGTCGGGTTGTCCAGGGAGGCGACTTCCACTTCCCAGTTACCGCCCAACAGGATGTCGGTACCACGACCGGCCATGTTGGTGGCGATGGTCAGTGCGCCCGGGCGACCGGCCTGGGCAATGATCTCGGCTTCTTTTTCGTGGAACTTGGCGTTGAGGACCTTGTGCTCGATGCCTTCCTTGGCCAGCAAGCTGGACATGTGCTCGGAAGTTTCGATGGTGGCAGTACCCACCAGCACCGGACGACCCTGGGCCATGCATTCCTTGATGTCGGCAACGATTGCAGCGTATTTCTCGTCGGCGGTCAGGAACACCAGGTCGTTGAAGTCTTTACGCGCCAGCGGCTTGTTCGGCGGGATGACCATCACCGACAGACCGTAGATCTGGTGGAATTCGAACGCTTCGGTGTCGGCTGTACCGGTCATGCCGGACAGTTTGTTGTACAGACGGAAGTAGTTCTGGAAGGTGGTGGAGGCCAGGGTCTGGCTTTCAGCCTGGATGTTCAGGGCTTCCTTGGCTTCGATCGCCTGGTGCAGGCCTTCCGACAAACGGCGACCCGGCATGGTACGACCGGTGTGTTCGTCGACCAGCACGACCTGGCCGTCCTGCACGATGTATTCAACGTTGCGATGGAACAGTTTGTGAGCGCGCAGGCCGGCATACACGTGGGTCAACAGGCCCAGGTTGTGCGCCGAGTACAGGCTCTCGCCTTCGGCCAGCAGGCCGATCTGGGTGAGCATGTCTTCGACGAACTGGTGACCGGCTTCGTTGAGTTCGACCTGGCGGGTCTTTTCGTCGATGGTGAAGTGACCTTCTTTGGTCACCACGCCTTCCACTTCCTCGATATGTTGCTCAAGGCGCGGGATCAGCTTGTTGATTTCGGTATACAGACGCGAGCTGTCCTCGGCCTGACCGGAGATGATCAGCGGGGTACGGGCTTCGTCGATCAGGATGGAGTCGACTTCGTCGATCACGGCAAAATTGAGTTCGCGCTGGAATTTTTCTTCCATGCTGAACGCCATGTTGTCGCGCAGGTAGTCGAAACCGAATTCGTTGTTGGTACCGTAGGTGATGTCGGCAGCGTAGGCGGCGCGCTTCTCTTCCGGCGGCTGGAACGGCGTGACAACGCCGACCGTCAGGCCGAGGAATTCATACAGCGGACGCATCCAGTTGGCGTCCCGGCGAGCCAGGTAGTCGTTCACCGTCACAACGTGCACGCCCTTGCCGGACAATGCGTTGAGGTAAACGCCCAGGGTTGCCACCAGGGTCTTGCCTTCACCGGTACGCATTTCGGCAATCATGCCTTCATGCAAGGTCATGCCGCCGATCAACTGAACGTCGAAGTGGCGCATGCCCATGACACGCTTACCGGCTTCACGGGCGACCGCAAAGGCTTCGGGAAGCAGCTTGTCGAGGGTTTCACCTTTGGCTATGCGGGCCTTGAACTCTTCGGTCTTGGCGCGCAATTGCTCGTCCGAAAGGGCAACCATCTGCTCTTCGAAGGCATTGACCAGCTGCACCGTCTTGAGCATGCGTTTGACTTCGCGCTCATTCTTGCTTCCAAAAAGTTTCTTTAACAAAGGCGCAAACATATCGGCAGGTTCTTCCACACATAGGGATGGAGGGCGCCCCGTGAGTCGCCCGAGCAGCCCTCACGGCCGCATGCGAACGAGCATTCTACCCGGAAACGTGGGTGAGGAAAGTGGCGTTATTCCACGATGCTGGCACGGCGCTCTTAGAGGGCTTGTTTAAAATAAGGGCTTTTTGCTGAACTTCAACCCATTCAGGCAATAAGTTACTCATTGATTTAATGGATAAACTGCCGGTAATGCAATGGCCGCAGCGGTGCAGACGCTTTCTGCTACCATGGCCGCTCTGTTACTTAAGGTGTCTAGTCATGGCATTTCGCCCTCTTACGGCTCGAGCTCCCGCCGTGTTGCTTCGCGAAGCCAAGCCTTTAAAAGCCATCTTCGGCCATGCGCAACGCCTTGGTCATCTGCAACGCCTGGTAGAAAGCCAACTGCAACCCGCCGCCCGCGAACACTGCCATGTGGCTTCGTGGCGTGAAGGCAATCTGCTGCTGATCGTCACCGATGGCCATTGGGCGACGCGCCTGCGCTATCAGCAAAAACGGTTGCAGCGCCAATTGATGGCCTTCGATGAATTCGCCAGCCTGACGCGCATCCAGTTCAAAGTACAACCGCCGACCGTACCGCAAGGTGCAGTGGGGCATACGATGGATTTGTCGGAAATCGCAGCCGAAACCATTCAGGCCACGGCCGACGGGATTACCGATCCGAATTTACGCGCGGCACTGGAGCGGCTGGCCGCTCACGCCAAACCCAAAACCTGAGACCTGGCGCATAACCAAATGTGGGAGCGGGCTTGCTCGCGAAGGCGGCGTGTCAGTCACTGCATATATTGACTGATCCACCGCTTTCGCGAGCAAGCCCGTTCCCACATTTGATCGCATCGTTATTTACGCTTGCTGCCACCCAACAACGACCCGAGTAACCCGCGCACCAATTGCCGGCCCATCTGATTGGCCGCCTGTTGCATCGCCGACTTCAGTGCCTTGCCTGCCGTAGTCCCCAGGAACGCGCCGGCCTTGTCGGTAAAACTCGGTTCTTCAGCAGCGGGCGCCGCCTCCTCCTGCGGCCCCAGGTCCTTGCGGGCCATCAACACTTCGTACGCCGACTCTCGATCAATCGGCTTGTCATAGCGCCCCAGCAACGGCGAACTGGCAATCAACGCCGCCCGCTCGGCTTCGCTCAACGGCCCGATCCGCGATTGCGGCGGCGCCACCAGTACGCGCTGGACTACCTCAGGCGTCCCCTTTTCCTGCAAGGTTCCCACCAGCGCCTCACCCGTTCCCAATTCGGTCAGCACCGCCAGCGCATCAAACGCCGGGTTAGGGCGGAAGCCATCGGCCACGGCTCGCAGGGATTTCTGCTCTTTGGTGGTGAATGCCCGCAGGCCGTGCTGGATGCGCAAGCCTAGTTGCGCCAGTACCGTGTCCGGCAGGTCTCCCGGAGACTGGGTGACGAAATACACACCGACCCCTTTCGAACGAATCAGCCGCACCACTTGTTCCAGGCGATCCTGCAGGGCTTTTGGAGTATCGGCGAATAACAGATGCGCCTCATCGAAAAACAGCGCCAGCAGCGGCTTGTCGGCATCACCGCGCTCCGGTAGTTGCTCAAACAGTTCGGCCAACAGCCAGAGCAGGAAGGTCGCGTACACCTTCGGTGCCTCATGCACCAGCCGGCTGGCGTCCAACAAATGAATACGACCGCGCCCGTCACTGGCGGGCTGCAGGATATCTTCCAGTTGCAACGCCGGCTCGCCGAACAACGCTTCGGCACCCTGCTGTTCCAGCACTGCCAGGCGCCGCAATAGCGCCTGGCTGGAACCGGTGGTCATCAAGGCCGCGTCTTCCCCCAGCAATTCCGGGTGGTAGCGCAAATGATTGAGCAGCGCCTTGAGGTCCTTGAGGTCCAGCAGTAACAGACCTTCGCGGTCGGCCACCTTAAAGGCCGCATAAAGCGCTGATTGTTGACTGTCGGTGAGTTCCAACAGGCTGCCGAGCAACAGCGGGCCCATTTCACTCATGGTGGTACGCAGCGGATGACCGGACTGGCCGTGGATATCCCACAACGTCACCGGATACGCCTTGGGCGTGTAATTAAGGAAAGGCATGCCGGCAATCCGCTCGGCAACCTTGCCCTGAGGGTTGGCCGCGGCGCCCAGGCCACACAGATCGCCCTTGATGTCGGCGGCAAACACCGCGACACCGGCATCGCTGAAGGCTTCCGCCAGGCGCTGCAACGTGACGGTCTTGCCGGTACCGGTAGCACCCGCGATCAGGCCGTGGCGGTTGGCCAGGCGCATCGACTGGGCGATCGGCTGACCTTGAAGATCTGCACCAATAATGAGTTGCGAGGAGTCAGGCATTTTGTCACCCATGGTTAATCTTTAGCACGGCGTGGTCGATACAGTTAAAGCGAGAGACCCAAGAAGTCTTAGAAAAAACGGGCCGGATAATTCCTGCAGGAGCAGATGGAAATATCACACTTTTTTTGACGCAGCCATTTTGCGCGCCCCAAAAGGACGTGCATCGGATATTAAGACCATAGCGGACCCCACAAGCCATGAATAAAAATCTGCGTTTCAGCCATAAAATCCTGCTTGCCGCCGCTCTTATCGTCATTGCCGCCTTTGCGTTGTTTACCCTTTACAACGACTACTTGCAGCGTAATGCGATTCGCGACGATCTGAACAACTACCTGCATGAGATGGGCGACGTCACCGCCAGCAATATCCAGACCTGGCTCACCGGGCGCATTGTGCTGATCGAAAGCGCCGCGCAGAACATCGCCATCAACCCGGATTCAACTAACGTCGCGAGCCTCCTGGAACAGAAAGCCCTGACGTCTTCGTTCATGGCCACCTACCTGGGCGACAGCAAAGGCGGTTTCGTGATCCGCCCCGACACCAAGATGCCCGACGGTTTCGACCCGCGTGTACGCCCCTGGTACAAGGGCGCACAGGGCAGCAACGGCTCAACCCTGACCGAACCGTACATTGACGCGGCCACCGGCCAGTTGATCATCTCCATTGCCACCCCCAGCAGCAAAGCCGGGCAGAGTGTTGGCGTGGTGGGCGGCGACCTGAGCCTGCAAACCCTGGTGGACAACATCGGAGCCCTGAACTTCGGCGGCATGGGGTATGCCTTCTTGGTCAGCGCCGACGGCAAAGTGCTGGTGCACCCGGACAAAAGCCTGGTGATGAAAGCCCTGGCTGACGTCTATCCAAAAAACACCCCGAAGATCAGCAGCGATTTCAGTGAAGTCGAAGTCGACGGCAAAACCCGCATCGTCACCTTTACCCCAATCAAGGGCCTGCCTTCGGTGAACTGGTACCTCGGCCTGTCGGTGGATAAAGACAAATCCTTCGCCATGCTCAGTGAATTCCGCACCTCGGCGATCATTGCCACGATCATCGCGGTGGTCATCATCATCGCCCTGCTGGGCATGCTGATCCGCATCCTCCTGCAGCCATTGCACATCATGACCCGCGCCATGGAAGACATCGCCGACGGCGAGGGCGACCTGACCCGCCGCCTGACCATCCAGAACCACGACGAATTCGGCGTACTCGGTACCGCGTTCAATCGCTTCGTGGAGCGGATTCACACCTCAATTCGCGAAGTGTCCTCGGCCACCGAGCACGTCAATGAAGTGGCCCTGCGGGTGGTCAGCGCCTCCAACTCCTCGATGGTTAATTCCGACGAGCAGGCCAACCGCACCAACAGCGTAGCGGCCGCCATCAACGAACTGGGGGCCGCCGCCCAGGAAATCGCCCGCAACGCCGCACAGGCCTCCAACCAGGCCAGCGATGCCCGACAACTGGCCGAAGACGGGCAGCAGGTGGTGGAGCGCAATATCAAGGCGATGAACCAGTTGTCGCAGATGATCAGCGCCTCCAGCACCAATATCGAAGCGCTTAACAACAAGACGGTGAACATCGGGCAGATTCTGGAAGTGATCACCAGCATTTCCCAGCAAACCAACCTGCTGGCCCTCAACGCGGCGATTGAAGCCGCACGGGCCGGGGAAGCTGGTCGCGGGTTCGCCGTGGTGGCCGATGAAGTGCGTAACCTGGCACACCGTACCCAGGAATCGGCGCAGCAAGTGCAGAAGATGATCGAGGAGCTGCAAGTGGGCGCGCGGGATTCGGTCAGCACCATGAGTGAAAGCCAGCGTCACAGCCAGGACAGCGTGGAAATCGCCAACCTGGCCGGCGAGCGCCTGAACAGCGTGACCCAGCGCATCGGCGAGATTGACGGGATGAACCAGTCGGTGGCCACCGCTACCGAAGAACAGACCTCGGTGGTGGAGTCGATCAACATGGACATCACCGAGATCAACACCCTCAATCAGGAAGGTGTGGAAAACCTGCAATCAACGTTGCGCGCCTGTTCCGACCTGGAACAGCAGGCAGCGCGCTTGAAACAACTGGTGGGCAGTTTCCGGATCTGATTCAACGGCGTCAGTGGCGACCTTGCGCAGGGGCTGACGCCTTTTCTTCCGGCGATTCGGACGTGTCCTGCAGTTGTTCCCACAACTCGGCGGCGCCTGGAAACTCGGTGCCGTCGTCACCGCTCAAGTCATCCGGGTCATATCGACTCAAACAACCCTCTCCCAGCGTCGCAGGGGCTTTGGACGTGGCTTTATCAAGTGGATCGCTCATTCTCCAATCCTCTCCCGAGGCAAAAAAAGGGCCTGTAGCGATTTAACGCCCAGGCCCTTCATTCTTCAATCAGAACACTTCAATCAGAACACGACGGTCTTGTTGCCGTGCACCAGCACCCGGTCTTCCAGGTGATAGCGCAGGCCGCGGGCCAGCACCATCTTCTCGACGTCACGGCCAAAACGGACCATGTCTTCGATGCTGTCGCTATGGCTGACGCGCACCACGTCCTGCTCGATGATCGGACCTGCGTCCAACTCTTCGGTGACGTAGTGGCACGTAGCGCCGATCAGCTTTACACCGCGCAGGGATGCCTGGTGATACGGCTTTGCGCCCACAAACGACGGCAGGAAACTGTGGTGAATGTTGATCACCTTGCCGGCGTACTCACTGCACAGTTCCGGCGGCAGGATCTGCATGTAGCGCGCCAGCACCACGACGTCTGCGTCGTGCTGCTTGACCAGGCGCGAGACCTCGGCGAAAGCCGGCTCCTTGTCCTGCGGGTTGACCGGGACATGGTAGTAAGGGATGCCGTGCCACTCGACCATGCTGCGCAGGTCGTCGTGATTGGAAATCACGCAGGAGATTTCGCAGTCCAGTTCGTCGCTGTGCCAGCGGTGCAGCAAGTCTGCCAGGCAGTGGGACTCACGGCTGGCCATCAGGACCACGCGCTTTTTCTGTTCCGTGTCGGTGATGCGCCAGGTCATCGAGAACTCTTCAGCGATCGGCGCAAATGCCTCGCGAAATGCCTCTAGACCAAAGGGCAGCGTATCGGCACGAATTTCGTGACGCATGAAGAACCAGCCGCTGAGATTGTCCGAGTGATGGCTCGCTTCGGTGATCCAGCCGTTATGGGAAGCCAGAAAGTTACTGACCTTGGCAACGATGCCAACCCGGTCCGGGCAAGCAATCACCAGCCGAAAAGTGCGCATTAGGGGGAAACTCCAGAACTTCACAAAGGCCGCCATTCTAGCGATTGCGCACAAAAACTGCAGTATTCCTCTACGCTTATTCTGATCACGCGAGCCGGCCCTGCCCCTTAATAGCGTAAGGTTTTACCCACTATATGTGTGCTATCCCATGGACTCAGGCAGTAAGCCAGGACTTAACGAGAGTATCTTTAGGCCTTAACCCTTACTAATTAACTCAATTCCACCCTTTTGCCACAAACAACCAAAGTAAATTACATAAATGCGGCCTTAAATGTTTACTTGGGCAAACTGTCTGACTATTATTGGGCCACTATCCCCTTTCACCCAGCGCCCTACATAAGGTAGTCCCCATGTCCCTGATCAACGAATACCGTGCCACCGAAGAAGCTATCAAAGAGCTGCAAGCCCGTTTGAAGAACCTGTCCCAAGACGACAAACTGCAAACCGAGCTGGAATTCGAAGGCAAATTGCGCACCCTGATGGGCGAATACTCCAAATCCCTGCGTGACATCATCGCGCTGCTGGATCCAGAGTCGAAAGTTAAGGCTCCACGTGGTGCCGTAAAAACTACCGGCACCAAGCGTGCACGTAAGGTTAAACAATACAAAAACCCGCATAACGGCGAAGTGATTGAAACCAAAGGTGGCAACCACAAGACGCTGAAAGAGTGGAAAGCCAAGTGGGGCGGCGACGTGGTTGAAGGCTGGGCTACCCTGCTGGGCTAAGCCTCACCAGGACGCCGCGTGATACGCAACGCAATAAAAAACGCCAGCTAGCTGGCGTTTTTTATTGTCCGCATTTTACCTGCGTGCCGATTACAGGCTCATTCGTGCTGCTAAAGAGTCAACATATTCCTGCCACTCATCAAGCACCTGCTGCTGAAACGGTGTAGCACTAACAGCCAACTCAAGACGTGCCTGTTTAAAAGCTTCAAGGGTGTTTGGCGCCCCCCATTGAGGGTCTGACAAACGTTGCTGACAGAAAACTCTCCAGCGTTGTTGCTCCTCACTATTCAAGGTGTCAGGGAAGTTACGCGCGCGATAGCGAAATAATAATTCAGGTAAACGCTCATCATCGAAAGGCCATTGCTGGCGCGCTAGTTGCGCAGGCTCGGCGACTCTCACTTGTTCACATAAACGTCGATCACGATCCCCGATAAAACCATCGTATAGCTGCTGCTCGGGATCAGCGCTTGGCGCAAAATCTTCCTCGGCATAAATCAGCGCTAATTTATCGCGCCATAGTTCCTGTGCGTCGCTTAGCCGCAGGGCTCGCGCCTCACACTCATCCATATCCAGTTGCAGACGCTCGCGGTCTTGTGCCCGAAGCACACTCAACGGTGCGACTACCGGGCAGCGATTGATGTGCAACAATTTGAGCGGTACCGGCAACTCACCTTCGGCAAGGTCATCACGACGGGTATATAAGCGCCGGCGCAAGGTATCGGCGTCCTCGTCCAACAACCCTTGGGGATCGAGCCCAAGGTCACAGACGATCAACGCATTGCGATTGCGCGGATGCCAGGCCAGCGGCAACACCACTCCCAGGTAATGACGCTCGGCGGAAAAACGGCCGGAGATATGCACCATCGGCTGTAATAACCGCACCTGGTCCATCACCCGTTGCTTGCTGCGCAGTTGAAACAGCCAGTCATAGAGCCTGGGTTGCTTTTCGCGGATCAACCGCGCCAGTGCGATGGTGGCGCGCACATCGGACAAGGCGTCGTGGGCCTGGCCGTGGTCGATGCCGTTGGCAGCCGTCAATCGCTCAAGCTTGAGGGTGACGCGCCCATCCTGTTCCGGCCAGACGATCCCGTCCGGGCGCAGGGCGTAGGCGGTGCGTACTACGTCGATCAGGTCCCAGCGGCTATTGCCGCCCTGCCACTCCCGGGCATAGGGATCAAAAAAGTTGCGGTACAGACTGTAGCGCGTCATCTCGTCGTCAAAACGCAAGGTGTTGTAGCCAGCCCCGCAGGTGCCCGGGGCGGCGAGTTCGGCGTGTACCCGGGTCATGAAGTCGGCTTCGGCCAGGCCTTTTTCCGCCAGCACCCCGGGCGTGATACCGGTAATCGCGCACGCAGCCGGGTGCGGCAGGATATCGTCGCTGGGGTGGCAATAAAGATTGACCGGCGACCCGACCTCGTTGAGTTCAAGGTCAGTGCGAATGCCGGCTACCTGCAGTGGGCGGTCGGTACGCGGGTTGATGCCGGTGGTTTCATAGTCGTACCAGAAAATGGTGGTCACGGGCTATTCCTGTGCTGAAGACCGGCAAAGTCTAGGCGCTTGACGGCACCGGGGGCCAGCGCTGTGTTCACTGTACAAACATTCAGTAAATCGTTGAGTGGTTGCTTCCACCGTCGACACTGCTAGCATCCGTCTTTCCAACCCCGCCGCTGCCGCCCAGGCGTCAGCGCAGCACTGCCAAGGACCGCGATGCCATCTGCGCCACTGGATACCCGCTACCAGATCGAGACCCCAGAGGGCATCGACCTGCCCCTGCGCCCGGCCGGCCTGCTGGTCCGCTCACTGGCCTTCGCCTTCGACCTGGGGTTGCGCGGCCTGATTCTCGGCATCCTGTTCATCGCCCTCGCGTTTCTCGGAAACCTGGGCATCGGCCTGGGCTCGCTGCTGCTGTTCCTCGTCAGTTGGTGGTACATGGTGCTGTTCGAAGTGCTCAACCAGGGCTGCTCACCCGGCAAGCAGATCATGGGCTTGCGAGTAGTGCAGGACGACGGTACGCCCATCGGCTGGTCCGCCTCGCTGATCCGCAACCTGCTGCGCTTTGTCGACATGTTGCCGTTCGGCTACGTCCTCGGCGCCATCAGTTGCCTGCAACACCCCAACTTCAAACGCCTGGGTGACCTGGCGGCCGGGACTCTGGTGATCTATCGCGAACAACCACTTTCCCGTCCGCAGGTTCCGCAAGCTCCGGCGCTGCGTCTGCCGTTCGCCCTGGAGCTGAACGAACAACGGGCAATTCTCAGCTTCGCCGAACGCCAGGGCGAACTGTCCGCCGAGCGAGTCAACGAACTGGCCGCAATCCTGGCCACTCCCCTGCAGGTCTCCCCTGCCCGCGCCGTCGCGGAACTGAACGGCGTGGCTCGTGGATTGTTGGGGCCAGCATGAAGCAGAGTCTTTTCGAAAGCCGCCACCAGGCACAATGGCAAGCCTTTGCCACGCAACTGACACAGCTTGAAAAGGGCAAAGCCAAGCGTGCTGACTTCACCGACTTCCCTCATCAGTACCGGCAGTTGTGCCAGCATCTGGCGCTGGCCCAGGAACGCGGCTACAGCAGTTATCTGGTTGATCCATTGCAGCAGCTTGCCTTGCGCGGCCATCAACAGCTGTATCGGCATCGCAGCCAGTTGAGCGCAAACGTACTGAGCTTTCTGCTGGCCGACTTCCCCAGGCTGGTTCGCGCGCAATGGCCATTCGTGTTGGTCGCCAGCCTGCTGTTCTTTGGCAGCCTGATCGGCATCGCGTTGCTGGTGTACCTGTACCCAGACCTGATCTACAGCATCGTCAGCCCCCAGCAAGTGGCCGAGATGCAGGGCATGTACGACCCGGATGCCAGCCGTCTGGGTCGGGCAGCCGAACGTGCCTCCAGCGAAGACTGGATGATGTTTGGCTACTACGTGATGCACAACATCGGCATCGCATTCCAGACCTTTGCCGCCGGGCTGTTGTTCGGCCTGGGCAGCGTATTTTTCCTGTTCTTCAACGGCCTGATCATTGGTGCCGTTGCCGGGCACCTGACACAAATCGGCTACGGCCAGACCTTCTGGTCATTCGTGATTGGCCATGGCGCCTTCGAACTCAGCGCCATCGCCCTGGCTGGCGCGGCCGGCCTGCAACTGGGGTGGGCCTTGATTGCACCGGGGCAACTGACGAGAGGTGAATCCCTGCGACTGGCCGCGCGTAAAAGCGTGCAAATGATTTGCGGTGTGATGGTGTTCCTGCTGATCGCCGCGTTTATCGAGGCGTACTGGTCTTCCACCACTGCGGTGGCGCCGTGGATCAAGTACCTGGTGGGCGCAGCCCTCTGGTTGCTGATGGCTGCCTACCTGCTGTTTGCCGGACGGAACCGCCATGCGCCTGAGTGATGCCAGCGTCGTGATCCGCCCGCGTACCTCCTGGGAAGCCATGGACCTCGGCATCCTGCTGGCCCGCGAACATCGGCTGCTGTTGATGAGCAGTTGGGCCATCGTGACCTTGCCGATCTTCGCCCTGTTCAGCGTACTGCTGTGGAATCACCCCTCTACCGCACTGTTGCTGTTCTGGTGGTTGAAACCGGCATTCGACCGCTTGCCACTGTATATCCTGTCCAAGGCCCTGTTCGGCGAAACACCCAGCCTGAAACAAGCCCTGCGTCACTCGCCACGCCTGCTCAAGGGCCAACTGCTGGCCAGCCTGACCTGGCGACGTTTCAGCCTGAGCCGCAGTTTCGTGATGCCGGTGGTCCAGCTCGAAGGTCTGAAAGGCCAGGCGCGCCAACAACGTCTTGGTGTACTGCAACAACGCAACGCCGGCGCTGCGCGCTGGCTGACCCTGATCGGGGTGCACCTGGAAATCGCCCTGTGGTTCGGGTTGATGGCCGTGTTCTATTTTTTCCTGCCCCAGGAGGTAGAGCGGGATTGGGACTGGCAACAGCTGGTGCTCACCGCGGGGCACGATTGGCTCTGGCTGGAACACCTGACCAACGCCTTCTATGCGCTGATCCTGGTGTTCTGGGAGCCTATCTATGTCGCCTGCGGTTTCAGCCTGTACCTGAACCGCCGTACCGTGCTGGAAGCCTGGGACCTGGAACTGGTATTCCGCCGGCTGCGCCAGCGCTTGAGCGGCGTAGCGCCGGTACTGCTGCTGGTGATCGGGCTGGTACTGGTTCCGGCGCCCCCACCGGCATGGGCCGATGAACCGGCCCCCCAAAAGCCCCTGAGTACACAATCGGCCAGTCAGTCGATCAAGGCGCTGTTGGAGCAGCCACCGTTCAAAAACGCCGAGACCGTCACCCGCTACCGCTTCGGCGAAGAAAAAGCGGCGGACAAAACCAAACCGAAAGATGAAGGCAAGTTGCCGGCCTGGCTGGAAGCATTGCTGAAAAACCTCAACAGCGATTCGTTCAAGCACATCGCGAAGGGCCTTGAAGTGCTGCTCTGGGGATTGCTGGTGGGTGGCCTGGCATTGGTGATCTGGCGATACCGTGACTGGCTGCATGCTTTTGTCAGCCGCCGCAGCCCCCGCAAGCCCAAGGCTGCCAAGCCCGCTCCCTCGCAGTTGTTCGGCCTCGAGCTGGGGGCAGATACCCTGCCCGAAGACATCGCCGGCACCGCTGAACAGCTCTGGGCGACGCAGCCCCGGGAAGCCCTCGGTTTACTTTACCGGGGGTTGCTCAGCCGCCTGCTGCACGACTTCAACCTGCCGCTGAAAAGCGCCGACACGGAAGGCCAGGTCCTGGAGCGTATCCGCCAACTGCAACAACCGCAGTTGTTGGCGTTCAGCGACGAACTGACCCGCTACTGGCAAAACCTTGCCTACGGCCACCGCCTGCCGCCTGCCTTCGCGCAACAACAGCTATGCAGCCGTTGGCGAGCCCTGTTCGGCGCGGGAGCTGCGCAATGAACCGGCCATTGCTGTGGGTCGGACTGCTCGTGGCGTGCCTGCTCGCAGCAGGCGGTTTTTATGCCTGGCACAAGGCGATCCCGTATCAGGAGGTGGTCGACCGCGGCCCTTCGCCAGAAGCCCTCGCCAACCCCTACCTGGCGGCGGAACACTTTCTGCGCCAGCAAGGCCTGGTGGTGGAGCACGCCAACAGCCTGGAACGGCTGGCCAGTCTTTCGCCCAAAGGCAACAGCCTGCTGTTGCTGGGCGAGCGCAGTAACATGAGCCCGCCGCAGGTCGAGCAATTGCTGCAATGGACCCGGGCTGGCGGCCACCTGCTGCTGGTCGCCGAAGCACTGTGGGATGAGGACACCGGCAAAAGTGGTGACCTGCTATTGGATAGTGTGCAGATACACCAATCCTTCAGTGAAACGTTCGACGCTCCAGCACCGGCGCGTAAAAAGAAAACGCCGGACCTGACCAAACTCTATGTGGACAACGAAACGGCCCCGGCCTATTTCAGCTTCGACACCGACTTCAATCTCACCGACCCCAGGCACTTGGCGCAATTCTCGGCCAACAGTGCCAAGTCGACGCACCTGATGCAGGTCAACCTCGGACAAGGCCGTGTGACGGTGGTCACCGACAGCGACCTGTGGAAAAGCCCGGCCATTGGCCAATACGATAACGCCTGGCTGCTCTGGTACCTGAGCCAGGGGACGCAGGTCACGCTGCTGTTCAACACGCATGTCGAGGATCTGTTCAGCCTGTTGCTGCGCTATTTCCCCCAGGCCCTGGTGGCACTCGCCGCATTGATGGCCCTCGGGTTATGGCACGCCAGCCTACGCCAGGGCCCGATCCGGCAACCAGCCCCCAAGGCACGCCGGCAATTGCAGGAACATCTAAAAGCCAGTGCCGACTTCCTGCTGCGCCGCAGCGGCCAAAACAGCTTGTTGCAAGCCTTGCAGCGCGACATCCAACGCACTGCAAGGCGCCGTCATCCCGGGTTCGAACACCTCGACACTGCCGAACAATCGCGGGTCCTTGAACGCCTGACCCGCCAACCCTCCCTCGTCATCAGCCAGGCCCTCGGCCCACTCCCGGCAAAACGGCTCTCCAGTGCCGATTTCAGCCGCCAGGTGGCTAGCCTGCAAACCCTCAGGAATGCCCTATGAGCGAATTTCCAGCCGCAGACCCGATTCAGCGCGCCAGCCAACTGGCCCAGGCCTTGCGCGTCGAACTGCGCAAGGCGGTCATCGGCCAGGAGCAAGTGATCGATGACGTGCTCACGGCGTTGATCGCCGGTGGCCACGTACTCCTTGAAGGTGTTCCTGGCCTGGGCAAAACCCTGCTGGTACGAGCCCTGGCGCGCTGTTTTGGTGGAGAGTTCGCACGTATTCAGTTCACACCGGATTTGATGCCCAGCGACGTGACCGGCCATGCCGTTTACGACCTGCATACCGAGCAGTTCAAGCTGCGCAAGGGGCCGTTGTTTACCAACCTGCTGTTGGCTGACGAGATCAACCGCGCCCCGGCGAAAACCCAGGCGGCGTTGCTGGAAGCCATGCAGGAACGCCAGGTAACCCTCGAAGGCGAGGCGCTGCCCATCGGCCAACCGTTCATGGTACTGGCCACCCAGAACCCCATCGAGCAGGAAGGCACTTACCCGTTGCCCGAAGCCGAACTGGATCGCTTCATGCTCAAGGTGCGCATGGACTACCCCGAGGCGCAGCAAGAACTGGACATGGTGCGCGAAGTCACCCGTTCCTCGCGCGCCGACATGCTCGACGTGCAACCGCTTCGAACGGTGCTGCACGCCGAAGATGTGTTGCAGTTGCAACAGATCGCCAGTGAACTGGCGCTGGATGAACAAGTACTCGACTATGCCGTGCGCCTGGCCCGCACCACCCGCAGTTGGCCAGGCCTGACCATCGGCGCGGGCCCGCGGGCCTCCATCGCCCTGGTGCGTGGCGCCCGGGCCCGGGCCTTGCTGCGTGGGGGCGAGTTCGTTACCCCGGACGACATCAAGGGCTGCGCCCTGGCAGTGCTGCGCCATCGAGTGCGCATTGCCCCGGAGCTGGATATCGACGGGCTGGAAGTCGACCAGGTGCTCAAGCAACTGCTGGACCAAGTCCCGGCGCCACGGCAATGACACGCCCATGAGACCGACCCGCCTGCTATTGATCTGGCTCGGTGTGCTGCTGGGCCTGAGTGTCCTGCTCGGCGCACTGGGGGCGCTGCAGATCAAGGTGCCAGACACCCTGCACGCCGTGACGTGGGGCCTGCTGCTGGCCCTTTTGTTACTGGCCCTGCTGGATGCCGGCCGTTTGCGCCGCCGGCCATCCCCACGCGTGCGACGGCAGATGCCCGGGAGCCTGGCGCTGGGTCGCTGGGGCGAGGTGCGGGTGACGCTGGACCACGACTATCCACAGCCGCTGGTGGTCCAGGTATTCGATCATGTACCGGACGGTTTGACGGTGGAGAACCTGCCACAATCCATCGAACTGCGGCCCGCACAGCAGAGTGAATTGGGTTACCGGTTAAAACCCCAAAGGCGCGGGCATTTCAGTTTTACCCGTTGCGAAGTCCACCTTCCCAGCCCACTGGGATTGTGGTCGGCACGGCGGTTGATAGACGTCAAAGATGCCACCCGGGTCTATCCGGACTTCGCGCGCCTGTATGGCGCGCAGCTGCTGGCGGTAGACAACTGGCTCAACCAGCTTGGCGTACGCCAGCGCCAACGGCGCGGGCTGGGCCTGGAATTTCATCAACTGCGCGAGTTTCGCGAGGGCGACAGCCTGCGCCAGATCGACTGGAAAGCCACCGCTCGGCAACGCACACCCATTGCCCGGGAGTACCAGGATGAGCGCGACCAGCAGATCATGTTCATGCTCGATTGTGGCCGGCGTATGCGCAGCCAGGACGCCGAACTGTCGCACTTCGACCACGCCCTCAATGCTTGCCTGCTGCTCAGCTATGTCGCCTTGCGCCAGGGTGATGCCGTGGGGCTCTGCACATTTGCCTGCGACCAGCCGCGCTACTTGGCGCCGGTCAAGGGCAGCGGCCAGCTCAATCTGCTGCTGAATGCGGTGTATGACCTGGACACTTCCCGGCGTACGGCCGATTACCAGGCAGCCGCCAGCCAGCTGCTGGCGCGGCAGAAACGCCGCTCGTTGGTGATCGTAGTGACCAATTTGCGCGATGAGGATGATGAAGAACTGCTGAGCGCCGTTAAACGCCTCAGTCGCCAGCACCGGGTATTGGTCGCGAGCCTGCGGGAGGAAGTCCTAGACCAGTTGCGCCAAGCCCCTGTGCAAACCCTGCCCGAAGCCCTGGCCTATTGCGGTAATGTCGACTATCTCAATACCCGAGACGAACTCCATGACCGCTTGAACGCCCACGGTCTTTCAGTACTGGACACGCTGCCTTCGGAAATGGGAGCCGCCCTGGTGACCCGTTACCTGGGCTGGAAAAAAGCCGGCGTGCTATGAATGCTGGCGCACGGTGCCTAGGCAGAGGCCTGCAAGGGATCAAAGCTGAAGTAACTCAACAGTGCGTTGATCACCTCTCCATATTCGGCGGGCGCCTGGGACACACTGAACCCGGAGTCGTAATGCCTGGGGTTTATGTCCTCATGGCACCACAGGCAGGTAGCCGTGAGGTCTACCGCCTGTACCTGGCCCTCAGGCCCCGGGATCTTCAAGCGCAGCTCGAACTCCACGTCGACCATCATGGGCAATTGGCTGATCAACATCAGCCCCTGCGCGGAGACATTGCCCAAATAGCCAATAGGCTTGTCTGTCAGGCGATTGAACACTTGAAGGAAGCAAGGTAACTGATGCCGCTCGATCCGTCGGGGAGTAAACATGATGAGGTCGCCATCCAATGGCCATGATTGTGGCCGCTCCAGTGATTCGAAACGAGCCCAAAGGCCCGCTCTCCCCGGATATCGGTGCGACAACCGCAAACGCGTTGCCACTTCTACAACTGCCAAATCCGGGAACTCCATCCGTTTGAATAGAAACTTATACAAACTGACATTCAAAGATTAGCCCAAGACTGGCAACGAGCCAGCTATGGCATGACAAATATCATCACAACGACGCGGGACGCGGCTGGGCGGCGCTCGCGCCGGAGTAATGCCCCAGTTGTTGCAGGGTGTCCAGGCGAGCGCGGGCACGGAAAGCGTATTCGCTCGCCGGGTACTGGCTGATGATGAACTGATAGGTTTGCGCCGCATCAACGAACAGTTTCTCGCGCTCCAGGCACTGCCCGCGCAGCATCGAGACTTCCGGTTGCACATAGCGCCGGGAACGGCTCTCACGGTCGACCTGAGACAACTCAAGGGTGACCCGCTGGCAATCGCCGACACCATAGGCGCGGTACGCATTGTTCAAATGATGGTCCATCGACCAACGGGTGCAGCCGACAACACTGACGGCCAGGGCAGCAATGATCACGATTCGCATGGGGGTTCTCCTGTCTTGTGCAGTGTATCGACCCTTCATCGAAAATCTTCAAGGTTGTTCATCTGTTCATGCAGAGTGAAAACAAGCGAATCATCGATAAGTAGTGCAAACGAACAATGACTACAACCAAAGAGCATAGTAGCCTTCCTCAGCGCTTGAACTCAGGAGTCCGTGCATGTCCGTCCGTCGTACCAAAATCGTCGCCACCCTTGGCCCGGCCAGTAACTCGCCGGAAGTCCTCGAACAGCTGATTCTGGCTGGCCTGGACGTTGCCCGTCTGAACTTCTCCCACGGCACCCCGGACGAGCACAAGGCTCGCGCCAAGCTGGTGCGTGACCTGGCTGCCAAGCATGGCCGCTTCGTTGCATTGCTGGGTGACCTGCAAGGCCCGAAAATCCGTATCGCCAAATTCACCAACAAGCGGATCGAGCTGAAGATCGGTGACCAGTTCACTTTCTCCACCAGCCATCCCCTGACCGAAGGCAACCAGCAAGTCGTGGGTATCGATTACCCGGACCTGGTGAAAGACTGCGGCGTCGGCGACGAACTGCTGCTGGACGACGGTCGCGTGGTGATGCGCGTCGACACCGCAACCCCGACCGAACTGAACTGCACCGTGATCATCGGCGGCCCGCTGTCGGATCACAAAGGCATCAACCGTCGCGGCGGTGGCCTCACCGCTCCAGCCCTGACTGAAAAAGACAAGGCCGACATCAAGCTCGCCGCCGAAATGGAAGTGGACTACCTCGCGGTATCCTTCCCGCGCGACGCCGCCGACATGGAATACGCCCGTAAACTGCGCGACGAAGCCGGCGGTACTGCCTGGTTGGTGGCGAAGATCGAACGCGCCGAAGCCGTGGCCGATGACGAAACCCTCGACGGACTGATCAAGGCGTCCGACGCCGTGATGGTTGCCCGTGGTGACCTCGGCGTGGAAATCGGCGACGCCGAGCTGATCGGTATCCAGAAGAAAATCATCCTGCACGCACGTCGCCACAATAAAGCGGTGATCGTTGCGACCCAGATGATGGAGTCGATGATCCAGAATCCGATGCCGACCCGTGCCGAAGTGTCCGACGTGGCCAACGCCGTGCTCGACTACACCGACGCCGTAATGCTCTCGGCTGAAAGTGCGGCTGGCCCGTACCCGCTGGAAGCCGTGCAGGCCATGGCACGCATCTGCGTCGGCGCTGAAAAGCACCCGACCAGCAAGACCTCCAGCCACCGTATCGGCAAGGTCTTCGAAAGCTGCGACCAGAGCATCGCGCTCGCCGCCATGTACACCGCCAACCACTTCCCGGGCGTGAAAGCGATCATCGCCCTGACCGAAAGTGGCTACACGCCGTTGATCATGTCGCGCATCCGTTCTTCGATCCCGATCTACGCATTCTCCCCGCACCGCGAAACCCAGGCCCGCGCGGCCATGTTCCGTGGCGTCTACACCGTACCGTTCGACCCGGCATCGCTGCCGCCTGAGCAAGTCAGCCAGGCCGCGATCGACGAGTTGCTCAAGCGCGGCGTAGTAGAGAAAGGCGACTGGGTCATCCTGACCAAGGGCGACAGCTACCACACCATCGGCGGCACCAACGGCATGAAGATCCTGCACGTTGGCGACCCAATGGTCTGAGTGACACGCTGAAAAACAAAAGCCCCGCCCTGTGAATGGCGGGGCTTTTTGCATTCCAGATTGGCTTGTGTATTGGCTTTACTGGCCTCTTCGCGAGCAAGCCCGCTCCCACATTTAACCGCGTACATCCTGAAGAAATGCGGTCGAATGTGGGAGCGGGCTTGCTCGCGAAGACGTCCGAACAGTCAACGCCCATTCATCGCCGAACGATAAAGGCCGACAACGCCGCAATCGCCTCCGGCGATTTCAACCGCTGGGTAAACAACGCCCCCTCCTCTTCGATCACCCTGCGCAACTGCTCGCGATCGACGCTTTTCATCAGATGCTTGCTGACCTGCACCGCACCCGGCGCCAGGGTCTCAAACCGTCCAGCGACTTCCCGCGCCTTGGCCAGGGCTGATTCGCCGCTGCCCAATGCCTCAGTGGCAATGCCCCAAGCGGCAGCCTGCTCACCAGTAAAGCCTTCACCCAGCAGCAACAACTCCGCCGCCTTGGCATGCCCCAGCAAGCGCGGCAGAATCAAGCTGGAACCAAACTCCGGACACAGCCCCAGGTTGACGAACGGCATGCGCAACCGCGCATCCCGGCTGACATACACCAGGTCACAATGCAGCAGCAGCGTCGTACCAATTCCCACTGCCACACCCGCCACGGCCGCAATCACCGGCTTGCGGCAATTGAGCAAGCTGCGCATGAAGTGAAACACCGGGCTGTCGAGGTCAGCCGGCGGTTGCTCCAGGAAGTCGCCAATATCATTACCGGCGGTGAAACACTCACTGCTGCCCTGAATCAACACGGCATTGACGCTGGTATCGGCATCCGCCTGCTCCAGCGCCTCGGCCAATTGGCTGTACATGGCGCGGGTCAGGGCGTTTTTCTTGTCCGGGCGGTTGAGCTGCAGGATCAGCAACCCGCGTTCGCGTTGCTGCAGGATGGCATCGGTCATGGCAAATCTCGCGGCTGGAAAATTCAGCGCTCAACCACGGGGCAGGAACACATCGGCCAGCAGTTGATTGCGCGGCAGTCCGGCCAGGAACAGGCGCTTGGAGAAGGCCTCGACGCTGGCAGGGTGCCCGCAGAGTAAGGCCAGAGTTTGCCGGGAAACAAGCCGCAGTTGCGCCAAAGCGTCAGTCGACCCGGCCGCCGTCCATAGCTCGACCGTCACGTTCGGATGCGCCGCAGCCAACTGCGCCAGTGGCTCGGCCAGATAATGACCGTCAGCGTCATGGGCCAGATGAATGACCCGGATGGCGCCTTGGTGATCCTGGCGCAAGGCCTCACGTAGCACGCCCCACAAGGGGCCAAGTCCGGTGCCCGAGGCCAGCAGCCAGAGCGGCCGGGATTGCCAGTCGGGGTCGTACTGCAACGCCCCGCCCCGCAGTTCGCCCAGGCGCAGGCTGTCACCGGGCTTGAATTGGCGGGCGGCGTCGCTGAACTCGCCGGGCAGGCGGCAATCGATGTGAAACTCGAGAAACGGATCGTCCTGGGGCAGGCTGGCCAATGAGTACGGCCGCGCAATGCTGCCCGCCCACAGCACCAGATGCTGCCCCGCCCGGTAGCGCAAGCCGCGCTCGGGTTGCAGCCGCAGGCGCAGTACGTTCGGGGTCAACCAATCGATACTCTGCACCGTCGCAGGCAATCCATCACGCAGCGGGTCAAAGGCTTCGATCTGCAAGTCACCCATGACCTGGCACTGGCAAGCCAGGCGCCAGCCGTCCTGGCGTTGCGCCAGGCTCAGGGCATCTGGTTGATTGTCCTGAAGGTCACCCTGGCAACGTACCAGGCAGGCATGGCAGCTGCCGGCGCGGCAGCTGTAGGGCACAGCCACACCCGCCTGGTTCAGGGCATCCAGCAGGTTACTGCCGGCGGCTACCGACCAGTGGCGTTCGCCGACGTGAAGTTCAGGCATCAAGGGTCTCGAATCAAAAAGGCGTCTACAGGGAATCACGCCCGGCAGAGTTTGACCATAGTCGGGTGTATCGGCCACCGCGGCGGGTTATACTGCCGCGCCTTTTTAGCGTCGCGCCTGCACCACTTTGGCGTGCCTTGGAAAGGTGGCTTCAGCCGACCGATGCAACACTGACGCCACCTTTATTGAATGTTCCCTTATAGAGGAGCGCGACTCATGACCGTGATCAAGCAAGACGACCTGATTCAGAGCGTTGCTGACGCCCTGCAATTCATTTCCTATTACCATCCCGTTGACTTCATCCAGGCGATGCACGAAGCCTACCTGCGCGAAGAATCGCCAGCGGCCCGTGACTCCATGGCACAGATCCTGATCAACTCGCGCATGTGTGCCACCGGCCACCGCCCGATCTGCCAGGACACCGGGATTGTCACCGTATTCGTACGTGTCGGCATGGACGTGCGCTGGGATGGCGCCACCATGAGCCTGGACGACATGATCAACCAAGGCGTGCGCCAGGCGTACAACTTGCCGGAAAACGTGCTGCGGGCCTCGATCCTCGCCGACCCGGCCGGTGCGCGTAAAAACACCAAGGACAACACCCCGGCCGTGATCCACTACTCCATCGTCCCCGGTAACACCGTGGAAGTGGACGTGGCCGCCAAAGGCGGTGGTTCCGAGAACAAGTCGAAAATGGCCATGCTCAACCCGTCCGACTCGATCGTCGACTGGGTACTGAAGACCGTTCCGACCATGGGCGCCGGCTGGTGCCCACCGGGCATGCTCGGCATTGGCATCGGCGGCACCGCCGAGAAGGCCGCCGTGATGGCCAAGGAAGTGTTGATGGAATCCATCGACATCCACGAGCTGAAAAAGCGCGGCCCGTCCAACCGTATCGAAGAGATGCGCCTGGAGCTGTTCGAGAAGGTCAACCAACTGGGCATCGGCGCCCAGGGCCTGGGTGGCCTGACCACCGTGCTCGACGTGAAAATCATGGACTACCCGACCCACGCGGCCTCGCTGCCGGTATGCATGATCCCCAACTGCGCCGCCACCCGTCACGCGCACTTCGTGCTCGACGGCTCGGGCCCTGCGTCGCTGGAAGCACCACCGCTGGACGCCTACCCGGAAATCGTCTGGGAAGCCGGCCCGTCGGCCCGTCGCGTCAACCTCGACACCCTGACCCCGGAAGACGTACAGAGCTGGAAGCCGGGCGAAACCGTACTGCTCAACGGCAAGATGCTCACCGGTCGCGACGCGGCGCACAAGCGCATGGTCGAGATGCTGAACAAGGGCGAAACCCTGCCGGTGGACCTCAAGGGTCGCTTCATCTACTACGTCGGCCCGGTTGATCCGGTGCGCGAAGAAGTGGTTGGGCCTGCCGGTCCGACCACCGCCACGCGGATGGACAAGTTCACTCGCCAGATCCTCGAGCAAACCGGCCTGTTGGGCATGATCGGCAAATCCGAGCGCGGTCCGACCGCTATCGAAGCGATCAAGGACCACAAGGCGGTTTACCTGATGGCAGTGGGCGGCGCGGCTTACCTGGTGGCCCAGGCCATCAAGAAATCCCGCGTCGTGGCGTTCGCCGAGCTGGGTATGGAAGCGATCTACGAGTTCGACGTAAAAGACATGCCGGTTACCGTTGCAGTGGATAGCAAGGGCGAGTCGGTACACATCACCGGTCCTGCCATCTGGCAGAAAAAGATCAGTGAAAGCCTGGCGGTAGAAGTGCAGTAAGCATTTCCGCTGCAAGGATAAAAGGCGACCACTACGGTCGCCTTTTTTTGTGCCATGCACCTCTCACTGTGGCGAGGGAGCTTGCTCCCGCTGGACCGGGCTGGCGCTCCAGTACTCAGCGCTCCCATTTTTTGGGGCCGCTACGCGCCCCAGCGGGAGCAAGCTCCCTCGCCACAACAGCCATGCGCCGCGTGCTATGGTGCTCGCCCCTAATTGCACTGTTCATCTTCGTATGATTGCGATTCCCCGCCCGCTGCGTTTGACCTTCTACTCCTTGCTGATCATCGCCGGCGCGGTCCTGGCTGCCGCCCTGGCTACCCGCCACGCCGAACGCCTGGCCCTGGTGGATGACGCTGCCCGCGCCAATCAGCAGCTCATGCTCTATGGCAACTCACTGCACACCCTGATCGAACGTTACCGCGCCCTGCCCGCCGTACTGGCCCTGGACTCGGAAATGATCAGCGCCTTGAAGGGCCCGCTGGACACCGCCACCCAGGATTTGCTCAACCGCAAGCTGGAGCGCATCAATGGCGCCGCCCAGTCCTCGACCCTGGAACTGATGGACCGCAACGGCCTCGCCGTGGCCGCCAGCAACTGGAACCTGCCCAGCAGTTATGTGGGGCACAACTATGCATTTCGTCCCTATTTCAGCCAAACCTTGAGCCAGGGCACCGGGCGGTTTTATGCGGTGGGGGTGACCACCGGGATTCCGGGGTATTTCCTCTCCAGCGCGGTGGTCGGCGAGAACGAACAATTCCTCGGCGCCATGGTGGTCAAGTTGGAGTTCCCGGAACTGGAGCGCGAGTGGGCCCAGGGCAATGACTTGCTGCTGGTCAGCGATGCGCGGGGTATTGTGTTTATCGCCAACCAGCCGGGCTGGCGCTACCGCGCGCTGCGTCCGTTGTCGGACAGCGACCACGCCGAACTCAAGGCCACTCGCCAATACGACAAGAAACAGCTGCTGCCGCTGGACGCTGAAGCGTTGCAGCGCTTTGACGAGAACAGCCACCTGATGCGCGTCGATGGCCCCGACGGCAAGGCCAACTACATCTGGGAATCCCTGCCGCTGAAAGCCGAAGGCTGGACCTTGCACCTGTTGCGCAAACCACAGGTTGCCTTTGAGGACCAACGCAACGCCGGCCTCGCTGCCGCCGGCTCATGGCTGGCGCTGGTGTTCCTGGTGCTGTTCCTGACCCAACGCTGGCGCCTCGCCCGCCTGCGCCAGCGCAGCCGTGAAGAACTTGAACAGTTGGTGGAGGAACGCACCCGCGCCCTGCGCACCGCCCAGGATGGTTTGGTGCAGTCCGCCAAACTGGCGGCGCTGGGCCAAATGTCCGCGGCCCTGGCCCACGAAATCAACCAGCCACTGACCGCCCAGCGCATGCAGTTGGCGACCCTGCGGCTGCTGCTGGATCACGGCCGGGTGGACGACGCCTACCAGGCCCTGACCCCGCTGGATGACATGCTCACCCGCATGGCCGCGCTCACCGGCCACCTGAAGACCTTCGCCCGCAAGAGCCCCAGCGGCCTGCGCGAACGCCTCGACCTGGCGACGGTGGTGGACCAATCCCTGCACTTGCTCGATGCGCGCCTGCGGGACGAAGCCATCGGCACTGTCCTCGATTTGACCCGCCCGGCCTGGGTACGCGGCGACGCGATCCGCCTGGAACAGGTGCTGATCAACCTGCTGCGCAACGCACTCGACGCCATGGCCGACAAGCCGCGCAAACGCCTGGAAATCCGCCTGCATGCCGATCAACAGCTGTGGTGCCTGACCGTCAGCGACAGCGGCGGCGGGATCGCCGAGGAAAACCTCAACAGCGTGTTCGACCCGTTCTTCACCACTAAGCCTGTGGGCGACGGGCTCGGCTTGGGGCTCGCCGTGTCGTACGCTATCGTCCACGAACTCGGCGGTCGCCTGAGCGCCGGCAATCACGGTGACGGGGCGATCTTTACCCTGACCTTGCCTATCGCGCTGGAGACGCCAGACCTATGTTGAACGCGGTGATTGTGGTCGATGACGAAGCCAGCATTCGCACGGCCGTCGAGCAATGGCTGAGCCTGTCGGGCTTTGAGGTGCAGTTGTTCGGCCGCGCCGAAGAATGCCTGGCGCAATTGCCCAGGGACTTTCCCGGGGTGATCCTGAGCGACGTGCGCATGCCCGGCCTCAGCGGCCTGGAGTTGCTGGCTGAAGTGCAGCGGCGTGACGCCGACCTGCCGGTGATTCTGCTCACCGGCCACGGCGATGTGCCGATGGCCGTCGAAGCCATGCGCGACGGCGCCTACGACTTCCTCGAAAAACCCTTCAGCCCCGAGGCCCTGCTCAGCAGCCTGCGCCGGGCGCTGGACAAGCGCGGGCTGGTGCTGGAAAACCGCCGCCTGCATCAGCAGGCCGATCACCGGGCTCAGTTGGAATCGAGCCTGCTGGGAGTGTCGCGCGGTTTGCAGAACCTGCGCCGACAAGTGCTGGACCTGGCGGGCCTGCCGGTCAATGTGTTGATTCGCGGCGAAACCGGCAGCGGCAAGGAACTGGTCGCCCGTTGCCTGCATGATTTCGGCCCCCGGGCGAAGAAACCATTTGTGGCGCTGAACTGCGCGGCGATTCCCGAGCAGCTGTTTGAAGCCGAGCTGTTCGGCCATGAAAGTGGCGCGTTTACCGGCGCCCAGGGCAAGCGTATCGGCAAGCTGGAATATGCCGACGGCGGCACCCTGTTTCTCGATGAGATTGAGAGCATGCCCCTCGCCCAGCAGGTGAAATTGCTGCGGGTGTTGCAGGAGCAAAAACTCGAACGGCTCGGTTCCAATCAAAGCATCAAGGTGGACTTGCGGATCATCGCTGCCACCAAGCCGGACCTGCTGGACGAAGCCCGCGCCGGGCGTTTCCGTGAGGATTTGGCCTACCGCCTGACCGTCGCGCAACTGCGCCTGCCACCGCTGCGGGAGCGCCGGGAAGACATTCCGCTGCTGTTCGAACACTTTGCGCAAAGCGCGGCCGAACGCCTGGGCCGCAGCTTCGCTCCGTTGAGCGGGCCGGCGCTGGGCCGCCTGCTCAGCCATGACTGGCCGGGCAACGTGCGGGAACTGGCCAACGTCGCTGAACGCCAGGTGCTGGGGCTGGGTGAGCCGGAGCCGGAAGGTATCGAAGCCGAAGCCGGGCAATCGTTGGCGGCCCAGCAGGAAGCCTTTGAAGCCCATTGCCTGAAAGCCGCACTGACCCGGCACAAAGGCGATATCAAGGCGGTGCTGGCCGAGCTGCAACTGCCCCGGCGCACCTTCAATGAAAAAATGCAGCGCCATGGCCTGGCGCGGGACACGTTCCTCTAAACCGATCATTCCCACGCTCCGCGTGGTAATGCAGCTCTGGACGCTCCGCGTCCGCCCTTAAAATCGTGACGCGGAGCGTCACAGGATGCGCGCCCACGCAGAGCGTGGGAGCGATCTTCGTCGGCGGTTTTCCGCTCATCGCCCTTCAATCATCAGCGACTTTCCGCTCAAAAAAATCTCCAAACCCCTCTAGACCGGGCCTTCATCTGTTTGGCACAGCTCCTGCTATAGCCCAGCCAGGCTGCGCTCGGGCGCGCTCCACAAAAACAATTAGATGAAGGATCCTTAAATGGATAACTCCAACTCCCTGCCTCTGGGGTCGGCGGCTGCGCCGGCAAAAGAACGCACCACCTCCAGCCGTATCAAGTCGATCTTCAGCGGATCGGTCGGCAACATGGTCGAGTGGTACGACTGGTACGTCTACGCTGCTTTCTCTCTGTACTTCGCCAAGACCTTTTTCCCGAAAGGCGACACCACCGCCCAACTCTTGAACACCGCCGCGATCTTCGCCGTGGGCTTCCTGATGCGCCCGATTGGTGGCTGGCTGATGGGCCTGTACGCCGACAAGGTCGGGCGTAAAAAGGCCTTGATGGCCTCGGTGTACCTGATGTGCTTCGGCTCGCTGCTGATTGCCCTGAGCCCGGGTTATGAAGCCATTGGTATCGGTGCGCCGATCCTGCTGGTATTCGCCCGCCTACTGCAGGGGCTGTCGGTCGGGGGCGAATACGGCACCTCCGCCACTTACCTCAGCGAGATGGCGACCAAGGAACGTCGTGGCTTCTACTCCAGCTTCCAGTACGTAACCCTGATCTCTGGCCAGCTCATCGCCCTTGGCGTGCTGATCGTGCTGCAACAGACCCTGACTACCGAGCAGCTGTACGACTGGGGCTGGCGTATCCCGTTCGCCATCGGCGCCCTGTGTGCAGTAGTGGCGCTGTACCTGCGTCGTGGCATGGAAGAAACCGAGTCGTTCACCAAGAAAGAAAAAGCCAAGGAAAGCACGATGCGCACCTTGATGCGCCACCCCAAGGAACTGATGACCGTCGTCGGCCTGACCATGGGCGGTACCCTGGCGTTCTACACCTACACCACCTATATGCAGAAATACCTGGTGAACACCGTCGGCATGAGCATCTCCGACTCCACCACCATTTCAGCAGCCACGCTGTTCCTGTTCATGTGCCTGCAACCCATCATCGGCGGGCTGTCGGACAAGGTTGGCCGCCGGCCAATCCTGATCGCCTTCGGCGTCCTCGGCACGCTGTTCACGGTGCCGATCCTCACCACCCTGCACACCATCCAGACCTGGTGGGGCGCGTTCTTCCTGATCATGGCGGCGCTGATCATCGTCAGCGGCTACACCTCGATCAACGCCGTGGTGAAGGCTGAACTGTTCCCCACCGAAATCCGCGCCCTGGGTGTTGGCTTGCCCTATGCGCTGACCGTGTCGATCTTCGGCGGCACCGCTGAATACATCGCGTTGTGGTTCAAAAGCATCGGCATGGAAACCGGGTACTACTGGTACGTCACCGCGTGTATTGCGGTGTCGCTGCTGGTGTATGTGACCATGAAGGACACCCGCAAGCATTCGCGGATTACCACGGACTAAAGGTTCGGTGGCAATAAAAAAGGGGCCATGTCATTGACTGACATGGCCCTTTTTTATTGGCCTCAAGACAGCTCGGCAACCGCCTGGCGCCCATACCGACGCTGGGCATAGGCCGCCCCGGCAATCATCACCACCAGCACTGCCGCCAACACCGCCGACGAGCCGATGGTGCCAAAGTCCAGCCCGCCCTTTTCATGGGGTTTGGTCAGGAAGTCACCCAGGGTGGCACCGAACGGCCGGGTCAGCACAAACGCCACCCAGAACAACAGCACCGACGAAATCCGCGTGAAGTATTTCAGCAACACCACCACCGCGATGCTCGCGCCGATCAGCAAGGCGCCACCGGCAAACCCGAGCCCGGAATCATCCGCCAGGAAATCCCCCAGCGCCGTGCCCAGGGTGTTGGAGAACAGGATCGCCATCCAGTAGAACAGTTCACCGCGAAAGGTCTGCACCTTGTTCACGTTCAGCGAATCGCCGCTGATACGCCACAGGGCAAAGATCGCCACCAGGATCGACACCAGAATCATCGACCCCGTGGCATAACCTAGCCCCAGCGTGCGGTCCATAAAGTCGGACATGGTGGTGCCGGCGGTGCTGGTGGACAGGATCACGATCCAGTACAGCACCGGGTTGTAGGTTTTCGACCAGAGTTGCGTCACCAGGGTGACCAGGAACACGCTGATCAGGATCATTGAGCTGATGGCGTAACCGACATTCAAGGTCATCGACAGCAAGTCCCCGGCGGTTTCGCCCAGGGTCGTGGCGCAGATTTTCATGACCCAGAACGCCAGGGTGATCTGAGGAAGTTTGTTCATCGTGCGGAAGGCTCCAAAGGCTCAGTCTTTCAATCGATCGACTTATCAGGGGGTGTCGACCTGGCGCGCAGACTGAACCGGAAGCTGTGAAAAATAGGTGGGGGCTGTATGAAAATTCCATATGGATGATAGAAATCCGCCGCGCTGGATTGCACTATGGTGCCCTCCCCAGAACCGCGCAGCAGGAACCCCGGCCATG
The DNA here is from genome assembly GCF_900105735.1 of Pseudomonas yamanorum. Classification (NCBI taxonomy): domain Bacteria; kingdom Pseudomonadati; phylum Pseudomonadota; class Gammaproteobacteria; order Pseudomonadales; family Pseudomonadaceae; genus Pseudomonas; species Pseudomonas yamanorum. Next base: position 4,896,324 of record NZ_LT629793.1, on the reverse strand, counting down.
TCCGACGATATTCATTTCTACGAACCCGCCAACGGCCACGGCCTGCCCCATGACCCATTCAATGCGATTGTCGGCCCACGCCCGATTGGCTGGATTTCGTCCCAGGACCGCGAAGGCCGCCTGAACCTGGCGCCCTACAGTTTCTTCAATGCGTTTAACTACATTCCGCCGATCATTGGGTTTTCCAGTGTCGGGCGCAAAGACAGCCTGAACAACATCGAACAGACCGGTGAGTTCGTGTGGAACCTGGCTACCCGCCCGCTGGCCGAGCAGATGAACCAGAGCTGCGCGCCGGTCTCGCCCGAGGTCAACGAGTTTGAATTGTCCGGCCTGACGCCGGTGGCTTCAAAAGTGATCGCCGTGCCTCGCGTGGGTGAGAGCCCGGTGTCGTTCGAGTGCAAGGTGACGCAGATCATTCAGCTGCAGCGCGCCGACGAGGAGCTGGTGCCGAGCTGGCTGGTGCTTGGCGAGGTCGTGGCGGTGCATATCGCCAAGTGGCTGTTGAAAGACGGGGTGTACGACACGGCTGCCGCCGAGCCGATCCTGCGTGGAGGCGGCCCGGCGGATTATTTTCAGCTGGGGCCGGAAGCGCTGTTCAAAATGTACCGCCCAGGCGCCGCGAAACGCTGATTGGAATGCGATAAAAATGTGGGAGCGGGCTTGCTCGCGAAGGGGGCGTGTCAGTCAATGCATAGACCAACTGATCCACCGCATTCGCGAGCAAGCCCGCTCCCACACAAGCCCGCGCCCACATTTGGATCAGCGGTGTTTTTAGTTGGCGGAAGCTGCCCAAGAGAGCTGACCGTCTTCATCTACATCGACCAAACGCTCCAGTTGCAGAGCTGCGGCATCGTCGGCGTCGGAGGCAGTCTTGAACGTCTGTCCATCGAGGATCTTGTGAAAGCGCGGTGCGCCCATGCCATCCAGCGCCTTGACGGCGATGGCGGCGCTATAGCCACCCTCTTCTTCACGCACCAAGGCGGAAACGGCTTCGTGGTGGGCAAACTCTTTACGTGCCATGTTGCAGGTCCTGGCCAATGGGAAAGGCGGCCATTCTAAAGCACTAGCCCGCCAGTTGCAGGTACTCGCCATAGGCGTTGGCCGCCGAGGCGTCGGTGAAGGTCTGGAAGTCCATGCTGCGAACCACCATGTCATTCAACAACTCAGTGAAGACCATCAGCGCCGGCGAGCTGAAGTAGGCACTCATCGCCTGCTCGCTGCTCCAGAAGCCCGACACCAACCACACATCCGGGTCGGCCAGGGAGTGCTGCAACGAGAATTGCAGGCAACCCTGAGCCTGGCGGCCCGGTTCGATCAAACTGCTCAAGCGTGCACCCAGTTCGGTGCTGTACCCGGTACGGGCACGGATAAAGGCCATATGGCTCGCGGGAATGGGGGTGGACATGTTCGACTCTCCCGTTGAGAAGTGATGCTCGGCAAGCACTGTGAGGGCGTGTTGCCACAGGATCAAAGATACGGGCGCAGGGATGGATGCAGTTAGTCGATTCCTGCCGGCTTATTGCACAATCCTGCGAGATGCGCAGAGATAGCAATCGGCGTGCGGGTTTTGTTCCCGGCATGACTGCCGTATTTCAGGGGCATGACAGCCCTGTGCTTGCCTGATTCACGATTTATCGCAGGATCAGGCAAGGATTGTGCAGAATCGACGTACCGCTTTTTGCAAAGCCGCCGTTAAGCTGTGCCCATCGTCAAAAGCACCAGAGGATGTCCCATGTCGTCGCCCGACCTTCGCTCCACGCCCCTCGACGCCGATATGGAAAAGCAGCGCGCAGAACTCGCCGGTATCGTGCGTCGGCATACCTGGGAGGATGGTTCCTACGGCACGGCGATCACTTCGCTGTACCTCAATCGCCATAACACCCCGCGCGACTTCATGCCGGTACTGGTGGAGCCCGCACTGTGCATCCTGGCCCAGGGCAGCAAGGAAGTGCGCCTGGCGGATGAGGTTTTCGCCTACGACCCGCTCAATTACCTGGTGTTCTCGGTTTCGATGCCGGTGGCCGGTCGCATCCTCGATGCGACGCCGGAAGATCCCAACCTGTCGCTTCGGGTCAACATCGACCCGGCCCAAATCACCGCGCTGATTGCCGAAGCCGGTCCCATGGGTGTACCCACACGCCCTACGTCTCGCGGGATGTATGTCGACCGCCTGGATAACCAGTTGCTCGACGCCGTACTACGCCTGACCCGATTGCTGGACACGCCGAAAGACATCGCGATGCTGGCGCCGTTGATCAATCGGGAAATTCTCTACCGTTTGTTGCGTGGCCCGCAGGGTTATCGGCTGTATGAAATCGCGGTTGCCAACAGTCAGAGCCATCGGGTCAGCCAGGCGATCACCTGGTTGAACGGCAACTACGAACAACCCCTGCGCATTGATGACCTGGCCAAGGAAGTGAACCTCAGCGTCTCGACCTTGCACCACCGCTTCAAGGCGATGACCGCCATGAGCCCGTTGCAGTACCAGAAGCAGTTGCGCTTGCAGGAGGCTCGGCGGTTGATGATCGCCGAGGGCCTGGAAGCCTCGGCGGCGGGGTATCGGGTGGGCTATGAAAGCGCCTCGCAGTTCAGCCGCGAATACAGCCGGCTGTTTGGTGCACCGCCGTTGCGGGATCTGGCCCGGTTACGCCAGAGCGTCTAACCGCGGTTATAACGCCGGATACTAATAATGTGGCGAGGGAGCTTGTTCCCGTTGGGGCGCGAAGCGGCCCCAAAAGATGGGACTGCTGCGCAGTCCAACGGGAGCAAGCTCCCTCGCCACAAGTACTCAATCAGCTGCGGTATGGGTGGCGTTCAATCCAGGCCGCGGGGCAACTGCAAGGTCACCCGCAAGCCACCCTCGCGCAAATTCTGCAAACTCACTTCACCGCCATGGCTGTGGGCAATGTTGCGGGCGATGCCGAGACCCAGGCCATAACCCTGTTGCTGCCCGGCCAGGCGGAAGTGCGGTTCGAAGACCTGTTCCAGGCGCTGTTCCGGTACGCCCGGGCCTTCGTCGTCGACGTGGAGGATGAACTCCGCGCCATCGTCTTCGATATGCAAATGGGCGTTCTGCCCGTACTTCAAGGCGTTGTCGATCAGGTTGCCGATACAGCGCTTGAGCGCCAGCGGCTTGCCCGGGTATGTCGTGAGTGCCCGGCCATGTTGGGTCACGCGGCCATTGCCGTTGGGTGCCAGGTACGGTTCCACCAGGCAGTCGAGCACATGGTTGAGGTCTACCGGCTCGATGTTCTCGTGGATATCCGTGTCCTTCACGCACTGCAACGCGCCTTTGACCAGCAACTCCAGCTCATCCAGGTCACGGCCGAATTTGGCTTGCAGGTTCTCGTCTTCCAGCAACTCCACCCGCAACCGCAGGCGTGTGATAGGTGTGCGCAAGTCGTGGGAAATCGCGCTGAACAGCTGGCTACGCTCGGTCAGGTAACGGCTGATGCGTTCGCGCATGGCATTGAACGCGCGGCCCACTTCCACCACTTCGCTGCCGCCGCCTTCGGCCACCGGCTCCACGTCGGCGCCCAGGGACATGTCCCGCGCCGCCCTGGCCAGGCGCTTGAGTGGACGGCTTTGCCAGTGCACCAGCAGGCCGATAAACAGCAGCAGGAAGCCGCTGGTGAGCACGATAAACCACACCTGCTGGTATGGCAGGCCTTGCTCTTCAAGGCTGGTGTAGGGTTCGGGCAGCAAGGAGGCAATGTAGAGCCATTCGCCCTGGGCCAGCTGGATCTGGGTGACCAACACTGGCGGATTCACCGGCTCCAGGGTCAGCGCGTAATGCGCCCAGGAGCGCGGCAGTTCATCGAGTTTCAAACCGGCATTGAAGATGCGCAGGTCTTCGGCACTGACGAATTCCACCGAGACATGCACGTCGCTGCCCAGGGTCTGGCGCAACACTTCTTCGACCGCACCGAGCACCGCGTGCTTGCGCGGGGTTTCCGGCAACACCGCCATGTCCAGGGGCTTGTCATTGAGGGTCACCACAAACCGGGTGCCGCCCATGCTGCGCAATTGGTCCAGCACCAGCGGCCGAAAGGCCACCGGCAAGGAACGGAAATAACTGACGCTGGCCGTCATCGAATGCGCCAGGCTGCGGGCAGCGGTGACCAGGCCTTCGAGCTGGGTAGCCCGCAGTTGCGACACCCAGATCACGCTGGACAACGCCTGGGCAAACAGTACCGCCAACAGGGTCAGCAGTAACATCCGCCCCAGCAGCGAACGCGGTACCGGGATGCGCCGGCGCAGTTCACGCAGGCGCTCAGTGGGCATTGCCGGCAACCACGCTGGCTGCCAATTGATAGCCACTGCCGCGCACGGTGCGGATCAGCCGGGGTGGTTTTTCGGTGTCCCGCAGGCGCTGTCGCAAGCGGCTGACGGCCATGTCGACAATCCGGTCCAGGGGCATCAGGTCGCGGCCCCGGGTGGCGTTGCCGATGGTGTCGCGGTCGAGGATTTGCTGGGGGTGATCGAGAAACAGCTTGAGCAGGGCAAAGTCGGCGCCGGAGAGAATCACTTCCTCGCCGTCGACGTGGAACAGCCGGTGGCTGACCATGTCCAGGCGCCACTCGCCAAACACCAGCACCTCGCCGCCGCTGCGCTCCTGGCCAAACTGGGCACGACGCAGCAGCGCCTTGACCCGCGCCTGCAACTCACGGGGACTGAAGGGCTTGCCGATGTAATCGTCGGCGCCCAGTTCCAGGCCGATCACGCGGTCGGCTTCGTCGGAACTGGCGGTGAGCATGATGATCGGCACTTGCGCCTGGCGCGGGTGCTGGCGGATCCAGCGGCAGAGGCTGAAGCCGTCTTCGTCCGGCAGCATCACATCAAGGATCACCAGGTCGCACGGCGCCTCGTTCATTGCCTGGCGGAACCCCGCACCATCCGGCACGCCACGCACCTGGAATCCTGCGCGGCTGAGGTAGGTTTGCAGCAACTCACGGATTTCCTGGTCGTCGTCCACCAGGAGAATGGATTTACTGATTACGCTCACGGGGTCGTCCTTGTTGTTAGGGATGGGACGGGCTTAATAATTCGTTGTTCTGGAGGGCCTCATCGCAGGCAAGCCAGCTCCCACATTTGGAATGCATTTCCCTGTGGGAGCTGGCTTGCCTGCGATGGCGCCATCACTGCCTACGCAAATGCCTGCTCCAGCGCTACACCAGCCCCGGTCAAACCGGAATACGGTGCGGTCACCAGCCACACCGGAATGCCTTTGAAGTAGTCGCTCATGCAGCCTTTGTCGCAAAAACTCTTGGCAAAACCACTCTTGATAAAGAAATCGGCAAAGCGCGGAATCACGCCACCAACGATATAAACCCCTCCACGGCCGCCGGTGGTCAGCACGTTGTTACCGGCAACGCGGCCCAGCCAGATACTGAACTGGTCCAGCACTTCGAGGGCAATCGGGTCGCCCGCCAGGCCAGCGGCAGTGATGGCCTCGGGGGTTTCCAGCACAGCTTCATGGCCGTCCACCGCGCAGATCGCCCGGTACAACCTCGGCAAACCGCCACCGCTCAAGGCGGTTTCAGCGCTGACATGCCCGATCTCATTGTGGATGTGCTGCCACAGCTGCGCTTCCCGCGGGCTGCTCACCGGCAGGTCGACATGGCCGCCCTCCCCCGGCAGTGCCGCCCAACGACCGTTGCCGAGGTCGAGCAAAGTGCCGACACCCAGGCCGGTGCCCGGGCCAATCACCACCGCAGGCCGCAACGGTTCCGGCGTGCCTTCGCACACCACACGGAATTCATCCGTTTTCAGGCGGGTCATGCCCAAGGCCATGGCCGAGAAATCATTCACCAGCAGCAGCTCGTCCACCTGTAAAGTCTTGCAGAAAGCAGTCTTGCTCAGGCGCCAATGGTTGTTGGTGAATTTAAATTCATCTCCGCTCACCGGCCCGGCGACAGACAGGCACACCGCGCCAATGGAGCCGATGGCCAGGCCTTCTTCCTTCAGATAGACCTGGATCGCCTCTTCGGGGCTGGCATGATCCGCCGTCGCGTGGACGCGGATCGAATGCAGCTCCTGATCACGCCACAACGCAAAACGGGCGTTGGTACCCCCAATATCACCGACCAGCGCAAGCTTCACTTAAGTGTCTCCAAGGCAGAGGTAAAGGCGCTGGCGCCCTGCTCTGCGGAGCTTGCGGCCAAACGCATAAACGCAAACAGCTCGCGACCGGCCCCCACGTTATTGCCCAGAAGGCCCGTGGCAGGCGTGCGCGCTGCAAACTCTTCGGCGTCCACCTTAAGCTCCAAGGTGCCTTTGACGCCATCCACACGAATGATATCGCCATCGCGCACGCGTGCCAGTGGCCCGCCGCTCTGGGCTTCAGGGTTGACATGAATCGCGGCGGGAATCTTACCCGACGCGCCGGACATGCGCCCGTCTGTTACCAACGCCACTTTGAAGCCACGGTCCTGCAGCACGCCGAGGAACGGCGTCATCTTGTGCAATTCCGGCATGCCGTTGGAGCGTGGGCCCTGGAAGCGCATTACCGCGACGAAGTCTTTTTCCAACTGGCCGGCCTTGAACGCATCCGCCAGGTCTTGTTGGTCCTGGAATACCACGGCCGGGGCTTCGACGATTTGATGCTCAAGGGCCACGGCGGAGACTTTCATCACGCCACGGCCGAGGTTGCCTTCCATTACCCGCAAGCCGCCTTCCGGGGAAAACGCACGGGCCACGGGGCGCAGGATGGTTTCGTCGAGGCTTTCGATCGGGCCTTCACGCCATACCAGCTCGCCGTCCACCAGGAACGGTTCCTGGGTGTAGCGGCTCAGGCCGTGACCGGCCACGGTGTTGACGTCGTTGTGGAGCAGGCCGGCTTCCAGCAGTTCGCGGATCAGGAACGACATGCCGCCCGCCGCCTGGAAGTGGTTGATGTCAGCCTTGCCGTTTGGATAGACGTGGGACAGGGTCGGCACGACTTCGGAGAGGTCGGCCATGTCTTGCCAGGTGAGGATGATGCCCGCCGACATGGCGATGGCCGGCATGTGCAGGGTGTGGTTGGTGGAACCGCCGGTGGCGTTGAGGGCGACGATGGAGTTGACGATGGATTTCTCATCGACGATCTCGCCGATCGGCGTGAAGTTACCGTTGGCCTTGGTCAGGCGCGTGACCTGGTGCGCGGCTTCGCGGGTCAGGGCGTCACGCAGCGGCGTGTACGGGTTGACGAACGATGCGCCCGGCAGGTGCAGGCCCATCACTTCCATCAGCAACTGGTTGGTGTTGGCGGTGCCATAGAAGGTGCAGGTGCCCGGGCTGTGGTAGGACTTCATCTCCGATTCCAGCAGCTCTTCGCGGGTGGCCTTGCCTTCGGCGTAGCGCTGGCGCACGTCGGCTTTCTGTTTGTTGGAGATCCCCGACGGCATCGGCCCGCCCGGCACAAAGATCATCGGCAGGTGGCCATAACGCAGGGCGCCCATCATCAGGCCGGGGACGATCTTGTCGCAGATACCGAGCATCAGCGCGGCGTCGAACATGTTGTGGGACAGCGCTACCGCCGTGGACATGGCAATCACTTCGCGGCTCAGCAGGCTGAGCTCCATGCCTGGCTCGCCCTGGGTCACGCCGTCGCACATGGCAGGGGTACCGCCGGCGAACTGGCCAACAGAGCCGACTTCACGCAGGGCCTTTTTGATTTGCTCGGGGAAATGTTCGTACGGCTGGTGCGCCGACAGCATGTCGTTATATGACGAAACAATTGCCACGTTGGCGGCGTTCATCATGCGCAGGCTGTTTTTGTCTTCGGTGCCGCACCCGGCCACGCCGTGGGCAAAGTTGGCGCATTGCAGCTTGCCGCGCATCGGACCGTCGCTGGCAGCGCCGCGAATGAGCGCAAGGTATGCCTCACGGGTTGCACGGCTGCGGGCGATAAGCCGTTCGGTGACCTCAAGTACGCGGGGATGCATGTATAGAACTCCAGGCTAACGGATGTGGCGACCTGAGAGTCTATGCTGGTCAAACGCCCGCCGCGAAGAGGTTGGCAGGGTGTTGCTTGACCAATCGGACCAGTTGATTCAGGTCACTCGTTGTAGATTGAACAAAATATTGCCACTAAAAAGGCTTGTTTTCTATTTTTATGCGAATAATCTTGTAATTCTTACAACAAATCGACGACAGGCACCTTCCAATGACTCTACGTATCGCTATCAATGGTTTTGGCCGTATTGGCCGAAATGTCCTGCGCGCACTTTATACCCAAGGCTACCGCCAGGATTTGCAGATCGTCGCCATCAACGATCTCGGCGACAGCTCGATCAATGCCCACCTGCTTAAATACGACACCGTCCACGGTACTTTCGACGCAGAGGTCGCTCATGATCAGGAAAGCCTGACCGTGAACGGTGACCGGATTGCCGTCAGTGCCATTCGCAACCCGGCCGACCTGCCGTGGGCTGCACACAAGGTGGACGTGGTGTTCGAATGCACCGGTCTGTTCACCGACCGTGACAAGGCCGCCGCCCATATTACCGCCGGCGCGCGCAAGGTGATCATCTCGGCCCCGGCCAAGGGCGCCGATGCCACCGTGGTGTACGGCGTGAACCACGACATTTTGCGTCAATCCCACCAGATCATCTCCAACGCTTCCTGCACCACCAACTGCCTGGCACCGGTGGCCCAGGTGCTGCACCGTGAGCTGGGCATCGAAAGCGGCTTGATGACCACTATCCACGCTTACACCAACGACCAGAACCTGACCGACGTCTACCACACCGACCCGTACCGCGCGCGTTCGGCCACCCAGAACATGATCCCGAGCAAGACCGGCGCTGCCGAAGCCGTGGGCCTGGTGCTGCCGGAACTGGCAGGCAAGCTGACCGGCATGGCCGTGCGGGTACCGGTGATCAACGTGTCGCTGGTGGACCTCACCGTGCAACTGAAAAAAGAAGCCAGCGCCGAGCAAGTCAACGCATTGCTCAAAGAAGCCAGCCAACACTCGAAAATCCTCGGCTACAACACCCTGCCGCTGGTTTCCAGTGACTTCAACCATAACCCGCTGTCGTCGATTTTCGACGCCAATCACACCAAGGTCAGCGGTAAGTTGCTGAAAGTGCTGGCTTGGTATGACAACGAGTGGGGCTTCTCGAACCGCATGCTGGATAACTGCCTGGCGCTGTGCAACGCCGAATAAACCAGCGGTGCTGACCTCTCCTGTGGGAGCTGGCTTGCCTGCGATGCAGTCAACGCGGTCCATCTGACGGACCGTGGTGCGTATATCGCGGGCAAGCCCGGCTCCCACAGGGTCTTGCTTCATGCTCAGAAATAGCCACTTGCCATTTACGTTGATGATAAGCATTATCATTCACTGCAAATCGGTCTGGTATCACTGTGAGCCAATCTCGCTTCAACCAAGTCTTCCTCACCCAGCGGGTGATTCTGCTGCGCACCTTGCAGCGGATGGTGAATAACCACAGCACCGCCGAGGACCTGCTACAGGAAACCTACCTGCGCGTGACCCGGGCCTTGAGCGAACGGCCGATCGATCACCTCGAACCCTTCGTCTACCAGACGGCGCGCAACCTGGCGCTGGATCACCTGCGCGCCCGCAGGATTCAAGCCCGCACCCTGCAGGAAGATGTCCCGCTGGACGTGCTGCAAAGCGTTGCCTCCCCCGTCAGCACCCCCGAAGACGCGACACAGGCCGAGCAATTGCTCGAGCACCTGAGTGTCAGCCTCGGACAGTTGAGCGCCCGCCAGCAGCAGATCTTTATCCTCAGCCGCCTGCACGGTTGCAGCTATCAGGAAATTGCCGACAAGCTCGACGTGTCCCTGAGCACTGTGCAAAAGGAACTGAAATTGATCATGGCCATCTGCATAGGTGTGGCCGAAAGACTGGATCGCCCTTAAGCTTTGTCGGCACAGCCTGCAGGACTATTGATTAAAACGTGGCGAAGACCCGAGGAACACCGTGACGGATCCGAATAAACTGCGCCCTCATGAGCTGGCTCATGAGGTATTGCAAGACACGGCTATGGACCAAGCCCTCGACTGGCTGATCGCCTTGCAGTGCCCGCAGCCCGGGCAGCAAGACGAGTTTGAAGCCTGGCTCGCCCGCGACCCTTTGAACGCCGAAGCCTTCATCAAGGCTCAGACCGCCTGGGCCGGCGCACCCGTGCACAGCGCTGCCGTCGCCCTGAATGCGCCGCGCAAACCCAGTGCGTGGCGTCGTATCAAACCGCATTGGAAACCCTTGGCCACTGCCGCTGTGTTGCTGCTGGGCCTGTTCAGCTTCAGCAACCTGCCGATGCGCCTGCAGGCCGACCACTTGACGGTGGTGGGCGAACGCCAGCGACTTCAATTGGACGACGGCTCAAAAGTCTTGCTGAACACCAATTCCGCGTTCTCCAGCAGCATCAAGGACCACCAGCGCATCGCGCGCCTGTATCAGGGCGAGGCATTTTTCGAAGTGCTGCCCAGCCGTGGCCTGCCCCTGGAAATCGACGCCGGCCCGGTGCGCGCCAGTGTGCGTGATACGTCCTTCGCGGTGCGCTACTTGAACGGTGAAGCCCAGGTTCAGGTACAACGCGGCGACGTCGACCTGAGCAACACCTTTGACGATGCGCGGGTACGCCTGAGCGCCGGTGAAAGTATCCGCATCGGGCCCAAGGGCTTCGGCCAACCCGCCAAGCTGGACACCACCAAGGACCTGGCCTGGGTCGACGGTCGGTTGATCTTCGAAAACTGCCCGATGAGCGAAGTGCTGGCCGAATTGCGTCGCTACTACCCCGGCTGGATCGTCAACAACAACGACAAGCTCGCCAGCGTGGCGGTCACCGGCAATTACCGCCTGGACCAGCCTCTCGACGTCGTGCGCTCCCTGGCCCACATCACTTCCGCCAAGCTCTCGGAATACCCGGCGCTGGTGATCCTGAACTAAATGAGAATTATTTTTACTCGATAGCCATCGGCGGTACGTCTCGTTATAGCCAATGCAACTGATTCCTATTTGATTCAGTGTCGCAACTATAAGATTCGTACCTTCCGGAGCGCTCTCGATGTCGTCTCGTTTCAACCGCCGGTCCTCTTCGCCCGTTCGCCGCCACGGCGTGTCCCTGCTGACGGCCGCAATCCTGTTGGCCGGTGCGCCCGTCATGGCCGCTACCGCCGCTGAGCCTGCCACCCGCAGCCAGGGCAATTACAGCTTCAGCATCGAGCAGCAATCCCTGGTCTCGGCGCTGAACGCCTTCACCGCGGTGACCGGCTGGCAAGTCGGCCTGCCCGCCGAACTGGGCCAGGGTGTGTCGTCCCCTGGCGTACGCGGGGCGTTGCCGGCAGATAAAGCCCTGGACCGGCTGTTGGTGGGGACCAACCTGGGCTATCGCAAACTGAGCAACAACAACATCGTCCTGGAAAAACGCGCCGCCGGCAGCGCCATCACCCTGCAACAAATGACCATCAGCGCCACCCGCCAGGAACAGGCCGTAGACAGCGTGCCCAGCACCGTGACCGTGCATGACCGCGAAGAACTGGACCGCCAGAACGTCAACACCATCCGCGAACTGGTGCGCTATGAGCCAGGTGTGTCGGTGGGGGGTGCCGGGACCCGCTCCGGGAACGCCGGCTACAACATTCGCGGCATCGACGGTGACCGCATCCTGACCCAGGTGGACGGCGTCGAAGTCCCGGACAACTTCTTCAACGGCCCCTACGCCAAGACCCGCCGCAACTATGTCGACCCGGAAATCGTCAAGCGCGTGGAAATCCTGCGCGGCCCGGCCTCGGCGTTGTACGGCAGCAGCGCCATCGGCGGCGCCGTGAGCTATTTCACCCTCGACCCCGACGACATCATCAAGCCCGGCCAGGATTTCGGCGCGCGCCTGAAGACCGGCTACAGCTCCGCCGACGAAAGCTGGCTGACCTCCGGCACCGTCGCCGGTCGCGTACAGGACTTCGACGGCTTGCTGCACCTGAGCCAGCGCAACGGCCACGAAATGGAGTCCTACGACGGCAATAACGCCACCGGCCTGGCCCGCACCGGCGCCAACCCGGAAGATGCGCGCACCACTAACATACTGGCCAAGCTCGGCTGGAATTATGGTGAAGAGAATCGCCTGGGCCTGACCTACGAGAAGTTCAAGGATGATCGCGACACCAACCTGAAAAACGCGGTAGGTGGCCCGTTCGTCGGTGGCCAGGGCTTTAACTTCTACCGCGGCCGTACAGGCAACGACACCATCACCCGCGAGCGTTTCGGCATAGAAAACACGTTCGCCCTCGACTCGCCGATTGCCGATCACATCAAGACCAGCCTCAACTACCAGATCGCCAAGACCGACCAGACCACCGCAGAGATCTACCAGCCATCGCGCAAGGTGCTGCGCACCCGCGACACCCTGTACGAAGAGAAACAGTGGGTATTCGACGCGCAGCTGGACAAGGCTTTCAGCATCGGCGAAACCGATCATGTAGTGACCTACGGCACTACCCTCAAACAGCAGAAAGTCACGGGTTCCCGTGAAGGCTCCGCGACCTGCCTGGCGGTCGGCAGCGGTTGCACGGCCATCGGCGCACCGAGCCCGTCGGCCGCCGACAGCGTGAAAAAGGCCAGCGACTTCCCGGATCCGACCATCAACTCCTACGCGTTGTTTGCCCAGGATCAGATTGCCTGGGACAAGTGGACCTTCCTGCCCAGCGTGCGTTACGACTACATCCAGCTCAAACCCAAGCTGACTCAGGAATTTCTCAATACCGTTGACCCGGCACGCATCTACGACCACAGCAATTCGGAAAAGAACTGGCACCGTGTAACGCCAAAATTCGGCGTGACTTACGCCCTGACCGAGCAATACACCTGGTTCGGCCAATACGCCGAAGGCTATCGCACGCCGTCGGCCAAGGCCTTGTATGGCCGCTTTGAAAACCTGCAACAGAGCTACACCGTCGAACCCAACCCGGACCTCAAGCCGGAAAGCAGCCGAGGTGTCGAAACCGGAATTCGCGGCAACTTCGACTCGGGCTCCTTTGACGTGGCGGTGTACTACAACAAGTACCGTGATTTCATCAACGAAGATGCCTCGGTCGCTGGTGGCACGGTTCAGCAGTTCGAAGCCAACAACATCAAACACGCCACCATCAAGGGCGTGGAAGCCAAGGGCCGCTTGAACCTCGATGCGTTTGGCGCGCCGCAGGGCCTGTACACCAAAGGCTCGATTGCCTACACCTACGGGCGCAACGACGACAACGGCGAACCGCTGAACAGCGTCAACCCGCTCAAGGGCGTATTTGGCCTGGGTTACGACCAGCAGAACTACGGTGCCCTGGTCAGCTGGACCCTGGTCAAGAAACAGAATCGCGTCGACAGCACCACTTTCTTCGCCCCCGACGGCAACAGCGCCAACGGCCCGTTCAAGACCCCGGGCTTCGGCATCGTGGACCTGACCGGCTTCTACAAAGTCACCAACGACGTGACCATCAACGGTGGCCTGTACAACCTGACCGACAAGAAATACTGGGACTGGGACGACGTTCGCAGCTACGACAGCGTCGGCGAAGCGGGTGTGACCGGGCCGGCCAACCTGGACCGCCTGACCCAACCGGGCCGCAACTTTGCGATCAACCTGATCTGGGACATCTGATCAATGGAGCCTCCCCCGCCGGATTTTATCTTCGGCGGGGTGAGGATTTTTTACTGTGACGCGTCTTCTGGTTCGTCTAGTTCATAACAGCCTGGCAACCAGACGCTTTCTCTTCTCAAGGACTTCCCGATGACCGCCTCTCCTAACGCAGAACGTGCCGCCCTGCGCTCCCAGCGCCTGAACCAGATCACCAACGAGCCGCACACCAAGCTCGACGCGCTGGTAAAGGCCCATGCACCGTTTGAAACCCAGGCCAACTTCGCCCGCTTCGTGGTTGCGCAGTACCTGTTCCAATCGGAGCTGGTGGCGCTGTACAACGATGCCGAGCTGATCAAGATCGTCCCCGACCTGGCCGAGCGCTGCCGTGCCGAAGCGGCCAAGCTGGACCTGGGCGACCTGGACACCGAAGTACCGGCACCAGTTGCCGGCGCGGTGAAAAACCCGAGCAAGGCCGAAGCCCTGGGCTGGCTGTTCGTGTCTGAAGGCTCCAAGCTGGGCGCCGCGTTCCTGATCAAGCGTGCCGTGGGCCTGGGCTTGAGCGAAACCTTCGGCGCCCGCCACCTGGGCGAGCCGGCGGGTGGTCGCGCTGAAGGCTGGAAGCGCTTCACTCGCACCCTCGACGCACTGGAATTCAGCGCAGAAGAAGAAGCCGAAGTGGAGAAAGGCGCGATTGATGCGTTCGTGCGCTTCACCGTGTTGCTGGAACAGGCGTACGCTAGCGCTCCTGAACTGGCCTGATTCCCTGATTGGAATGCAATCAAATGTGGGAGCGGGCTTGCTCGCGAATGCGGTGTGTCAGTCAATACATGTACCGACTGATCCACCGTATTCGCGAGCAAGCCCGCTCCCACATTTTGATCCGGTTTCACTTTGAATCCTTCGTAAATCCATCCATGCAAACCGCACCCATGACCGGCAAAACCCAATCATCATCCAAAATCGCCCGTGTCCTGTTCGGCCTGCTGGCCTACGTCAGCCTGGGCATCGGTTTGATTGCGATTGTGGTTCCGGGCTTACCCACCACTGAATTCATCCTGCTGGCCGCCTGGGCCGCCACCAAAAGCTCACCGCGCCTGAGCGCATGGCTGGAAAACCACCGGCTGTTCGGGCCGATCCTGCTTAATTGGCGCAATGGCAAGATCATCGCCCGCCGGGCCAAAGTCAGCGCCACCGTGAGCATGCTGCTGTGCGCCGGCTTGATGCTGGTGATGCTTGACCACGGCTGGCCGATCTACCTGGCCATCGCCGGAATGAGCATGGGCAACCTGTGGATCTGGTCTCGGCCGGAACGCCTCCCGCAACCGACCTGACAACCGCCTACCACCCATCGGCTCCCGCTCATGAACTGCCGGCCCAAGCCGATATTCCGGGCATAGCGCCGAATGGACTCGCCTGAGCTTGCATACTAATAAGTCCATTCGCGGGTACACCTATGCTCGACACCCTCTCCATTCGCTTGAAAATCGTGCTGTTGTCCGGTCTCTGCCTGCTGGGGGTAATCGCCCTGGTGGTCGGCATGAACCTCTACCAGACCAATCAGAACGACCAGTTGATCAACGATTCAAGCTCGCGAATGCTCACCGACAGCGTACAGAACCTGCTGCAGGCCAAGGCCGCTGAACAAGCGGTGCAACTGCAAAAG
Source organism: Pseudomonas yamanorum (assembly GCF_900105735.1). Classification (NCBI taxonomy): domain Bacteria; kingdom Pseudomonadati; phylum Pseudomonadota; class Gammaproteobacteria; order Pseudomonadales; family Pseudomonadaceae; genus Pseudomonas; species Pseudomonas yamanorum. The sequence goes on along the minus strand of NZ_LT629793.1, from coordinate 4,881,090 downwards.
ACCTTCGGTGAAAGCCTGTTGGTGGTCACCGCCCTTGCCGACCAGATCAAAGACCTGCGTACCTTGGCCAGCAAGCGTTCCATGGACGCCGGGGCCTTGCGTGAAGAACTCAACCACAGCCTGAAAACCGCCTTCGACCGCAACACCAAGGTGCTTGGTATCTGGCTGTCGTTCGAGCCCAACGCCCTCGACGGCAAAGACAGCGAATTCGTCAACGACGCCGCCCGTGTGTCCAACGAAAAAGGCCGTTTTTCCAGCTACTGGAGCCGCGCCGGTGGCGAAGGCCTGAACACGGTGATGGTCGAGGATGACCTGACCAAGACCACCCTCAACCTCAGCGGTACGCCTTACAACATCTGGTACACCTGCCCACGGGACACCAAAAACACCTGCCTGCTGGACCCGTATGAAGACACCGTAGCCGGCAAACCGGTGTTGATGACCACCATTTCCCTGCCCCTGCTGGTCGACGGCAAGGTGATCGGCGTAGTGGGGATCGACCTCGCCCTCAACGCCCTTCAAGCGGCCACCGATGCCGCACAAAAAGAGCTGTTCAACGGTGCTGGGATTCTCGAAATACTGTCTGGTAACGGCTTGATCGCCGGCTACAGCGGCGAGCCGGCCAAGGTCGGCAAAAACCTGGTGGACACTCTCGGCGCCGAAGGCAAAGAGATCGTGCAACTGTTGGCCAGCGATACCCGCAAGATCCGCGAGGAAGACGGCACGATTCGCGCCGTGTACCCGGTCAAGCCGATTGCCGACGCCAAATCCTGGGGGGTAGTGATCAAGCTGCCTAAACAAGTGCTGTTGGCAGACTCACTGAAACTCCAGGCCGTGCTCGACAAAGCCCAGGCCAGTGGCACCGTCAAGGCGTTGCTGGTGGGCGCAGCCGCCGGCCTGCTGGGCTTGTTGCTGATCTGGCTGACGGCCACCGGCGTGACCCGGCCGATCAACAGCGTGGCCGCCATGCTCAAGGAAATCGCCAGCGGCGACGGTGACCTCACCCAGCGCCTGGCCTACGGTAAAAAGGATGAACTGGGGGAACTGGTGAACTGGTTCAACCGCTTCCTCGACAAGCTGCAGCCGACCATTGCGCAAATCAAGCAAAGCATCACCGAAGCCCGTGGCACCGCCGACCAGTCTTCCGCAATCGCGCGCCAGACCAGTGAGGGCATGCAGGTGCAGTTCCGTGAGATCGACCAGGTGGCCACGGCCTCGAATGAAATGAGCGCCACCGCCCACGACGTGGCGAACAGCGCCTCCAACGCCGCCAGCGCTGCCCGCGGTGCCGACCAGTCAGCCCGTGAAGGCATGCAGATCATTGAGCGCAGCACCCGCGACATCACCACCCTGGCCGAAGAAGTCAGCAAGGCCGTGACCGAAGTCGAAGCCCTGGCGGTGAACAGTGAGCAGATCGGTTCGGTACTGGAAGTGATCCGCAGCATCGCCGAACAGACCAACCTGCTGGCCCTGAACGCCGCAATTGAAGCAGCACGGGCCGGGGAAAGCGGGCGAGGTTTTGCGGTGGTGGCCGACGAGGTGCGCAACCTGGCCAAGCGTACCCAGGATTCCGTGGAGGAGATTCGCCTGGTGATCGAGCGCATCCAGACCGGCACCCGTGGGGTGGTAGCGACCATGCACTCGAGCCAGACCCAGGCGCAGAACAATGCCGGGCAGATTCATCAGGCGGTGCAGGCCCTGGGCAAGATCAGCGATGCGGTGACGGTCATCAGCGACATGAACCTGCAAATCGCCAGCGCTGCCGAGCAGCAGAGTGCGGTGGCCGAAGAGGTCAACCGCAACGTCTCGGCGATCCGCACAGTGACCGAAACCCTCACCGGCCAAGCCACCGAATCGGCAGCCATCAGCAGCCAGCTCAATGCCTTGGCCAGCCAGCAGATGAAGCTGATGGATCAGTTTCGGGTTTGACCCGAGCTTGAATCCAGTGAGGACCCAATGTGGGAGCGGGCTTGCTCGCGAATGCGGTGGATCAGTCGGTACATGTACTGAATGACACCCCGCATTCGCGAGCAAGCCCGCTCCCACACAAGCCCGTCCACAGCAGAGTTGCGGTGCCTTATTGACCCGTCCAGGCTGCCACAAACGGCGCCAGGTCTTCTTTCGGGGCCGTACGCGGCGGGTTTTGTGGGGTGCCCAGGTAAAGGAAGCCAATCACTTCCTCATCCGCCTTCAGCCCGAGGCCTTTGGCGACATGGGCCGAGTACGACAACTCACCGGTGCGCCACACCGCGCCGATCCCCTGGGCGTACGCCGCCAGCAGAATCCCGTGGGCCGCACAGGCCGCCGCCAGCAGCTGCTCGGATTTTGGCACTTTGAAATGTTCTTGCAGGCGGGCAATCACTACCACCACCAACGGCGCACGCAGCGGGCCGTTCTGCGCCTTGTCGATCGCGGCCTGGGGCGCGTCGGCGTCCTGCAGGCGGGCGGCTTCGGCCAGCAGCGTGCCCATGCGCTCACGTGCCGCACCTTCCACCGTCAGGAAACGCCAAGGCCGTAGCTGGCCGTGGTCGGGCGCGCGCATGGCGGCGGCGAACAGCAGATCGCGCTGCTCCTGGGTCGGTGCCGGGTCCAGCAGTCGCGGCACGGAAACACGGTTGAGCAAAGCGTCGAGAGCCTGCATTGGCCACCTCCAGAGAAAAATGTGCAGTCATTCTAGCGGGAATGAATCGGATACCACCAAACGATAATTGCTCTTATTCAAACCGCCCTGCCCTGTTAGACTTTGCGGCCTTATTTTCAGCCCACGTTCAGGAAGACTGATGTCCCGTTCGCCCCTTCGCCTGTCTGCACTGTTGATGGCCCTGAGCCTGAGTGCCTGCGATGACGCCCCGCGATTCACCAAGGCTGAGCCGGGTGAAGCAAGGGCTGGCGGCGCGACAACGGTCAGGAAGACCGACCAGAACGCCTTCTCGCTGCCCTCGGCCAACCTGTCCCCGACCCGGCGCCTGGACTTCAGCGTGGGCAACAGTTTCTTCCGCAGCCCCTGGGTGATTGCCCCGTCTACCACCACTGCCCGCGATGGGCTGGGGCCGCTGTTCAACACCAATGCGTGCCAGAACTGCCATATCAAGGATGGCCGTGGTCATCCGCCGCTGCCCGATGCAGCCAACGCGGTGTCGATGCTGGTACGCCTGTCGATCCCCGATGCACCGCCCTATGCCAAGGTCATCGAGCAACTGGGTGTCGTCCCCGAGCCCGTCTACGGTGGGCAATTGCAGGACATGGCCGTGCCTGGCGTCGCCCCGGAAGGCAAGGTGCGGGTCGACTACACACCGGTCAACGTCAGCTTCAAAGACGGCACCGTCGTCGAGTTGCGCAAGCCAGCGCTGCAAATCACCCAGCTGGGCTACGGCCCGATGCACCCCGACACGCGCTTCTCGGCCCGGGTTGCCCCGCCGATGATCGGCCTGGGGCTGCTGGAAGCCATCCCCGACGCCGACATCCTGCGCAATACCGACCCGAAAACCGCCGACAAGGAAGCCATCGTCGGACGTGCGAACTGGGTCTGGGACGACGCGCAACACAAGACCGTCCTCGGTCGATTTGGCTGGAAAGCCGGGCAACCGAACCTCAATCAACAAAATGTTCACGCGTTTTCTGGTGATATGGGCCTCACCACGTCCCTGAGACCGTTCGATGACTGCACCGATGCACAAGTGGCCTGCAAACAGGCGCCCAACGGCAACGGACCGGATGGCGAGCCTGAGGTCAGCGACAACATCCTGCGCCTGGTGCTGTTCTACACCCGCAACCTGGCCGTCCCGGCCCGCCGCGGCGTCAACGCACCGCAGGTGCTGGCCGGGAAAAACCTGTTCTACCAGGCTGGCTGCCAGGGCTGCCACACACCGCAGTTCACCACGGCGCCAACGGCCGCCGAACCTGAATTGGCCAACCAAGTGATTCGCCCCTACAGCGACTTGCTGCTGCACGACATGGGCGACGGCCTCGCCGACAACCGTACCGAATTCAAGGCCAGTGGCCGCGACTGGCGCACGCCGCCGTTGTGGGGCATTGGCCTGACGCAAGCCGTCAGTGGCCACACCCAGTTTTTACATGACGGCCGCGCCCGTAACCTGATGGAGGCCGTGCTGTGGCACGGCGGTGAAGCCCAGGCGGCGCAGCAGCATGTGTTGTCGTTCAATGCCGAGCAGCGCGCCGCGTTGCTGGCATTTCTGAATTCTTTATAAGCTTTGTCCTAATTACAGAAGGGAGCTCGACATGTTCCGTCCCAAGTTGTTGTTCACCAGCCTGGCCGCCCTCGCCCTCGGTGCGTGCTCGCCCCAGGACCCGCAAGCGGTGACCTCGGCGGCCATCGCCAAGCAAGTGATCCTGCCCACCTACAGCCGCTGGGTTGAAGCCGACCGCCAACTGGCCGTCAGCGCCCTGGCCTATTGCCAGGGCAAGGAAAGCCTGGAGACCGCCCGTGCCGACTTCCTGCACGCACAAAAGGCTTGGGCCGAGTTGCAACCACTGCTGATCGGCCCGCTGGCCGAGGGCAACCGCTCGTGGCAGGTGCAGTTCTGGCCGGACAAGAAAAACCTGGTGGGTCGTCAAGTCGAGCAACTGGTGACCGCCCAGCCGCAGATCGATGCCGCCGCCCTGGCCAAATCCAGCGTCGTGGTGCAGGGGCTGTCGGCCTACGAATACATCCTCTACGACGCCAAGACCGATCTGGCGGACGAGACGCAAAAAGCCCGTTACTGCCCGTTGCTGGTAGCCATCGGCGAACGCCAGAAACTGCTGGCCGAAGAAATCCTGTCGAGCTGGAACAGCACCGACGGCATGCTGGCGCAGATGACCAAGTTTCCTAACCAGCGCTACGCCGATTCCCACGAAGCCATCGCCGACCTGCTGCGGGTTCAAGTGACTGCGCTGGACACCCTGAAGAAAAAACTCGGCACCCCGATGGGCCGCCAGACCAAGGGCATCCCGCAACCGTTCCAGGCCGATGCGTGGCGCAGCCAGTCGTCCCTGCAAAGCCTGGAAGCCAGCCTGGCTGCCGCCCAGACCGTCTGGATCGGCGTTGACAACAAAGGCCTGCGCGGCCTGTTGCCTGCCGATCAAAAGCCATTGGCTGACAAGATCGACGCCGCGTATGCCGCGTCCCTGAAACTGTTCGCCAGCAACCAGCGTACGCTGAATGAACTGCTGGCCGACGATGCCGGGCGCCAGCAACTCAACGATATCTACGACAGCCTCAACGTGGTCCACCGCCTGCACGAAGGCGATCTGGCCAAAGCGCTGGGCATCCAACTGGGCTTTAACGCCAACGACGGTGACTGATGATGCTCAGGCGACAGGCTTTGGCCCTCGGCAGCGTGCTGCTCAGTGCAATTACCCTGGGTGGCTGGACGCTGTTCAAGCAGAAGGGCAAAAGCCCGCTGCTGCTCTCGGCGCGTGATGACAGTGATGGCAAACACTACGCCGTCGGCTTCCACCTGGACGGCAAGCAGGTGTTTGCCACCCAGGTCGGTCAGCGCTGTCACGACATCATCAACCACCCGACGCTGCCGATTGCGCTGTTTGTCGCCCGCCGGCCGGGCACCGAGAGCTACCTGATCGACTTGCGCGACGGGGCGCTGCTGCAGACCATCACCTCGAAGGCCAATCGACACTTTTATGGGCACGCGGTGGTGCACAAGGATGGCGAGTGGTTGTATGCCACGGAAAACGACACGTCTGATCCGGGGCGCGGCTTGCTAGGGGTATATCGGTTCGAGGGTGAGCGGTTGGTGCACACCGGGGAGATTTCTACCCATGGGATCGGGCCGCATCAGGTGTCGTGGATGCCTGATGGCGAGACGCTGGTGGTGGCTAACGGCGGGATTCGTACCGAGGCGGAGAGCCGGGTGGAGATGAACCTGAATGCCATGGAGCCGAGCCTGGTCCTGATGCAACGCGACGGTACGCTGCTGAGTAAGGAAACCCTGAGCCAGCAGATGAACAGTGTGCGGCATATGGGGATTGCCAGCGACGGGACGATCCTCGCGGGGCAGCAGTTCATGGGGGCGTCTCATGAGCGGTCGGAGTTGCTGGCGATCAAGCGACCGGGGCAGCCGTTTGTGGCGTTTCCGGTGGCGGATGAGCAGTTGCAGGCCATGGGGCATTACACGGCCAGCGTTGCGGTGCACAGTGAGTTGCGGCTGGTGGCGTTGACGGCGCCTCGGGGGAATCGGTTCTTTATCTGGAACATGGACAGCGCGGAGTTGCTGCTGGACGGGCCGTTGCCGGATTGTGCCGGGGTGGGTGCGGTGGCTGACGGGTTTGTAGTGACTTCCGGGCAGGGGCGTTGCCGGTTTTATGATTGTCGGCAGGTGCCGTTGGTGGCCAAGCCGCTGGAGTTGCCGGCGGGGCTTTGGGATAACCATCTGCATCTGGTTTGATCGGGGGGCTGATGGGGGGCATATCCGTTGCTGCGGTCAGGGCTGCTATGGGTTCCGCTCTTACAGCGGCTCACTTTTGAAAAGCGCAAAAGTAAGCAAAACGCTCTTGCCCCACCACTCGGCACCTCGCTTAGGCTCGGTGTGCCCTCACTCCGGCTTTGGACCGTGGGCCGCCGTCATGGGCCATCCCTGGCCCAGGACGGCTAACCCGGCGTCCTGCCGGGTTACCCACGCTCCAAAGCCTGCGTTCGGCCAGCGTGGTTAACGGGGCGCCTAAGATCAAGATCAAAAGCAAAAGCACAGCGGCCTCCCGGCCGGCTTGAGTGTTGAAGAGCAAAAACCAAATCAAAATCTAAAGCGGGCACGGTCAAATGTGGGAGCTGGCTTGCCTGCGATGGCATCAACTGGGTGTACCTGATGTACCGAGTTGTCTGCATCGCAGGCAAGCCAGCTCCCACAGAAAAGCAGCTCTGCTTTCGCTCTTAACACTCAAGCCGGCCGGGAGGCCGCTGTGCTCTCGCTTTTGATCTTGATCTGCGGGCCCCGTCAACCACGATGGCCGCAAGCAGGCACGGTGGAGCGGGTAAATCGGCAAGGATGCCGATTTAGCCGCGCCGGGCCATGGATGGCCCGTCGCGGCGGCCCGCGGAATCGGGCCGGAGTGCGGGCATGCCGAGCCTAAGCGAGGCACCGAGTGGTGGGGCAAAGACCTTTTGGTTACTTTTGGGGCGTTTGCCAAAAGTGACCCGCTGTAAGAGCGGAACCCTAAGTAGCCGCTACCGCAGCAACGGATATGTACTCGATCAACCAACCAACCCCAAAAACCCAAGCCCAAATAAAAGGCCTCGAACTAGCGAGGCCTTTTATTTGGGCTTCAATCTCTTCAACTCTGTGGCCTCATCCCTTGGGACATCCCAAACATGAACAACAACAACTCATGATCAGGCTTGGCCGCAACACCGACCTTGGCGATCCGCGGCATCGGGCACTGCTGCCCGACACCCTGCACCGCACTGAGGACTTGTGTCCGGGGCTGCTCCCAAGCAGCCAGGGCGAGGGCCGCTATGCCCAACGCCCCCAACAGAAACAAACCTCGTGCAATTTCTAGCTTCATTACGTTAAACCTTTGATAGCGCTGCCAAACGCCGTCTCGTAAAAGTAGCTGAGTTTCTGCCAGTCCGTAGCATTCCACGACGAATGGCGGCGCAACTGCAACATGTCATGCCGCGCCGCTCGCAAAGCGGTCAAGCGCTGGCGGCACTTCTCGAAGTCCAGCAGCGCCACTTCAACCTTCGCCGCGTCACCCTCACCCGTCACCCGCACAAAGATGTGCTTGATATACAGGCAACCATGCTGCCAACGGCCCTTGTGCATCCGAGCCAACGTACCCGCGAGTTCCTTGAGCAAACGCTCATGCACCAACTCGCCATACTGCTCACGACCACCCGCGGCGTACCAGTTTTCGATCTCGTCGAAACCGTCCAGCGAAGCTGTCACCAACAACGCCTTCCATTGGTGCTCAGGATCGCGACGGGCTTCGCAGAACACCAGTTCCGGCACACGTACATCCAGCAAGCGCAGGCCCTTCAGGGCGTCACGCTCACGCAACACAGTGGGGCGTCCAAAAGGATGGAGCCAACTGCGGTAGATATGGCCCGTCTGGCGCTTGCTATAGAGCAAACGACCATTGGTGCCCGTCACCCGTTGCACACCACTTTCACCGCCGCGACGACGATTGGGCTCTTCGACCCACTCGCCCTGCTGGCGCCAGAAATAATCAAATCGCTCCTCGGGAGCTACTTCACTACCTGGTAAACACTCGACAGCCATCCTGTTACCTCTTGCGCAATACATACACTCGCCACATGGCGTAGAGCGGTATGAAGTCCAGAGATTCCTGAACACGGAAACCGGCTTGTTCAAACTCTGCCTCAACAGTAGCAGCCGGTAACACGAACCGATTTTGGTAACCTTGTTGCTCACCTTTGTTGCGACGCCGCACTTCGGCACGCTTGCGTTTCCAGGCCTTGAAGTTGCCGTCCACCCACAACGAGATAATCACGCTGTCTCGGGTAACACGCTGAAATTCGCGCAGTATTGCCAGCCTGTGCTCAGGGTCACCGATGTGGTGCATCAAGCGCATGCAGAAAATGCTGTCGACCGCGTTATCCGGCAAATCGATATCAAACGCAGACGTTTGCAAGGGCCGTACCCGTTTCACCACATCCGCCGGTTGGGCGACCGTGGCGATCTTCAGCATCGACTCTGAATTGTCGGCACCGATGATCACGCGGTTGGGCTTTTCTGCCAGCAAAGGCCAGAAACGCCCAGCCCCACATGGCAAGTCCAGCACCAGGCCAGGCTCACCCGCCATGGCTAACGCACCGCGCGCCAGTTGCTCGTCGCGTTTGTGGGACAACCGGCGAGCCAGATTGTCCTGATGTTTGAGCAAATAATTCTGCGCGTGTTGATCGTCGTACTTTTCGGAAAATTCAAGCTTGATCGGGGTAGGCATCACCGGGTCTCCAGTTACTGATGCCTACAACCTTAAGAAGCGTCCCGTGATCAACAGGTCAACACATTGTGAAAAACTTGTCCTGTCGAATCGTATACATTACAAAACTTTGCAGATACAAGTCATAGCATGGTGCCATCTTCGGCGAAAATGAGGAAGTCTGCCGCAGGTTAGCGGCAGAGCAGGTACTAGGCCTTGACCTGACTCAACTCCACATGAAAGCGGCAGCCATTGGGCTCCATGGTACTGAGGCTGACGCTCCAGCCTTGGTTCTCGCAGATCCGCTGAACCAGGGACAACCCCAATCCCAGGCCTTCGCCACGCTTCTCGCTGCCGCGTACAAACGGCTCGAACATCGCTTCGCGCTTGTCTTCAGGTATCCCGACACCGGAGTCTTCCACCACAAAGCCGCTCGGCTCCAGGGTGAGGCGAATAAAGCCGTGTTCGGTGTAATGCAGTGCATTGCGCAGCAGATTACCCATCACCGCGTGCAGGAAGGTCGCGTTGTAACGGGTATCCAAGGGCGCGCCGGGCTGATAAATCAGCTCAAGGCCTTTGCGCTCGATCGGCTCACGCCAGATCCCCAGCAGATCATCGGCCACCTGGGCCAGGTTGGCTTGGGGAGACATGCCAGCCTCCTCACGCTGGGCACGGGCCAGCATCAGGAAGGTCTGTACCAGTTCGCGCATTTCTTCACAGGCCCGTGCAATCCGTTCGACCTGGTTACGGCCGCGCTGGTCAATTGCCGGGTTCTCCAGCAACAGTTCGCAGGAACTGGCGAGCACCATCAGCGGGGTGCGCAACTCGTGGCTGACATCACTGGTAAACAGCTGCTCCCGGGACAACGCCTGGCGCAAGCGGCCCAGGGTCGCGTCGAAGGCCACGGCCAGTTCACCGACCTCATCCGCCGCGTAATCCGGGGCCAGGGGCGGCGCCAGGCCGAGTAACTGGTCGCGATGACGCACTTGGCGGGCCAGGCGGACCACCGGGGCCATGACCTTGCGCGCCAGTACCCAGCCGAGAAATACCGCCAACGCCAGGCTGAGCACAAACCCCACCAGCACCACGGCGAACAGCACGCGCTCGCGCTCTTCGAAGTCGCTCTGGTCTTGCAGCAGCACATAGCGGCGACCGTCGACGATTTCGACCATCGCGTGGTAGGAAAGCTGTTCGCGGAATACCTCATGGAAACCGGCGTCGAGATGGCGCAAGTCCTTGGGCAACTCGAAATCGCCGGGGCCGCCGCTGAAATAGAACAATTGGTCGGGCTCGGGACGGTGGCTCCAGTCCTCGACGCTGTCCATCAGCAACAGGCGTTGCAGGTCACCCCCCAGGCCCGCCGAAATGAGCTTTTCTTCCACCAGGTGCACCGTGGCGACGATGCCCATGGCGAAGGCCCCCGCCACCAACGCGCTCATCAAGGCGAAGGCGATGATGATCCGCTGGGCAAGGCTTTGCTTAAACTCCATCACGACCCTCGGCCAGGCGATAACCCACACCGTGAACCGTTTGCAGCAACGGTTTGGCGAAGGGTTTATCAATTACCTGACGCAGTTGATGGACATGGCTGCGCAAGCTGTCGCTGTCCGGGCAGTCATCGCCCCACAGGGCTTCTTCGAGAATTTCACGGCGCAATACGTGAGGGCTCTTTTGCATCAGCACCGCCAGCAGCTTCAGGCCAACCGGGTTGAGCTTGAGCAGGCGCCCTTCGCGGGTGACTTCCAGGGTGTCGAGGTCATAATTCAGATCACCGACCTGCAAGGTCCGGCGACCGCCGCCCTGGGCACGGCGCAGCACCGCTTCGATACGCGCGGCCAATTCCGACAGCGCAAACGGCTTGAGCAGGTAGTCATCGGCGCCGGACTTGAAGCCCTGCAGCCGGTCATCCAGTTGGTCGCGAGCCGTGAGCATGATCACCGGCGTGTCGCGCCGTGCGTCTTCGCGCAGGCGTTTGCACAGGGTGTAGCCATCGATGCCAGGCAGCATGATGTCGAGCACGATCAGGTCGTAATGCTCGGTGGCAGCCAAGTGCAGGCCTGACAAGCCGTCCTGCGCGCAATCCACGGTGTAGCCCTTCAGCCCCAGGTAATCGGCCAGGTTGGCCAGAATATCGCGGTTGTCTTCAACCAATAAAATTCGCATGGGCAGTGTCTCCGTACGCGGTAACGGCCGTGTTGGCTCGCGCAGCTTAAGGCCAAGTATGACTCAGGGCTAGGGCTGAGGGCCGTGTCCATTACTCTTTTCAACCGATTGCGAGACTTAACGAGTTTTTCACTATAGGTTCACAACCTGACTACAGTGTCAGCGCGAAGATCGCGCCCATCGAAAATAAGGAACATTGACATGGGTTTCCCAAAAACGGCGCCAATGCGCTATTTGCTGTTGGTGACCGGTGCATGGCTGGTTGTTTTTCTACTAACCCGCATTCTGCTGCTGGTAACCCATCTGGATGAAGTGAGCGGTAACCTGCTGCCGGTATTCGGCGTGGGCCTGCTCTATGACCTCGGTTTCCTCGCCTACGCCGCCCTGCCCCTGGGCCTGTATTTGCTGCTGTGCCCACCAGGGTTGTGGCGTCGCCGTGGCCATCGCTGGTTCCTGCAAGCGGTACTGACCGTCAGCCTGTTCGCCATGCTCTTTACCAGCGTGGCCGAGTGGTTGTTCTGGGACGAGTTCGGCGTGCGCTTCAACTTTATTGCCGTGGATTACCTGGTTTACTCCAAAGAGGTGCTGAACAACCTGCTGGAGTCTTATCCGATCGGCAAGCTGCTGAGCCTGCTGGCAGTCTTGGCGATAGTCTTGAGCCTGGCGTTGCGTAAACCGTTCAACGCGGCGATGAATTCGCCATTACCTGCAATGCGCCAACGGCTACTCAGCGCCCTTGGCTTGCTGGTGGTGGCCGGCCTGAGCCTGCAACTGATCAATCAGGACAGCCCGCGCAGCCAGGGCGGTAACGCCTACAACAACGAACTGGCCAGCAACGGCCCCTATCAGTTCTTCGCCGCCTTCCGTAATAACGAGCTGGACTACAACCAGTTCTACAAGAGCCTGCCAACCGATGTCGTCGCCAAGCAGTTGCGCGCCGAACTCAGCGAACCCAACGCACGGTTTATCGGCACGGATCCGCTGGATATCCGTCGCGCCATTACCAACCCGGGCACGCTGCGCAAACCCAATATCGTACTGGTGACCATCGAAAGCTTCAGTGCCAAGTACATGGGCAGCAACGGCGACCCGAATAACCTGACACCCAACCTCGACGCGCTGCGCAAACAGAGCCTGTACTTCAATAACTTCTACGCCACCGGCACCCGCACCGACCGTGGCCTGGAAGCCATCACCCTGGCCATTCCACCGACGCCGGGACGTTCGATCGTCAAGCGCATCGGCCGCGAAAGCGGTTTCGGCAGCCTGGGCCAACAGCTCAATGCCATCGGCTATGACAGCGTGTTTGTCTACGGCGGCCGCGGCTACTTCGACAATATGAACGCGTTCTTCAGCGGCAACGGCTACCGCGTAGTGGACCAGAGCAGCGTGCCTGAAGCGGAAATCAGCTTCAAAAACGCCTGGGGCATGGCCGACGAAGACCTCTATAAACAGACGCTGAAACTGGCAGATGCCGACTACGCCAAGCAGCAACCGTTCCTGCTGCAACTGATGACCACCTCCAACCACCGCCCGTATACCTACCCGGCAGGCCGCATTGATATCAAATCCGGCGACGGTCGCGACGGTGCGGTGAAGTACACCGACCACGCCATCGGCCAGTTCCTGGAGGCGGCCCGCCAGAAGCCATGGTTCGACAACACAATCTTTATCTTCGTCGCCGACCACACAGCCGGCAGCGCGGGCAAGGAAGACCTGCCGATGGTGAACTACCAGATCCCACTGTTCATCTACGCCCCCAAGCTGGTGGACGCCGGCGAGAACGCGAAGCTGGCCAGCCAGATCGACCTGGCCCCGACGCTGCTGGGCTTGCTGAACCTGAGCTACGAGTCGACGTTTTTCGGCCGCAACCTGCTGCAAGACAACCCGTTGCCGCCACGGGTAGTGGTGGGCAATTACCAGTACCTGGGGTTGTTCGACGGCAATGACCTGGCGATTCTCAGCCCACGCCAAGGCCTGCGCCGCCATGACCAGGCACTGGGCGACAGCCACGAGTCCCGTGTGGGCAGCGATGACCCGTTGATTCAGCGAGCCATTACTTACTACCAGGGCGCCAGTTATGGCTACAAACAACAGTTGTTGAGCTGGAGGGTACCCAAGGACGAGGTTCCCAAAGTGAGTACGCGCTAACCAAAATGCCCCGGCCAGGTCTGACCGGGGCTTTTTTTAGAGTCTGAGTTCACCATGCACGCAATCGCTGTTCGTCCGGGATCCCAACCCCTCAATTTTTGGCTGTGCCTCGGTGTGCCTGCCGTGCTGGCGGTGGTCATGCTGTTGCTGGAGCTGACGTCGCTGGACATGGACGTCGCCAAGCTGTTTTACAACGCCTCCGAAGGCGGCTTTGTGGGCCGGCACAGTTTTTTTCTAGAGGACATTCTTCACGATCGCGCCAAGCAGATGGTGATCGTGTTTTCGGTGCTGGCGATCGCCGGGTTTGCCGGGGCCTTTATTGTTGAGCGGCTTAAGCCCTACCGCCGGGAATTGGGCTGCCTGGTGCTCTCGCTGGCCCTGGCTACCTCGTTTGTTTCGCCGTTGAAGACCGTGACCGGGGTGCAATGCCCGTGGAGCGTCAAGGAGTTCGGCGGCCAGGAGACTTACAGCGAGCTGCTGAGCCCGCGGCCGCCGACCGACAAGCCGGGCCGGTGCTGGCCGGGCGGGCATGCGGCGACGGGGTTTGCCTTGTTCGCGTTGTTTTTTGCCCTGAGGGATCGTCGGCCGCGGATGGCGCGCTCGGCGTTCATGTTTGCACTGGGGCTGGGCACGGTGCTTTCGGTGAGCCGGACGATGCAAGGGGCGCACTTTCTTTCCCATAACGTGTGGACGGCGATTTTCAGCTGGCTGATTTGTTTGGGCGCCTATTACTTCTTGCTGTACCAGCCGGTGAAAGCACCGCAGCCCGCCTTCCAGAAGCAGCCCGCAACGCCTTGATGAACAGCCCTTGCCTCGCCGGGGGCAAGGGCGCAACACTCTGCGCACTTTTTTGGCAACGATCCCGCTGAGCCATGTCCGATACCCTGCTGCTGATCGAAGACGACCTGCCCCTGGCAGCACTGACGGCCGAGTTCCTGCGCGCCGAAGGGTTTACCGTGGCGGTAGAACACCGTGGCGACCGCGCGGCCCAACGTATTCACGAGGAACAGCCAGCGCTGCTGATCCTTGATGTGATGCTGCCGGGCATGGACGGCTTTACCCTGTGCCGACAGATTCGCGACCACTACCCCGGGCTGATCCTGATGATGACGGCCCTGGACGAGAACGCCGAACAATTGGTGGGATTTGCCGCCGGGGCCGACGACTACGTGGTCAAGCCGATCGATCCGCAACTGTTGCTCGCGAGGATCCGCTCACTGCTGCGTCGCCATCCCCAGGCGCCCCGCAATTTCTATCAGTGGGGCGCTTTTCGCCTGGACCTGAACAACCACTTCGCCTGGCTTGGCGAGGCGCCCTTGCAGTTTTCGGTGGCCGAATTCGAGTTGCTCGCCATCTTCGCCCGTCACTGCGGCGTGTTGCTGACCCGGGAAAAACTGCTCCAGCGCCTGCGGGGCCTGGAGTACGACGGACTGAACCGTTCGATTGATATGCGGGTGTCGCGCTTGCGCAAGAAACTGATGAGCCTTGAGTGCCCCGTGACCATCCAGACCATCACGGCGCAGGGATACCTGTTCGTCGAAATCCCGAGCGGGAGTCAACATGCTGTCTAAAGTGCGCCCCTGGATGGCAATCGCGGCCGGCACCAGTTGGGCCGCCCTCACCCTTTACCTGTTGTGGCTGTGCACCAACGCTGCGGTGTTTATCGGCGACTACAGTTTTCTGCGCCTGATGGCCGGGCCGGGTTATCTGGTTGCCGAGCAACTCAAGACCCTGCCCCCCGAACAATGGGAGGCGCGTGTCGAGTCGCTGCAAGCACGCTTTCAGTACCCGGTGAGCGTGGTGAAAAAAGACGATATCGAGCTGCCACCCGAAGCCATTGTGATGCTCGACCATCATCAACCGGCGCAGAACAGTGATGAGGACGTCACCTACTTCCCGCTGGACGATGACACGGTGATTCAATTCGGCCCTATGTGGGGAACCGCCGAAGTGAAGGACCTGCTGCAATATCCGGTGTATTGGGTGACCGCCTGTGTTGCCGGCCTGCCGGTGTTGCTGTTGCTCTGGATCGCGTTGCGTGCCCGACGCAAATACACCCACGACCTCAACACCCTAAACGCCTGTATGAGTGCCCTTGCCCGCACGCCCAGCACGCTGCTACCGGCGATGAGCCAGGAATGGACGCCGCTGCTGCAAACGTTGCGCAAGCATGCCCAGGACATCACCTCGATGGGTGAACGCCACCGAGAAGTTTCCCAGGCGGTGTCCCACGAACTGCGCACGCCCCTGGCCCGGATGCGGTTTGCTCTGGCACTGCTGAGTAAAAGTGCCGACCCCGACACCCGCACCCGCCTGCAAGAGCGCCTGCAAACCGACATCGAAGAGCTGGAGTCGCTGGTTCGCGCCAGCCTCGCCTTTGCCCGGCTGGCCGATGCACCCAGCGACCTGCAGCATGAGCCGATCAATATCCACGACTGGCTGCAGCAGGAGTTCGCCCTGTTGGACGGGCACCATCGCCTGCTGACCCTAAACACCGACCCGGCCGACCTGGAACTGATCGGCGACCGCGCCCTGCTGCATCTGATCGTGCGCAACCTGCTGAGCAACGCCATCACTTACGCCCGCGAACGGGTGAACGTCAGCGCTGCGTGCCAGGACCAGCACCTGGTGCTGCATGTAGATGATGACGGCCCGGGCGTGCTGCCGGAAAACCGCGAAAAGATCTTCGAACCCTTCGTGCGCCTGGCCATGGGCGGCGACGAGCCCAGCGGGTTTGGCCTGGGCCTGGCGCTGGCCAAGCGCGCCACCCATTGGCACCGTGGAGAACTGTCGATCACCCGCAGCCCGTTGGGCGGCGCACGCCTGACCCTGACCCTGGCGCTGCGCCCAGGTTAGGCTGTTACAGCCTGTGACAGTGGAACGTCCGCGCTGCCGCTAACCTCGCGACCTTGTCCTTTGGATCAGGTTGGAGAGTCAGTTCATGCGTCACCCTAGACGGCATCTGCCCACGCTGCTGTTATCACTGTGCATGGCCGCCGGTTCATGGTCAGGCAGCAGCGCGGCCCAGAGTGCTCACGCGCCCTACTACCCCGGCACCATCCTGCCCAATCGCCAGACCCAGGCGATCATGGATAAACAATTGGTCACGTTCTACAAGGACTGGAAGGCGGTGTATCTCTCAGGGGATTGCGGCAGCGGCCGGTATTTCGTCAAGGTCAACGCCGACCACAAACCGGTGGGCGGTGGCGCCGCGCCCAACACCATCACGGTGTCCGA
Source organism: Pseudomonas yamanorum (assembly GCF_900105735.1). Taxonomy (NCBI): domain Bacteria; kingdom Pseudomonadati; phylum Pseudomonadota; class Gammaproteobacteria; order Pseudomonadales; family Pseudomonadaceae; genus Pseudomonas; species Pseudomonas yamanorum. Next base: position 4,864,641 of record NZ_LT629793.1, on the reverse strand, counting down.
GGCTCATGGCTACGGCATGCTGCTTACGGTGATGATGGCCGACTACGATGACGAGGCCCAAAAAATCTTCGACGGCATGGTGCGCTACTTCCAGGATCACCCGGCAGCCTCCGATCCCGGCCTGATGGCCTGGAACCAGATAGAGGGCTGCGGCGACTCCACCGACCCTTTCCGCGGCGACGTCAGTGCCACCGACGGCGACCTGGACATCGCCTACGCCCTGCTGCTGGCCGACCAGAAATGGGGCAGCCAAGGCACCATTGACTACCGCAGCGAGGCCAACACGGTCATGGCGGCGATCATGAAGCACGAAGTGCACCCCAGGACTCAGCATCTGATGCTCGGCGACTGGGCCGGCACCGATGGCGACGCGGAGCTTGAGTACACCACCCGCAGCTCGGACTTCATGCAGTCGCACCTCTACAGCTTTTTCGCCATGACCGGGGATAAACGCTGGCAGGCGGTGCGCGACAAGACCTATTCGATCATCAGCGACTTTACCCAGCGCTACAGTGCCAAAAGTGCTTTGGTGCCGGACTTCATCAGCCACTTGGACACTTCGCTCACCCCTGCACGGCCCGAACTGGTGGAAGGTCAATACGACGGCGGCTACTCGTGGAACGCGGCCCGTTACCCCTGGCGCATAGGCCTGGATTACCTGATGTACGGTGACCCTCGCGCGCTGTACACCTTGACCACCTTCAACCGCTGGGCACGCGCCACCACCCACGATGAACCGGGCAACTTCAACAGCGGTTACCGGATCGACGGCAGTACCATTGAGGAAGCGCCGAATGAGCCGGCCTTTGTGGCGGCACTCGGGGTCAGCGCGATGATCAGCCCCGACAATCAGCTGTGGCTCAATAACATTTGGGACAACCTGCAACGCCGGTCCATCCGGGACCATGATTACTACGGCAACACCCTCAAACTGCTGGGCATGGTCGTCATGTCCGGCCACTGGGAGCGGCCCCAACCGGCGTCCCTCAAAAAAACCGCACACGTGCCTGTCCATCCGTCATCCGGCACTGCGGCACCGAGACCCATGGCATCTTTGCCGGCTGCCTCGCAGCTGATGCTGGCGCGCGGCTTCATGTTCAAGAAGCTCCTGGGGCGTCGCGGCGTCAGTTGAAACGTGCGCATAAAGCGGCACGCGGAGCGTCCCTGGCGGCATTCCCACGCAGAGCGTGGGAACGATCAGCATAAAAAAACCCCACCTGCATCGCTGCAGGCGGGGTTTTTCAGTATCGGGGTAAGGCTGGCTTACATCATGCCGCCCATGCCGCCCATACCGCCCATGTCTGGCATACCGCCGCCAGCTGGAGCATCTTCTTTGATCTCGGCGATCATTGCTTCAGTGGTGATCATCAGGCTGGCAATCGACGAAGCCGCTTGCAGAGCCGAACGAGTCACTTTAGCTGGGTCCAGGATGCCCATTTCGATCATGTCGCCGTATTCGCCGGTAGCAGCGTTGTAACCGAAGTTACCCGAACCCTGCTTGACCTTGTCGACCACTACGCTTGGCTCGTCGCCGGAGTTGGCAACGATCTGGCGCAGAGGTGCTTCAACCGCACGACGCAGCAGAGCGATACCGACGTCTTGGTCAGCGTTGTCGCCTTTCAGCTCGGAGATAGCCTGCAGAGCGCGAACCAGTGCCACGCCACCGCCAGGTACCACGCCTTCTTCAACGGCTGCACGGGTAGCGTGCAGGGCGTCTTCAACGCGGGCTTTCTTCTCTTTCATTTCAACTTCGGAACCAGCGCCAACCTTGATCACTGCAACGCCGCCGGACAGCTTGGCCAGACGCTCTTGCAGTTTTTCACGGTCGTAGTCGGAAGTGGTATCAGCCACTTGAGCGCGGATCTGGGTAACACGTGCCTGGATGTCAGCTTCAACACCAGCACCGTCGATCACGGTGGTGTTTTCCTTGGTCACGGTGACGCGCTTGGCATTACCCAGGTGTTCCAGGGTAGCGCTTTCCAGGCTCAGGCCGATCTCTTCGGAGATAACGGTACCGCCAGTCAGAACAGCGATGTCCTGCAGCATGGCCTTGCGACGATCGCCGAAACCAGGTGCTTTGACAGCAACCACTTTCACGATACCGCGCATGTTGTTCACAACCAGAGTCGCCAGGGCTTCGCCTTCAACGTCTTCGGAAACGATCAGCAGTGGGCGACCGGCCTTGGCAACAGCTTCCAGAACTGGCAACAGTTCACGGATGTTGGAGATCTTTTTGTCAACCAGCAGTATCAGCGGGCCGTCGAGCTCGGCGGTCATGGTGTCTGGCTTGTTGACGAAGTACGGGGACAGGTAGCCACGGTCGAACTGCATGCCTTCAACAACCGACAGTTCGTTTTCCAGGCCCGAGCCTTCTTCAACGGTGATCACGCCTTCTTTACCGACTTTTTCCATGGCTTCGGCAATGATGTCGCCGATGGAGCTGTCGGAGTTGGCCGAGATGGTGCCGACCTGAGCGATAGCCTTGGTGTCAGCGCATGGCTTGGACAAGGACTTCAGCTCTTTGACAATGGCGATGGTCGCCTTGTCGATGCCGCGTTTCAGGTCCATCGGGTTCATGCCGGCAGCGACGGCTTTCAGGCCTTCGTTGACGATCGACTGAGCCAGAACGGTAGCGGTGGTGGTGCCGTCGCCTGCGTCGTCGTTGGCACGGGAGGCAACGTCTTTGACCAGCTGCGCGCCCATGTTTTCGAAGCGATCTTTCAGCTCGATTTCTTTGGCGACGGACACGCCGTCCTTGGTGATGGTCGGAGCGCCGAAGCTCTTCTCGATGATCACGTTACGGCCTTTAGGGCCCAGGGTCGCTTTTACTGCGTCAGCCAGGACGTTGACACCGGCGAGCATTTTCTTACGGGCGGAATCGCCGAATTTAACTTCTTTAGCAGCCATGATCGATATTCCTTAAATACTTTGTAGTAACGGGAAGATGAGCGGGGAAATCAGCCTTCCAGAACAGCGAGAATCTCGTTCTCAGCCATTACCAGCAGGTCTTCGCCGTCGATTTTCACAGTGTTGCTGCCGGAGTAAGGGCCGAAAACAACCTTGTCACCCACTTTCACAGCCAGCGCACGTACTTCACCGTTTTCCAGGGTCTTGCCTGGGCCAGCAGCGAGAATCACACCGTGGTTGGCTTTTTCAGCAGCCGAACCTGGCAGCACGATACCGCCAGCGGTTTTCTTTTCTTCTTCACTGCGACGGATGACGACGCGGTCATGCAGAGGACGAAGCTTGCTCATTGTCGATCTCTCCTAATTGTGTTTTTCATCAGCCGGTGTCAATTCCGGCAGGTTAAATTCCGGCGGTGCCGGTCGCGGTTCGCGGCGCGAAACGCGGAAGTCTGTCTGGTGTCGCCACCAGAAACCTTGCGGTGACCGTTACATAAGGGCGCATAAGCTTATTACAAGGGTGCCAAGATGAAATTTTTCGTGTCGGGGGAGGCTTCAAAAGCCGCACGACACCCGCAGGTGCCGTGCCAGTGAGGGGATTACTTGGGGTCGCGGTGTTCGAACTCGCCTTCGATCACGTCACCTTCACGCCCCAGGGGCTGGCGCGGAGCCGGGCCACCACGGGGTTGCAGGTCGTCGGCAAAGGCGCGCTGGCGAATGGCAGCCTCTTCGGCACGCTGGCGCATCTTGCCCGCCAGCAGCTTGCGAGTGAACGGCAGCAGCATCACCAGGCCGACCACATCGCTGATGAAGCCTGGCAGGATCAACAGGCCACCGGCCAATGCCATCATCAAGCCTTCGAGCATGGTCTGGGCCGGCAGTTCGCCGCGATTCAGGCTTTCACGGGCACGTAGCGCCGTGGCCAGGCCGGCGACGCGCAGCACCAGAACGCCGAGCATCGAGCCGAGAATGATCAGCAGCAGCGCCGGGAAAAACCCAATGGCCCCGCTGACTTGTACGAATACGAACAGCTCCAGCACCGGAAATAACAAAAAAAGCAACAAAAAAGGGCGCATCAAATGGTTCCTCAACGCAAGAATGCCTTGCTACTTCACCTTAGATGACGTCGCCGTTTCGTGAATTCAAGCTTCAGCGGCCGCTTTTTTCGGCCACACCTCGGCGTGAGCCAGGAAAACCAAGGCTTCGCGTACTTGTGTCGGCGTGTTGCAAGGCTCGGCAAAGGGCAGCCAGTAGAGTGCCTGGCCAATGCGCAGGTGCATGCCTTCACTGTCGATGCCCGCCAGTTGCGCAGGCTCGGTGGTCGGCAAGCCGGCCAGTTCGACGTAGTGGGCAATGGCCTTGGTATGGTCGCTGTTCATGTGTTCGATCATGCTCAGCTCGGCCTTGCCGGCGAACGGATTGGCCAGGGTCAGTTGGTCGACCCAGTGGATCGCGCCAAACCCGCCGATATAACGATGGCGCACCGGCTTGAGCACCCAGAAGTCAAAATCATGGGCCTTGTGGTAGTTGGCCGAATCCGGGAAATAGCGGTAATAACGCTCGGCTGCGGCTTCAATCTCAGCGCTGTCTTCCAGCTTTTCGGCCTCGGCCAGGTAGGTCAGGCGCCCTACCGCTTGAACGTCGTCCGCCTCACGCTCCCCCACCAGCAGTGAGCACTTGGGGTCTTTCTGCAAATTATGGGTGTGCTGGGCGATACGGCTGATCAGGATCAGCGGCCGGCCCTCGGCGTCCAGGCAGTACGGCACCACTGAGCCGAACGGAAAGCCGGGCATGGCCTTGGACAAGGTGGCAAGTGCCCCACGGTATTCCTTGAGCAGTAGTTCTCGGGCATTCTTGGCAACGTGCGCGCTCAACTTATGACTCCTTTGATAAATTCCGTCAAAAAACAAACTTGGGTAGCCGCTTAATTCTGCTCACAGGACTTGCGAATGGATCTCAACGACAAAGTAATCATTATCACCGGCGGTTGCCAGGGTTTGGGCCGTTCCATGGCCGAGTATTTTGCAGCCAAGGGCGCGCACCTGGCGCTGGTGGACCTCAATCAGGAAAAACTCGACCAGGCCGTGATCGCCTGCCAGGCCCATGGCGTGAAGGCTAGAGCCTATCTGTGCAACGTGGCGAATGAAGAACAGGTAACCCAGACCGTGGCCCAGATCGCCGAAGACTTCGGCGCGATCAACGGTTTGATCAACAACGCAGGGATTTTGCGCGACGGGCTGCTGCTGAAGGTCAAGGATGGCGAGATGACCAAGATGAGCCTGGCCCAGTGGCAGGCGGTGATCGACGTGAACCTCACCGGGGTGTTCCTGTGTACCCGCGAAGTGGCGGCGATAATGGTGGAACTGAAGAACCAAGGCACCATTATCAATATCTCGTCGATCTCCCGGGCCGGTAACGTCGGCCAGACCAATTACTCCGCCGCCAAGGCCGGTGTAGCAGCCGCCACCGTGACCTGGGCCAAGGAGCTGGCGCGCTACGGCATTCGCGTGGCGGGCATTGCACCGGGGTTTATCGAGACGGAGATGACCCTGGGCATGAAGCCTGAGGCCCTGGAGAAGATGACGTCGGGCATTCCCCTCAAGCGCATGGGGCGGCCTGAGGAGATTGCCCATTCAGCGGCGTATATCTTCGAGAATGACTACTACACCGGGCGGATCCTGGAAATGGACGGCGGGTTGCGCCTTTAATTACCAGGTGACTCCTTACCCAGTGGCCCTTTACCAGGTGACGCCGAACCCTGCGGTGTAGCGGGTCTTGCTCAGCGCGCTTTCCGAGTCGCCACTAATAATGTCGCGCTCGGCCTTGAGGTTGAGGGAAGCCCACTCGGTGACTTTGTAGCGCAAGCCCATTTCCGCATCCAGGGAATAGTCGGATGGCCCTGCCAGCGGCTTGCCCAGCTCGCCATTGGTGAAGAACTCGACGGACTTGCCCACCAGGTAGCGGTTGTAGTTCCACTTCATCGCCAGCGAGTAGAAGTTGTCCTTGCCGCCATCCTGGTATTCATAGTCAGTGCGGTTGACCAACGAACCGAGGGAGAACGCGCCCAGTTCGTCATCCCAGAATTGGTAGCCCGGGCCGGTACCCACGGTGCGCTGGCGAGACAGGTCTTCGACTTTGTCGCGCTTGTAGGTCAAGCGCCCCTGCCAGAACCAGTGTTCGGTGAGAAAGCGGTCCAGGTCGTACTCCAGCGCCCAGTTGTCGGTGGTGGTCACGTCGTCCTGGAATTCGCGGTTGTATTCGCCCTGGGCGGTATGGCGCCACTGGCCATGGCGGGCGGTGGTCTTGAAGTCGATGTCGTAGTCGTTGGTGTCTTTTTCCGCGCGCTTGTAGTCCAGCGCCATGTCGACATTGCCCTTCCACACCAAGTCTTCGATCACGGGCTTGGGCTTGATGATCTGCTGGATGCTCGCCAGTTCGACAGTCTTGGGCGCCTCACCATTGGCCAGAATGACCTTGCCGTCATCAGCCGCCTTCAGGGATTTGGCTTTCTCGCCGGTGTAGGCATCCTGCTTGACCAGCAATTCCTGATCGCTTTCCAGGGTCTTGACCTGTTTCCAGTCCACCGGGATGGCGCCGGCATAATCGGTCTGGATCAGCAGTTTGCCACCGTCGAAAACCTTGATCTTGCCGGTCAGGCGGTCACCATTTTTCAACCAGACGGTATCGGCGAGCAGCGGGGTGGAGGCGCTGAAAACAGCAAGGCATAGCAGGGTTCTGGACAACATAAGCGAATACAGGCTCAAGTTTGGCGGAAAAAACGGGCATTATCGGGTTGGATAACTTCTTAGCAAGGACTGACTCGGGTATTTGAATCGAGTTCCGTTCCCAGCGTTACATTTGCAGACATTTCCCACGAATAGACGGATATTTTCATCGGATATGCCCACCGTGAACAAAACGACCGACGCCCCGCAAAGCCCGGCCGAAATGCGCCGCACCGTGCTGTACCTGACCCTTGCCCAAGTGCCCGAGGGTTGCGTCATCAGCTATGGGGAGCTGGCGCACCTCGCCGGTTTGGGTCGTGCCGCACGCTGGGTGGGCCGTACCCTGAGCCAGCTGCCCGAGGACACCAAATTGCCCTGGCACCGCGTGTTGGGTGCCGGTGGTCGGATAAGTCTGCCGGTGGGCAGTGCCTCAGGGGACGAGCAACGCGCGCGTTTACGCGCTGAAGGCGTCAGCATCCTGAACAATCGTGTTGATATTCAGCGTCATGGCTGGCGCCCGGTAGAGCACAGCGGTTAGAGTGCGCGCTTTATTTGCGTAATTCTGAGGCAGACTCCAGCCCATGCCCCGTAAAACCTGGCGCGCCGCGCTCGCCGCCTATGCCAGCCCCTCGACGTTAGTGCTGCTGTTGCTCGGCTTTGCTGCCGGCTTGCCTTACATGTTGGTGTTCTCGACGCTCTCGGTGTGGTTGCGTGAGGCCGGTGTGGCCCGCGAAACCATCGGGTACGCGAGCCTGATCGGCCTGGCCTATGCCTTCAAGTGGGTCTGGTCGCCCTTGCTCGACCAATGGCGCCTGCCACTGCTCGGCAAGCTCGGACGTCGTCGATCCTGGTTAGTCTTGTCCCAGACGCTGGTTATCCTCGGATTGATCGGCATGGGGTTCTGCGATCCGCAAAAACACCTGTCCTGGCTGATCGCTATCGCGGTTATCGTCGCCTTCGCTTCCGCCACCCAGGATATCGCGGTAGACGCCTACCGCCTGGAAATCGCCGACGACAGCCAGCAGGCCGCGCTCGCCGCCAGCTATATGTCCGGTTATCGCGTGGCCGCCCTGCTTGCCACCGCAGGCGCACTGTTTTTTGCTGAAGGCTTCGGTTCCACCGGGTTCAATTACAAGCACTCGGCATGGACCGGCACCTACGTGCTGTTTGGTGTACTGATGGTGCCTGCACTGCTGACCACCCTGTTCATGCGCGAACCCAATGTGCCACTGCGTACCCAATTGCAGGCCGGACGCTACAGCTTTGCTCACCAGTTAGTCTCGGTGTTCGTGTTGATCGTGCTGTTGGTGTCGGTGCCGGCGATGTTCACCCAGCTGTACAACACTGACTTCGCCAGCGTGCTGTTCCATGGTGTCAGCCTGCTCGACTTGTTGCTGGAAGACCGCGCGTTCCTGCGGGCCATCCTCTATATCATTCTGACCACCCTGTGCCTGTCGACTATGGGCCGCCGGGGCCTGGCGCCGGTACTCACGCCGGTCAACGACTTTATCCTGCGCTACCGCTGGCAGGCCCTCCTGCTGTTGGGGCTGATTGCCACCTATCGCATGTCGGACACGGTGATGGGCGTCATGGCCAACGTGTTCTATATCGACCAGGGTTTCACCAAGGACCAGATCGCCGGCGTCAGCAAGGTCTTCGGCCTGATCATGACCCTGCTGGGTGCCGGTATGGGCGGCCTGCTGATCGTGCGTTTCGGGATCCTGCCGATCCTGTTTATCGGCGGCATTGCATCGGCCGGCACCAACCTGCTGTTCGTGATGCTCGCCGACATGGGCCCGGACCTGCAGATGCTGATTTTCACCATTTCCCTGGACAACTTCAGTTCAGGCATGGCGACCTCGGCGTTTGTCGCGTACTTGTCGAGCCTGACCAACCTGAAGTTCTCTGCCACCCAATATGCGTTGCTCAGTTCGATCATGTTGCTGCTGCCGCGCTTGATCGGCGGGTATTCGGGGGTGATGGTCGAGAAGTTCGGTTACCACAACTTCTTCATGATCACCTGCCTGCTGGGTGTGCCGACGCTGATCCTGATCGCCTTGCACTGGTTTCAGGAAAGCCGGCGGATTCGGTTGAATCCAACCAAAGAAGACTGAAAACACGCGGTGAATGTGGGAGCTGGCTTGCCTGCGATTGCATCACCGCGGTGTAACTGACACACCGTGTTGCCTGTATCACAGGCAAGCCAGCTCCCACAGAACCCCTGCTCCAGCAACCAGATGCCTGTACGTCGGCGGCAAGCGCCCGTACAATCCCAAGTCATTTCAAGTCCAAGCAACCGACAACGGCCTACCATGCGCACCAGTCAATATTTGCTCGCCACACAGAAAGAAACGCCTTCCGACGCGGTCGTGATCAGCCACCAGCTGATGCTGCGCGCCGGCATGATCCGCAAACTGGCCTCGGGCCTGTACACCTGGCTGCCCATGGGTTTGAAGGTGATGCGCAAGGTCGAAGCCATCGTTCGTGAAGAAATGAACGCTGCCGGCTCTCTGGAAGTGTTGATGCCGAGCACCCAACCGGCTGAACTGTGGCAGGAATCCGGGCGCTGGGAAGAGTACGGCCCTGAATTGCTGCGCTTCAAGGATCGTCATGGCCGCGACTTCTGCGCCGGCCCGACCCACGAAGAAGTGATCACCGACCTGATGCGCAACGAGTTGAGCAGCTACAAGCAGCTGCCCCTCAACCTGTATCAGATCCAGACCAAATTCCGTGACGAAATCCGCCCACGTTTCGGTTTGATGCGTGGCCGCGAGTTCATCATGAAGGACGCCTATTCGTTCCACGCTGACCAGGCGTCCCTGCAGGTCACCTATGACCGCATGCACACCGCCTACTGCAACGTGTTCACCCGCCTGGGCCTGAAATTCCGCCCGGTTGAAGCAGACAACGGCTCCATCGGCGGTGCCGGCTCCCACGAATTCCACGTGCTGGCCGAATCCGGTGAAGACGACATCGTGTTCAGCAACGGTTCCGACTACGCGGCGAACATCGAGAAAGCCGAAGCCGTGCCACGGGAAACCTCCCGCCCTGCGCCAAGCGAAGAGCTGCGCCTGGTGGACACGCCTGAGACCAAGACCATCGCGGCCCTGGTGGAAAAATTCAATCTGCCGATTGAAAAGACCATCAAGACCCTGATCGTGCGCGCCGAGGAAGAAGGCAAGCTGATCGCCCTGGTGATCCGCGGCGACCACGAACTCAACGAAATCAAAGCCGCCCAGCAGCCTGGTGTTGCCAGCCCGCTGGTCATGGCCACCGACTCAGAACTGCGCGACGCCATTGGCGCCGGTGCGGGTTCCCTCGGCCCGCTGAACCTGCCGTTGCCAATCATCATCGACCGTTCGGTTGAGCTGATGAGCGACTTCGGCATTGGCGCGAACATCGATGACAAGCACTACTTCGGCGTGAACTGGGAACGTGACCTGCCGGTTCCGACCGTGGCCGACCTGCGCAACGTGGTGGCCGGCGACCCGAGCCCGGACGGCAAGGGCACCCTGGAAATCAAGCGCGGCATCGAAGTCGGGCACATCTTCCAGCTGGGCAACAAGTACAGCAAGGCGATGAAGTGCGAAGTGCTGGGCGAGAACGGCAAGCCGATCACCCTGGAAATGGGCTGCTACGGCATTGGTGTTTCCCGCGTGGTTGCGGCTGCCATCGAGCAGAACAACGACGAGAAAGGCATCATCTGGAGCGACGCCCTGGCGCCATTCCAGGTTGCCCTGGTACCGCTGCGCTACGAAACCGAGCAAGTACGCGAAGCCACCGACAAACTGTATGCCGAACTCACGGCCGCCGGTTTTGAAGTGCTGCTGGATGATCGGGACAAGAAAACCAGCCCGGGCATCAAGTTCGCCGACATGGAACTGATTGGCATCCCGCACCGGATCGTGGTCAGTGACCGCGGCCTGGCCGATGGCAACCTGGAATACAAGAGCCGGACCGAAGCCGAAGCCCAACCGTTGCCGGTGGCTGACGTGCTGTCTTTCCTTCAGGCGCGTATTCGTCGCTGAAAACCAGATCAAGAGTCGTCATGTTCAAGCGAAACACCATAGGCCTGGGGGGCGCCACGTTATGTGGCGCCCTGCTGGTCAGCGGCTGCGCCAACCAAATGTCGCAACGCAGCGAACACGAGGAACGTATCGAGCGAAAATTGCTCGATCACAGCCTGCAGATCGACGTGGGCGAACCCAAGGTGCTGGAGCTGCCGCAACGCAGGGTTCGCATTCACGAACAAAAGACCTTTGAGGTCACCGAATTCGAAGTCACCCGTCGTTACGACCGCTACACGCCCTACCAGCCTTGGCGCAAACTCTACGAGATGCCCTTTGGCGCGGTGGCGCTTGTGGCGGGCGTCGGCGCTAACGTGGCGAATGTCTTTGCCCTGGGCAACCTGCCTTCCAGCATGACCCGCGATTGGCTCACCTACGGCGTGGACGGGATCAACCCGTTCATGAACGTGCAATCCAACGGTCGGGCGCAACAGAACCTGGCGGGTATCGATGAAGTCCAGCGCGACAAGCGCGTGGAGTATTCGAGCCTGCCCTGGAGCGAACGCCCGGTGCAGGTGACCGCCGGCAAGCAAACCCATGAGCTGACCACCGACCGTAACGGCGTGCTGCGCCTGAACCTGTTGGACAGCCCGTTTGCCGAGCAGGACCTGAACCGCATCAGCACTCTGAAGATCAGTGTGGAAGATGCCCAGGACGATGTGCACTCAGACTCGTCCCTGGCCGTCAGCGGCACGCTGCGCAGCAAATTGCTCGAAGCCCACGCCTTGATCTACGACGACCTGGAAGACGACGAAGTCAACGAGTGGGTACACCGGGTCAAGCGCCTGTCGGAGCTGGGCCTGGAAGAAGAAGCCAGCGAGCTGGAACAAAGCCTGATTGAACTGACCCGCAATGATCCCGAGTTGCAGCAGGAATTCTTGCAGGCATTGACCAAGGATGCGGGTCGCCTGGTGGCGGATCCCGGGGAACGCTGAAGCACTTAATGTGGGAGCTGGCTTGCCTGCGATGACGGTCTGGCATTCAACATTGAGGTTGACTGTTACTCCGCTTTCGCAGGCAAGCCAGCTCCCACATTTTTATCCGGTTTCTACCAGGGAAATTGGAGCTGCTCGTTGCCGTTGCTCAAATCCAGCAAGCGCACACCTATTCCCAGCAATCGCACCGGCTTGCCGCCGCGATTGAACGCCTGGGTCAGCAACTGCCGGTAACTCTCCAGGTCCCGCCCTGCCCCGGCCTGCTCCAGGGTGGTCTGGGTAAAGTCGTGAAACTTCACTTTGACGAACGGCTTACCCGCCCGATAACTGCTGTCGATGCGTGCCATCCGCCCGGCCAGGGTGTCCATCAGCTCAGGCAGTTTTTCCAGGCAACTGGGCAAGTCCGGCAGGTCGACATCGTAGGTGTTTTCAACGCTGATGGATTGCCGGCGGCTGTCGTTCTGCACCACACGGTCATCAATCCCACGGGCCAGGCTCCAAAGCCGCTCGCCGAAGCTTCCAAATTCACGCACCAGAGCCAGCTTGTTCCACTCTCGCAGTTGCAGGCAGTCTTCGATCCCCAGCCGCGTCAGCTTGTCGGCCGTTACCTTGCCCACGCCATGGAGCTTTTTCACCGGCAGCGCCGAGACAAAGTCTTCCACCTGATCAGGGGTGATCACAAACAGCCCGTTGGGCTTTTTCCAGTCGCTGGCGATCTTGGCGAGGAACTTGTTCGGCGCCACGCCCGCGGAAACGGTGATGTGCAATTGATTGGAGACCCGCCGGCGAATGTCCTGGGCAATGCGCGTGGCACTGCCGCCGAAATGCGGGCTGTCAGAAACGTCCAGGTAGGCTTCGTCCAGGGACAACGGCTCGATCAGGTCGGTGTAGTCACGAAAGATCGTCTGGATTTCCTTGGAGGCTTCTTTATAGGCATCCATGCGCGGCTTGACGATGGTCAGGTCCGGGCACAGCTTCAAGGCGTGCCGGGACGACATGGCCGAACGCACACCGTAGGCCCGTGCTTCATAGTTGCAGGTAGCGATCACGCCGCGACGGTCTGCCGAGCCGCCAACCGCCAGGGGCTTTTGCGCCAGGGTCGGGTCGTCGCGCATCTCGATGGCGGCGTAGAAGCAATCACAGTCAACGTGGATGATTTTGCGCTGCGTCATATATAAGGCAGTGGTTCTGGGCAGAAAACGAACAGGCGGGCAGTATCTCACTCACACCTGTATATAGCACCAGTAGTTTGAATCTTCCGCCTAAGCGGTAGGAAAATTCGTAGATGAATTCATTTTCTCAATCGAAACACACCCCCCAATAGAGCTGAAAGCCTCGGCCAGACTGGCCCCGAGCCCGATCAAGGGGCCACCTTGGAGAGCTAACCGATTGAACCACAAGCGCTTTTCTTTGAATCAGCGGTTGACACACTCCCGTTCCTCTGTAGAATGCCGACACACAGACGCGGGATGGAGCAGTCTGGTAGCTCGTCGGGCTCATAACCCGAAGGTCGTCGGTTCAAATCCGGCTCCCGCAACCAAACATCAAAAAAGGCTACTCGAAAGAGTGGCCTTTTTTGTGCCTGTCTGTTTTTACCCGTCTTTTCAATTGTCAGACAAAAATCCTTTCTCTATCGCGCACTTACCACTGGTGCGCGACAATCCGACGCTAATTTGCACTTATTTGACCCATCGTTCGATTAACGGTTGACACCCCGCCGTTGCTCTGTAGAATGCCGCCACACAGACGCGGGATGGAGCAGTCTGGTAGCTCGTCGGGCTCATAACCCGAAGGTCGTCGGTTCAAATCCGGCTCCCGCAACCAAACATCAAAAAAGGCTGCTCGAAAGAGTGGCCTTTTTTGTATCTGACGAAAAAGTCCTTTTGAAACAATGGCATGGCATCTTTCATGAAACCGTACACGGTTTGTAGAGTCCATCTCATTGCAAGCTATGCTAAGTCTTCAAGCACTGTCCTTCTACGACCATTGGGCGCTGTCGCCGCACCGCGCGATACGCGTTAATATTTGTAATTATTTTGTACATAGGGATTGGTAACTTGGCTGGATACCTCCATCCTGTCGCGCACAATCCACGAGGTGATTGATGCGCGCCAACTCGTCTGAACCACAAGACTCTGTCACAGCGACACAACCGATCACTCCCACCCGTTTGCGCTGGCTGGATCTGTTGAGCAAGTACCGCCAACCCATCGGATTGGCCGTCACCTTGTTGCTGTTCGCAATCGCCCTTATCGCCTGTCGCCACCTGCTGCTTGAGCTGGACCTGTACGCGCTCCACGATTCGATCCTGGAAGTGCCGAAGCCTGCCCTGCTCGGCGCATTCGGTGCCGCTGTTGCCGGTTTCATCATTCTGTTGGGCTATGAATTTTCCGGCGCCCGTTATGCCGGCGTGAAACTGCCTGCCAAGACCCTGGCCTACGGCGGCTTTACCGCTTTCGCCATCGGCAATGCGATTGGCCTGTCGATGCTCTCGGGTGGTTCGGTACGCTACCGTTTATATGCACGGTACGGCATCGGCGCCTCCGAAGTGGCCCGTATGACCGTGTTTGCCAGCCTGGCCCTGGGTTGCGCACTGCCGCCACTGGCTGCACTGGCCACCCTGAGCAACCTGCCCGCTGCGTCCAACGCGCTGCATTTGCCCGCGAGCTTGCTCGGCGGCATCGCCGGCGCTGTGTTGTTGTTAACAGCCGCACTGTGCATCGGCATCTACCGCCGCCGCCTGCCGGAACAACCGTACCCGGACAACCTACTGGTCAAGGCCGGGCGCCGCACCCTGCGCCTGCCGGGCCGTCGCCTGACCATCCTGCAACTGATCATCACCGCCCTCGACGTCGCCGCGGCCGCCACCGTGCTGTATATGCTGCTGCCGGAAGCGCCACCCTTTGGCCCATTCCTGCTGGTGTACCTGCTGGCCCTGGCCGCCGGCGTGCTCAGCCATGTACCGGGCGGCGTCGGGGTGTTCGAAGCAATCCTGCTGGCCGCCTTCGCCGACAAGCTTGGCGCCGCACCACTGGCCGCCGCATTGCTGCTGTACCGGATGATCTATGTGGTACTGCCGCTGTTGATCGCCTGTGTGTTCCTGCTGGTCAATGAAGCCCAGCGCCTGTTCCATACGCAACAGAGCCTGCGGGCGGCCTCGGGCCTTGCTGCACCCATCCTGGCCGTACTGGTTTTTTTGTCAGGCGTGGTCTTGCTGTTTTCCGGCGCAACCCCGGAAATCGACTCACGCCTGGAAAACATCGGCTTCCTGATTCCTCATCGCCTGATTGACGCTTCGCACTTTGGTGCCAGCCTGATCGGCGTGCTCTGCCTGCTCTTGGCCCAGGGACTGCGTCGCCGGTTGTCCGCCGCGTGGATGCTGACCATGGTGCTGCTGCTGACGGGCGCCCTGCTCTCCCTGCTCAAGGGTTTCGACTGGGAAGAAGCCAGCCTGATGACCATGACCGCGGTGCTGCTGGCGATCTTCCGACGCTCGTTCTATCGCGCCAGCCGCCTGACCGAACTGCCCTTCTCGCCGCTGTATCTTGTTGCCAGCGTGTGCGTACTCGGTGCGTCGATCTGGCTGCTGCTGTTCGCCTACCAGGACGTGCCCTACAGCCATCAGCTGTGGTGGCAGTTCACCCTCGACGCCAACGCCCCGCGCGGCCTGCGCTCGTTGTTGGGCGCCGCCGTGGTGTTGGTGGTGGTGTCGCTGACCTGGCTGCTGCGTACCGCGCGCCCGATCATCCACCTGCCAACGCCTGAGGAACTGGAGCGCGCCACCAAGATCCTGATGAACTCGGCGCAACCCGATGGCGGCCTGGCACTGACCGGCGACAAAGCCCTGCTGTTTCACCCCAACGACGAAGCGTTCCTGATGTACGCTCGTCGCGGTCGCAGCCTGGTGGCCTTGTACGATCCGATCGGCCCGACCCTGCAACGGGCCGAGATGATCTGGCAGTTCCGCGACCTGTGCGACATTCACCACGCCCGTCCGGTGTTCTACCAGGTGCGCGCCGAGAACCTGCCGTATTACATGGACATCGGCTTGACCGCGATCAAGCTGGGTGAAGAAGCCCGGGTCGACCTGAAACGCTTTGACCTGGAAGCCAAGGGCAAAGAGATGAAGGACCTGCGCTACACCTGGAACCGCGGGACCCGTGATGGCTTGTCCCTGGAGATCCACGAACCCGGCCAGGCCCCGATGGAGGAGCTGAGAGTCATCTCCGACGCGTGGCTGACCGGCAAGAACGTGCGGGAAAAAGGCTTTTCCCTCGGACGATTCAGCGACGACTACCTCAAGCACTTTCGTATTGCGATCATTCGCTTCGAAGGGCATCCGGTAGCGTTTGCGAACCTGCTTGAGACCTACAGCCACGACCTGGCCAGTCTCGACCTGATGCGTGCGCACCCGGACGCGCCGAAACTGACCATGGAATTCATGATGGTCGGCCTGATTCAACATTATAAGAACCACGGCTACGCCCGCTTCAGCCTCGGCATGGTGCCGTTGTCGGGCCTGCAACCACGACGCGGCGCCCCGCTGACCCAACGCCTGGGCTCGATGGTGTTCCGTCGTGGCGAGCAACTGTATAACTTCCAAGGCTTGCGCCGCTTCAAAGACAAGTTCCAGCCTGACTGGGAACCCCGTTATATGGCCGTGCCCGCAGGACTTGATCCGCTGGTGGCACTGGCCGACACCGCCGCCCTGATTGCGGGTGGCTTGACTGGATTGGTGAAACGCTGATGATTCGACGCTCCTGGCGGTATGTATTGGCAATCTTGGTGGTACTGGCACTGATCCTCGGTGGTGGTTACTGGTACTGGAACCGCCCTGCACCGCAACCGACTCTGGAACAACTGCCCCAGGCCGATGGCACGGTCCTGACCCGCGTAACTCCAGGCACCGCACCTAAAGCCCGGGTGGCCGTGGCCGTGCTGGCCGACGAAACCCTGACCGACAGCCAGCTGATCGCCCTCAGCCAGGGCGGCGCGGCGCAGATCGTCCAGGTGATCTTGCCCAAGGACGACTGCAAGCTGCAGGAACAAGCCCTGCAAACCGCCCTGGGCCAGCTTGCCGGCCCGGCGACCCTGGTGAGCGGCATCGGCCCTGGCGCATCGCTGGCCTGGCGCTGGCTGGCCGCACAGAACGACGACAAGGCCAATGCCATCTCCGTCGGCTTCGCGCTGGCGCAGCCGGGCTGCAACGACCCGCTGCCGAAAACCTCGGCCCACGGCAGCTGGCTGGTGGCCTGGAACGATAACCCTGACGATGATGCCGCCAGTTTCGTACGCGACACGCCGCGCGCCACCACCAGCATCAGCGACTACGACGTTCACTACCCGCAAGTGCTGAACAACGAGCTGCGCAAGCAACTGGTGGGTTCGGACAACGGCGGCCTGGCGATCCCGGTGGTCGAAGTGCCGGCTGGCCAGGCTAAGGACACCGTCACCCTGTTCCTCTCCGGTGACGGCGGCTGGCGTGACCTGGACCGCGACGTGGCCGGTGAAATGGCCAAGATCGGCTACCCGGTGGTCGGCATCGACACCCTGCGCTACTACTGGCAGCACAAGACCCCGGAACAAAGCGCCAAAGACCTCACCGAGCTGATGCAGCACTACCGGCAGAAATGGGGCACCAAGCGCTTTGTGCTGACCGGTTACTCGTTCGGCGCCGACGTGTTGCCGGCCATCTACAACCGCCTGCCGGAAAACGAGCAGCAGCGTGTAGACGCGATCATCCTGCTGGCCTTCGCCCGCACCGGCAGCTTCGAGATCGAAGTGGAAGGCTGGTTGGGCAACGCTGGCAAAGAAGCCGCTACCGGCCCGGAAATGGCCAAGCTGCCGCCTGCCAAGGTTGTGTGCATCTACGGTGCCGAGGAAGTCGACGAGAGCGGCTGCACCGATAAGACAGCAGTCGGCGAAGCCGTGAAGCTGCCTGGTGGCCATCACTTCGACGAGAACTACCCGGCGCTGGCCAAGCGTTTGGTCGATATCATCGAGAAGCGCCAGGGCAAGACCCCCGCCGAATAAGCGCCCACAAAAAAGCCCCCGCTGCCGCAAGGCACCGGGGGCTTTTTGTTGGGCTTACATTTCTACTTGAGTGCCGAGCTCGATCACCCGGTTAACCGGCAGCTTGAAGAAGCGCAGGTTGCCATTGGCGTTCTTGAGCATGAAGGCGAACAACCCTTCACGCCAGCGCGCCATGCCCTTGATGCGGGAGGCGATCACGGTTTCGCGGCTGAGGAAGTAGGTGGTGCGCATCGGGCTGAAGTCCAGGTCATCCAGATGGCACAGCTTCAGCGCCTCGGGCACGTCCGGCTCATCGACAAAACCGAAGTGCAGGATCACCCGGAAGAAACCCTCACCATAGGAATCAACTTCGAACCGACGCTGGGCGGGTACACGCGGGATGTCTTCGTAGACCACCGTCAACAACACCACCTGTTCATGCAACACCTGGTTATGCAGCAGGTTATGCAACAAGGCGTGAGGCACGGCATCCGGGCGCGCAGTCAGGAACACTGCCGTGCCTTGGACGCGATGAGGCGGCTGCACACGGATACTGCTGATAAAGATCGGCAGCGGCAGCCCACCTTCGTCCAGCCGGTCCACCAGCAGCTCCTTGCCGCGCTTCCAGGTGGTCATGAGGATAAACAACACAATCCCCGCCAATACCGGAAAGGCACCGCCCTGCACGATCTTGGGCACGTTGGCAGCGAAGAACAGCCCATCCACCAGCAGGAAACCGATCAACACCGGGATCGCCAATACCGGCGGCCATTTCCACAGCAACAGCATCACCGCCGATACCAGGATGCTGGTGATCAACATGGTGCCGGTCACCGCCACACCGTAGGCCGAGGCCAGGGCGTTGGAAGATTCGAAGCCCAGCACCAGCAGGATCACACCCACCATCAGCGACCAGTTCACTGCGCCGATGTAGATCTGGCCTTGTTCGGCGCTGGAGGTGTGCTGGATGTGCATGCGCGGGATGTAACCGAGCTGTATCGCCTGGCGGGTCAGGGAGAACGCCCCGGAGATCACCGCCTGCGAGGCGATCACGGTGGCCAACGTCGACAGCGCCACCAGCGGGACCAGAGCCCACTCCGGTGCCAGCAGGTAGAACGGGTTACGGGCCGCCTCTGGATTTTCCAGCAGCAGCGCACCCTGGCCAAAGTAGTTGAGCACCAGCGCCGGCAGCACCAGGGCGAACCAGGCACGGGCAATCGGCTTGCGCCCGAAGTGGCCCATGTCGGCGTAGAGCGCTTCAGCACCGGTCAGTGCCAGCACCACCGCGCCGAGAATCGCCACGCCCATGCCAGGATGAGCGGTAAAGAAGCGCACGCCCCACACCGGATTCAGCGCATTGAGCACTTCAGGGTGCTGACTGATGCCGTGCACACCCAAGCCGGCCAGCACCAGGAACCACACCACCATCACCGGCCCGAACAACTTGCCGATGCGGTCAGTGCCGTGTTTCTGGATCAGAAACAGCCCGACCAGCACCACCAGCGAAAGCGGCACTACCCAACGCTCAAGGCCATCAAAGGCCAACTCCAGGCCCTCCACCGCCGACAATACCGAGATCGCCGGGGTGATCATGCTGTCGCCGTAAAACAGCGCCGCACCGATCAGGCCGAGAATCACCAGCACCGAACGCAACTTGGGATAAGGTGCCGCCGCCCGCCGAGCCAGTGCCGTCAGGGCCATGATGCCGCCCTCGCCCTGGTTATCCGCGCGCAGGATAAACAGCACATACTTGATCGAAACGACCCAGACCAGCGACCAGAAAATCAGTGCCAGGATCCCGAAGACCCCGTCATGATTGACCTGAACCCCATAACCGCCAGCAAACACCTCTTTAAGGGTGTAGAGCGGGCTGGTGCCGATATCGCCGTAAACCACACCCACTGCCGCCACGAGCATGCCGATCGGCTTTGCGTTGGACTGCTCGGCACCTGCTGCCTGACTACTTGCCTGACCCATCAACCACTCCTGCCCTTTGACCTGCGGTCTTTTATAAACAGCGCGCCTGCTGCGGGCGCCTATGCTGTCCACAGCATGCGCTGTTTTACTTCTCGTTACAGACGATTTATTGACCGAGGAAACTCACTCAGGTGCAACGGCGCGAAGCATAGCGCAGCACTCGTCGTATTTCCCTGCATAAAGCTGGTCAAGAGCGATTCCCGTCGCTAGAATTGCGCACTTTTTGATCAGAGGCGCGCTAAGCGCCCGTCCGCAGCCTTTCGTGCACGACTGGCGGCGTCATTCAATACCGAGGTTAGACATGTCCACCACCATCGCAAAAGCCAACCCCAAGGTCGGCTTTGTATCCCTGGGTTGCCCAAAGGCTCTGGTCGACTCCGAACGCATCCTTACGCAACTGCGCATGGAAGGCTATGACGTCGTGTCCACCTACCAGGACGCGGACGTGGTGGTGGTCAACACCTGCGGCTTCATTGACTCGGCCAAGGCAGAGTCCCTGGAAGTGATCGGCGAAGCCATCAAGGAAAACGGCAAGGTGATCGTCACCGGCTGCATGGGCGTGGAAGAAGGCGCCATCCGCAACGTTCACCCGAGCGTGCTGGCCGTGACCGGCCCGCAGCAGTACGAGCAAGTGGTCAACGCCGTGCACGACGTAGTGCCGCCGCGCCAGGACCACAACCCGTTGATCGACCTGGTGCCGCCGCAAGGCATCAAGCTGACGCCGCGCCACTACGCCTACCTGAAGATTTCCGAAGGCTGCAACCACAGCTGCAGCTTCTGCATCATCCCGTCGATGCGCGGCAAGCTGGTGAGCCGCCCGGTGGGCGACGTACTGGACGAGGCCCAGCGCCTGGTGAAATCCGGCGTGAAAGAGCTGCTGGTGATCTCCCAGGACACCAGCGCCTATGGCGTCGACGTCAAGTACCGCACCGGTTTCTGGAACGGCGCACCGGTGAAAACCCGCATGACCGAACTCTGCGAAGCCCTGAGCAGCCTCGGCGTGTGGGTGCGCCTGCACTACGTTTACCCGTACCCGCATGTCGACGAGCTGATCCCGCTGATGGCCGCCGGCAAGATCCTGCCGTACCTGGACATCCCGTTCCAGCACGCCAGCCCGAAAATCCTCAAGGCCATGAAACGCCCGGCCTTCGAAGACAAGACCCTGGCGCGCATCAAGAACTGGCGCGAGATCTGCCCGGACCTGATCATCCGTTCCACCTTCATCGTCGGCTTCCCCGGCGAAACCGAAGAAGACTTCCAGTATCTGCTGGACTGGCTGACCGAGGCCCAACTGGACCGCGTCGGCTGCTTCCAGTACTCGCCGGTGGAAGGTGCTCCAGCCAACCTGCTGGACGCTGCCATCGTTCCAGACGACGTCAAGCAGGACCGTTGGGAGCGCTTCATGGCGCACCAGCAGGCCATCAGCTCGGCGCGCCTGCAACTGCGCATCGGCCGTGAGATCGAAGTCCTGATCGACGAAGTCGACGAACAAGGTGCGGTTGGCCGCTGCTTCTTCGATGCACCGGAAATCGACGGCAACGTGTTCATCGACGACGCCAGCGGCTTGAAGCCTGGCGACAAGGTCTGGTGCACCGTGACCGACGCCGACGAGTACGACCTGTGGGCTGAAAAGCGCGCATAAGGTGTAAAGAATTGAAAAAGCCCTGCCTCTGGACAAGATGCGGGGCTTTTTTAGGTCTATCGTTTTGCCCATCAGTGCCAAACATCAGCAAGGGGCAGCGGGCATGCGCCAGCATTCGGTTATCCATACACCAAAATCCAGCGATTATCAGGAACTGACCCGCATCTGGGAGGCTTCGGTGCGGGCCACCCACGACTTCCTGCCGGACAGTTACATCGAGTTGCTGAAAAACCTGGTGCTGACCCGCTACCTCGACGCCGTGATGTTGATCTGCACCAAGGACTCGCGCCAGCGCATTACCGGGTTTGCCGGAGTAGCAGCGGGCAAGGTCGAGATGCTGTTTATCGACCCCGAACACCGTGGCCAGGGCCTGGGCCGACAATTGCTGCGCTATGCCATCGAGTCCATGAACGCCGACCAACTGGACGTCAACGAACAGAACCCGCAGGCACTGGGCTTTTACTTCAAGCAGGGCTTCGAGGTGATCGGACGCACGGACCACGACGGCATGGGCCAGCCTTATCCGTTGCTGCACATGCGTTTGCGCCAGGCCCAGCAACAGGCCCGCCGCGGCTAAATGAAATGGAGCCGGGATTAACCGGCGCCACACAGGTACAATAGCCGCCCCCTTTTGTTTCGGCCCTTGTCATGACTGAACCCCTACGCCTCTCCAAACGCCTCATCGAACTGGTCGGTTGCTCCCGTCGGGAGGCTGAGCTGTTCATCGAAGGCGGCTGGGTCACGGTGGACGGCGAAGTGATCGACGAGCCGCAGTTCAAGGTCACCACCCAGAAGGTCGAGCTTGACCCTGAGGCCAAGGCCACTGCGCCGGAGCCGGTGACCATCCTGTTCCACGCCCCCGCCGGTGTGGATGCCGAGACGGCCATGGCGTCGATCAACGCCGAGACCCTGTCGGAAGAACACCGCTTCAGCAAACGCCCGCTCAAAGGCCACTTCCTGCGCCTGACCGCCAGCAGCGACCTGCAAGCCAAGGCCAGCGGCCTGCTGGTGTTCACCCAGGACTGGAAGATCCTGCGCAAGCTGACCGCTGACGCGAACAAGATCGAACAGGAATATGTGGTGGAAGTGTCCGGCGACATGGTCGCCCACGGCCTGAACCGCCTCAACCACGGCCTGACCTACAAAGGTAAGGAATTGCCGGCGGTGAAAGCCAGCTGGCAGAACGAGAACCGCCTGCGCTTTGCGTTGAAAAACCCGCAACCGGGTGTGATTGCCTTGTTCTGCGAAGCCGTTGGCCTGAAAGTCGTCGCCATTCGACGCATCCGCATTGGCGGAGTCTCCATCGGCAAAGTGCCGGTAGGCCAATGGCGCTATCTGTCCGGCAAAGAAAAGTTCTAAGACTTTTTTCGCCGCCGAATCTCTCGACACCGCCTGCCTGGGCGGTGTCCACAGTTGAATGACCAGGATTGCCCACCATGATTCACAATGACGTACTGCGCAGCGTGCGCTACATGCTCGACATCAGCGACAACAAGATGGTCGAGATCATCAAGCTCGGCGGCATGGAAGTCACCAAGGAAGACTTGCTGACCTACCTCAAGAAAGACGAGGAAGAAGGCTTCGTGTTCTGCCCGGACGAAGTCATGGCGCATTTCCTCGATGGCCTGGTGATCTTCAAGCGCGGCAAGGACGAAAGCCGTCCACCGCAGCCGATCGAACTGCCGGTGACCAACAACATCGTCCTCAAGAAGCTGCGAGTGGCCTTCGAACTGAAAGAAGACGACATGCACGCGATCCTCAAGGCTTCCGAGTTCCCGGTGTCCAAGCCAGAGCTGAGCGCGCTGTTCCGCAAGTTCGGCCACACCAACTACCGCACCTGCGGTGACCAGTTGCTGCGCAACTTCCTCAAGGGCCTGACCCTGCGCGTTCGCGCCTAAGCCTGTGAGCTACAGCGTCTCGCCCATCGGCTTTGTCCGCTCCTGCTTCAAGGAGAAGTTCGCCATCCCGCGCCAGCCACAACTGGCGCCTGCCGCCCGGGGCGTGCTGGAGCTGGTGGCGCCGTTCGACCAGGGTGAGGCGGTGCAGGGGCTGGAGCAGGTCAGCCATGTGTGGTTGCTGTTCCTGTTCCACCAGGCGCTGGAAGACAAACCCCGGCTGAAAGTGCGCCCGCCGCGCCTGGGCGGCAACACGTCCATGGGCGTATTCGCTACCCGCGCGACTCACCGACCGAATGGCATTGGCCAATCGGTGGTCAAGCTGGACAAGGTGGAGGACGGCCGTCTGTGGATATCCGGCATCGACCTGCTGGATGGCACGCCGATTCTCGACATCAAGCCGTACGTGCCGTACGCAGACATCGTTGACACCGCGAGCAACAGCATCGCCAGCGCTGCGCCACAGCTGATTCCCGTGCAGTGGCTGAAGACTGCGCTGCAACAGGCGCAGGGCCACGCTCAGCGCCTTGACGAGCCATTGGTGGCGTTGATCGAGCAGTGTCTGGCGCAAGATCCACGGCCGGCGTACCAGACGCCGGGGCCAGAGCGGGAATACGGGGCGCAGTTCTGGGACGTGGATGTGCGGTGGCACTATCCCGAAGCCGGGATGATTTGTGTGCTGGAAGTGGTGTCGGCTGGATAAACCGGAAACAAATGTGGGAGCGGGCTTGCTCGCGAAGGCGGTGTAACAGTCACCAGATGTATTGACTGATCCACCGCCTTCGCGAGCAAGCCCGCTCCCACATTTTTTTACGTCGCCCTTATTTCTCGACGAACGCACGCTCGATCAAGTAGTCACCCGGCTCACGCATACGCGGGGAGACCTTCAACCCGAAGCTGTTCAGCACTTCGCTGGTTTCATCCAGCATGCTCGGGCTGCCGCACAGCATGGCGCGGTCGTCTTCAGGATTGATCGGCGGCAGGCCGATGTCACTGAACAGCTTGCCGCTGCGCATCAGGTCGGTCAGGCGGCCTTCGTTTTCGAACGGCTCGCGGGTCACGGTCGGGTAGTAGATCAACTTGTCACGCAGGGCCTCGCCGAAGAACTCGTTCTGCGGCAGGTGCTCGGTGATGAATTCGCGGTAGGCGACTTCGTTGACGTAACGCACGCCGTGGCACAGGATCACTTTTTCGAAACGCTCGTAGGTTTCCGGATCCTGGATCACGCTCATGAACGGCGCCAGGCCGGTACCGGTGCTGAGCAGATAGAGGTGCTTGCCCGGCTTCAAATCGTCGAGCACCAGGGTGCCCGTCGGTTTTTTGCTGATGATGATCTCGTCGCCTTCCTTCAAGTGCTGCAATTGGGAAGTCAGCGGGCCATCAGGCACCTTGATGCTGAAGAACTCCAGATGCTCTTCCCAGTTCGGGCTGGCAATGGAGTAAGCGCGCATGAGCGGGCGGCCATTAGGCTGTTGCAGGCCGATCATCACGAACTGACCGTTCTCGAAGCGCAGGCCCGGATCACGGGTGCACTTGAAGCTGAACAGAGTGTCGTTCCAGTGATGAACACTGAGGACACGCTCGTGGTTCATGTTGCTCATGTACGGGGGACTCCTGGAAATGGGTCTGCGCCAAATGATAGATGCGCAATTGCACAGCATTCTAATGGCGGCGACAATATCTGTTAACTGGATTATTAAGATAAGGGTTATCGGTTATATCGATATGCGATTTACTCTACGTCAACTGCAAGTCTTCGTCGCCGTCGCCCAGCAGGAAAGCGTCTCGCGCGCTGCTGGCCTTCTGGCCTTATCTCAGTCCGCCGCCAGCACCTCGATTACCGAGCTGGAGCGTCAATCCAGCTGCCAATTGTTCGACCGCGCGGGTAAACGCCTGAGCCTCAACGCCCTGGGCCACCAGCTATTGCCCCAGGCGGTGGCACTGCTGGACCAGGCCAAGGAGATCGAGGACCTGCTCAACGGCAAGTCGGGCTTCGGCTCCCTGGCCGTCGGCGCCACCCTGACCATTGGCAATTACCTGGCCACGCTGCTGATCGGCAGCTTCATGCAACAACATCCCGAGAGCCAGGTGAAGCTGCATGTGCAGAACACTGCGCATATCGTGCATCAGGTGGCGCACTACGAAATTGATCTGGGTCTAATTGAAGGCGACTGCAGCCACCCGGACATCGAGGTGCAAACCTGGGTGGAAGACGAGTTGGTGGTGTTTTGTGCGCCCCAGCATCATCTGGCCAAGCGCGGCCAGGCCACCATGGAAGAGTTGACCCATGAAGCGTGGATCCTGCGGGAACAAGGCTCCGGTACGCGCCTGACCTTTGACCAGGCCATGCGGCATCACCGCAGCGCGCTGAACATTCGCCTGGAGCTGGAACACACCGAGGCGATCAAACGCGCGGTGGAATCAGGCTTGGGGATTGGCTGCATTTCCCGGCTGGCGCTGCGCGACGCCTTCCGGCGCGGCAGCCTGGTACCGGTGGAAACCCCGGACCTGGACCTGGCCCGGCAGTTCTACTTCATCTGGCACAAGCAAAAGTACCAGACCTCGGCCATGCGCGAATTCCTCGAGCTGTGCCGTTCCTTCACCGCCGGGGTGCAGCGCAGCGACGAGATTGTGCTGCCGACCATTGCCTAGATCAGAATCACGGCCCAGACCAGGGTAATCATGGTCAGTGCGACAAACTGCGCGGCGCTGCCCATGTCCTTGGCGTTTTTTGACAACGGATGCAGGTCCAGGGAAATCCGGTCAATCGCCGCTTCGACGGCGGAGTTGAGCAATTCGACGATCAACGCCAGCAGGCACACGGCAATCAGCAGCGCCCGCTCTACCCGGCTGACGTTCAGGAAGAAACTCAGCGGGATCAGGATTGCATTGAGCAACACCAACTGACGAAAAGCCGCCTCGCCGGTGAAAGCCGCACGCAGGCCATCCAGGGAATAGCCCCCCGCGTTGAAGATACGTTTGATACCGGTTTGACCTTTGAAAGGCGACATAGAGTAGGCAACTGAGCAAAAAGGTGTGGGGAAACTAGAGCAAGCAAAGTCAAAAAAACGTGAATGAACAGCGTCTTAATGCTGCGAAATTGACTCAAGTTGTTGCAGGAGCAATGCAGCCTGGGTTCGCGTTCGCACGCCCAGTTTGCGGAAAATCGCCGTGACGTGGGCTTTGATGGTCGCTTCCGACACGCTCAACTCGTAGGCAATCTGCTTGTTCAACAGGCCTTCGCAGACCATTGTCAGCACGCGGAACTGCTGGGGCGTCAGGCTGGCCAGGCCATCACGGGCGGCCTTGGCTTCGTCGGAGACATTGATCTCTTCAAAGGCTTGGGGCGGCCAGGAGACATCGCCATCCAACACCGTGCGCACGGCTTTCTGGATATCTTCCATGGAGCTGGACTTGGGAATGAAACCGCTGGCACCGAACTCCTTGGAGCGCACCACCACCGAAGCCTCTTCCTGCGCCGAGACCATCACCACCGGAATTTGCGGGTATTGCCCGCGCAGCAGCACCAGCCCGGAAAAACCGTAGGCACCCGGCATGTTCAGGTCCAGCAGGACCAGGTCCCAGTCGGACTTTTCGGTGAGGCGGGTTTCCAACTCGGCAATGCTGGCGACTTCGACGAGGCGTACATCCGGCCCCAGGCCCAGCGTGACCGCCTGGTGCAGCGCGCTGCGAAACAGCGGGTGGTCATCGGCAATCAGGATTTCGTATGTGGCCATTGATTAAATGATCCTGTTTTTTATGGGGGCACTGATGGGTTCAGTGCTCGCCAACACGCAAGGTGGCTGCCAGGCCAGCAGTCACCAAAGGGCGCGCTCAACGTCAAAAGACGACGTATCCAATCTGTGACAACGCCCCAATCGGCGCCAAGCATGCCCAGCGTAGCCTGGGTGGTCAAGCGCTACGCCCGTGGCTATTCTAGCGGGCCGCGCATTTGCGCGGCCATCATGCAAAGGTCGGCTGGCCATGACACCTACAGATAAGGTGCAAGGCGAGTATGGACGACATCGGCCGGGTCCAGCGCCAACTGAAACTTGGCGGCCAGGTAGTGGGTGCTGAACACGTCCAGATAGGCGTCGAGCACTTCGCTGGCCGCCTGATCCTCAGCGAGCTCCAGGCACAGGGCCGCCACTTCGGCGGTGCAGAAATGATCATCACGCTTGGAGCGGCGCAGTTTGTAGCGCGAGAGTTGCTCGGGGGCCAGGCTCAGCACCGGCAAGTGCTCCAGGTACGGGCTCTTGCGGAACATCTTGCGCGCCTCGCTCCAGGTACCGTCCAGCAGAATGAACAGCGGGCGCTTGCCCTCTTCCAGACTGACCTGGTTGACCACCCGCTCCGGCGCCACGAATTCGCCGGGAAAGACGATATAAGGCTGCCACTGCGGGTCGGCCAACAAGGCGAGCAACTCAGGCTCGACTTCAGTCCGTGACCAGGGGAATGCAGTGGTGTCGTTGATCACATCGGCAATCAGCCAGCCGGTGTTGCTGGGCTTCATCGGCTCTACGTCATGCATCAGCAGGCACATGCCGGATTTGGCCTGGACCTTGGGCCGCCAGGCACACAGGCAATACTCGGGAATCACCCGGCAGCCGGGGCAGCGCTCGGCACGGGAGCCTCGCGCAACAAACGGTTTAACGGCGCGGGCCAGGCGCTGGGTGCGCAAACGGGAGACTGCATGGCTCATCGGGTGCGCCGCTGCATGAACGTGGAAATCGACACGGATAGAACTCGGGAAGGCAAAAGTTACCGCAGTTTACCAGAGGCGCCCTCGCCTACCTGCACTTCCCGGCAATAGGCTGGCCGTAGTGGCAGGCGGTCACCTATAATCCCGCGCCACTGAACGCACAGCGCAGTGGCTGGTCTATGCACCAGTAACCGAATCAGGAGAGTTTCATGCTGCGTCTTATGCCACGCCTTGTAGTTCCGTCCGTCGCCCTTGCGTTGGTGTTGCCCCTGGGTGCCCAAGCGGCCTCGTTGCTGGAGGCTCAACTGAACAGGAAGCTGCAAAGCGTCGCAGAGGAAAGCAACAAGAACTTGCCTCGGGAAATTGACGATAAAACCCTGGAAGTGGCCTACACCGTTGAAGGCCTGCAACTGATTGATCATCTCAGCGTACTGCCAGACCGCGCCGAGCAAATGCGTGCCAATCCCAAGGCGGTGTACTTCCAGCTGGGTCAAAGCGTGTGCCTGAACACGGGTTATCGCGAGCTGATGGCCAAGGGCGCGATCATGCGTTACGAAATCACCGAGAACAAAACCAACCGCCCGGTGGCGTCGGTGAAGTTCCAGGAAGCAGACTGCCCGGCGCCTGCGGCGGCGAAGAAGAAAAAGTAAGCGATGCCCCCTGTCGCGCGCCGCTGATCAGCGGCGCGCAATACGCCCCTCTGCACTCTGCGCCATTGCCCGCCCGCGGCACCGTCTAAACTCCCTCACAAGTGATCAATAAGCGATTGCCAGCCAAGACTTTATAGGCTCATGATCAATTCATCCTGAAAGCCTGGAGCATCGGGTTTTCACACCGTTCTGTAACATTTTCAGGGCAAAAGAGGGTTGCCCTCCTGAGCGTGCAGTGCAAAGGTTTTTAAACATAAGGAATATACAGAACCGGTTTCGCCCACCTCGTTAATCAGAGGCAACGACACATGCAGTGTCGTGGTCCCGACGAATTTCTCGCCGGCACCCAGGGTTCTGTGAAGAAGGAGAAGTTGAATGCCTTACGAACCGAATGAACTCCTGATCCGTCAATTTCAAGAAAACGGCACCGACCTCACGCAGCAGGTCGACGCACAACTCCACCTGATTGCGCCCAGCAGCCCGAACATCCCCCTTTATCGCGACATGATCTTTACCGTGTTGCGCATGGCCCAAGACGACCGCAGCCGCTGGAACGCCAAGATCACCCTGCAGGCAATCCACGAACTGGACCACGCCTTCCGGGTGCTCGAACAGTTCAAAGGCCGACGCAAAGTCACGGTGTTCGGTTCGGCGCGCACGCCAGTGGAAAGCCCGCTGTATGCCTTGGCCCGGGAAGTGGGCGCGGTCCTGGCCCGCTCGGACCTTATGGTGATTACCGGCGGTGGCGGCGGCATCATGGCGGCGGCCCACGAAGGGGCGGGGTTGCAACACAGCCTGGGGTTCAACATCACCCTGCCGTTTGAACAGCATGCCAACCCGACCATCGATGGCACCGAGAACCTGCTGTCCTTCCACTTCTTCTTTACCCGCAAGCTGTTCTTCGTCAAGGAGGCCGACGCCTTGATCCTGTGCCCAGGCGGTTTCGGCACGCTGGATGAAGCGTTGGAAGTGCTGACCCTGATCCAGACCGGCAAAAGCCCGCTGGTCCCAGTGGTACTGCTGGATGCACCGGGCGGCAGCTTCTGGCAAGGCGCCCTGGACTTTATCCGCAGCCAGCTTGAAGCCAATCGCTACATCTTGCCCACTGACCTCAAGCTGGTGCGCCTGGTGTACAGCGCTGAGGAGGCGGTGGAAGAGATCAATCAGTTCTACGCCAACTTCCACTCCACCCGCTGGCTGAAGCGCCAATTTGTGATTCGCATGAATCATCCATTGAGTGACCGTGCACTGGCCCACCTGCAGGAGGCATTTGCCAGTCTTCGCCTCAGTGGCGACTTCCAACAAATTGCGTACACCGGCGAGGAGCATGACGAACCAAGCTTCAGCCATCTGACACGCCTGGTATTCAACTTCAACGGGCGTGACCAGGGACGGTTGCGGGAGTTGGTGGACTACATCAACTTGCCGGAAAACTGGGCTCAGGCTCAGGGAAAAACGCAGCAGCGGGTGACGGAGACGGCGTGATTTGCCCCTGAAACGCAAAAAGCCCGCTATTTTCATAGCGGGCCTTTTGGGTTGTGTCAGGTAGAACGATGCGCAGGTTGGGGCCGCTGCGCAGCCCAGCGGGAGCAAGCTCCCTCGCCACCAAGCCCCGCAATAATCAGAGCAACCATTTACCAGACGCAGCCTTCAGTCATCCATATCCCGACCGCTCAACAAGCGGCTGATCATCTCCATCGAAAACCCGCGATAGCTCAAAAAGCGACCTTGCTTCGCCCGTTCCCGCGCATCAATAGGCAGATGACCGGCAAACTTGCGACGCCAGGTATCTTCCAATTGTGCCTGCCAGTTGATACCGCACTCACGTAAGGCGAGCTCGATATCAGCACGTTGCAGGCCACGCTGGCTTAGCTCTTCACGAATTCGCGCAGGGCCATAGCCGGATCGGGCTCGGTAAGAGACAAAACTTTCGAGGTAACGGGATTCCGACAGCAGCCCTTCTTCCGTCAAGCGGTCAAGGGCTGCGTCGATCATCTCAGGATCTGCGCCGCGCTGACGCAGTTTACGCGTCAGCTCGACTCGACCATGCTCGCGTCGTGCGAGCAGGTCCATTGCAGTGCGCCTTACGGCGACGGGTGTATCGAGGACAACGCTCATCGTTTGCTTCAGATGTCAGTGTCGACTTCTTCTACTTCTTCAACCGGCTCGCGGTTGGCGGCCGCCTTGACGTCAGGTGCCGGGGTCAACAGCTTGTCGCGGATCTGCTTCTCGAGCGTAGCGGCAACATCCGGGTTATCCGCAAGGAACTTGGCCGAGTTGGCCTTGCCCTGGCCGATCTTGCTGCCGTTGTAGGCATACCAGGCACCGGACTTCTCGACGAAACCGTGCAGCACGCCCAGGTCGATCATCTCGCCGTTCAGGTAGATACCCTTACCGTAGAGAATCTGGAACTCGGCCTGACGGAACGGCGGGGCCACCTTGTTCTTCACGACTTTAACGCGGGTTTCGCTACCGACAACCTCGTCACCTTCCTTCACCGCGCCAGTACGGCGGATGTCCAGACGGACCGAAGCGTAGAACTTCAGCGCGTTACCACCGGTGGTGGTTTCCGGGCTGCCGAACATCACGCCGATCTTCATCCGGATCTGGTTGATGAAGATCACCAGGCAGTTGGCGTTCTTGATGTTACCGGTGATTTTACGCAGGGCCTGGGACATCAGGCGGGCTTGCAGGCCCACGTGCATGTCGCCCATTTCGCCTTCGATCTCAGCCTTCGGTACCAGGGCTGCCACGGAGTCGACCACGATCACGTCGATGGCGTTGGAGCGCACCAGCATGTCGGTGATTTCCAGCGCTTGCTCACCGGTGTCCGGTTGCGAAACCAGCAGGTCGTCAACGTTGACGCCCAGTTTGCCGGCGTATTCTGGATCCAGGGCGTGCTCGGCATCGACGAACGCACAAGTGGCGCCCATCTTTTGTGCCTGGGCAATCACCGACAGGGTCAGGGTGGTTTTACCGGAAGATTCAGGACCGTAGATTTCAACGATACGGCCTTTTGGCAGGCCGCCAATGCCGAGCGCGATATCCAGACCCAGAGAGCCAGTAGAGATAGCCGGGATCGCCTGACGGTCGTGATCGCCCATACGCATTACGGCACCCTTGCCGAATTGACGTTCGATCTGACCCAGGGCCGCAGCCAAGGCTTTCTTCTTGTTGTCGTCCATTAAAGTCCTCACGTAATCAATAAGGCCTGGCGGCCAACACCTGTATAAGTAGACAGTATTGTTCCACAAAGATCCGTGATCGCCTACCCCTGTTTTTCTATTTCTGCTGCAGCTCGTCGCAACAAGCCCTCTAGCGCGGCCTTTACCGTTTGTCGGCGGACCTCGTCACGGTTCCCAGGGAAGTGTTCAAGCTCGGTGGTGACCTCATCGCCCACGCCCCAGGCCAGCCATACGGTGCCCACCGGTTTGTCCGGCGAACCGCCATCGGGGCCGGCCACACCGCTGACCGCTACGGCAAAACGCGCCAGGCTTTTCTCCTGGGCACCTCGCACCATCGCCTCCACCACTTCGCGACTGACAGCGCCGACTTTGGGGAACAGCACTTCCGACACATTCAGCTGTCGGGTCTTCTGGCGATTGGAATAAGTGACGTAGCCCGCCTCGAACCAGGCCGAACTCCCGGGAATCCGCGTGATCGCCTCGGCGATACCGCCGCCGGTGCACGACTCGGCCGTTGTGACGTGGGCATTGAGAACCTGCAAGCGTCGACCAAGTTCAGCGGCGAGTTGAGTAATTTCCTTCACGGTCATCTCCTGGAGTGGACGGGCGTTTGCCTACCCTACAGGAGCCCATGGGCCATGCAAGTTACAAGAGACTAACGCGCGACGGCCCGGACATACGCCTGGCAGGCGCGCAAGGCGATCATGGCGTTATCGCCGTCGTCGGTGATGCCGATAATTCGTTGAGCATGCGCCGGGTCAAGTCGGGCTCGCGGGGCGCCATGAACCACGCTGCCGGGGGTGGCGGTGGCTGGCATTGGGCAGCCGCTGGCTGAGTCGCTGGCGTCGAGAAGGACTGACAACCGCACATCAGCAGTGGCCAGACGATCCCGCAGGTGAGCCTGATCACGCTGTGCATCGGAAAGCTCCCGGGTGTGTTGTTGGTCGCTGGCGCTGAGTTGTTGCTCCAGTGCCAGCCGTTTGTCCTGTTCCAACCGTTGTTGACGCTGAGCCGACAGGCTTTGTTGGCTCAGCGCTTCGGCGTGCAGCACCTCCAGGCGCTCAAGTTGGATGCCATACCGCCAAGCCTGTACCTGCCAGGCAATACCCGCCGAGACCGCCGCCAACAGGAAAAAGCCAAGCAGGCGATATGACGTCAGGAAGCCCATAGAACCGCCTTCGCCCGAGCCCACAACTGCATACGGTTTTCCAAGCCATTGAGGCCGCCATTGATACGCCGGGTGATGGTGGTGAACTGGTCCTTGTCAGCCAGTTCGTTCAAGCCATTGCTCTGCCAGAACCACGCGGCGGATTCGCAGGCCCATTGCGGTTGCTCCAGCAACTCCGGTTGCTGCAACAAACGCTCATCGCCGAACAACGCCTGGCTGCATGCCAGGTAGTTGCGCCGGCCGGTGATCTGGATCAGGCCACGGCCACGGTATTTCTGGCCATCGCCATCGGCTTCGGGGGTGTTGCCGAGGCGGGCGGCCAGGGTGCCGGTGTCGTATTTGCTCAGGTATTGATCACTGCCCAGTTCACGTACGTAGCGCAGTTCGCCGGATTCGTGGCCGATTTGGGCGAGGAAGGCGGCGATGCGTTTGGGGGTGGTGATTTGGTGAGCTGCGGTAGCCGCATTTAAAGAAGCTAAAAAAAGGCCCGCTCTAAGGCGGGCTCCAGGCATTACTTGGATAAGTTGGGGAAGGGTTATCTCCATTGATTTCTACTCTCTCACACCGACACGTTTACTGAGTAACAGCATCCAACCAAGGCAATACAACGGGCCGTTTGGCAATCAAGGGGAAGCTCTCAGCCTGGGGCCAGTCACGCAATGCTTGAGTGTATTTGAGCAACTCTTTGAACTGCTCAGTGGAAAGCGTCGTTTTCAATCCCATGTCCAACTGATCACGATGACGATCACTTACCCAACTGATGCGCTGTATTTCTGAATCACGCCACATGCGCTCATTTGCCTGGGCTTCAGCATCGGAAATGACGGGATCGATGTACTCCTGGCACTGCTCACCCGAATCAATCAGTAAACGCACTGCACGATAAACGTCCGGAGTTTCTGCTTCAGTCACATGGTAGGGATAGCCATCCAAGGTGACTAAGTAGCTACCGTCCTTTTTAAGATAAATGTCCTCTATGTTGTACTGCTCAGGACGTTGTTCGTTATCCATTACTGAATCCTCCATGCAAAACCGACACAGTTTCCATTACCTACCGCAGTGCCACCAGCTGCCACTCCGGCGTTGCCACCAAGCGCAGCCCCGTTACCGTTGTAATTGGCACAGAAAAAGGCCCACGTTCCGCCTGCTGGAAGCACACCGCTCCCCCCTATCAAGATCCATTGCCCAGCTACAGGTTTGAGAAAGCTGGAAGCTGAGAGCGCATCGGTAATCCCGTAACCCGCCAGCGTAGTAGCCACGTTCGCTTTACGCGCGGGGTCAAAATTCCCGGAAGTCCAAGCTGTCTGTGATCCCCACATGAGTTCGCCTGCAGAGTTCATCGCCAAAGACCTGGCAATTATCCCCCCCCAGTGAAAGAGCACTCTGGGTGCATATTCAAATCCGCTTTGGGTATTAGTAACTTCTTGGGCTTCTCGAATTTCAATGGCGCCACCCAGCCCATTACTCCAATCCCCCGGTGTTTCTGCAGATAAACTAACCCGCTGACGGCTGGTGCGGCCCACTACAAGGCCATCGGTAATCCCATATCCCGCCAGCGTGGTTGCCTTATCCGCCTTGTTTGTCAGATCCAAATTGGAAGCAGTCCAAACTTTCTGCCCCCCCCATACCATCTCTCCGTTAGCATCCATCGCCAACGCTTTCGCCCAGCGGTCCTTCCAATGAAACATGATTTTCGGGGCGTACTCGAACGTCAGCTTTTTGCTTTCTACCTGTTGAGCCTCACGAATTTCCAGCGCACCACCAAGACCATTACCGGTATCAGTCAAATCACTGGCGGACAAGCTAGGCCGTTGGTCTGTTGTACGTCCAACCAGCAGTGCATCGGTAATCCCATACCCCGCCAACGTCGTCGGTTTATTCCTCAACCTCAACCAATCACTCAAAACGCTCAACGCCTGCGCCAGCTGATCGGTCTTCGTCTCATCCGGCGCAATCCCTGCCGCCGCCAGCACATTCAAAATCTCCTGCGTAACCCCATTTCCCCAAGCCGCCGGAATCAAACTCCCCGGCGTCCCAGTCACCGGGTTCTCATCCACAAACTTGCCATTCACCAGCCCAACGCTGGGCACACTCTTTGGATAATCCACGCTTCTACCCTCTAGTCATAATTGATGTGCACCTGCGTATGAGCAGGTGCGCTGCGATGAATCAGGCACTCCAGGGCGTTCCCCGGATTGACGCCAAACCGCTCTCCCCAATAACTCGCCCCAAACCGCCGCCCCAGGTGCTGGCGGCCGCCGGTGTTGAGCGTCCACATGAAGTGCGCCTGCCAGGTGCCAAAATGCGCAGCGCCGAACCGTGAGCGGCCCATGCGCGGGGCGCGGTGCTCAGTGACACTGGCGTCGGGGTAGCCCTGGCTGCGGGCGATTTCGATGTAGTACGCGGCGCGCTGGCTGCCCACCGCCAACAGGCGTCTACGCACCGCCAGGCGACGGTCGTCGTACAGCGGGCTCAAGCCCAGGCAGGGATCGGGCAGTTGCATCACCCTTTCCCACTCCGGCACCAGTTCGCTGACGGTCGCGGGGTCCATTTCGTTTTGCAGGTCGCAGGCCCGGGCGTCGATGCGTGTGAGTTCTTCGGCGATGCCTTTGAGCACCGTCTCCAACTGCGGCACGGTTTCCAGATCCCAGGCCGGCCCGCTGGGCAACAAGGCGATCAGTTGTTCTTGATACTGGCCAGCGGTTCTTACTCCAGCCATGTGATACCTCCGAACACCAGCAACTGATTGGTCGCGGCTGTAACGTCCGCCAACGGGTTTGTTAGCGTGTGATCGGTCTCGCCGGTCGCGGTACTGATGGCTTCGGCGATATGGGTCAGCAACAAGGTGTCGCCCAAGCCGGCCTCGCGGTTGTGCAGGTCACGCAGTTGGGCCTCGACAGCCGCGCGCACGGCGCTGGTGTCGGGGGTCAGGCGCAGTTGGTAAGCCACCGGTTTCATCACTGGCGCCAACACATACACATCAGCGGTGACGGGCCGCAGCGGCTCGATATGGGCTTGAACCTGCGCCAACTGCGCGGCATTGGGGATCGGCTGCGGGTCGTCGTCACGCATCACGAACACCCCCACCGTCCCTGGCCCCAGGTAATTGCCGCGACACCATGCGCGGGTAATGCCGGGCACTTCGAGGGACCAGGTCTCGTAATCCTGTGCCGAACCGCCCTGGGGGATAACGCGATAGGAACGAATCACCCGCGCTCGCAGCGACTCCAGGGTTTCTCGCGCCACACCGCCGGTCAGCCCCGGCGCGAGCACGGTAAAGGTCGAACCAATACCTTGCAGCGGCTGTACCGCAATCAGGCTCAGCCCGGCATCAGCGTTGCCCAGGGTGCCGGCGTCAATCGCTTGCACGGTGGCAGTGTTGAGGCCCGCATGGGTCGTGGC
The DNA here is from genome assembly GCF_900105735.1 of Pseudomonas yamanorum. Taxonomy (NCBI): domain Bacteria; kingdom Pseudomonadati; phylum Pseudomonadota; class Gammaproteobacteria; order Pseudomonadales; family Pseudomonadaceae; genus Pseudomonas; species Pseudomonas yamanorum. The sequence goes on along the minus strand of NZ_LT629793.1, from coordinate 4,828,378 downwards.
GGCAGCGGTGACTTTGAAGCTCCGCCCATCACTGCTTTGCAGCACCGTATCCACATCCAGTACCGCGCCCGCCGCCGCGGTAAAACTCACGCTGCCACTGGCGGCCACCGCCGCCTTACGCGCCTGGTTCAACCGCAGCGCGGCGATGCGCTCCAGGGTGGATTCATCCGCGGTATCCGGCAGGATCTGCTCAGCGATCCAATCGAGATAACCGTACAGGCCGAACGCCGCACCACTGAGTGTGCGCGCCAGGACCTGGGCATCGGACTGGCGCAGCGAATCGCTGGCCAGGTCGCTTTGGGTGCGTTTGATCAGCACCGGCAGCGAAGGGGTTTCAAACGGCATAGATCACCTGCCAACTGTTATCAGGGTTGATGTCCAGGCGCTCGCCATCGGCCAGAGTCAGCTGCGTGCGCAGATTGAGCCGCTGGGCGTCGAGGCGTTCACTGAGGACTTCGATGGCGCTGCAATGCCCGTCGTCGATCAGCCATTGCAGGGCCTCGCGGGCATAGAATTCGGCGTCCAGTTGCGTCTGGCGGGTCAGCTTGACCCGGCGCAGCAGCCACAGCCGTGAGCCGATACGGTCGTCGGCCACGCTGGGGAAACTGTCGCCCCACCAGCCAAAGCGCTCGCCATCGTCTACTGCGTCGTCCGGCGCGGCACGGCGCCAGGTGAACAGGCTGATCAGCACCGAGCGGGTCAGGGCATTTTTCAGGTTGTCGGAGACAAACATCACTGGCCTCCCGCCGGCGCGCCGGTCTGGCCGCTGCCGGGCTGTACGCCCACATGCACGTGCCGGATCTGGCTGATGCCGCCGGCAATCTGATCGCCCTGGGAGATGATCTTGCCGCTCTGGGTCAGGGTCGGCGTATGAATGTTCACCGCCTGGCTGGCGCGGATATTCAGGGTGCCGGTTTCAATGTCGATCACCCGCCCGCGCTTGAAGTGAACCTTGTCGCCTTCGTCGGTGTAGATCGCTACTTCGCCCGGCGCCAGGGACTGCAACCGATAGCGACGGTCAGCCACCACCAGCACGATGGCATGAGAGCGGTCCCCGCCCAGGAACGTGGCGATGCCTTCAGCACCGGCCAGCGGGTTGCTGGTAAAACCGTAGGGTTCGAAGTGCTCCATGTCGTCGTTCACTTCGCCTGCGGTCAGGCGCATTTGCAGCGATTGCAGCTTGGTGGCCGAGTGGGCGAGCACGACAGTGCCGCGCGCCAGCAGGCGAGTCAGTAGGCTCATGGAAATTCCTTGATGGTTAAGCGGATGGCAACGGATTGGCATCAAAGGTGGACGGAGGCGCCACCTGCAGGGTGGTGATCGAACCTTGGTCAGAGAGCGACCAGGTGACCTTGGAGATCAGCATGTCCTGGTCAAATCCCAGCACCGGATCGATCACCCGCACCAACAGGTTGTGGTGCCACAAGTCGCCGTTGGACTGCCGCCAGCCTTGCACGGTGTAAGTAGTCGTCAGGGCTTTTCCGGTACGGGTAGCGCGTTCCCAGTCGGCACGTTGCTGGGCCAGTTCGGGCGTCAACTGCGTCGGTTCGCTGATCACCGTGACGCGTTTTCGCGCGGCTTTTTCATCCCGGGAAATCCCTGAAACCTCACTGACCGCCGCTGCACTTTTCTGATCATCGCCCTTGTGCTGGCCGATGACGCGGTACTCGGAAAACACCGAGCCAAAGTCCATCGGTGCATTGGCAGAAAGGATGTTCTTGCCCAGCTCCAGGCTGTCATTCGCACGCCCTGCACTACCGGGCAATGCCAGCACCAGGCGTCCGTCCGCATCGTCGGTGGAGAACACCCGATACAGCGTCAGCAAGCGGTCGATGGATTGGAATACCGTCTCCCCGGGCACGATGCTGTGGGTATGCAAACGTGTGGTCTCGGCAATCTCGCTGTGCACCTCGACGCCATAGGTGGCCGTCAGCGCACGGACGATGCTCAGCACACTTTGCCCGCGCCACTGGCCGGGCTGGTTTATCGCTGCGCAGTCCACCAGGTCCTGCGTCACTGAACCGCCCTGAATACTCAGGCTGATCTGCTGGCCGTCGTAAGTGACGGGCGCCTTGAACACAAAGCCGGTGAGCACCAGATCGCAACCAATGCGCACCTGGCAACGGGCGCCGGGCTTGATCGGCGCTGTCAGGGTTTGCCCGGGCCATTGCCAGGTGATGTTGAGGGTGAAGGTGCGAAATTGACGCTCCAGGTCGGCGCTGATTTCCACGCTTTTCCAGCCGCCATAATCCAAGCCATCTACGGTCAGGGTGACGGCATTGTCCAACTCGTTCATGGGTTACTCCCTGACCACTTGCAGATCCGCCGGCGGCAGGAAGCCCGGATGGGCCACCCGATTGCGCTGCACCACCTCGCCCACTCGCGTCGCGTCACCGAAACGCTGATACGCCAACAGCAAGGCGGGCATGCTGCGCATTGGCGTCAGGTTGACCAGCCGTACACCGGACGATGCCACCGCCGTCAGATGCGTGAACATCTGTTGGCGCAAGTCGTTCAGCGCAACGTAGTGCCCGGCGTCGGCCTTCAATGCGGCTTGCCACATGGCTTCGTTCAGAAGGTCACGCAGCACCAGCACATCGTCAGCCACCGGCACTTCGCGGCGCTGCACCGGCTGTGCCGCCTGTTGCGCCAGGGACGGCGTGGTGCTTAGGGTCACCGCCTTGGTCGCCACCGGTACGTCCGCCAGCCAATGGGCGATCTTCACCCACAACGCGTCCTGTACCAGGTTGGCAGTGGCCTGCACGGCGGCCACGCTGTCCTTGCCGGTGGTCAGCTTTGGCACGTCGATATTCCGAGCCGCTTCCACCTGCTGCGAGAGGTTGGCCAGCATGCCGCGATAGCCGCTGCGGGCAAATGCCTTCAACTCCTTCACATCACCGAGCAAGCCCTTGAACTCGGCGCTCAGCTCCTTGGGCACTTCCTTGATGGCTTTGACCAAGGCATTCAGGTCGCCATACAACTGAATCAGGGGGGCAAACTGCTGCTCAATCACCTGGTAAACCTCTGCCAGTCCATTGCGCAACGCCTGGATGCCCACCCGCGCCTGCTTCACCAGTGCGACGGCCTGCTCAAAACGCAGCACCGCCGACCCCAGCAAACTGTCGGCCGACACCAGCAACAGCTGGCGGGTATTGACCGCCGTAGTGGGAAACTTCAAAGGTTCGTCGGGATAGAACTTCAGGGCAAAGGTCACCAGCCCGCCGTCCTGGCGGGTTTGGGTCATCTCGCATTCGCCGACTTTGACCTGCAACCGTCCAAGCCACGGGTGCACCAGCTCGCCGGCGCCCTCCTCCAGGGCCTTGAGCAACTTGTCACGTTGCTCAAGGCAGTCCTCGCCCACTACAAATGCCGTCAGCTCATGCACCCTGGACTGTTGGCCCAGCCCTTCAAAAAACGGCAGGTCGCGCTGAGGGTATTCGTGCAACTGGCCCTTCTTGCCGACCGGGACTTTTGCCTGGTCGACCCAAAACCCGACGCCACGAAACGACGCCGGCAACAAACGATCACGCCAGCTCATTGGAGCCTCCAAGGGACAGGGAACGGTAGCCGACACGTGGGGTGACGCTCAGGCCGGGCTGGTTGGTTCTGGGCTGGTCGACCCGCAGGCCGGCTGGTGCATTGTCGAAGCTCACCCGCAAGTCGCCATTGAGCTGCGTGCGGTTGTTGGCAGCGGTTTGTTGCAGCAGCGAACTGGAGCTGGACGCCAGGGGTGATACCAAGCCAGGCCCCTTGCGGAACCAGGATGGATTACGCGCGCTTTCGGCATTGCGTTCCTGTTGCTCGGTGGTCAACTCCACCACACTGCCGGTCGCCTGGTTGATCACTTCACCCAGCCCACCGTTGAACAACTTGCGAATCGGCGCGGTGATCACCGCAAGCTTCTCCGACAGCGCGGTGAACCAACTCAGCACCGGGGCCCACATGACTTCAAGTTGCTCCATCGGATGCCAATCGTCGAACAGACCACTCAGCACCACAAAGGCGTCCTGGGCCTGCAACTTGAGATCGCTCCAGATCGAGGCAAATGCGCCGCTGACGCTACCCCAGACGGCAGAGATCTTGTCCAGAGGCGACCAATCGAAGTAACTGCTGACGATGGTAAAAGCCGCGAGCGCGGTGAGTTTGAAGTCACTCCAGATCGCCGCAAACATCTCACTGATCACACCCCAGTTGGCAATGATTTGCCCTTCGGGTGACCAACTGAACAGGCTTTTCATGAACTCGACTACTGGCACGCTCAGTGCTTTGAGCAAGTCCCAGAGGGCCGCAAAAAAGCCGCTCAACGGCGTCCAGTTGTTGACGATCAAACCTATTGGCGACCAGGAAAACAGTGTGGTGAAAAAGCCGACCAGGGGCTGCGCCATCACCTTCAGCGACGTCCACAACCCTGCAAAAAAGCCTGTGATCGGCCCCCACAAGCGCATCACCTGTTCCAGCGGACGAAACGCAAAGACCGTCTGAAAAAACTCGCCCATCGTTCCAATCGCCGACATCACCCGTTCGCCGAGCCCGACAAAAAACGCCGAAATCGGCTTCCAGTTGGCAACGATCAATCCCGCCGCCACGGCAATGCCCACAGCCACCAACACTATCGGGTTGGCGCTGAGCACCAGTTGCATCAGCCCCAGCGCCTGGGACACGCCGGTGACAGCCGTTTGAATGGCGGTAAACGCCACCGCACCCGCTGCGAGGCCCTGCACCAGTTGCGGATTCTCGGTAAGCACTTGGGCCACCGAGGTCAGCAACGGCTCCAGCCCGACCACCACCGCCGTGACGGCTGGCAACAGCGCGGTACCGAAAGCCACTGATACCTTGTCCAGCGAGGCGTTGAAATCCTTCAGGCCCTGCGCCGCCGTTTCGGTAACGCCCTGCCCCACGGCGGTATTCACTTCGCCGACCTCAGCCTTGAACGCCAACGCCGATTTGATGCCGCTGACAAACGGTGCCGCCAGCCCGCCGCCCTTCACCAAACCGGCGATATCCAGCTTGCCGAGACCGGTCTGTTCCAGGTTCTGCCTGAAGCGCCCGACCGTGGCCTGCAGCGCAGCGAGCTTGGGCGACAGCTGGTCGATCCCGGTCAGGCGCACGGCGGTACTTTCTACTTTCTGAGCTTCTGCCATCACTGCACCTGCTGCATCGCATTGATCCGTTGCGCATGCTCCAGGGACTCCCGGAGCGTATCCAAAGGCCTGGCCAGCATCTGTTCGGGGTCAACCTTCCAGAACCAGGCCAGGTCGTAGGCCACCGCAATCAGCTCGGCGACGGAGCCTGCGCCGCACTCATGAAAAAACCGGCGACGGCCCAGCTCAGCGCGTTGAAGTCCACCAGGTCGAGTTGGTTGACCGACGACGGCGGAATACCCGCGCACACCGCGATGTACTTGGCGGCGACGTCGAGGTCCAGACTCACGTCTTCACCCTTGTCGATCTTGTACGGCAGCGCCTTGATCGCCCGTACCTCCTGCACCGTCGGGCGGCGCAGGGTGAGTTCGGTCAGTGGCTCGCCGTGGGCCTCGATGGCCACTTGCAGCTTCACCGTGTCGGTCATTGCCAGGTCCCCTTGATGCCTTCGAATTTCAGCTCGATCACGGCGTCGTCGCCCTTGGCCACCGGCTCTTCCACCAGGTAGGCACCGGCCAGCACATAGACCTTGCCGTTGTTGAATTCGCAGGTGACGGTCATGTCCGTGCCGGCGATCAGTTGCTTCAATGGAAAGTCCGGCGTGTGCAGCGCGGTGACTTTGAAGGACGGGGTGATGTCGGTTTCCTTGTAGAAACCCGGCACCACGGTTTCCCGCTTGACGGCCATCAACGGTGCTTCGCAGCCGCCGTTGATGGTCAGTTGAGCGCCGTCCACTTTGACGTAGCAGGTGCCCGCAATCAGTTGACCCATGATGTTTCTCCCAAAAATAAGCCCGCACTCGGCGGGCTGGAATCAGTTGCGAAAAGCGCGGGGCTTACACCGCCGCGTCGTACTGCAAACGGAACTGGTTGAGCAGCGCAAACACCCGCAGCCCGTTGACGTAATCCGGCGGGAACAGCACGTTGATCCGGCTCGGGTCCTGGCTGTCGCGCTCGACGATCAGGTGCTCGGCGAACAGCTCGGCGTTCTCCACATGACCTTCCAATTCCAGCTTGGCGTACTGGGCGATCAGCTCACCGCGGATAGTGCTCGGGGTGACGATCGGCTGGCCGGCGCCAAAACGCGTGCCGTCTGCGGCGAGTTTGTGGCGCCCGTACTTGCTGGTGATCACGCTTTGCAGACGGCGCACGATAAAGGCCGACTGGTGCAGGGTTTCGCTGTCCAGGTAGGAGTTGTCCGCCTGGCCGAAAGCGTTCTTCTGGTAGGTGGTGATCGCCCGCTGGATGCGCACGTAACCGCCTTCGTAGTAGGCGGTGGCGATGCCGTAGTTGAGCAGCGATTGGCGCTCGGTCAGGGTGAAGCGCTCGCTGGCGTCCGCCGGGTCGAGGCCTGGCAGGCTGCCGCTTTGGGTCGGACGGCTGGCATCGGCGGAGATAAATACCGCCGTGCGTGCGGCCAAGGCGGCTGCCTGGACCCAGAACGGTTGCGGCACGCCCGGCTCCATGGCCTGGATGGTCACGTGCTGGTCGTTACGCCCTTGCCCGGCCGCCACCAGGGTGCCGATGGTGCCGCGCTTGGCGGTGTACACGTGACCGAACAGTTGCTTGGCCCAGGACCAGCGTCCGCTGTTGTCATCCATCACCGCTTGCCAGGCGTTAAGGCTGGAGGTGTCGGCCCACGGCATGCAGATGAATTCAAACGGCTCATCGCCCAGCGCAGCCAGCGCCGCGAGTTGGTCCGGTACACCGGCGCCCGCGGCCATTTTGCCGAGGACAGCGGTCAGGCCGTCAGGGAGTTGTTCACCGTTGCTCTGACCCAGGCGGTTGAGTTGCAGGCTGATGTCGTTGCCACTGTCACCGGTCCATTTGGCGGTCAGGGTGACGGTGCCATCGACGGCTACCGCACTGACCGGCAGGTCGGCACTGGCGTTGATTTTCAACGCCAGGGCGGTGGCGGCAACGGCAGCAGTCGCGCCATTGATCACGGTGGCTTGAACACGGGTGCCACCGACGTACAGGCTGAGGATGCCACCTTGGGTCGCGGCGCCGGTCAGTTTGAGATCGGCCTTGGCCGCGCTGCCTTCAGTACTGTGCAGCGGCAGGCACCAGATCTCGCCCACCGGGTCACTCTTGCGGAACGTCTCGTACATCGACGCCAGCATCGAACCCTGGCCACCGATACGCTTGGCCATGGCCACGCTAGATACCAGCACCAGACTGCCGATTTCCGGGCTGGTGACGTTGTCGTTGACCTGGGCCACGATCAGCCGGCGCAAGGCCGACGACGCACTATTGGCCGCCGAATTGTCCATCTCGGCGTAGAACAGCGGCACACGAATGTCCGCCGGAATATGACTGAATCCAATCGCCATTATTTGGCTCCCTGTGGTTTTGCCGCCTTGACGGCTTTGGTTGTGATGTCGCCATCGGCCAGACGTCGACGCCACCAGGCGTTGTCCGGGACTTCGCGGCCTTCGGCGGGCAACAGATCGCCCGCCTCCGGGTCAGGTACGGCACGGCCGGCAACCGGCAGTACGGTGATGCGTTTGCTCATGGTTTTACCTCGGCAGAAAACGTCATTTCCAGGCGCCCGTCGGGGCCTGGGCGTTGCAGATTGGGGTCGGCCGGGTCGATGGCATCGACCCGCACCGTCACCCCGTTGAAGGACGGCAGAGCGTCCAGCTCAAGCTCGAGCCAGGTTTCGGCTGGCTGTGTGCTGAGGTTGCGTCCCAGTTGGAACTCGGCGAAAAAGCGCAGCCGGTAGAGCCCGCGGGTCTTCGTCAACAGCAGCCAGTCGCCGCCTTCGTATTGGATGGGCTCGTAGAAGCGCTCGGGCTTGAATCCCACCAGGGCGCGCCAGACTTCGGCGCGCAGAGCGTGGAGTTGGTCCATGGCCAGGGCTTGTTGGCCGTCCACCAGGTCGAGTACCAGCACCACGCCAAAATGCTCGCGGATAGTTTGCCGGGTGGTGTTTTGCGAACTGTTCGCGGTGGCTGCGTCAGTGATCGGCGTAACGACCGCAGTGGGTGCACCGGGCAGGGTTTGCAGGGCATCGAGATCGAGGCCAGCGTGCACCTGTTGGTTGAAACCGGGGCAGTGATCACGCAGGTGAGTCAGTAACGGGGTGATCTTCATGGGGGTCACCGGGCAATAAAAAACCCGCTCGGGAGCGGGCTTGGTTAAAGGGGGAGCGGCTAGACCGTCAAACCACTGGCGACAATCGAACTGCGATAGCCCGTCTTCGGCACCCCGGTATGCGTCACCGTTTTGATCGACCACCGTCCTTGCATGTACGTCGGCCAAGTCTCGTCCAGCAGCAAAAGACCTTCGGCCGCCAGCAATGGGTTACCTGGGCAATCAATGGTCAGCGTTCGTCCTTTAAGGCTGGCCCGGCCCAACTCGCGCTCCGCCACCACCCGGGCTTCATTTTCGCTCTGATAGCGCTGGCGCAGGACCGTGAACGGGGCAACTCCGACCTGGACTACTCGCAGCTTGCCTGCCGCCGCATCCCACCAACTGGTTTGGCAGCCGGCGTATTTAGCGCGGGCTTTCTCCTCAAACTTGGCGCTGATAAATGCCTGGTCGCCGGGGCGGTTGTTCAGGGTCACGGAGAGTTTTACCTCCGGCAGCATCTGCCCAGAAAGCGTTTTGACCTGCCCGCTGTCAGCCAGTACATACAGCTCGTTGAAGGGCTTGCTGACCCCACCGTACTTCCCGGCAAGACGGGTGATAAAGGCCATGTCGCTTTCATTGGACTGATCGATATGGGGAATGAAAATACCCTCCAGACTCGGCGCAACACGGGGTGAAAAGCCGTGGCGGGTCACCAGTTGGCGGAACAGCGCCCCCAGGGTCGTCGGCCCGTAACTGGCGGAACGACGCTGCCGATAGCCGGTTTGATCCTGCACACTGAACGGAGCTGCGGTGGCTCCCACCACCAGGCGCATGGGAAACAGGAACGGCGTTAGATGGGTAACCACAAACTCGCCCTTTTCCACCAGCCCCGTCTCCAGGTAGCCCGCCCGAAAACCGATCTTCCCGCTCAGGCTCGGCAAGCCTTCCAGGCCTTCGATGTTGAGGGTGAGTTCCAACTGGTCAGATTCAATACCGGTGGTATCCGTATGGCTCCACTGCATGATTCGCTCGTTGAGCAGGGCCGCGTTGGCGCCGTAGAACTCGACGATCGGGGTAAATCCCATTGCCATGAAACCTCCTTAATCCCAGGCCGACACCGGGCGCACCGCAACCGGGCGCGACTCCACTTCGGGCACGATTACCCAAACACCCGCCGGCAAGACCGGGCCCTGCTCGGCAAGGTCGGGATTCAAGCGCCAGAGGTTTTCTTCAGCCATGTCATCGCAGCGGCCAAGCTCGCGGTAGAGCAGCAGGTTGACCGAGTCACCGGCAATACTTCGCACTCTACGCATTGACGAACTCCTCCAGCACCAGTGTCCAGCCGATCACCAGAGCGGTGCCGTCATCGATTACACAGGACTGTTCTTCCGTGACCGAGGTGATGCGCCACAGTCCCCAGTTACGACCGATACCGTCCACCAATGGCAGCGGCGCCCGACCATTCTGCAGGGCGCGCAGCTCGTCCAGGCGTTGCATGCCCACGGCGTACGCGGCTTTACCTGTGAACGTGAGCTTTTCCAGGTTTTGCCCTTTCTGCCGCGACTGCGGCTTGCTGGCAATAATCTCCAGATTCGCCCAGCCACCGTCCGTGAGGCGGTTGAGACCGGAATAGGCAAACCCGCGCGACAACCCGAAAATAAAATCCCCCAGTACCATTTGCTGTCGCATCAGGCATATCCCCTTAAATCAGTCAGCGATGCGTTACGCCGCACGCTCAAGGCGTCGGTCAGTATCGGTAAGGTTTGGTATTGCAGCGCCTGAATCACGCCATCGATGATGGGTTGGGCATCGGCAAGACTTACACCGCTGATCTGAATGCTTGGCGCGATGGTGATCTGCAGGTTGTCGGTGCTGGCGCTACTGAGTTCCTTGCTTACCGTGTTGGGTGATGGCAGACGATCACTTGGGCCGAACAACTTGTCACCGAGCCAGGTGCCCGCCTCGCTGCCCAACAAACCACCGATGGCGCCGCCGACAGCAGTGCCGACACCGGGAAAAATCAGGGTGCCGATAGCGGCGCCGGCGGAGGCTCCCGCCCAGGCGCCGCCCGCGGTGCTGAGGCCGGAGGCGACCGCTTTTGCGTCGCCATTGCGCACGCCCTGCACCATATCCATGGCGGTGTCGACGTACTTCAACGGGCCGAGGCGGCGGGTGCCTACCGATTCCAGTCTGGCAAACACTCCCGATAAACTCGCGGCCAGGCCTTTGCCTGCACCGCGCGCCACACGGCGGTTTGCCGACGGCGCTGCGTAATTACCAGGGAGGTTGGTCGACGCCTGGGCGGCCTGTTTGGCAGAGAACGGAACAAGCGGCTGGCCCATCGCATTGAGCTGGGGCGCGGCATTTGCCGAGGCGGGAAGATGAAGAGGTTTGAGATCCGCGGCTTTGCCATCGACGGTTGCCTTCGATTCACGCGGAACCGTTTGGCCAGGCTTGGGAAGCTTGACGCGCCGCTTCTTCAAATTCCCGGGGGTGCGCGCTTTGTCTTTCTTGCGGATCGTCTCTCCAACGCTTTCGGGTAACTGTGCGGCCGCCGTTTCAAGTGGGCCGGTGGTGCCAGGGCAACATTGCTTGTCGCCACCCTTGTCCTTGTCTTTATCAAGCCCCCCGTCCTTGAACAGTTTCCCTACTCCGGGAATCCTGCCGAACGTCACATCGACCAGATTGCCGATCACTCGGGTCTTGACCGTATCCAACAGGCTCGAACCCAAATCCTTCCCGATATCGGCCCCGGCCTTGAGGCCCTTGTCCACCCAGGAATCGGAGGCCGTTGCTGGGTCCTTTTGCTCGCCCTTCGGTGCGCCAGCGGCGACATCGACCGTCTTGGTCTCCAGCGAGTGGCCGTTAATGAACAACGTGCTGTTGAGCGTTTCGAGGGTCTCGCGCAGCCGCACCTGCTCCAGGGTCAGGCCGTTGATTTCGAGGCTGGCACTGGCCAGCGCCAGGCTAAGATCCGTCAGTGCGGCAGGCACCGCATCCAGGGAGGCAGGCCCGGTCAAATCCTCGGCCGCCGGTGACAAGTCCCTCGAAAGCCCTCGGTCATACGTTTGCCCGGCAAATGCCAGCGCATAGTTAATCTGCATCCCGCTCTACTCCTGTTTGACGCCAAGGCGAGTGATCGCGATGTCGTAGCGGCGCAATGCTTTTCCGACTTCCCAGTCCAGGATTTCCGCTTCGTTCACCGAGTAAACCAGCGGCACGACGTCGAGGATTACTTCGATGTCGCGCTCCGAAAGAAGGCCGCCGGTTGATTTAAAAAATCGTCGATGCGCTCCTGCAGTTCGGTCCAGTCGGGCACGGTCAGGTCCGCCAGGTCGGGGATCATCAGGCCGGAACAATGGGCAGTGATGAACTCGGCGCGTTCCTTGGCCGTGGTGAGTTTTTTCATCACTTTGGTGGCGCGCAGGGCAGGCATTTCCAGGGTCACATCGGTCAGGGTTCGGCCCGCTGCGTTCAGCGGCAGCAGCAGCTTCACCTGTTCGGTGATGCTGGAGTCGCCAGGCTCACGGGACTCGTCCAGGAAGAACGAGGCCGGGCGGGTCGACATGTCATGCACGTATTGCGCGATGGTCACGTAGTCCGGACGCTTGAGTTGGTCGAGTTCCTTTTCCGACAGGCCGGTGGCGAGTTTCGCCAGTTCGAAAAACTGGTCGTCCTCATCATCACCGGCACGGGCCAGCGCGTCTTTTTGCGCGGCGTAGAACAACGGCTTGAGTTGAATCTGCTCGATCGTCGCGCCAGTGTCGGCGGTGATCGACGACAGCAGGATGTGCAGCGGAGGCATCCAGGCCATGAGTCAATTCCTTGATGAAGTATGGGAGCGGGCAAACCCGCTCCCGGGGGCTTACGGCATCAGTACCGCGCGGCGGGCATCGCCGAGAATGTCGACGCCGTTGAGCACGAACTTCTGGGTACGCACGTCGATGTCGATTACCGGGATGCCGTTTTCCAGGCGGTTGTAGGTGCGGCAGGACAGCTCCAGGGTGGTGGTCGCCTTCTCACCCATCTTCAGCTTCGCTTCCTCCAGGGATTTGAGCTTGCCGCCGACGGTGTGATAGGTGAAATAGGTGCGGCCATCCTGGTCCTGGCCGGCTTCACGCACGTTCAGCAGGATGTCGTCACCCAGGCGCACGCCCAAGGCCAGCATGATTTCCGGGCCGGCGCCTTGCAGGATCAGCTTGGCATTCAGCACCTTGGCGCTCTTGGCCATTTCCTCGGCGATAAAGCGTCCGCCGGCCATGGCTTCCATCTCGAACTCAATCTTCGGCGGAGTGAATTCTTCCACGGTTGCGGACAACGGCAGGCCTTGAAGGGTGGCCGCAATGGCCTGTCTTACACGGTTGGTAAACATTAGAGAACGTCCTCCAGGAACTGCTCGATGATTTCATCGCGGGCGTTGAGTTGATAAATCATGTGTTCGTTCGGCGCGTAGCGGCCGTAGTCGATGACGATGAACCAGGTGCCGTTCTTGTACTTCTCGACACTGTTCAGTTCCGGGTGCAGGTACACGCTGCCGCCGGGGATGGTTTCGTCGGCGACCAGGGTTTGCAGCCAGTCGTTGATGCGCTTGACCTCCTGGTCCATGAACGACTTGGTGAGGTTCTTGGCCATGGCTTTCTGGCCGGCCTTGACCAGCTTGCGGCTGATGGCGTCTTCCAGGCCCACGTAGCTGATGAACTTGCCGGTAATGGAGCGGTTACCCAGCAGCGAGAAACCGCCGAGGATGGTGCGGGCGTAGTAGCTCACGCCGTAGCGGTTGAGCAGGTCGCCTTCGGTGGAGGTGTCGAGGATGTTGTACTCAACCACGCGGGAAACGTCTTCGGCGAAGGTCACCTGATTGCCCGGGCTTTCCCACTGCTTAACCTTGGCCAGTGCAGCGATGGCCAGGGACGACGGGGCCAGAAACACATTTTTCTTCGCGGCCTTGGAGTACACCGACGGCATGTTGTGCACCAGCAGGCAACGGTCGAAACCGAGGTCGGCACCGCCCAGTTCGCCGCTGTAGATCACCTGATCGGCGACGGTTGCGTCCTTGCCATCCAGCACCACACGGGCCTTGATGCGCTTGCCGAAGGAGGCAAATTCGCCGGCCACGGCTTTGGTGCCGGTGAATCCCGGGGCGCCGATGATGGTCAGGTCTTCGGGGACGCTGGCCAGGGAGGCCAGGCCCAGTTTGCGGCCGGTGACCGGCTCTTCACCGCCGATTACGTTATTGAGGGTGTCGGCCGGGGTGGTGCCCTCGTCGACGATCACTACGTAGACCGGCACCTTGACCACTTTGAGGATCTGATACACGGCGTGGAACAGCGTGCCGGTTTCAGCGCCGGTAGGGTCCAGCAGCGCCTGGGTGGTGAAGCTGTTGATGCGGAACGGGGCGTTTTTCGGGATCGACGCGTGGGCGTTGGGGGCAGTGCCCACCAGGCCGATGACGTTATCGCCCAGGCCACCCATGGCCTCGGGGGATTCGGTGGCATTCACGGTGATGCCGTTGTGCTCGAAGTTCAAAACCTCAGCCATGGTTATTCAGCCTTCTTGGGAGTGGAGTTGAGGACGCTGGTGAGTTCCAGACGGCCAGCGGTGCGCAGGGCGGATGCTTCGACGTCCAGCAGTTCCAGTTCCTGGCCGGCGGTAGACCAGTGGCCGTTGCCGGTGGGGAATGGAATGAGGACGGTGTAGGTTTGGCGGTTGAGCATGAGTGGAATTCTCCGGGTGAAAAACGCCAAAGCCCCTGCGAGAGGGGCTTTGGGCGGGCGAAAAAAAACCGCTTTCGCGGTGGGTTATTTCAGGAAGGTGGGTAGTACGGGCCATACAAGCTTCGAAGGCTCTGCCACCTGCTCAGGAATATCACGCAACGCCTTTCGGTATGACGCTACGGTTGTTCGCTGCGCGTCGGTCGCTGGATAGTCCGGCAATTGAGTGAAGTCAGTTGCGCGCAATAGTTGATCGCGACGAGAACGAACGGCTGCCCATTCAATTTCAGGTGTCGGTACCGCAATACCAGCCGCTGGATTCTCGGCGTTAAATGTCTCAGACATGTTCTCTCTCCTTAACTAAAAACCACTGTATCAGCCAGCGAAACCTTGGTTTTGATATCACCCAAATTAAACAGACGGCCATTACCCACTCGCATAGTGTCAATACGGACCGTGGTGTAATATATATTGGGTATCAAAATCCGCATCACAATATTGCCATTAGCATCAACGTAAACAGCAGGTGTCATATTGCCGAAGGTTGAGGCATTGTGCAGTGTTCGGTTCGGTTGATAGCAATACCCAACTAACGTCTCATCGATAATTTTCGCCGTTCCGTAGCTGTAACCTTTGATATTGAACCAGAACATTTCTGAGTTGATGTTGAGGTTCAATGGAATTTTGAAATGCATATAGACATTGACGCTCGAGCCCAAGTCTGTAGACACGAAATCACCTATCGACTGCGCCTCGTAGACACCACCTGTGCCGTAAACATGGCCCTGAAGAATGGTGCTGCGAATGGTCCCAGGATAGTTCGGATCCCCCTCCACATCCTTTAGGCTACGCCACTCATTAAACTGCGCCAACGCGCCGCCCATCGTCGCATTGATACTACCGATTTTTCCATTGACGGCAGTGGTCAAATTGTTCGCCGCCGTCACCAGCGATGTAATAGTCGTTTCTAGACTCACGTTTAATACTCCTTAACTATTTATGCCTTACCGGCCTGATTCCAGTGACATCACACGAAACAGCAATTCAGTATGACGAGCCATGTTGTCAATATTCGCTGTAGCAAGTACTGCAATATCCTCCCCCAACAAAATATTTAGGTTGTCACTCCCCACAACTATAGTCACGCTTTCCGCCGGCAACGGCGAAATATCCAACGTGAACTTCTGCAGCACCCGAGCCGCAGCCGCTTTATACGTCAGCAACTTCCCCGCCACGGAATACACCGCCAACAAGGTCCCACTGGCGAGGTAAAACCCAAACTCACCAATCTCATACTCAGCCTCGCCATCAAACAGCGCGGCCATCCTGAGTTGTCGGTCGCCCAAGTCCTCGTAGTCCACAATGGCGACCCGTTGGCGCTCGTCACGCAGGGCAACTTCGGTGCCGTCGGGGTTGTAGCGGCCAGTACCGGCGCCAATGTGGGTGATTTCGCCTTTCAAGCCCTGGTTCTTTGCCTGCAGCACTTCATCCAATCCCTTGGAGGTGAAGCGCACCAGGCGTGTAATTTCATCTGTCATGGCTGCGCCCTGAGGTCGTAGTCGTTAATGGTGTAGTGCCGGGCTACCCCAGCACTGTTAAGCCGGGCCGCCAGCCCGAATTCAGGCAGTACGCCGCACAGCTGCAACTCGCCATCGCTGAGCGGTGTGTGCGCCACGCTGCTACAAGCAAGTACCCCGTGCAGCTTCACCTCGGGTAACGCCCCGGGCTGGCTCTCATCGCCGATGCTCAACCCTGGATCAGCGGCTGCAGCGACACGTAAACCCTGGGAGGTCTCGTGCACGATGGTGATGGTGGCCAGATCCCGCTCGCTCTTGGCCGCGTTGATGCGGCGGATCAAACGGTTGTGATCACCACTGGACCAACTGCGACCGATGATTGCCTGCACATCAAAGGTGTAGGGCAGACCGGTTGGCCGCTGTTGGTACCAGGCGCTGATATTGGGGGTGAACCCCAGCGATTCGACCGCATAGCTCAGCGCCTTGGGCGTACCGGCCTGACGTTGGATCTGCCAGGACAAGGCCACGGTGAGGCGCTTCTCAGACTCGCTGGCAGCGGCGTCCCATTCACTGACGCCGCGATCAGCGGCCAGGTAGGGAAGGAACTCAACCGGCGTTTGCAGCGGGTTCATCAAGGCGGGAAAGGGTGGCGTCACCCGGTCAAGCAACTGCCCGAAACCCAAGTCCAGTGCCTTCTCCAACGGCGAACTGTTGGCGGGCAGCAAGCTGCCTTTTGTCTCGTTCATAGCGTGCGCACCTCCACCTCGACGCCCGTGCAATACGGGGCCTGGAATGCCGTGGTGACGATCGGCTCCAGCGGCTCAAGAATTTGCAGTTGCGCAGCGCCCGCCGAGTGGATGGCGTAGTCGATCCAGCTCGGGTCCACCCGCCCTTCCAGGCGATGACAAGATTCTGCATAGTCTTGCAGCAGTTTCTGGGCGGCGACTTGAGTGAGCCCGGAGTCCGGGCCGGCGTTGATCTTCGCCACCACGCGGATTTTGTAACGCAGGATCTGAGCCGCCTGCACCGTGACGAGATCCGTTTCCGGGCGCACATCAGGCCGGGCAAAGTGCCGGCGTACACCGTCGAGCAGATCAGCAGAAGGTGTGCCATCCCCGTCTCGGGACAGGACCGTGACCATCACTTCACCGGGCGCGGTGCGACGGCCGTTGCCATCCTTGACCCGCGTCGCGTAACCGTCGGGGTCGAAGGTATAAGTGACCGTCACCACCCCCGGCGTAGCACTTTGCACTTTCACCGATGGACGCTCACCGAGGGTGAAAACCTCCCGGCGATACTGCATGCGCGAGCCTGCTGCGGGAGCGTGTGGCGCCAGGTAGTAACGCAGGCGGGCATCGTCGTCGCTTTCCAGCGTCGGCGGCACCGGCGGGAAAGCCGCCGGGTCACCAGGGTCGAGCACCTGACGCTCCAGGCCCATGTCGGCAAGGCGTGCGTCGAGGTTGCTGCCGGTGGCCCACCACGCCAGCATCTGCTTGATGCGGGCGTTGTATTTACGCTCGTGGGTTTGCAGGCGTACGCAGAAAGCTTCCAATGCCAGCGTCAGCAGTTCGCTTTCGTTCTCCAGGCTGACCTTCAGCTTGGCCGCATTTTCCGGCGCACGAGTCGCGACGTAATCAACGACAAACGCCTTGAACTCCGCCAACAGCGGCTCGAATTCATCGACGGCAATGATCGCTGGCTCAGCCAACTGGTTCTGGCCAGGTATCAGCATGCTCATGTCACCACCTCGAAGGTTTGTTTGCGGTTTTTCCAGGTGCCGGCGAAGCGCAGCAACAGGCCGGCGCCCTGGCGGTTGGCGACGATGACTTGCGGTTCGAAGTCGGCGATGCCGTTCTGCGGGTTGTAGAACGCCTGGGCGGCATGGCTCTGGGCGAGAATCAGCAGGTCATCGCCGAGGTTTTGCCCGAGCAGTTGCGGGATCATCGAGCCGTACAGCGGACGCTTCTGGCGAGTGCCCAAGGGAGTGGTCAGCGCTCGGGTGGCGCGCTGGACGAATTGCAGCCAGTCATCGACCGCCGCCCCGGTGTTTCTATCGATTCCGATCATGGGATGTCCTTATCAGGGGCTGATGACTCGACCTTGGTGGTCCACCACCGGGCCGCTGAAGTGCGCACCGCCGGCGTCCAGCAACAGGCTTGTACCGCCAACTTGCAGCGTGATGGCCTCGGCGCTCATCGTCAGGCTGGCGGCGCCGACCTTGACGTCTACCTGCTCACGGGAACCGGTGAACGTAGTCGGGCCGTTGACCCAGTTGAAAGTGTGGCTGGCGTCGTCGTAGTCGCTTTGTGTGCCGTCTTGATGGCGGCGCCGGGTCAGTGTCGGAACGCTTGAGACCGGCGGAAAACGGTCGCTGTTCAAGCCGAACAACGCCACCGATTGTGCCCCGCCCTCCCCGCCGCCGTAGTTGAGCAGCAAGCATTGCTCGCCCACTGACGGGATGCGGGTTTCCGTCTGCGCACCGGCGCTGGGGTTGAAAAAGCGGATCGCCGGCGTGAGCAGTTCACCGTGGCTGACCTTGCAGGTATTGCTGGCCGCGTCGACCTCCTGGCACACGCCGATGCGGCAAAAACTTTCGGCGCGTCGATACAGGTCTTCGAGCTGGCTCTCCATTTCTGCCAGTCGTTCGACGATCGGTCCCAGTTGCATGCGTAACAGCGCGTCGAACATGGGCTACTCCGCCAGCGGCTTGTATTGGTCGGGGTCGTCGATGTTCGAGACTTCCCAAGTGCAGGCGAACAGCGGTTGGCCTGTGGGATCGTTGAGCAGCGGCGGTCCGATATAGAGGGTTTGGGTGAAACTGACGGTCCAGGTGTCGTAGTCCGTTTCTGCGGTGGTACGTATTGAGGGCGCAGCGACAATATTGGTCGGCAGGTCGCACTGCTCCTGCGGCAGGTTCCAGCGGTTATCCAACACCAGGTCCATCAGTTGGCTGGCCAGGTCGCAGGCATCAAAGGGCAAGGCACCCGGAGCAACCATGGCCTTGAGTAAAATCCCCAGGGCGTGGGCCTTGCGCCCTTCGCGGGAGCGAATGCCCGGGCCATTGCCTTCGACCGTGATCAACACGCCGGTGTTATCCGCGGTGCCCTGGAAGTCCTGATGATTGCCGACCTTCAGATTCGGAAAGGCAACGCGCAACGCCTCGTTGATGGCCTGGGGCAGTTGGGAAGGTTTTTCGATGAGTGTCATTTAAGTTGCGTCCTTGCAACGGTTAATGCGGGTCCCGGCCTGGGCCTTCGTTGACGCCGATGCGCTTGGCCGCCCAGCGTTCATAAAGGCCGATGGCCACGTCGGCACCGGCCATGGCGGTCAGGCAACCAATGGCGCCGGCCGTCCAGATCGACATGCCGGCGGCGTAGCACAGCATCAGGGCTGACACCCCGCACACCATGCAGGCCCCGGAACGCAGGGCCAGGCGCCGCACCAGCGACCAACCGCGGGCGCCCTCCTTGTCGGCGCGCCACATTTCTCCGGATACACCGCCGATCAGGGCCAGTGCGATCACCAACCAGATAGGCATTTCCGCTAACGCTTGCTGCTCGTTTGTCATGTCACGCCTCCTGGCTGAGCATTACCGGCGCAGTGCCGGGTTTTGGGTAATTCCATTTATAGGTAGGCATTCCAAAAAGCCCGGTTGCCCGGGCTTTTCAGTAATGATTTCCTCGAACTTTCGGCGCTACTGGCGCGGTACGGTTCTTTCCTCAATGTTTTTCCGACCACGATCCCTGTCTGCCGGATAACTGCTTCTGGTGCTTTACGCTGCACACCCGGGCCAGTTGCCAACCCTCTGAACCGTTAAGGCCGGTTCATCGCTGCCTGTTCTTGAAGCGGTTTGAAACTAAAGAGCGTCGGCATCCTTGCCGGTGTTGCCTGGCATCCGTGCCATCGCTTCGATGGCGTCCTTGCCGGTGTTGCGTAACGTCCTTGTCTTCCTTGGCAGCATCCTTGCCGCCTCCACCAGGCCTTCTTGGCTGGCTTGAGACGAAGAATATGCATGTATGCATATACAGTCAATGCACAAATGCATTTATTTTTGCGACACATATGCATGAATGCATTCGCAGCCTTATGGGCAAAGGGTTTGGTGGTTTTGCACGGACGAAAAAAAGCCCGCTCATTGGCGGGCTTTGTCTTACGAAGAAGGGTTAGCGGGCGTACATGCCCCACCAGAAGACGTGACCGAGGATGCTGATCTGCTCATCCTGGATGTCCTGGAAGCTGTAATCTTCATCCGGGTGTTCATCGCGGTTGAAGCTGCGCAGGCGAATCCCCGAAGGCAGGCGGTAGAGCTGTTTCACCCGCAGTTGGCCATTGTGATTGATGGCATACAGATCGCCGTCGACGATGTCACCAATCCCGCACTTGCCGGCGTTGACGCCGACGGTCGCGCCGTCACGCAGCACCGGCAACATACTGTTGCCACGCACCGTGACGCACTTGGCCTGGTCGAACTGCACCCCGTTATGCCGCAGGCTGCGCTTGCCGAATCGCAGGCTGGCCTTCTCGCTTTCCTCGATGACGAATCTTCCTGATCCAGCAGCCAATTCAACCTCGCGCAGAAAGGGGATCGACACCTCGTCATCATTAACGGGCGTGTCGTCGTCCCACAGGCTTATGTCCTTGAGTTCCGAATGCATCGGGTCACGCTCGTCCGCCCGCGCCGACACCAGCCCTGCGCGCCCGCGCAGCTGATCGGTGCTGACCTGAAAGTAATCGGCGATGCGTGAGATGTGCTTGTCCGACGGATCAACGATCTTGCCGCTGAGGATCCGGGACAACGTGGATTGAGGCACGCCGGTACGCCGGTGAAGCTCCGTGGGGGAGATCCGGTCGCGGTCCAGCAGCTCTCTTAAGACGATAGAAACGTTGCGTTTTTGCATAACGCGGATATTGCAGGCAGTTTTGATGCTTGGCAAATGCTAATTTGCATATTTAATGCATTGATTGCCGAGATTTACCTGACCGTTTGTGAACTGCGAAGCCCCGACCTCGCGTGTTAACCTTGCGCCCATTGCAAAAAATGCTGGGCCAAGCGCCCCCTTTGCCCCATCACTTTCAACGAATTTGCTAACTATCCAATGAGTAAAAACACTTCCGATCTGTCCTCCCACACCCCGATGATGCAGCAGTACTGGCGCCTGAAAAACCAGCACCCTGATCAGTTGATGTTCTACCGCATGGGCGACTTCTACGAGATCTTCTATGAAGACGCAAAGAAGGCCGCCAAGTTGCTGGACATCACCCTGACCGCGCGCGGGCAGTCGGCCGGGCAGGCGATTCCGATGTGCGGGATTCCTTATCATTCGTTGGAAGGTTACCTGGTCAAGCTGGTGAAGCTGGGCGAGTCGGTGGTGATCTGTGAGCAGATCGGCGACCCGGCCACCAGCAAGGGCCCGGTGGAACGCCAGGTGGTGCGCATCATTACGCCGGGGACGGTGAGTGATGAGGCGCTGCTGGATGAGCGTCGCGACAACCTGATCGCGGCGGTGCTGGGGGATGAGCGGCTGTTCGGCCTGGCCGTGCTGGATATCACCAGCGGCAACTTTACGGTGCTGGAGATCAAGGGCTGGGAAAACCTGCTGGCGGAGCTGGAGCGCGTCAACCCGGTGGAGCTGATGATTCCGGATGACTGGCCAAAGGATCTGCCGGCGGAACGTCGCCGCGGGACCAAGCGTCGCGCGCCGTGGGATTTCGAGCGTGATTCGGCGCTGAAAAGCCTGTGCCAGCAATTCTCCGTGCAAGACCTCAAGGGTTTTGGCTGCGAAACCCTGACCCTCGCTATCGGCGCCGCCGGTTGCCTGCTCAGCTATGCCAAGGAAACCCAGCGCACCGCCCTGCCGCATTTGCGCAGCCTGCGTCATGAACGTCTGGACGACACCGTGGTGCTCGATGGCGCCAGCCGTCGCAACCTGGAACTGGACACCAACTTGGCCGGCGGGCGCGACAACACCTTGCAATCGGTGGTCGACCGTTGCCAGACCGCCATGGGCAGCCGCTTGCTGACGCGCTGGTTGAACCGTCCGCTGCGGGATTTGACCGTGCTGCAAGCCCGTCAAACCTCTATTACGTGCCTGCTGGATCAATACCGCTTTGAAAAGCTGCAACCGCAGCTCAAGGAAATCGGGGATATCGAGCGGATCCTGGCGCGGATCGGCCTGCGCAACGCACGGCCCCGCGACCTGGCACGCCTGCGGGATGCCCTCGGCGCCCTGCCGCAACTGCAAGCAGCGATGACCGAACTGGAAGCTCCGCACCTGCAGCAGCTTGCCGTCACCACCAGCACCTACCCGGAACTGGCGGCGCTGCTGGAAAAAGCCATCATCGACAACCCGCCCGCGATCATCCGTGACGGCGGCGTCTTGAAGACCGGTTACGACGCCGAGCTGGACGAACTGCAATCCCTGAGCGAGAACGCCGGGCAGTTCCTGATCGACCTTGAAGCCCGCGAAAAAGCCCGCACCGGCCTGGCCAACCTGAAAGTCGGCTACAACCGCGTGCACGGCTACTTTATCGAGTTGCCGAGCAAGCAGGCCGAGCAGGCGCCGATCGATTACCAGCGTCGCCAGACCCTCAAGGGCGCCGAGCGCTTTATCACCCCGGAACTTAAAGAGTTCGAAGACAAGGCGCTGTCGGCCAAAAGCCGCGCCCTGGCTCGGGAGAAGATGCTCTACGAAGCCTTGCTCGAAAGCTTGATCGACAAGCTGGCGCCGTTGCAGGATACAGCCGCCGCCCTGGCCGAACTGGATGTACTGAGCAACTTGGCCGAGCGTGCCCTGAACCTTGACCTGAACTGCCCGCGATTTGTCAGCGAGCCGTGCATGCGCATCGTGCAAGGTCGCCACCCGGTGGTGGAGCAGGTTCTGACCACGCCGTTCGTCGCCAACGATCTGTCGCTGGACGACGACACCCGCATGCTGGTGATCACCGGTCCGAACATGGGCGGTAAATCCACCTACATGCGTCAGACCGCATTGATCGTACTGCTGGCGCATATCGGCAGCTTCGTGCCGGCGGCCAGTTGCGAACTGTCCCTGGTGGACCGCATCTTTACCCGAATCGGCTCCAGCGATGACCTGGCCGGTGGCCGTTCGACCTTTATGGTGGAAATGAGCGAAACCGCCAATATCCTGCACAACGCCACCGAACGCAGCTTGGTACTGATGGACGAAGTGGGCCGCGGCACCAGCACCTTTGACGGCCTGTCCCTGGCCTGGGCGGCGGCCGAGCGATTGGCGCATCTGCGGGCGTATACGCTGTTTGCAACGCACTATTTCGAGCTGACGGTGTTGCCGGAAAACGAGCCGCTGGTGGCCAACGTGCACCTCAATGCCACCGAGCACAACGAGCGCATCGTGTTCCTGCACCACGTGTTGCCCGGGCCGGCGAGCCAGAGTTACGGCCTGGCCGTGGCGCAGCTGGCGGGCGTGCCAAGTGAGGTGATCACTCGCGCCCGCGAACACCTGAGCCGCCTGGAAGAAACCGCCCTGCCCCACGAGATTCCCGTGGCCAGCCCGGCCAAAGCCAGCAACAAACCCAGCGCGCCACACCAGAGCGACATGTTCGCCAGCCTGCCTCATCCGGTGCTGGATGAGTTGGCTAAGCTTGACGTGGACGACTTGACCCCGCGAAAAGCGCTCGAAATGTTATATGCACTGAAGACTCGGATATAACGCAGACGCGTGCAAGCTGGTAGACTCTCGCGCGGTTTGGGATGCTGCGGGCTTTTAGCCTGGCCTGCAGACTATCGCTCCCGAACCTCGCGAGCCCTGCCACAAGGGGTTTCGCTGCCGCCGCCTGAGGAGAAAATTAGAAATGACCTTCGTCGTCACCGACAACTGCATCAAGTGCAAGTACACCGACTGCGTAGAAGTGTGTCCGGTGGACTGCTTCTACGAAGGCCCGAACTTCCTGGTCATCCACCCGGACGAGTGCATTGACTGCGCCCTGTGTGAGCCAGAATGCCCGGCCGTCGCAATTTTCTCCGAGGACGAAGTCCCGGCAGAAATGCAGGAATTTATTCAGTTGAACGTTGAGCTGGCGGAAATCTGGCCGAACATCACTGAGCGCAAAGACCCGATGCCGGATGCGGCGGAGTGGGATGGCAAGAAAGGCAAGATTGCAGACCTCGAGCGCTGATAGCGTCGATGCCCTCAAAAAGGCCCCTTGCGGGCCTTTTTGCATTTCTGCGGGACAGGTTTCACTTTTCTACAGGCAAAAAAAAGGGGCGGTATGACCCGCCCACATTTTTTCCCTAGTCCCTGTGTTCCTTTTCATCATCCTGATGAATCGCATCCTGCGAGGTTCCCTGAGTCATCGTTCCGTGATGACCGTGTCAATCCGTGGACACAGGGCTGATCTTAGAGAGTTCCCGGGGAAGTTCAACGGGATCCAAATCGCAGAGCTACAAGTTTGCGCGCTCGCTCAATAACAAATAATTGTTATATTTCAAATAGATAGAAATATAGGCAGTCAATTCAAGACGTCTGCACCGACGAAAAAACCCAAACACTTACGAAAAAGTAAGTGAATGCTTACACCAGCAATTACGTAAAAGGGTAACAGGCGGACCCTGGGTATTCGCCAGGCAAGAAAAAGCCCCGACACCGTCGAGGCTTCTTTCCCGTCAGGTGGATCAGTCGTCGCTGACAGTGATGGTCGGCATCGCCTGGGCCTCAGCTTCCTGAAGTACGATCCGCGCACCTACGTGGCGGGCCAGCTCCTGGTAAACCATGGCAATCTGACCATCGGGCTCGGCAACCACCGTCGGCTTGCCACCGTCAGCCTGCTCTCGAATCCCCATCGACAGCGGCAACGACGCCAGCAGTTCAACCCCGTACTGGGTCGCCAGCTTCTCGCCGCCGCCTTCACCGAACAGATGCTCGGCGTGGCCGCAGTTGGAGCAGATGTGCACCGCCATATTTTCCACAACGCCCAGTACCGGAATGTTGACCTTGCGGAACATCTCCACGCCCTTGCGGGCATCCAGCAGCGCCAGGTCCTGCGGCGTGGTGACGATCACCGCGCCGGCCACCGGCACTTTCTGCGCCAGGGTCAGCTGGATATCGCCGGTGCCTGGTGGCATGTCGATCACCAGGTAGTCCAGGTTGCCCCAATCGGTCTGGGTGACCAGTTGCAGCAATGCACCGGAAACCATCGGGCCGCGCCAGACCATCGGCGTGTTGTCGTCGGTCAGGAAGGCCATGGACATCACTTCCACGCCATGGGACTCGATCGGCACGAACCACTTCTGGTCCTTGATCTTCGGCCGGGTGCCTTCAGCGATACCGAACATCACGCCCTGGCTCGGGCCGTAGATGTCAGCGTCGAGAATCCCGACGCGCGCGCCGTCGCGGGCCAGGGCCAGGGCCAGGTTGGCGGCGGTGGTGGATTTGCCCACGCCGCCCTTGCCGGAGGCCACGGCCACCACGTTCTTGACGTTGGCCAGGCCCGGGATCTGCGCCTGGGCCTTGTGCGCGGCGATCACGCACTGGATGTCGACCTTGGCCGAGCTGACGCCGTCCAGGCCTTCGATGGCCATTTGCAGCATCTGCGCCCAGCCGCTCTTGAACAGCCCGGCGGCATAGCCCAGCTCAAGCTGGACCGAAACCTTGTCACCTTGCACGTCGATGGCGCGTACGCACCCGGCGCTGACCGGGTCCTGGTTCAGGTAGGGGTCGGTGTATTGGCGAAGAACGGCTTCCACCGCTGCGCGATTGACGGCGCTCATGGGCTACTCCCGAAAAAAGACTGACTAAAACAGGCGGCTATCCTAACCGTTCCAGCGTCTTAGCGGCACGCTTTCGGCCGTCGGGAAAATCCTGAAACAGCCGCACGGGGTGAAATAAATTTCCCGGCGCTTTATAGTGGCCGACCTCCGTTTCATCAAGTAGCCGAGCCCCATGTCCGAGCCACGCAAGATCCTCGTCACCAGCGCCCTGCCCTATGCCAATGGTTCTATCCACCTTGGCCATATGCTTGAGTACATCCAGACCGATATGTGGGTGCGCTTCCAGAAGCATCGCGGCAATCAATGCATTTATGTCTGCGCGGACGACGCCCACGGTTCGGCCATCATGTTGCGCGCCGAGAAGGAAGGCATCACCCCGGAACAACTGATCGCCAACGTCCAGGCTGAACACAGCGCCGACTTTGCCGAGTTCCTGGTGGATTTCGATAACTTCCACTCGACCCACTCCGAAGAAAACCGCGAGCTGTCGAGCCAGATCTACCTGCGCCTCAAAGACGCCGGGCACATTGCCACGCGTTCGATCACCCAGTATTTCGACCCGGAAAAGAAAATGTTCCTGGCCGACCGCTTCATCAAGGGCACCTGCCCGAAATGCGGCACTGAGGACCAGTACGGCGACAACTGCGAGAAATGCGGCGCCACCTACGCGCCTACCGACCTGAAGGATCCGAAGTCGGCGATCTCTGGCGCCACCCCGGTGCTCAAGGATTCCCAGCACTTCTTCTTCAAGCTCCCGGATTTCCAGCAGATGCTGCAAACCTGGACCCGCAGCGGCACCCTGCAGGACGCCGTGGCAAACAAGATCGCCGAATGGCTGGACGCCGGCCTGCAGCAGTGGGACATCTCCCGCGATGCGCCGTACTTCGGTTTTGAAATCCCGGGTGAGCCAGGCAAGTACTTCTACGTATGGCTGGACGCGCCGATTGGCTACATGGCCAGCTTCAAAAACCTGTGCGACCGCACGCCGGAGCTGGACTTCGACGCGTTCTGGGCCAAGGACTCCACTGCCGAGCTGTATCACTTCATCGGCAAGGACATCGTCAACTTCCACGCGCTGTTCTGGCCGGCGATGCTCGAAGGTTCGGGCTACCGCAAGCCGACCGGCATCGCGGTACACGGCTACCTGACGGTCAATGGCCAGAAGATGTCCAAGTCCCGTGGCACCTTTATCAAGGCGCGCACCTACCTGGACCACCTGTCGCCGGAATACCTGCGCTACTACTACGCCTCCAAACTGGGCCGTGGCGTCGACGACCTGGACCTGAACCTGGAAGACTTCGTACAGAAGGTCAACTCGGACCTGGTGGGCAAAGTCGTCAACATCGCCAGCCGTTGCGCCGGGTTTATCCACAAGGGCAACGCCGGTGTGCTGGTGGCGGAAAACGCCGCGCCGGAGCTGACCGACGCGTTCCTGGCCGCTGCCCCGAGCATCGCCGACGCCTATGAAGCCCGCGACTTTGCCCGCGCCATGCGCGAGATCATGGGCCTGGCCGACCGTGCCAACGCCTGGATCGCCGACAAGGCGCCGTGGTCGCTGAACAAGCAGGAAGGCAAGCAAGCTGAAGTCCAGGCAATCTGCGCCACAGGCGTCAACCTGTTCCGCCAGTTGGTGATCTTCCTCAAGCCGGTACTGCCACTGCTGGCAGCCGACGCCGAGGCGTTCCTCAACGTGCCGCCGCTGACCTGGAACGACCACGCGACCTTGCTCAGCAACCATCAGTTGAATGAGTTCAAGCCGCTGATGACCCGTATCGATCCGGTAAAAGTCCAGGCCATGACCGATGCTTCGAAAGAAGACCTCGAGGCCAGCAAGACTGACACCGGCGATGCAGCACCTGCGGGCAATGGCGAGCTGGCGAAAGATCCGCTGTCGCCAGAAATCGACTTCGACGCCTTCGCTGCGGTGGACCTGCGGGTGGCCCTGATCATCAAGGCCGAAGCCGTGGAAGGCGCTGACAAGCTGCTGCGCTTGACTCTGGACATCGGTGACGAGCAACGCAACGTGTTCTCCGGGATCAAGAGTGCCTATCCGGATCCGTCCAAGCTCGATGGTCGCCTGACCATGATGATCGCCAACCTCAAGCCACGGAAAATGAAGTTCGGTATCTCCGAGGGCATGGTGATGGCGGCCGGCCCTGGCGGTGAAGAGATCTACCTGTTGAGCCCGGACAGCGGCGCCAAGCCGGGTCAGCGCATCAAGTAACAACGGCTAACTGCCCCATGGTCTCGGCTATGGGGCGGTTTCAGCTAGTACCCCCTCCTCGCTTGCCGGATAATCGGATTCTGTTTGCTGTCGGCCCGTTGTTGGCTGTGGCTTTTCCGGGTTCCAACGCAATGATCAAACCATGAGCCTGATTCAACGTATCGACGCCCTGCTGCCACAAACCCAATGTGGCAAATGTGGGCATCCTGGCTGCAAGCCCTACGCAGAAGGCATTGCCCAAGGCGAGGCGATCAACAAGTGCCCTCCGGGCGGCCAGGAAACCATCGCAGGCCTGGCACACCTGTTGAAGCTCCCGGTGCTGGAACTGGACACGTCCCGAGGCGAGGCGCCCGCGCAGATCGCGTTTATCCGTGAAGCGGAGTGCATCGGCTGTACCAAATGCATCCAGGCCTGCCCAGTGGACGCTATTGTTGGTGCTGCCAAATTGATGCACACGGTGATTATCGACGAGTGCACAGGCTGCGACCTGTGTGTGGCACCCTGCCCGGTTGATTGCATCGAAATGCGTCCGTTGACCACGGTGGTGCCGATTGTCGGCGGACTGGCATCCAGTGATCATGAGCGCCAGGCACGCAACCTCAAACGCGATCGGGCCCGGCGGCGGTTTGAACAGCGCAACACGCGGCTGCAACGCGAAGAGGAACAGAAACTCGCCGAACGCCTGGCACGCACCAAGCGCGCCGCCCCGGTGGCTGCAGCCTCGGAGAACCCGGTCCAGGCCGCCATTGAGCGGGTTCGTGCACAAAAAGCCGCCGCGATGGACGCTGCCTTGAAGAAGGCCAAGATCCATCTGGCCATGAGCCGTGCCCAATTGCACAAATCCCTGAAAGCTTTCGGCCACCCGCCGACCTTTGAACAGCAGTCGCAGTTGATTGTCCTGCAACAGCATTTCGAAACAGCAGAGCAGGCGCTTGCGGCGCTGGTGGGGTCCGATGCCCGCACTTGAACCCCTTGAGCACCGGCCGCACGTGATGAAGCGTGTACTGCTGGTGCCCGCCGCGTTTATCCTGCTCGGGTTATTGGGCCCGTTTTTCGTAACCACACTGACTGTCTGCAAGGAACCGCTCGCCCCATGAACGCCGCAAAACGCCTGGAAATTTTCCGTCGGCTTCACGAAGACAACCCGGAACCGAAAACCGAGCTGGCCTATTCCTCGCCGTTCGAGCTGCTGATCGCCGTGATTCTTTCGGCCCAGTCCACAGACGTTGGCGTCAACAAGGCCACTGCCAAGTTGTACCCCGTGGCCAATACTCCCGAGGCAATCTACGCGCTTGGCGTTGAAGGGTTGTCCGAATACATCAAGACCATCGGCCTGTACAACAGCAAGGCGAAGAATGTCATCGAGACCTGTCGGCTGCTGGTGGAGTTGCACGGCAGCGAAGTGCCGCAGACTCGGGAAGCCTTGGAAGCCCTCCCGGGCGTAGGCCGTAAAACTGCCAATGTGGTGCTCAATACGGCATTTCGCCAACTGACCATGGCGGTGGACACGCACATCTTTCGGGTCAGCAACCGCACCGGGATTGCCCGCGGAAAGAATGTGGTGGAGGTGGAAAAACAACTGATGAAGTTTGTGCCCAAGCCCTATCTGCTGGATTCACATCACTGGCTGATCCTTCACGGCCGCTATGTCTGCCAGGCTCGCAAGCCGCGCTGTGGCAGTTGCCGCATAGAAGACCTGTGTGAATACAAGGAAAAGACTTCCGACGATTGAGCCATCATTGCTTTTATTGATGAGTCGATTGAAAAAATCTTTTTTACCAGGCTCAAGATTATCGTTATAAGGAGCGCCAACGGCAGTCTTAGCCTGGAGTTAACCTTATGAGCACTGGCAAAGAACAACTGGATGTAGAAGACGACGTTGTTGGCGCTGAATCCGACGATGAGGCAGCAGAAACACCGGTAGAGGTGGCCAAGACCAATTTGAGCAAACGCCGCACCATCGACAACCTTCTGGAAGAGCGGCGCCTGCAAAAACAGTTGGCCGATTACGACTTCGATCTCTAATCGACCCAACGAAAAACAGAAGCCTCCCTTACGGAGGCTTTTTTCTGACTGCATGTAAGTGTGCGGCCGGCCTATACCAACCCGTTACGCTGGGCCAGCTCGATCAAGTCCACCAGGGAGCGTGCGTTGAGCTTGAGCAGCAAGCGCGTCTTGTAGGTGCTCACGGTTTTGTTGCTCAGGAACATGCCATCGGCGATCTCCTTGTTGGTTTTACCGCGGGCCAGTTGCTGCAGCACCATCATCTCCCGGCCGGACAAGCGCTCGACCATGTCCGCTTCGCTGGCGTTTCCCATTGTGGAGCGCACCGAGTTCAGCGCCTGGTTGGGGAAGTAGCTGTATCCACACAGCACCGCCTTGACCGCGCTCAATAGCTCGGTGAGGTCCTGCTGCTTGCACACGTAGCCAGCGGCGCCCGCCTGCATGCACCGCATGGAGAAATGACCGGGCGCCTGGGACGTCAGCACCAGCACTTTGAAGGGATGGGCCTGCTTGGTAGATGACAGCCGGCATATAACTTCCAGGCCATCGAGTTTGGGAATTCCAATATCCAGTATGACTATGTCCGGCATATGCTCCCGTGCAAGTTGCAAGGCATCGACACCGTTATCGGTCTCGGCAACGACCTCATAACTATGACGTTCCATTAGCATACGCACAGCAAGACGAATGACGGGATGATCATCCACGATCAGCACTTTATTCATGGGCAAGTCCAATTTCGCTGTTCGAATTATTAAGAGCAAGCACAATAGCCTAGTCGTTTCCCGCTTGGCATAGCGCTCCCCCCCAAGCAACAGCAAGCAGAGACCCAACCCACAAAGACATAGGATTTAGCCTACAAAAAAACGCCAGTGTGGAGGTGTCCAGTTTTGTTGAGGCTTTCAGAACTTTCCGAGTACAAACATATTTTGAGTGAAAATTCCCAGGATTACGGGGGGCGGGGTAAACGTGCCGCACACAAGTTTCAGGAAATGCCCCTTGTGCCTTATCAGAAGACCTGTGAACACGGGCTGAAAGGCACTTTTTAAAAGTTCCATTCGACATAATTAATAACGCTCCATAAATCCTACAGGCATGTCAGCATCTGACATGTTCGCGGTACATTTCTGAGTGAAATTTCTGTAGTACATAGTTCCTGAACACAAGAAAAAAACCCACTTTCAACAATGCACCACTTATCGAGCGAAATTAATAAACATTGCCCCCGTAAAAACATAAACACTCCACACCACCGCCTTAGACACAGGGCTGTTGTTGAACTGAACAATAAACACCGCATCGCCCCTAAGGATTCCAGGTGTATTTTCAGCCAAAAAAAAATGGCCCCTAACGGGGCCATTTTTCATTGCAACTTAAAACACTCAGAACAACTTGCGACCTTTGTTGGCCGCAATGCGCATGCGCAATGCGTTGAGCTTGATGAAGCCTGCCGCGTCTGCCTGGTTGTACGCGCCGCCATCTTCTTCGAAGGTGGCGATATTGGCGTCGAACAGCGACTCGTCGGACTTGCGACCGGTCACGATCACGTTGCCCTTGTACAGTTTCAGGCGCACAACACCGTTCACGTGGACCTGGGAAGCGTCGATCATCTGTTGCAGCATCAGACGCTCCGGGCTCCACCAGTAGCCGGTGTAGATCAGGCTGGCGTACTTGGGCATCAGCTCGTCTTTGAGGTGAGCCACTTCACGGTCCAGGGTGATGGACTCGATGGCGCGGTGAGCGCGCAGCATGATGGTGCCGCCAGGGGTCTCGTAGCAACCACGGGACTTCATGCCCACGTAACGGTTCTCGACGATGTCGAGGCGGCCGATACCGTGTTCGCCACCGATACGGTTCAGGGTCGCCAAGACGGTGGCCGGGGTCATTTCGACGCCGTCCAGCGCGACGATGTCGCCGTTGCGGTAGGTCAGTTCCAGGTACTGGGCCTTGTCAGGAGCGTTCTCCGGGGAGACGGTCCACTTCCACATGTCTTCTTCGTGCTCGGTCCAGGTGTCTTCCAGCACGCCGCCTTCATAGGAGATGTGCAGCAAGTTGGCATCCATCGAGTACGGGGACTTCTTCTTGCCGTGACGCTCGATCGGGATAGCGTGCTTTTCAGCGTAGTCCATCAGCTTTTCACGGGACAGCAGGTCCCATTCACGCCACGGAGCAATGACTTTTACGCCTGGCTTCAAGGCATAGGCGCCCAGCTCGAAACGCACTTGGTCGTTGCCCTTGCCGGTGGCGCCATGGGAAATGGCGTCAGCGCCGGTTTCGTTGGCGATTTCGATCAAGCGCTTGGCGATCAGCGGACGTGCGATGGAAGTACCCAGCAGGTACTCACCTTCGTAGACGGTGTTGGCGCGAAACATCGGGAAAACGAAATCGCGGACGAACTCTTCGCGCAGGTCGTCAATGTAGATCTCTTTCACGCCCATGGCTTGCGCCTTGGCACGTGCAGGTTCGACCTCTTCGCCCTGACCCAGGTCAGCGGTGAAGGTCACCACTTCACAGTTATAAGTATCCTGCAGCCACTTGAGGATCACCGAAGTGTCCAGGCCGCCGGAATACGCGAGAACGACCTTGTTTACGTCGGCCATGCCATCACTCCACGGGGTTGTACGGAAAGGCGTCGATTCTACCGACCAAAACCGTGAAATTACAGAGGCGCGACAGCAAATGAAGATAAAGCGACAGATTATGTCGAGCGAGCGACGAAACGCCGCACCTTATGAGGTGGCGGCAGCGTTACCTGGCGCTTTGGCTTGGGGCGCCGGTTTCTCGGGGGCTGCCACCCGTTCAAGTTGAATATTCACCCGACGGTTTTTCGCCCGGTTGGCCGGGCTGGTGTTCGGCGCCAACGGGTAGCTTTCACCATGAAACCGCAGGGTGATCTGCGATTCATCGATGCCATTGGCCTTGAAGTAGTCCATCACCGCCAAGGCACGGCGCCGGGAGACATCACGATTGGTCAGGCGATTGCCGCTGTTGTCAGAGTGGCCGTTCAACTCGATGTGGTTAACCGTCGGGTCGGCTTTCATGAACTCGAGAATCACCGAGAGCTTTTTCTTGGCCGCCGCGTCCAGTTCGATTCCGCCCCCCGGGAAGCCCACCTCGGTCTGTTTGACCTGCTCGAAATTCATCGGCAGCAGTTTGGTGGTGCACAGCTGATAGTCGTTGTAGGCCTTGTTGAATTTCACCGGCAACAGGCGAATCTCGGAATACCCGCCATCACGCCCATAGTGCCGCACCGTCGGGCTACGACCTTCGAGCAAGCCGGTGAACAAGCGCCCGGCCTGAGCCTGGGAGCTGTTAAACAGCACATCACCATTGCCGACGCGCACCGCGCCGAGATTGATATCACCACGCCCCGGCTGCCACGGCGCAGCGGCCGCCAGCAGGGTTGCGGAACCGGCACCTAACGAACCGTTAAAGGCTTTCAGGCGAAACGTCGCCTGCTCGCCCGCACGGCGCACGAACTCGCCCGAGCCGAAATCGGTGATCGGTTGGCTCAAGCGGCACTCGAACTTATCGCCCTCCACTTTCCACTCAATATTCTCCAGACGTGTCTGGAACGTGAGGGCCATCGCGGGCAGGCTGGCGAACACACTGAGCAGGGCTAGATAATGCTGGCGCACGGGAGGCTCCACTGGTTTCTACAACACATCAAGGCGTCATACATCGTTAAGGCATACCCAGGGATATCGGTCGTATCCTGCAAAACTTGATAGCGAGTGCCTGCAAGAGTCTTTTCCGGTAGCATTCCCACCAGATTGACCCGCCTGGAATCCCCAATGTCCGACCGCCTGACCCTGCTGCGTCCCGACGACTGGCATATTCATCTTCGCGATGGTGCTGCGTTGCCCCAAACCGTGGCCGATGTAGCGCGCACGTTTGGCCGCGCCATCATCATGCCTAACCTGGTACCTCCGGTGCGTAACGCCGCGGAAGCCGATGCCTATCGCCAGCGCATTCTTGCTGCACGGCCGGCCGGTAGCCGCTTCGAGCCGTTGATGGTGCTGTACCTGACCGACCGCACCCAGCCCGAAGAAATTCGCCAGGCTAAAGCCAGTGGTTTCGTGTACGCCGCCAAGCTGTACCCGGCCGGGGCGACCACCAACTCCGATTCCGGCGTCACCAGTATCGACAAGATCCTGCCGGCCATCGAAGCCATGGCGGAAGTGGGCATGCCGTTGCTGATCCACGGTGAAGTCACCCGTGGCGATGTCGATGTATTCGATCGTGAAAAGATCTTCATCGACGAGCACATGCGTCGTGTGGTCGAGCTGTTCCCGACCCTGAAGGTCGTGTTCGAACACATCACCACCGCCGATGCCGTGCAGTTCGTCACCGAGGCTTCAGCCAACGTCGGCGCGACCATCACCGCGCATCACCTGTTGTACAACCGCAACCACATGCTGGTGGGCGGGATTCGGCCGCACTTCTATTGCCTGCCGATTCTCAAGCGCAACACTCACCAGGTGGCGCTGCTCGATGCCGCCACCAGTGGCAACGAGAAGTTTTTCCTCGGCACAGACTCTGCACCGCACGCCCAACACGCCAAGGAAGCCGCGTGTGGTTGTGCCGGTTGCTACACCGCGTATGCGGCGATCGAGTTGTATGCCGAAGCGTTCGAACAACGTAACGCCCTGGACAAGCTTGAAGGGTTCGCCAGCCTCAACGGCCCGCGTTTCTATGGCCTGCCGGCGAATACCGACCGCATTACCCTGGTCCGTGAAGACTGGACCGCCCCCACCAGCCTGCCGTTTGGCGAGCTGACCGTTATCCCGCTGCGCGCCGGTGAAACACTGCGCTGGCGCCTGCTGGAGGAACACCCGTGAGTGAAGACCATTACGACGACGACCAGGAACACGGCGGCGGTGGTGGCGGTTCCCGTCACCCGATGGCCGAGCGTTTCCGTGGCTACCTGCCGGTTGTCATCGACGTAGAAACCGGCGGTTTCAATTGCGCCACTGACGCATTGCTGGAAATCGCCGCTACGACTATCGGCATGGACGAACAGGGTTTCGTGTTCCCGGAACACACCCACTTCTTCCGCGTCGAGCCGTTCGAAGGCGCCAACATCGAAGCGGCCGCCCTGGAGTTCACCGGGATCAAGCTCGATCACCCGTTGCGCATGGCAGTCAGTGAAGAAGCAGCGCTGACTGACATCTTCCGTGGTGTGCGCAAGGCCTTGAAGGCCAATGGCTGCAAACGCGCAATCCTGGTGGGTCACAACAGCAGCTTCGACCTGGGCTTCCTCAACGCCGCTGTGGCGCGCCTGGACATGAAGCGCAACCCGTTTCACCCGTTCTCCAGCTTCGACACCGCGACCCTTGCTGGCTTGGCCTATGGCCAGACCGTGCTGGCAAAAGCCTGCCAGGCGGCCGGTATCGACTTCGACGGTCGTGAGGCCCACTCGGCCCGCTACGACACCGAGAAGACCGCCGAGCTGTTCTGCGGCATCGTCAACCGCTGGAAACAAATGGGCGGCTGGGAAGACTTCGGCGACTGAAGCCAAATCCCGCGCATAAAAAAACCGGCCTTCTCAGGCCGGTTTTTTTGTGCCGCGAATCTGGCTTACAGCTTGCCAGCGTTCTCGGTCAGGTACGCCGCAACGCCTTCTGGCGAAGCGTTCATGCCTTTGTCGCCTTTTTTCCAGTTGGCAGGGCACACTTCGCCGTGTTCTTCGTGGAATTGCAGAGCGTCGATCAGACGGATCAGCTCTTCCATGTTACGGCCCAGCGGCAGGTCGTTGATGATCTGCGAGCGCACAACGCCCTTGTCGTCGATCAGGAACGCGCCACGGAAAGCCACGCCGCCTTCGGACTCAACGTCGTAGGCCTTGGCGATGTCGTGCTTCATGTCGGCAGCCATGGTGTATTTGACTTTGCCGATGCCGCCATCATTGATGGCGGTGTTGCGCCAGGCGTTGTGGGTGAAATGGGAGTCGATGGAAACGGCTACCACTTCAACGTTACGCGCCTTGAAATCGTCCATGCGGTGATCCAGAGCGATCAGCTCCGATGGGCAGACGAAGGTGAAGTCCAGCGGGTAGAAGAACACCAGGCCGTATTTGCCTTTGATGGCTTCAGACAGTTTGAAGCTGTCTACGATTTCGCCATTGCCGAGGACGGCTGGGACGTCGAAATCCGGGGCTTGTTTGCCGACGAGTACGCTCATTGGGTATCTCCTGATGGTGGTGACTTGAAGTAAAAGGATCCCTTCCAGTGTGCCGTGGGTAAACGACAGCCCTGTGACGGGATCACGCTTCGTGAAGACCGGCCATCATACACGGCTCAGGAAAAAACCGTTCGTCAGAGGGCGATCAATCTGTTTCAAACGAGCAAGAAACTACTTTGACAATCATTCTCGTTAACATTAAGATCCGTCGCACTTAAGCCTTAAACCGCGATGGTTCTCCCTTATGTATGTCTGCCTCTGCACTGGCGTCACCGACGGACAAATCCGCGAAGCAATCTATGAAGGTTGCTGCAGCTACAAGGAAGTACGTGAAACCACCGGCGTTGCCAGCCAATGCGGCAAATGCGCCTGCCTCGCCAAGCAGGTGGTACGGGAAACCCTGACGCAGCTGCAAACTGCACAGGCGGCGATCCCCTACTCAGCAGAATTTACACACGCCTGAAGGGTGTGTTTTTAAGAACCGGACTTAGTGTCCGGTTTTTTTATGCCCGGAATTCAAACAGTTAGCGCCAAGACGCGGAACACAAACATTCTTATTCCGATTAATTTTCATTTATTATTCAATAACTTAGGTTTGACAGTAGTAAATGCGCAGCTCAAACTCCGCCTTATATACAGCTAATACAGGGCAGGACCCCAATCATGAAAGGCGACATTACAGTCATCCAGCAACTCAACAAAATCCTTGCCAATGAACTGGTCGCGATCAATCAGTACTTCCTGCATGCACGCATGTATGACGATTGGGGCCTGGAAAAGCTGGGCAAGCGTGAATACAAAGAATCCATCAAGGCCATGAAGGACGCCGATGCGCTGATCAAGCGCATCCTGTTCCTGGAAGGCCTGCCGAACGTGCAGGACCTGGGCAAGCTGAACATCGGCGAGCACACCCAGGAAATGATCAACTGCGACCTGAACTTCGAACGCAAGAGCCACACCGACCTCAAGGCCGCCATTGCTCATTGCGAAATCAAGAGTGATTTCGGTAGCCGCGAGTTGCTGGAAGATATCCTTGAAGACCAGGAAGAACACATCGACTGGCTGGAAACCCAGATCGGCCTGATC
The DNA here is from genome assembly GCF_900105735.1 of Pseudomonas yamanorum. Lineage (NCBI taxonomy): Bacteria > Pseudomonadati > Pseudomonadota > Gammaproteobacteria > Pseudomonadales > Pseudomonadaceae > Pseudomonas > Pseudomonas yamanorum. The sequence continues at coordinate 4,791,693 of NZ_LT629793.1, read as the reverse complement.
GACAAAGTGACTATCGAGAATTACCTGCAATCGCAGATGGGTGAATAACCCTTAATTCCCGGCCACTAAAAAGCCCCGCTCTCTCTCGAGAAGCGGGGCTTTTTATTGCCGCAGCCTAAAACCAATCAGGCTTCGGTCTTGGCAGCGGCTTTTTCTGCTGCGTCTTTGATCAGTGCCTGCAACGAACCATCAGCCGCCATCTCGGTGATGATGTCGCTACCGCCGACCAGCTCACCGGCCACCCACAGCTGCGGGAAAGTTGGCCAGTTGGCGTACTTCGGCAGGTTGGCGCGGATTTCCGGGTTCTGCAGGATATCCACGTAGGCGAACTTCTCGCCACATTGCATGATGGCCTGGGAAGCCTTTGCGGAGAAGCCACACTGAGGCGCGTTAGGTGCGCCCTTCATGTAAAGCAGAATAGTGTTGTTGGCAATCTGCTCTTTGATCGTTTCGATGATATCCATGGAACACCTCGGCTGGAACTTTCCGACTCATGGGTCGGCACGGTGGCGCATTGTAACGCAAACCCTAGCATGACGCTCGGACTCCCCGACAGACAATCCTTACGCCGCCTCGACCTGCACCGGCACGCCGTTCAACGCCGCATTGCCCGACAGCTCATCCAATTGCCGCTCATCCGTCAGGTCATTCGCACTCGCTCCCGGCTGCCCACTGGCGATGGTCATCTGCACGCCCGGACGGCCATGGCCCCAGCCGTGGGGCAGGCTGACCACGCCGGGCATCATGTCGAGGCTGGCCAATACCTCGACTTCGATCATGCCGATCCGAGAACTGACCCGCACACGTTGCCCGTCGCTCAACTTGCGATGGGCCAGGTCATCGGGATGCATCAGCAACTGGTGACGGGGCTTGCCCTTCACCAACCGATGGTAGTTATGCATCCACGAGTTGTTGCTGCGCACATGGCGACGGCCGATCAGCAACAATTCATTCAGCCCAGGCACTGGTTGTGCGGCAAAGCGCGCCAAGTCTGCGAGGATCACCGGCGGCGCAGCCTGCAAATGGCCGTTGGCGGTTTTCATGCGCCCTGCCAGGTTGGGCTTCAGCGGCCCAAGGTCTAGACCGTGGGGATAATCAGCCAGCGCGGCAATAGACAAGGTATCGCCATAAGGTCCGGCGCGCAGCCCGAAATCGATCATCTGCGCCGGTGGCATGGTCGGTTTGAGCGTATTACCCGTCTTCGCGGCAAACGCCTGGGCCAGGCCGACGAAGATTTCCCAGTCATGCAATGCGCCGTCAGGCTTTGGCAGGATGGCGCGATTGAAGCGGGTGACGTTGCGCACCGCGAACATATTGAAGGTGGTGTCGTAGTGATCGTTTTCCAGTGCCGAGGTAGACGGCAGGATCAGGTCGGCATAGCGCGTGGTTTCGTTGATATACAGGTCGATGCTGACCATGAACTCCAGGCCATCCAGCGCCTGTTCCAACTGCCGGCCGTTAGGCGTGGAGAGCACCGGATTGCCTGCCACCGTCACCAGCGCACGGATTTGTCCTTCGCCCTCGGTGAGCATTTCTTCGGCCAGTGCCGACACCGGCAGCTCGCCACCGTACTCCGGTCGCCCGGAAACCCGGCTTTGCCAACGATTGAAGTGCCCGCCGGAGGTGGAAGCCACCAGGTCGACTGCCGGCGTGGTGCACAAGGCGCCGCCCACTCGGTCCAGATTGCCCGTCACCAGGTTGATCAACTGCACCAGCCAATGGCACAGCGTGCCGAACGCCTGGGTCGACACGCCCATGCGGCCATAACACACCGCTGTGTCGGCCGCCGAGAAGTCCCGCGCCAACTGGCGGATCTGCTCGGCGGGCACCGCGCATTGACGACTCATCGCTTCGGCGGTGAATCCGGCCACGGCCTGGCGCACTTCATCCAGGCCATCGACCGGCAGATGACTGTCACGGATCAGGTTCTCGGCAAACAGCGTATTAAGCAAACCGAACAATAACGCCGCATCGCCGCCCGGGCGCACAAACAGATGTTGGTCGGCAATCGCCGCCGTCTCGCTGCGCCGCGGATCAACCACCACGACTTTGCCGCCCCTGGCCTGGATGGCCTTCAGGCGCTTTTCCACATCCGGCACGGTCATGATGCTGCCGTTGGACGCCAGCGGGTTGCCGCCGAGGATCAGCATGAAGTCGGTATGGTCGATGTCCGGGATCGGCAGCAACAGGCCGTGGCCGTACATCAGGTGACTGGTCAGGTGGTGGGGCAACTGATCCACCGACGTGGCGGAAAAGCGGTTGCGGGTCTTGAGCTGGCCCAGGAAGTAATTGCTGTGGGTCATCAGGCCATAATTGTGCACGCTCGGATTGCCCTGATACACCGCCACCGCATTCTGCCCGTGGCGTGCCTGGATGCCCGCAAGGCGCTCGGCTACAAGCGCAAAGGCGTCGTCCCACGGGATAGGCTGCCATTCGCTGCCCACCCGCAACATGGGCTGGTGCAGACGGTCCGGGTCGTTCTGGATGTCCTGCAGGGCCACGGCCTTGGGGCAGATATGGCCACGGCTGAACGTGTCCAGGGGGTCACCCTTGATTGAGGTGATCGCCAGGCTCCCGTCTTCACCCTGGGTAGTTTCCAGTGTCAGGCCGCAGATGGCTTCGCACAGATGGCAGGCACGGTGGTGGAGAGTCTTGGTCATGGCCAGTCTCTTTATTGTGGGCTGAGCGCTTCGGACGAAAACTATGGCCCGCCGCCGGCAGCAGCGCCAGCAACGTTCGTCGCGTGAATCCAACGGCATCAGGCCGGGCCATGAGGAAACATCATGAAATGTTTCAGCGCCCTCCGACAGCCCTCTGAAACCGACGCGCCCCGGCCTGCGCACGCCTTCTCGCATTGCAATGTGGCGCAGCGCCAGTGTACAAATGACCCGCTGCTGTCAGGAAACAGGCTTCAAAAGCGCCCTCCCCGCGTCCTTGAACTCCCCTAAAAACTGTAGCCCTATTGGTAAGACGCGACATTTAATTATAAGATCGCGCCTTCCCCTATTTCGTCGCCCCGTGCGGCTTTCGCCGCAGGTCTCGCCCGTTTTCAAAATAAACAAGGCTTTGAGTATCTGCGGTCTGTTGCAAAAAGGTAGTTAATGATGAGCGCAAGGCACTTTCTCTCCCTGATGGATTGCACGCCCGAAGAGCTGGTCAGCGTGCTCCGTCGAGGCATTGAGCTTAAAGACCTGCGTAACCGCGGCGTACTGTTCGAGCCTTTGAAAAACCGCGTGCTCGGGATGATTTTCGAGAAGTCGTCTACCCGCACCCGTGTGTCTTTCGAAGCCGGCATGATTCAGCTCGGCGGCCAGGCTATCTTCCTGTCACCTCGTGATACCCAACTGGGCCGTGGCGAACCGATCAGCGACTGCGCGATCGTGATGTCGAGCATGCTGGATGCAGTGATGATCCGTACCTTCGCCCACAGCACCCTGACCGAATTTGCCGCCAACTCCCGTGTGCCCGTGATCAACGGCCTGTCCGATGACCTGCACCCGTGCCAGTTGCTGGCCGACATGCAAACCTTCCTCGAACAGCGCGGTTCGATCCAGGGCAAGACCGTGGCCTGGATCGGCGACGGCAACAATATGTGCAATAGCTATATAGAAGCGGCGATCCAGTTCGACTTCCAATTGCGCGTTGCCTGCCCTGAAGGCTATGAGCCGGACGCAAAATTCCTGGCCCAGGCCGGCGACCGCGTGACCATCGTTCGCGACCCGCGTGAGGCTGTTATCGGCGCGCACCTGGTAAGCACTGACGTGTGGACCTCCATGGGCCAGGAAGAGGAAACCGCCAAGCGCCTCAAGCTGTTCGCACCGTTCCAGGTCAACCGCGCCCTGCTCGACCTGGCCGCACCGGACGTGCTGTTCATGCACTGCCTACCAGCCCACCGTGGCGAGGAAATCAGCCTCGACCTGCTGGACGACCAACGTTCGGTGGCCTGGGCCCAGGCAGAAAACCGCCTGCACGCACAAAAAGCGCTGCTGGAGTTTTTGGTTGCGCCGGCGTACCGCCCTGCATGAGCCAGCCTTTACTGCTGAACCTACGCAATCTGGCATGCGGTTATCAGGACCAACGGGTGGTGCAGAACCTTAACCTGCACCTCAACGCCGGTGACATCGGTTGCTTGCTGGGCTCCTCGGGTTGCGGCAAGACCACCACCCTGCGAGCGATTGCCGGCTTTGAGCCGGTACACGAAGGTGAGATCAGCCTGGCGGGCGAAGTCATCTCCAGCGCCGGTTTCACACTGGCCCCGGAGAAACGTCGGATCGGCATGGTGTTCCAGGACTACGCGCTGTTTCCACACCTCAGCGTGGCCGACAACATCGCCTTCGGCATTCGCAAGCACCCGCAAAAAGAGCGTGTGGTCGCTGAATTGCTGGAACTGGTGAACCTGAAGAACCTCGGCAAGCGCTTCCCCCATGAGCTTTCCGGTGGCCAGCAACAGCGCGTCGCCCTGGCCCGCGCCTTGGCGCCGGAACCGCAACTGCTGCTGTTGGACGAACCCTTCTCCAACCTCGATGGCGAACTGCGGCGCAAGCTCAGCCATGAAGTGCGCGACATCCTCAAGGCCCGGGGCACCAGTGCAATTCTCGTGACCCACGACCAGGAAGAAGCCTTCGCGGTGAGTGACCATGTCGGCGTGTTCAAGGAAGGTCGCCTGGAGCAGTGGGATACGCCCTACAACCTGTACCACGAACCGCTGACACCCTTTGTCGCCAGCTTTATTGGCCAGGGTTACTTCATTCGCGGGCAGTTGAACACGCCGGAATCGGTCACCACCGAACTGGGCGAGTTGCGCGGCAATCGTGCCTACACCTGGCCCACCGGCGGCGCGGTGGATGTGTTGTTGCGCCCGGACGACATTGTTTATGCTCCGGACAGCGCCTTGAAAGCGCGGATTGTCGGCAAGACGTTCCTCGGGGCATCGACCCTGTATCGCTTGCAGCTGCCTACCGGTGCGCAGCTGGAATCGATCTTCCCCAGCCACGCCGATCACTTGGTCGGTGCCGATGTGGGCATTCGCGTGGCAGCCGAACACCTGGTGTTGTTCCAGGCCTCAGGCAGCACAGCGGCGCACATTCCCCACGTAGAGTCAGGCGTTCGCCGCTACAGCACCGCCACCTGACCTCAGCGCATCACACCCGGCCAATTTCCGCGAACTTGGCCTGGGTGTGCTCGGCCAGCACCGCTGCTGCCAACTCCACCTCAAGCCCCCTTCTTCCCGCACTGATAAAAATTGTCGGAAACGACTGCGCCGTCACATCGACAAAGGTGCGCAGGCGTTTCTTCTGCCCTAGCGGGCTGATGCCACCCAGCAAGTAACCGGTGGCCCGTTGCGCCGCAGCCGGGTCCGCCATCTCGACCTTTTTCACCCCCGCCGCCTGCGCCAACGCTTTTAAATCCAAACTTCCGACGACCGGCACAACGGCCACCAGCAGTTCAGATTTTTCACTGCTGGCCAGCAAGGTCTTGAACACCTGCGCGGGATCAAGCCCCAACTTTTCCGCGGCCTCCAGACCATAAGAGGCTGCCTTGGGGTCATGTTCGTAACTGTGGATTCGATGTTCGGCACGAACTTTTTTCAACAGGTCCAATGCGGGCGTCATGAGGGCTCCAGGCTTGGCTAAACGGTGAAAAAACAGACGGCCAATTCTAGGCCAACAGAAGGTAAAAGGCTCTAGTCCGAAGCCCTCTGCCACGAGCCCGCGCGCTCCTTTGCTGCAACTCCCCGCGCCCACGGCGCGATCATTCACCACACCAATAATTACAAAATGACCGATCGTTCACTTTCGACCTTTGACAGCCGTCATTCTTGTCTATATTTTTTCGTTTACGAATACTGTAGGAATACACCTACGGATTCACAGCAGTAAGCCGCGAAGAGGATGGGGATCCTCGCCACGGTGAAAATCGCAGCTTGCCCGTTGCGGCAAAACGCCAGACAACAACAAAAACAGAGGTTTTCCATGACAACTGCTCTTCAACAGCCTTCACTCTCAAGTCAATGCATGGCCGAATTCCTGGGCACTGCGTTGCTGATCTTCTTCGGTACCGGATGTGTTGCTGCGCTCAAGGTCGCGGGCGCCAGCTTTGGCTTGTGGGAAATCAGTATCATCTGGGGGATCGGCGTCAGCATGGCGATCTACCTGAGCGCCGGTATTTCCGGGGCGCACCTCAATCCCGCCGTCAGTATCGCCCTGTGCATTTTTGCCGATTTCGAAAAGCGCAAACTGCCGTTCTACATCATCGCTCAGGTCGCCGGCGCCTTCTGCTCGGCAGCGTTGGTTTACACGCTCTACAGCAACCTGTTTTTCGATTACGAACAAACCCACCACATGATTCGCGGCACCCAGGCCAGCCTGGAATTGGCCTCAGTGTTCTCCACCTATCCGCATCCGCTGCTGGGCACGGCCCAGGCGTTCCTGGTGGAAATGGTCATTACCGCGATCCTGATGGGCGTGATCATGGCCCTGACCGACGACAACAACGGCCTGCCCCGTGGCCCGTTGGCACCGCTGCTGATTGGTTTGCTGATCGCCGTGATCGGCAGTGCCATGGGCCCGCTGACCGGCTTTGCGATGAACCCGGCCCGTGACTTCGGGCCCAAGCTGATGACCTTTTTCGCCGGTTGGGGTGAAATGGCCTTCACCGGTGGGCGCGACATTCCTTATTTCCTGATTCCGATCTTTGCACCGATTGTCGGTGCCTGCCTCGGTGCTGCCGCGTATCGCGGGCTGATTGCCCGTCACCTGCCCAGCGGCGCACCTGCTACAACTGATGCAACCGAAGCGGCCGCCAGCGGCAAAACCCGTACTTCCTGATGCGATAGCCTGGGCAGTACTGCCCCTTTGCGGCCCAGGCTGTTTACTGACTCCCCTATTCTCCGTCCAAGGCAATCGACATGACCGACATTCAGAATAAGAACTACATCATTGCCCTCGATCAGGGCACCACCAGTTCCCGGGCGATCATCTTTGATCGTGACGCCAACGTGGTCTGCACCGCCCAGCGTGAATTCACCCAGCATTACCCGCAAGCCGGCTGGGTCGAACATGACCCGATGGAAATTTTCGCCACCCAGAGTGCGGTGATGGTCGAGGCCCTGGCACAAGCCGGCCTGCACCATGACCAGGTCGCGGCCATCGGTATCACCAACCAGCGTGAAACTACCGTGGTCTGGGACAAAATCACCGGCCGCCCGATCTACAACGCGATCGTCTGGCAATGCCGCCGCAGCACCGAGATCTGCCAGCAGCTCAAGCGCGACGGCCATGAGCAATACATCAATGACACCACTGGCCTGGTCACCGACCCGTACTTCTCCGGCACCAAGCTCAAGTGGATCCTCGACAACGTCGAAGGCAGCCGCGAACGTGCGCGTAACGGCGAGCTGCTGTTCGGCACCATCGACAGCTGGCTGATCTGGAAATTTACCGGCGGCAAAACCCACGTCACCGACTACACCAACGCCTCGCGCACCATGCTCTTCAACATCCACACCCTCGAGTGGGATTCGAAGATGCTGGAGATTCTCGACGTGCCGCGCGAAATGCTGCCGGAAGTGAAGTCCTCCTCGGAAATCTACGGCCGCACCAAAAGCGGCATCGCCATCGGCGGTATCGCCGGTGACCAGCAGGCGGCGCTGTTCGGCCAAATGTGCGTAGAACCGGGCCAGGCGAAAAACACCTACGGCACCGGCTGCTTCCTGCTGATGAACACTGGCGACAAGGCCGTGAAATCCAAGCACGGCATGCTCACCACCATCGCTTGCGGCCCCCGTGGCGAAGTGGCCTACGCCCTGGAGGGCGCCGTATTCAACGGCGGTTCCACCGTGCAGTGGCTGCGTGACGAGCTGAAAATCATCGCCGATGCCACCGATACCGAATACTTCGCCGGCAAGGTCAAGGACAGCAACGGCGTGTACCTGGTACCGGCCTTCACCGGCCTGGGCGCGCCCTACTGGGACCCGTATGCCCGTGGCGCGCTGTTCGGCCTGACCCGTGGCGTACGTGTGGATCACATCATCCGTGCCGCTCTGGAGTCGATTGCCTATCAAACCCGCGACGTACTCGACGCGATGCAGCAGGATTCCGGCGAACGCCTCAAATCCCTGCGGGTAGACGGTGGCGCAGTCGCCAACAACTTCCTGATGCAGTTCCAGGCCGACATCCTCGGCACCCAGGTTGAGCGCCCGCAAATGCGCGAAACCACCGCATTGGGCGCCGCCTACCTGGCTGGCCTGGCGTGCGGCTTCTGGGGCAGCCTGGACGAATTGCGTGGCAAGGCCGTGATCGAGCGCCAATTCGAACCGCAACTGGAAGAAGCGGCGAAGGAAAAACTCTACGCCGGCTGGCAGAAAGCGGTCAGCCGCACCCGCGACTGGGAACCCCACGAAGGCGCTGAATAAGCCAAGCGCTGGACCCACATAGGGTTGTAACTGGCAGGGAGCAGATTCCTGCGTCATCATGGGCCACTTTTTACGGCAGCCCAAAGGACGCACCATGAATCTGCCTCCCCGCCAGCAACAAATCCTCGAACTGGTTCGCGAACGCGGCTATGTGAGTATCGAGGAAATGGCGCAGCTCTTTGTTGTCACCCCGCAAACCATCCGCCGCGATATCAATCAACTGGCGGAAGCCAATCTGTTGCGCCGCTACCACGGCGGCGCAGCCTATGACTCCAGCGTTGAAAACACCGCATACGCCATGCGGGCCGACCAGATGCGCGACGAGAAACAGCGCATCGGCGAAGCCATCGCCGCGCAAATCCCCGATCACGCCTCGCTGTTCATCAACATCGGTACCACCACCGAATCGATTGCCCGGGCGCTGCTTAACCACAGCCACCTGAAAATCATCACCAATAACCTCAACGTCGCCATGATGCTGAGTGCCAAAGACGACTTCGACGTACTCCTGACCGGCGGCAACGTGCGCCGTGACGGCGGCGTGGTAGGCCAGGCCAGCGTCGACTTTATCAACCAGTTCAAGGTCGATTTTGCCTTGGTGGGTATCAGCGGTATCGATGAAGACGGCAGCCTGTTGGACTTCGATTACCAGGAAGTACGGGTTTCCCAGGCGATCATTGCCAATGCGCGCAAGGTGATCCTGGCGGCGGACTCCAGCAAATTCGGGCGCAACGCCATGATTCGCCTGGGACCGATCAGTTTGATTGATTGTTTAGTCACCGATCAGCAACCGGTCCCGGCACTGGTGCAGTTGCTGAATCAGCACAAGATTCGGCTGGAAGTGGTGTAAGCCTATACAGGGGGTGTCCTGCCCCCTGATGTACACAAATTTTCCTTTCTTCGCCCTTCGATCAGTATTTTCAATCGAAGCAGGCTGGCTGTGCCTGCGTTTATAAGCTACCATTTTCGCAAATGAACATTTATGTTCGAATTCCAATACGAAAAAGATTGCGAGGCCAGCCGATGAACCCTTCTACCTTGCCTGCCACACCGCTTGCCGAAGTCTATGACGTCGCCGTTATCGGTGGCGGGATCAATGGCGTCGGCATTGCAGCAGACGCAGCCGGTCGCGGTTTGTCGGTATTCCTTTGCGAAAAGGACGACCTGGCCAGCCACACCTCCTCCGCCAGCAGCAAGCTGATCCACGGTGGCCTGCGTTATTTGGAGCATTACGAATTCCGCCTGGTGCGCGAAGCCCTGGCTGAACGTGAGGTGCTGTTGGCCAAGGCCCCGCACATCGTCAAGCAGATGCGCTTTGTATTGCCACACCGCCCGCACCTGCGCCCAGCGTGGATGATTCGCGCCGGCCTCTTCCTGTATGACCACCTGGGCAAGCGGGAAAAACTCGAAGGTTCCAAGAGCCTCAAGTTCGGTCCCGACAGCCCGCTGAAAAGCGAAATCACCAAAGGCTTCGAATACTCCGATTGCTGGGTCGACGACGCCCGCCTCGTAGTACTCAACGCCATGGCCGCGCGGGAAAAGGGTGCGCATATCCACACCCAGACCCGTTGCGTCAGCGCGCACCGCAGCAAAGGCCTGTGGGAAATGAACATGGAACGCGCCGACGGCAGCCTGTTCTCGATCCGCGCCCGGGCACTGGTGAACGCAGCCGGCCCATGGGTCGCCAAGTTCATCAAGGATGACTTGAAGCTGGATTCGCCTTACGGCATCCGCCTGATCCAGGGCAGCCACCTGATCGTGCCGAAGCTGTATGAAGGCGCCCACGCGCACATCCTGCAGAACGAAGACCAGCGCATCGTCTTCACCATTCCATACCTGAATCACCTGACCATCATCGGCACCACCGACCGCGAATACACCGGCGACCCGGCGAAAGTGGCGATTACTGAAGGTGAGACCGACTACATGCTCAATGTGGTCAATGCGCATTTCAAGAAGCAGCTGAGCCGCGATGACATCGTGCACACCTATTCCGGCGTGCGCCCGCTGTGCAACGACGAATCCGACAACCCGTCGGCCGTGACCCGCGACTACACCCTGGCGCTGTCGGGCACCTCGGGCGAGGCGCCGTTGCTGTCGGTGTTTGGCGGCAAGCTGACCACCTACCGCAAGCTGGCTGAGTCGGCGATGGCGCAGTTGGCACCGTACTTCACGCAGATGCGCCCAGGCTGGACGGCTGCGGCCACCCTGCCCGGCGGCGAAAATATGAGCACGCCAGAAGCTCTGGCCGATGCGATTCGCAGCAAGTACGACTGGGTGCCAAGCGAGATTGCCCGCCGTTGGTCCACCACTTACGGCAGCCGCACCTGGCGTCTGCTGGAAGGCGTGCAGTCGCTGGCAGACATGGGCGACCACCTCGGTGGCGGCCTGTACACCCGCGAAGTCGACTACCTGTGCGCTGAAGAATGGGCCACGCAGCCCCAGGACATCCTGTGGCGCCGCAGCAAGCTGGGCCTGTTCACCACGCCGGAAGAACAGGAAAACGTACAACGCTACCTGTCCAAGGTTGAGCACAATCGCGGCAAAATCGAAGCCGCTTGATCGACCCGCTGTAAAATAGCCCCTGCACCGAAAGGTCCAGGGGCTTTTTCATGCCTGGAGATGGCGCTGATAACGCAGGCCCATTTCACGAATACCGGAGAAGGCGGAGCTCACCAGCACCGGATAAGCCGCCTGCAGAAAGCCCGGTGTAGCCGTCGCAAGTGCCCGCTCCAGCCATAGGCAGGCCTGCTTCTCGTCGCCATCTTCCGCCAGCTCCGCGGCGTGGTTGTATTGCCCACGAAAATCCCCGGCCTCGGCGGAACGCTGATACCACTGCCGCGCCAGTTGAATATCCTTGGGCACCACGACGCCTTCATGGTGGAACCGCCCCACCAGGTTCATCGACTTGGCATGCCCCTTGGCCGCCGCCTGGCGAAACAGCTCATACGCCGCGACAAGGTCCTGCTCTACACCCCGACCGCGGGTCAGCAACTGGCCGTAGTTATACAAGCCCCAATCCAGCCCCAGATCGGCAGCCTTGCGGTAATGCTGCGCGGCATCGACCCAGTCAATTTCGCACCCCCAGCCATTCTCCAGGCAGCGCCCGATCATGTTGATCGCCATGGGGTGGCGCTGCCGTGCGGCAATGCGAAACCAGCTTAGCGCCAGCGCCTCATCCTTCTGCACGCCCCGGCCGTCAAGCAGCAGCTGGGCCAGGGTCGCCTGTGCATCCGCATCACCCAGTTGCGCGGCATGCATCACCCACCGCACATAGGCGCGCGGATTTTCACCGATGTCGGACGGCTCGCTGCCTGGCTGCGCAATCTGCATTACTGCCCCGAGTAGCGATCAAGGACCGCAAAAAGTTTCATGATTTATTTGGTTACAAAGTATTACATTTGAGATCGCTTATCAATTACGATCGCATCTCACTAACACCAACAAGAGATAACTCAATGACTACCGGGATCAGTTCTGCCCCCCTTTCATCGCGGCATTTGCTCGCGTCGGCAGTGGGTTTGGCAGTGGCTGCGCAAGGAGGATTCAGTTATGCGGCGGAGACCGCACCAGATGACAACACAGGCGTCATCCAGCTCGGCGCGACCAGCATCGAAGGTCAGGCCCCAAGCCAGAGCGTCTACAACCCTGTGGCTCCTTCATCCCCCAAGTACACCGAGGCCCTGCGCGACACGCCGCAGACCATCACGGTTGTGCCCAAGGAAGTCATTCATGACCAGAACCTGCTGACCCTGCGCGACGTGCTCAGCACCGTGCCGGGCATCACGTTCGGGGCCGGCGAAGGTGGCAGCGGGTATGGCGACAGCATCAACCTGCGCGGCTTTTCCGCCAGCGGCGACATCTACGTGGACGGCGTACGTGACAGCGCGCAATACAGCCGCACCGACCCGTTCAACCTGGAACAGGTCGAAGTCGTCAGCGGGGCGAGCTCGGTGTACTCCGGTTCCGGTGCGGTCGGTGGCACCATCAACCTGGTGAGCAAGCAGCCAGAATTGCGCGACAAGACCACCATCAGCGCAGGCATTGGCACCGATAATTACAAACGCACCACTCTGGACACCAACCAGACGCTCAACGACACCACGGCGTTCCGCTTGAACCTGATGGCCCACGGTAACGATGTACCGGGGCGCGACTATGAAGATTACGAACGCTGGGGCATCGCGCCGTCTATCGCCTTTGGCATGGGCACGCCAACTCGCGTCACCGTCAGTTTCGAGCACCAGAAAGACAACAACACGCCGCAATACGGAATCCCCATCTACAACGGCAAGCCCATGCCGGGGGTGGGTTGGAGCGACTACTACGGCTACCACAACATCAATGACCAACAAATCACCTCGGATTCGTTCAGCCTGAAGCTCGAACACGACTTCAACGATGCAGTGTCCGTGCGCAACTTCACCCGCGTCGAGCGGGTACGCCAGGACCTGCGTGCCTCGGGTCCCGAAGGTGCATTGACCGGTTGTCTGGCCAGCGGCACCCAGATCACCGGCGCCCCTTGCGCCGCGGGCCTGCAGCCGGGCTACTTCCAGCCAAGCGGCGGCTCACTGGGTAACGAGCGCAACACCCAGAACAAGATGTTCACCAACCAGACCGACGTCACCAGCCACTTCAGCACCGGTTTCATCGACCACACGCTGGTGACCGGTATCGCTATCAGCCGCGAAGAATACGAGGCGGATACCGGTAAATGGCTGACCAACGCCAACGGCAGCACCATCGTCCCACCACCGGTCAGCTACAGCGACCCGAACTCCGAATGGTCCGGCCCCGTCAACTTCACCCGGGCCGCCCACATTGACGGCGCGCTGAACAATCGCGCCGCCTATGCCTTCGACACGCTCAAGCTCAACCCGCAGTGGGAAATCAACGGCGGCCTGCGTTACGAGCACAACGCCGGCAGCTCGGTGACCAATGCCTATTCCAGCACTGGCGTGGAAACACCCGGCACTCGCTACGGCCAGGCCGATGACCTGACGTCCTACCGCCTGGCGCTGGTCTACAAACCGGTGGAAAACGGCAGCTTCTATATTGCCTACGGCAACAGCAAGACCCCGTCCCAAGCCAGCGTCAACGGTGGTTGCTATACCCCGGCCAAAAGCTCAAGCATCGCCACCAACAACTGCGACGTCGACCCGGAAACCGCCGTCAGCTATGAGATCGGCACCAAATGGGACCTGCTCGACAACGCCCTGTCGCTGACCGGCGCAATCTTCCGCAATGACCGCACCAACTACAAAGTCGCCGATAACGACCCGAGCAACCTCAGTGGCACGCAAACCCTCGACGGCAAGGCACGTGCCGATGGTGTGGCGCTGGGCCTGAGCGGCCAGCTTACTGACCGCTGGAAGGTCTTCGCCAACTACACTTACCTGAACACCCGCGTGCTGCGCAGCGCCAGCGATTATACCCTGGCGACCACCGGCCTCGACGTGCAGAAAGGTGAGCCGCTGACCTTCACCCCCAAACATGCGGCCAGCCTCTGGACGGTGTACGACCTGCCTTACGACTTCCAGGTGGGCTACGGCATCACGGCGCAAACCAAGCAGTACCTGGTCAGCGCCGCCGGGGCACCGACTTCGCCCGGCTATGCGGTGCAACGTGCGATGCTCGGCTACAAGGTCAACAAGCAGCTGAACCTGCAGTTGAACGTCAACAACCTGTTCGACAAGGAGTATCTGACCCGCATCCGTAACAACGGTTGGGCGGTGCCCGGCGATGGCCGCGCCGCGGTTGTCTCGGCGGACTATACGTTCTGACAGAGCCACACCAAAAAGCCCCGGGAGCCACACGCCCGGGGCTTTTTCATGGGCGATACAGGCTCAGCCTGCCATTCGGTTTTCCGAACACCGCCCCCCGACTGATTCGGTTTGCCGGACCAGATCGGGGTAAAAATCCCGTCACACAAAGTTAATCTCCATATAAATCATACCCTTAACCTTTTATTACTGGTCTGGCACGACTCATGCTCTACACTCGTAGGCGATTGCCTGAGGCGCCTCAGGAGCCGTCATGGGCATTCGCAGAACTGTTTATATAAAAACGTGGCCGTACCAACCGGTCTCATAAAAAAAACAAATGTCGAGGAAGTATTGATGCGCATCGTTCCCCATATCTTGGGCGCAGCTATCGCTGCTGCTCTGATCAGCACTCCAGTTTTCGCCGCCGAACTCACCGGCACACTGAAGAAAATCAACGACTCCGGCACGATCACTCTCGCTCACCGCGACAGCTCCATTCCGTTTTCCTATATCGCGGATGGTTCGGGCAAACCCGTGGGCTACTCCCACGACATTCAGCTGGCTATCGTTGAAGCCCTGAAAAAAGACCTGAACAAACCCGACCTGAAGACCAAGTACAACCTGGTCACCTCGCAAACCCGTATCCCGCTGATCCAGAACGGCACCGCGGATATCGAGTGCGGCTCCACCACCAACAACGCCGAACGCGCCCAGCAGGTCGACTTCACCGTCAATATCTTCGAAATCGGCACCCGTCTGCTGGTCAAGAAAGACAAGGATGGCAAGCCGTCCTACAGCGATTTCGCTGACCTCAAAGGCAAGAACGTCGTGACCACCGCCGGCACCACGTCCGAGCGCATCATCAAGGCGATGAACGCCGACAAGCAGATGGGCATGAACGTCATCTCCGCCAAGGACCACGGTGAATCCTTCCAGATGCTGGAAAGCGGCCGCGCCGTCGCCTTCATGATGGACGACGCCCTGCTGGCCGGTGAAGAAGCCAAGGCCAAGAAGCCGGACGACTGGGTCATCACCGGTACTCCACAGTCCTTCGAAGCCTACGCGTGCATGGTTCGCAAAGACGACCCAGCCTTCAAGAAGGCCGTGGATGACGCCATCGTCGGCCTGTACAAATCCGGCGAGATCAACAAGATCTACAGCAAGTGGTTCGAGAGCCCGATTCCACCAAAAGGCCTGAACCTCAACTTCCCGATGAGCGACAAGGTGAAGGATCTGATCGCCAACCCAAGCGACAAGCCAGCGCCTGACGTAAAAATCTGATACCTGACTAAGCTTATGTCCTGAGGGAGCCAACCTCCCTCAGGCGTCTGTTACTACCTGCTGGCTTTAATTTTGGAACACTCGACCTGGCGGTTTTCGAGCCGATCGCGTGTGCCTGGCGTTCACCGTCGGGCGGGAAAGGATCTTCCCCAAGCGGGTGCTTGTACATCGATCGATCTCGAGGGGAGACCCTAATGAATTACAACTGGGACTGGGGCGTATTCTTCAAGTCCACCGGCGTTGGCAGCGAGACTTATCTCGACTGGTACATCTCCGGATTGGGCTGGACCATCGCCATCGCCGTCGTGGCATGGATTATCGCCTTGCTGCTGGGCTCCGTACTCGGCGTCATGCGCACCGTGCCAAACCGCATCGTATCGGGCATCGCGACCTGCTACGTGGAACTGTTTCGTAACGTGCCGCTGCTGGTTCAGCTGTTCATCTGGTATTTCCTGATACCCGACATGCTGCCGCAGAACCTGCAAGACTGGTACAAACAAGACCTCAACCCGACCACCTCGGCCTACCTGAGCGTTGTGGTGTGCCTGGGCCTGTTCACCGCCGCCCGTGTGTGCGAGCAAGTGCGCACTGGCATCCAGGCGTTACCACGTGGCCAGGAATCCGCCGCGCGCGCCATGGGCTTCAAGCTGCCGCAGATCTACTGGAACGTGCTGCTGCCCCAGGCCTACCGGATCATCATTCCGCCGCTTACCTCGGAATTCCTCAACGTCTTCAAGAACTCCTCCGTGGCGTCCTTGATCGGCCTGATGGAGTTGCTGGCGCAAACCAAACAGACCGCCGAGTTCTCGGCCAACCTGTTTGAGGCCTTCACCCTGGCCACGCTGATCTACTTCACCCTGAACATGAGCCTGATGCTGCTGATGCGCGTGGTCGAGAAGAAAGTCGCCGTGCCCGGCCTGATCTCCGTGGGGGGTAAATAATGGAATTCGATTTCAGTGGCATCATCCCCGCCATCCCGGGCCTGTGGAACGGCATGGTCATGACCTTGCAGTTGATGGTCATGGGCGTCGTCGGCGGCATCATCCTGGGCACGATCCTCGCGCTGATGCGCCTGTCGTCCAGCAAACTGCTGTCGCGCCTGGCCGGCGCCTACGTGAACTACTTCCGCTCGATCCCGCTGCTGTTGGTGATCACCTGGTTCTACCTGGCGGTACCGTTCGTGCTGCGCTGGATCACCGGCGAAGACACCCCGATCGGTGCGTTCACCTCCTGCGTCGTGGCCTTCATGATGTTCGAGGCGGCGTACTTCTGCGAGATCGTGCGGGCCGGCGTGCAGTCGATCCCCAAGGGCCAGATGGCCGCCGCGCAGGCCATGGGCATGACCTACGGCCAGACCATGCGCCTGATCATCCTGCCCCAGGCGTTCCGCAAGATGACCCCGTTGCTGCTGCAACAGTCGATCATCCTGTTCCAGGACACCTCGCTGGTCTACACCGTGGGCCTGGTGGATTTCCTCAACTCCGCCCGCTCCAACGGCGACATCATCGGCCGCTCCAATGAGTTCCTGATCTTCGCCGGTGTCGTCTACTTCATCATCAGCTTTTCCGCCTCGCTGCTGGTCAAGCGTCTGCAAAAAAGGTTTGCCGTATGATCTCTATCAAGAATATCAACAAGTGGTATGGCGACTTCCAGGTGCTGACCGATTGCAGCACCGAGGTTAAAAAAGGCGAAGTGATCGTGGTGTGCGGGCCGTCCGGCTCGGGCAAATCCACCCTGATCAAGTGCGTCAACGCCCTGGAGCCGTTCCAGAAAGGCGATGTGGTGGTTGATGGCACCTCCATCGCCGACCCGAAGACCAACCTGCCGAAACTGCGCTCGCGCGTCGGCATGGTGTTCCAGCACTTCGAGCTGTTTCCGCACCTGACCATCACCGAAAACCTGACCATCGCGCAGATCAAGGTGCTGGGCCGCAGCAAGGAAGAAGCCACCAAGAAGGGCCTGCAACTGCTGGAGCGCGTCGGCCTGTCGGCTCACGCCCACAAGCACCCGGGCCAGCTTTCCGGCGGCCAGCAACAGCGTGTGGCGATTGCCCGTGCGCTGGCGATGGACCCGATCGTCATGCTGTTCGACGAACCGACCTCGGCCCTCGACCCGGAAATGGTCAACGAAGTACTCGACGTGATGGTGCAGCTGGCCCAGGAAGGCATGACCATGATGTGCGTGACCCACGAAATGGGTTTCGCCCGCAAGGTCGCCGACCGGGTGATCTTCATGGACGCCGGCAAGATCATCGAAGACTGCCCGAAAGAGGAATTCTTCGGCGACATCAGCGCCCGCTCCGAGCGTGCGCAGCACTTCCTTGAGAAAATCCTGCAGCACTAAGCACTGCCCTGTTGTGGTGGGTCGGGCAACCCCACTCACCACAACTGGTTGACCCAAGGCATCTGTGATGAAATGCGACCCCAACCTCTTTCGCGCCGCGCCGCCATCACTTGCCGTGAAGCCTCGTCTGATTCGCCAGTTGTTCCTGCCGCCGCTGATTATCGCCCTGATGATCGGACTGGGTTACGTCGGCTTCTGGATCAGTGAGTTCTATGGGATCCGCACCCTCAGCGACACCGGCGAACGCCAGCTGGAATTGCACGCCCGCACCGTCGAGAGCGAACTCAGCAAATACACCTACCTGCCCAGTCTCCTGGAGCTGGAATCCAGCGTCTCCAAGCTGTTGGCGGACCCGAATCAAGAAACCCGCAAAACCGTCAACGACTACCTCGAAGGCCTGAACCGGCGCAGTCGCAGCCGGGCGATTTACGTGATGGATACCACCGGCCGCGTGCTGGCGACCAGTAACTGGCGCGACGCCGACAGTTACCAGGGTGAAGACCTGTCCTTCCGTGCCTATTTCCAGAATGCCGTGCGCGGCCAACCCGGCCGGTTCTACGGTATCGGCAGCACCAACGGCGAACCCGGCTATTACCTGGCCCATGGCCTGGAAGAACACGGCAAGATCATCGGCGTTGCCGTGGTCAAGGTACGCCTGGAAGCGCTGGAAGAGCGCTGGCAGCGGGCGCGCCTGGAGGCCTTCGTCAGTGACGAGAACGGCATCATCATTCTCTCCAGCGATCCGGCCCGTCGACTCAAGTCCGTGCGACCACTGAGCGATGACACCAAGGACCGCCTCGCCCACAGCCTGCAATATTACTGGGCGACGCTCAACGAGCTGGAGCCACTGGCCCGCGAGCGTCTCAATGAGGGCACTGAGAAATTAACCTTCCCGGCCAACAGCGAAGTGGTGGCCGACGAGCATGAGGTCAGCTACCTGGCACAGACCCGCCCGCTGAACGACACCCCCTGGAATTTCACCCTGCTCACCCCGCTGAACGACCTGCGCCGGGCCGCCATCAACCAGGGAATCCTGGTGGCAGTGGCCTTTGCGCTGGTGGCGTTCCTGCTGATTGCCTGGAACGAGCGCCGCAAGGTGATCGCCACCCGCCTCGCCGCCCGGGAAGCCCTGCAGGAAGCCAATAACCAGCTGGAACGACGGATTGCCGAACGCACCACCGACCTGCGGGCCAGCAACGAGCGGCTCAAGAGCCAGATTCGCGAGCGGCGCCAGGCCGAGGAAACCTTGCGCCGCGCCCAGGACGAACTGGTGCAGGCCGGCAAACTCGCGGCCATCGGCCAGATGTCCACCAGCATCGCCCATGAATTGAACCAGCCACTGGCCGCCTTGCGCACCCTGTCGGGTAACACCGTGCGTTTCCTTGAGCGAGGGGCGCTGGACACCGCCAGTGCCAACCTCAAGACCATCAACGAACTGATCGACCGCATGGGCCGCATCACCGCCAGCCTGCGCTCCTTTGCCCGGCGCGGTGATGACCAGGGCGAAGCCAACCTGGGCAAGGCGGTGGACGCTACGTTCCAGATCCTCGGCAGTCGCCTGGAAACCTTGCCACTGACGGTGCACCGCCACTTCACCAGTGCGCAATTGCAGATCGACCAGACGCGTCTGGAGCAGATCCTGGTCAACCTGATCGGCAACGCCCTGGACGCCATGCAGGCGCAACCGGCTCCCGAGCTGTGGCTGGAAGGCGACATCGTCGACGGCAAATACCGCCTGCAGGTGCGCGATAACGGCCACGGTATTGATCCCGAAGCCCGCAAGCATTTGTTCGAACCGTTCTTTACCACCAAACCCGGCGAACAGGGCCTGGGCCTGGGGCTGACGCTGTCGGCCAGCCTCGCGGCCGCCACCGGCGGCAACCTTGCCGTCGAGCATCCGGCCAGCGGTGGTACTGCCTTTGTCCTGAGTTTGCCGCTGGCGAGCCCTCAACAAGTCGAGTCGAAATGAACACAGAAAAAAATACCGACCTGACCGTCCTGATCGTCGAAGACGACCCTCATGTACTGCTCGGCTGCCAGCAAGCCCTGGCCCTGGAAGACATTCCCAGCGTGGGCGTGGCCAGTGCCGAAGAAGCCCTGACCCGTGTTGGCGAAAACTTCGCCGGCATCGTCATCAGCGATATTCGCCTGCCGGGCATTGACGGCCTGGAGCTGCTGACTCGCCTCAAAGCCTTGGATAAAAGCCTGCCGGTGGTGCTGATCACTGGCCACGGCGACATCTCCATGGCCGTGGGCGCGATGCGCAACGGCGCCTATGACTTCATGGAAAAACCCTTCTCGCCCGAGCGTCTGGTGGACGTTGCCCGTCGCGCCCTGGAGCAACGCGGGCTGGCCCGGGAAGTCTGGTCGCTGCGCCGGCAACTGGCCGAGCGCGACTCCCTGGAAGGCCGAATCATCGGCCGCTCCCCGGCCATGCAAAACTTGCGGGAGTTGATCGCCAACGTCGCCGACACCTCGGCCAACGTGCTGATCGAAGGCGAGACCGGCACCGGCAAGGAACTGGTCGCCCGTTGCCTGCATGATTTCAGCCGGCGTCATTCCCACCAGTTCGTTGCCTTGAACTGCGGTGGCCTGCCGGAGAACCTATTCGAAAGCGAAATCTTCGGCCACGAAGCCAACGCATTTACCGGCGCCGGCAAGCGCCGCATCGGCAAGATCGAACATGCCCACGAAGGCACGCTGTTCCTCGACGAAGTGGAAAGCATGCCGATGAACCTGCAGATCAAACTGCTGCGGGTGTTGCAGGAGCGCACCCTGGAACGCCTGGGTTCGAACCAGAGCGTGGCCGTGGATTGCCGGGTGATCGCCGCCACCAAGTCCGACCTCGACGACCTGAGCCGCGCCAACCAATTCCGCAGCGACCTGTACTACCGCCTCAACGTGGTAACCCTGGAACTGCCGCCCCTGCGCGAGCGCCGGGAAGACATCCTGCAATTGTTCGAACACTTCCTGCAGCAGTCGTCCCTGCGTTTCGACCGCACCGCGCCGGACCTCGATAATCAGACCCTGTCCAACCTCATGAGCCACGACTGGCCGGGCAACGTGCGGGAACTGCGCAACGTGGCCGAGCGGTTTGCCCTGGGTTTGCCGGCGTTTAAAAAGAGCGGTGCCAGCAGCGGTAACCACGGTTTGGCCTTTACCGAAGCGGTGGAGGCGTTCGAGCGCAACCTGCTCAATGACGCGTTGCAGCGCAGCGGCGGCAACCTGACCCAGGCCAGCCAGGAACTGGGGATGGCCAAGACCACGTTGTTCGACAAGGTCAAGAAATACGGGCTGAGCCACTAGGAGCGTATTGTGGATTTATTGCTGAAGGCGGCGTTGGGCGCGGGGGTGGTGTTGATTCTGGCTGCGCTGGCCAAGACCAAGAACTACTACATCGCCGGGTTGGTGCCGCTGTTTCCGACGTTCGCGTTGATTGCGCATTACATTGTTGGCAAGGGTCGGTCGGTGGAGGATTTGAAGACCACCATCGTGTTCGGGATGTGGTCGATTATTCCGTACTTTGTGTACCTGGCGACGTTGTATGTGATGGTTGACCGGATGCGCCTGGAGGCTTCGCTGGCGGTGGCGGCGGTGGCGTGGTTGATGGCGGCTACGATTTTGGTAAGCGTGTGGGTCCGGGTACACGCCTGACATACACCTATCAAAGATGTGGAGCCGGGTGGGTGTGTATATCCGTTATTTAGGTAACGGCCGCCTAGGGTTCCGCTCTTACAGCGGCTCACTTTTGAACAGCGCAAAAGTAAGCAAAACGCTCTTGCCCCACCACTCGGCACCTCGCCTAGGCTCGGTGTGCCCTCACTCCGGCTTTGGACCGTGGGCCGCCGTCATGGGCCATCCCTGGCCCAGGACGGCTAACCTGGCGTCCTGCCAGGTTACCCACGCTCCAAAGCCTGCGTTCGGCCAGCGTGGTTTAACGGGGCGCCTAAGATCAAGATCAAAAGCAAGATCAACAGCAAGAGCACAGCGGCCTACCGGCCGGCTTGAGTGTTGAAGAGCAAAATCAAAATCTAAAGCGGGCACGGTCAAATGTGGGAGCTGGCTTGCCTGCGATGGCATCGCCTCGGTGCATCTGAAAAACCGAGTTGTCTGCATCGCAGGCAAGCCAGCTCCCACAGAAAAGCAGAGCTGCATCAGCTTCAGATTTGGCTTTCGCTCTGGCTTTTGATCTGGCTTTTAACACTCAAGCCGGCCGGGAGGCCGCTGTGCTCTTGCTTTTGATCTTGATCTGACTGCCCCAATAAGCCCGAGGCCGAACGCAGGTATTGCGGAGCGGGTAAACCGGCAGGACGCCGGTTTAGCCGCGCCGGGCCATGGATGGCCCGTCGCGGCGGCCCGCGGAGCAATGCCGGAGTGAGGGGACACCGAGCCTAGGCGAGGTGCCGACAGGCGGGGCAGAGCCCTTTGCTTACTTTGGGGCTTTTCCAAAGTGAGCCGCTGTAAGAGCGGAACCATAAGTCGCCGTTACCTAAATAACGGATATGTACTCCCCCCCAAAAACGCTCAGCGCCCCCTAGCGAACAATCTTGTCCACCTGAATCCCCAGCTTCTTCAACCGATACCAAAAACTGCGCTCAGAAATCCCGATCTTCTGCGCCGCCGCAGCCTGCACCCCATTGCTCTCCTGCAACGCGGCCATGATGTATGCCTTCTCCACCTCGGCCAGCGCCGCATCCAGGTCGTGCGGCACACCCGGCCCGTTGCTGAGGATCGCACCCACCCCGTCTTCAGCCGGCTTCGAAGCAAACAGATACGCCGGCAAATCAATGTCCTCGATCACCGGCGTCGCCGCAACGATGGTCGCCCGCTCCACACAGTTCTGCAGCTCGCGAATATTGCCCGGCCAGGAATACGCCGCCATGGCCTGCAATGCCTCAGGGCTGAAACCGGTGATGCGTTTACCCGCCGTAGCACTCAAGGTCTGGGCAAAGTGCCGAGCCAGCGGCGCAATGTCTTCCACTCGCTCACGCAGGGCCGGCAGCGGAATCGGGAATACATTGAGACGGTAGTAAAGGTCTTCACGAAACTCTTTGTTCGCCACCGCATCCAGCAAATTCTTGTTGGTGGCGGCGATCACCCGCACGTCCACCTTGCGCTCCCGCGGGTCGCCCACCGGCTCGATCACCCGCTCCTGCAAGGCCCGCAGGATTTTCGCCTGCAGCGCCAACGGCATGTCACCCACTTCATCCAGAAACAGTGTGCCCTTGTCCGCCTGCTGGAAGCGCCCGACCCGGTCCGCCACGGCGCCGGTGAAGGCGCCCTTGCGGTGGCCGAACATCTCGCTTTCCAGCAAGCCTTCTGGAATCGCCGCGCAGTTGACCGCCACAAACGGCTTGTCGGCACGGTTGCCGTGTTTGTGGATGGCACGGGCGACCATCTCTTTGCCGGTGCCGCTTTCGCCCGTCAGCAGCACCGTCGCGTTGCTGTCGCGCACCGAGTCCACGGCGTGCAGCACGCGGCGAAACGCCGGGCTGTCGCCCACCAGGCTGTCGAACTGCGCCTGCTCATCCAGTTCGGCACGCATGCGTGCGTTGTCGCGCATGATGTCGCGAAACTGCAGGGCCTTGGCCACGGTGATGTCCAGCTCGTCGATGTCGAACGGCTTGGCGATGTAGTCGTAGGCGCCGTTGCGCATCGACTGCACCGCGTTTTTCACGGTGCTGTAGGCGGTCATCACGATCACCGGCAGGTGGGGGTAACGCACCTTGATTTCCGCCAGCAGCGCCGGCCCGTCCATGCCGGGCATGCGCCAGTCGCTGATCACCAGGTCGATGTCTTCCTGCTCCAGCACCTTGAGCGCGTGCAGGCCGTTGCCGGCGGTAAACACCTGGATCCCGCTCTGGCTCAAGGCCGACGAGAGCAAGTCACAGAGCTTGGGTTCGTCATCGACTACCAATACGTTATGCGTCATCACCATCCTCATCATCGCCGTCGTCTGCACCCTGAGCCGGAATGTACAGGCTGAAGGTGGCGCCGGCATCTTTCTCGCTGACACATTCGATGCTGCCGTCATGACTTTCCATGATCGAGAAGACTTTGGCCAGACCCAAGCCGGTACCCGAGGCCTTGGTGGTGACGAATGGCGTGAAGATCCGCTCGATCATGTCCGACGGAATGCCCTCGCCGGTATCGGCGATGCTGATCACCGTGTTGCCATTCACACTGCGGATGCCCAGGGTCAGGCGGCCGCCTTCGGGCATGGCATCGATGGCGTTGAGAATCAGGTTGAGGCACGCCTGCTTGAGCTGCTTGGCATCGGCGTAGATCGTCGCGCCGGGGGCCTGGTCATCGATATGGGCGTCGATGTTATGGGTCGACAACTCTGGCCCGCAGAAGCCGAGGATTTCCTCCACCACCGGCCGTGCCGCTTGCACCGTGCGCAACGGCGCGCTGGGTTTGGCGAAGTCGAGGAATTCGGTGATCAAGTCGTTGATCCGGCTGACCTCACTGATCACGTATTCAAGGTGGCGCTTGTCGGTTTCCGGCAAATCGGCGCGGCGGTGCAGCAACTGGGTGGCGGTCTTGATAATGCCCAGCGGGTTGCGAATTTCGTGGGCCAGGCCCATGGCCACTTCGCCCAGGGCATGAAGGCGGTCACGGCGGCGCAGCTGCGCTTCCAGGTGATGCAACTCACCGAGGCGCTCGGTCATGTGGTTGAAGGTGCTGCTCAGTTGCGCCAGCTCGTCGCCGCCGCTGACCGCCACACGGTGCTGATAGTTGCCCGAGATCACTGCACTGACGCCTTCGGACAGATCCCGCAACGGCCGGGTCAGGCGCTGGGACACCAACATGCCGGCACCGAGCGACAGCGCCGAGCTGAGCAGGAAGATCAACACGAACAGATTGCTCTGGTTCACCAGGCCCACCAGGCTGGTGTGCCGCAGCAAGCCACTGAAGATCACCCCTTGCAGCTCGCCGGCATCATTGAAGATCGGCCAGTACAAACCGCTGTAGTTACTGGTGAACTGTTCGCTGGGCTGCTTGGTACTGCGCAGCGCGGCTTCGATACTCGAAGGAATCCGGTTGGGGTGATCGACGAAGCGCTGGGTGGAGAAAATCTCCGAGAAACCGCTGGGGTTGGCCAGGTACAAACGCAGGTCCAGGGAGTGCACATCGGCCACACTGGTCAGGAAACTGCTGTCCAGGTACGTGGCCACCAGCAGTTGATAGTCGACACCGTCCTCGCTGGTCTCAAAAGTGGACACCACCACGCCCGTGGTCACGCCCGCCACCTGGACTGTCTGCAACACCGCATTACTCGCCAGGTTGATTTGCTTGACGATGTCGTCGGCGGCGGTGGTGAACACGATCTTGTGGTCACTGCTGCGGATCAACGCGACCACGTCGATGTCGGTGGCGGCGGCAATGTCGGCGGTCAGCTTGTCGTGCTTGGCGGCCTGGCGCGAAGAAGGCGGTTTGGTGTAGCGCAGGAACAGCTGGGCGACCCGGGCATTGTCGTGGAGGATGTCGCCGATCTCGTCCTTGACGATCTTGGTCGACTCCTGCAGCCAGATACGCACGTTGCTGTCGAAAATCTGCGACAACGTCGTCGCGGCAAGCTCCGCCGCGATCATCGTCGGAATCACGGTGACCAGCCAGAACGCCAACACCAGCTTGCGCTGGACGCTCCAACGCGAAATGGCAAAGGGGCGGGCTTTTGGGCGGGTCTTGTTGATCATCAGGTTTCGCTTATCGCAGCAGCCATGGCAGGGTCGGATCGATCCGGTCGGAGAAACACTTTTGCTACAAACAGCGCACGGTTGACCAGCCAGTTACGGTGGCGGAAAAACATGCTGTTGCCCTGAAACTCGCAGCCCAGCAGCAGCTTGCTGGCATAGCCGGCCTGACCGCATTCATATAACGCAATATTGTTGCGAATGCAGTACTCGACATTGGTTAGCCAACTGCGCACGGCCAGGTTGTATTCGCGGCTGTAATCACTGTCTTCGCCGAAAAACTTGTCAATCAGGCGATCCTGGTTGAGCAGGATCAGGTTGAACGCCACCAGTTGCTCGTCCACCCAATAAAGCACACAGACCGCACGTTCTTGCAGCTGTTCAAGGATACCGGTGAAATAGCCTGCCGGCAGTCGCTCGAACTGCAGGTCGGAGCGTTCCAGGGTGGCCTCATACAACGCCATGATGCGCGGCAATACATCGTCGATATTACGTCGCCACTCAACGCGAGGGCTTGGCGCACGCAGTTTGCGGCGCAAGTCCTTGCGGGTGGCTTTGTCCAGGGAACCCAGGTAGGCGTCCACTGAACCAAAAGGGATTGGCAACAAAGCCGTTGGCAGGCTGGGCATGCTCTGGAAGCCCGCGCCAAGGCAGCTGTTTGACCAGGCTTCATCCTTGGTCGGTGCGTCCTTGACCGCCACCAGCCCAACACCCAATGTATCGGCATCCTGGCGCGCGGCAGCGAGCAATTGCGCAAGCAACGCCTCGCGCCCTGATTCGGGAACGTGGCTGGCGATACCCGCATTGCACTGTTCTGCCACCGGCGAACCGATGGCATACAGGCCCAACTTCAAAACACCCGGCCACAGTCGCTCCAGGCGCTCGGTAAAGCGCTTACCTACGCCCGACACTGTCGTGTCGAGGCGATAACGCGTGATGAACGCCGGCGCGACCGCTACCAGCGTTGCATCGTCAAACACCGCAAGATAGCGCCACTGAAAATCATCGATAGCGGCATTTTCCACGGCCACGTAATAGTCCCAATCCTCCAGGGCATCGGGAAAACAGTCGTTCCAGGCACTGCGTTCGATGGCCCGAATGGTCGAAAAGGCTTGGGCGGTAATCACGTCTGATCCTTAGGGTTCAAGCCAACTGTCGATAATCTTCAGGAGCCTCTGTGGCATGTGCGTGTTGCTCGACAAACTCGGCACTCAACTCGATCACCCGGCGGTATTGCAGGTCGACGGTGATCATGTGGTAGCAGTTGTCCAGCAGGATCTTGGTCACGGGGCCGCCGAGGTGGCGTTCCACGTAATCGGCGTTCCAGCGGCTGGTGATGTCATCCTCGATGGAGTGCAGCACCAGGGCCGGGGTCTTGATCGACGGCATGAGTTTCTTCACCACGGCGTTCATCCAGTGCAACTCACGCACCGTGACGCCCTCCATGGTCAACAGCCCCGCCTCACTGCTCTCCCCTTCCTTCATTTGCCGCTCGACGATAGCCCGAAGGCGCTCGTTCTTGATGCCATAGGGCGGCTTTTCAGTGAAGCGGAACAGGCGCACACCAAAGGGAATGCGGATCAGCAAGGGCGTGATGAATGCCATCTTGTTGATGCTCCAGCCGTCGTACTTCAACGTGGTGGAGTACATCAACAAGCCTGCGACCTGGCCCGGAAACTGCGACGCCACGTACATCGACATCACCGCGCCCATCGACAGACCGCCGACAAACACCTGCTCGTGGCGCTGTTTCACGCCGACGAATGTCTTGCGCACGCCTTCGTACCAGTCCTGCCAGCCAGTGGCTTGCAGGTCGCTGTTGTCCCCGCAGTGCCCGGCCAGGGTCGGCACGTACACCGTGCAGTTCCCGGCCTTGGCCAAACCCTGGGCCACCCGACGGAGTTCCGTCGGGGTGCCCGTCAGGCCGTGGATCAACAGGATCCCGACCGGACCGCTACCGAGAACGAAGCCGGCATCACCTTCACCGAGGTCGATCTCGTGGCTGATCACCGTTTGGTCGCTCGCACAAGCAGTTGCTCGAGCAGCTTCAGGCCCAGGTCGATTTCCGGGTAGCTGATTTCCAGCGATGGAGCCAGGGTGATCACGTTTTTGTAGTAGCCGCCCACGTCGAGGATCAGGCCGAGTTTCTGACCGTCAACCACCATGTCGCCCTTCATGCCTTCCTCGACCATGTAGTCCAGGGTCGCCTTGTCCGGAGTGAAGCCGTCCGGGCCGCAGATTTCGCAGCGCAGGGCCAGGCCCAGGCCATCGACGTCGCCGATGATCGGGAAGCGCTTCTGCAGCTCTTGCAGGCCGGCCAGGAAGTATTTGCCCTTGGCCATGACCATCGCGCCGTAGTCGACTTCGCTGGTCATCTTGAACATTTCCAGGCCTACCGCGGTGCCCAACGGGTTCGACGCGAAGGTGGAGTGAGTGGAGCCTGGCGGGAAAATCTTAGGGTTGATCAACTCTTCCTTGGCCCAGATGCCGCCCAGCGGGTTCAGGCCGTTGGTCAGTGCCTTGCCGAAGACGATCACGTCAGGTTTGACGTCGAAGTGTTCGATCGACCACAGCTTGCCGGTACGCCAGAAGCCCATCTGGATTTCGTCGACGACCATCAGGATGCCGTGCTGGTCGAGGACCTGCTTGAGCTCGCTGTAGAAGTTCATCGGCGGGATTACGTAGCCGCCCGTGCCTTGGATCGGCTCGACGTAGAAGGCCGCGTATTCGCTCTGGCCGACTTTCGGGTCCCACACGCCATTGTATTCAGTTTCGAACAGACGGGCGAACTGCTGCACGCAGTGGCTGCCGTATTCTTCCTTGGTCATGCCTTTCGGGCCACGGAAGTGGTACGGGAACGGGATGAAGTTGGCGCGCTCGCCGAAGTGGCCGTAGCGGCGACGGTAGCGGTAGCTCGAGGTGATCGACGAAGCGCCGAGGGTACGACCGTGGTAGCCGCCTTCAAAGGCAAACATCAGGCTCTTGCCGTTGGTGGCGTTACGCACAACCTTCAGGGAGTCCTCGATGGACTGCGAACCGCCCACGTTGAAGTGCACGCGACCGTCGAGGCCGAATTTTTTCTTGGCGTCGACTGCGATCATTTCCGACAGCTCGATCTTGCCTTTGTGCAGGTACTGGCTGGCGATTTGCGGCAGGGTGTCGATCTGCTGTTTCAGCGCGTTGTTCAGGCGCGGGTTGGCGTAACCGAAGTTAACGGCCGAGTACCACATTTGCAGGTCGAGGTAAGCCTGGTCTTCGGTGTCCCACACGTAGGAGCCTTCGCAACGGCTGAAAATACGCGGAGGGTCGATGTAGTGAACGGTATCGCCGTAGGAGCAGTACTTGGCTTCTTTATCCAGAAGAACCTGGTCTTCTGCGGTAGCGATGCGGATATCAGACATGGTGGAAGAGTTCCTGATTGTCGGAAGAGGTGCTGAAAGCGTTGGCGTTGGCGGCGATGCCCTGAGGCAGCTTGGCCAGCAATGCCGGCAGTTCGGCGAAGGTGTCGAACCGCGCGTAAGGAATGTTGTTGGTTTCGCAGTAATCGGCCAGGCTGGCCTTGGCGAAGACGAAGTCGGCGGTGGAGGCCACGCACATGTCGGACTTGCCGTCGCCGATCACCAGCACGCGCTTGTTGCGCGGCGTGGACTTGCACTTGCAGTTGCCGGAAGCAGCACGGCAGGCGTCGCTGGAATACGGGAAGTCGATGCGCCAGCTGTTCTGGTCGACCTGGCGGAGGCGGTTGGCGAGGATTGGCAGCAAGGTCACATAGTTGCGCGACAGAATCCGCGCGATGCCTTGTTCGATGCCATCGCTGACCACTTCAATGGAAGCGCCCAGGCCCATGACATGGTCGACGAAGTCCGGGAAGTCCGGGTCGATCTCCACACTGTCGAAATACGCCAGCAACTCGGCCGGGGTTGCCTTGATCAGCGCCAGTTGACGGCTCAGGCATTCGCGCGAACCGATGTGCCCATCCAGCCATTCCTGCTCGATGGTTTCCCACTCTGGGCCGGCGAAGCGTTGGAGGACGTTGTCGATGACGTCGGTGGGAGTGATGGTCCCGTCGAAGTCACACACGATATGCCATTGGATCATCTGCATTTACCTATGAAGTAGGAACGCGCTGTTGCGCTTGCAGGGGATAGAGCATGGAGCGTGCCAAGTGCCACCATCCCCCGTTTTCAAAGGGTTTGGCGGGTATCGACGTGTAGTTGTGTCGAAACCGGCTACAATTTTTGTAGCTTGCTACAACCTAGATGAGTGCTTGCCTAAGGCAGGGCGTTTGCGCGTTCATGCGCGCATGTTCACAAAAGGATATGGCTTCATGTTCAGGGTTACTTTTGCTGTATTTGCCGGTTTATTTGGACTGTGGAGTGTTTCGAGCGCGGCGCTGGCGGACGGGATTACCGGTGAAGCGGGCGTGGGCGTCAGCTATCAACCCCATGATCCGACGGGCAGCCGCTACGAAACACAGCCGATTCCTTATTTCGACCTGGATTGGGGGAGTGTCAGCCTGGGTAGCGACGATGGGCTGACCTGGAGCGCCCTCAATACCCATGGCTTTACTGCTGGGCCTTATATCAACTACTTGCCGGGGCGGACGGCGAACGGTTCGTTGCGGGGCTTGCGGGACGTTCCGGATATGGCGGAGGTCGGGGGGTTCATTCAGTACGCTCCGGCTGAGTTCTGGCGGGTGTATGCACAGGTGGGTCAGGCCGTGGGCGGTGGGCATGATCAAAGTGGGGTGGTGGGTAAGCTCGGCGGGGAGTTGGGGTATCCGATGGGCCGCGGGATTATCGGCAGCACCGGTTTGATGGCGCATTTCGCCGATGCTCGGCAGGCGCAGACGTTTTTTGGGGTAGATGCCAATGAGGCTGCGGCTTCGGGGTTTCGGCCGTATAACGCCAGTGCCGGGTTTCAGAACCTGACGTTGACGCAGAGTTTTGAGTTTCCCCTGGATGCGAAGTGGTCGCTGTTGACCAGTGCCAGCTGGATTCACTTGGTGGGGTCGGCGGCCAATAGCAGTATTGTCAAGGAGACCGGGGATGTGAATCAGGGGCAGGTGCAGGGGGCTATCAGCTACAAGTTTGATTGAGCTGGGGGGGGCATATCCGTTGCTGCGGTAACGGCCTCTTATGGTTCCGCTCTTACAGCGGCTCACTTTTGAACAGCGCAAAAGTAAGCAAAACGCTCTTGCCCCACCACTCGGCACCTCGCCTAGGCTCGGTGTGCCCTCACTCCGGCTTTGGACCGTGGGCCGCCGCGATGGGCCATCCATGGCCCAGCGCGGCTAACCCGGCGTCCTGCCGGGTTACCCACGCTCCAAAGCCTGCGTTCGGCCAGCGTGGTTTAACGGGGCGCCTAAGATCAAGATCAAAAGCAGATCAAGAGCACAGCGGCCTCCCGGCCGGCTTGAGTGTTTTAGAGCAACAGCAAAATCAAAAGCTAAAGCGGGCACGGTCAAATGTGGGAGCTGGCTTGCCTGCGATGGCATCACCTCGGTGTACCTGATGCACCGAGGTGCCTGGATCGCAGGCAAGCCAGCTCCCACAGAAAAGCAGAGCTGCATCAGCTTCAGATTTGGCTTTCGCTCTGGATTTTGTCTTTGCTTTTAACACTCAAGCCGGCCGGTAGGCCGCTGTGCTTTTGCTTTTGATTTTGATCTGACTGCCCCAATAAGCCCGAGGCCGAACGCAGGTATTGCGGAGCGGGTAAACCGGCAGGACGCCGGTTTAGCCGCGCCGGGCCATGGATGGCCCGTCGCGGCGGCCCGCGGAGCAATGCCGGAGTGAGGGAACACCGAGCCTAAGCGAGGTGCCGACAGGCGGGGCAGAGCGTTTTGGTTACTTTTGCGCTTTTCAAAAGTGACCCGCTGTAAGAGCGGAACCATAGGAGGCCGTTACCGCAGCAACGGATATGCCCCCATCACCCCCTGCCAGCCTCACTGATAATCTGCCGAATCGCCCCAACAAAAGCCTCAGCCGGCTGCCCACCACTCACCGCATACTGATCGTTGAACACGATCGTAGGCACAGAAGTCACCCCACGAGAAACCCACAACTGCTCCTGCTCCCGCACCTCGGCGGCATATTCATCCGAAGCCAGAATCGCTTCAGCCCGTACCCGGTCCAACCCGACACCCTCGGCAATCCCCGCCAACGTCCCGTGATCCGACGGATCCTGCTGATCCGTAAAGTACGCCTTGAACAGCGCTTCCTTAAGGTTGTACTGCAACCCCTCAAGCCCCGCCCAATGCAACAGACGATGCGCATCAAACGTGTTGTAGATACGACTCTGCCCGTCGGTACGAAACGCAAACCCCAACTCCGCACCCATATCACGAATCCGCGCCCGGTTAGCCTGGGACTGCTCAGCCGTGGAACCGTACTTTTCGGTGATGTGCTCGGTAATGTTCTGGCCTTCAGCAGCCATGTTCGGGTTCAGCTCAAAAGGCTGGAAATGAATCTCGGCCTGCACCTCCGGACCCAGTTGGTCCAGGGCCTCGGTCAAGCCACGCAGGCCAATGATGCACCAGGGACACGACACGTCGCTGACGAAATCGATTTTCAGGGGAGTACTCATGACTAGGCAACCTCGCTGGCATTAAACGCCGGAAAGGTCCCACGATACACCCCGTCAAGCCCTTACAAAACCTTCGCAGGTACCACCGTGTCGATCTGCGCCCAATGCGCCGCATCCTGCCGATGCTCTTGCAAATAGGGCAAGACCGCCGCCAGCAACGGCGCCTTGAACGCCTCCTGGAAACGATGGGCCAGCCCAGGGATCAGCCGCAACTGGCTGCCCTGGATATGCGCCGCCAAGTGCACCCCATGCATCACCGGCAGCAGCGGGTCGGCCGTGCCATGCACCACCAGCGTCGGTACCCGCAGTTGATTGAGCAACGGCACCCGGCTCGGTTCGGCAAGGATCGCCATGATCTGGCGTTTCACACCGTCAGGATTGAACGCCCGGTCGTAAGACTGCGCCGCCTGCTGCAACAGCACCTTGCGATCATCCTTCACATAAGGACTGCCCAGCGCCGCCAGCAGGTCGGCCTGTTGTTCCAGGGCCACCTCACGATTGGGCGCGCTGCGCCGCGACAACAGTTGTACCAGCGCCGCACTCGGTGCCGGCAGGCCTTCGGCGCCGGAGGTGGTCATGATCAGGGTCAGGCTTTCCACCCGTTGCGGCGCCATGGCCGCCAGGTGCTGGGCGATCATGCCGCCCATGCTTGCGCCCAATACGTGGAATTGCTGGATATGCAAGCCGTCCATCAGGCCGAGTGCGTCGTCCGCCATGTCGGTCAGGGTGTAGGGCGCCGCCACTGGAAGGCCAAGTTTGTAGCGCAGCACTTCGAACGTCAGGTTGGCGCTGGCCGGTGCCTGGCGCCAGGTCGACAGGCCCACATCACGGTTGTCATAGCGAATCACCCGAAAGCCCTGCTCACACAGGGCCACCACCACTTCGTCCGGCCAGTGAATCAACTGCCCGCCCAGGCCCATTACCAGCAGCAAGGCTGGGTCGGAGGCGCGACCAATGCTCTGGTAGGCCAGGCTCACCTGTTCCAGATCGACCCGTTCAGTCGGAACATTCACATCACATCGAGAAGCCGCAAAGGACGGCAGGCCGAATAACAGAGCGGCCATGAAAAAAAACACGCGCATGAAAAACACCGAAACGCAGAACCCCAGTAGAGCGCGAGTCTGATGAAGTTTGTACAAGCGCGCTGCCACAGTTCAGTGACAGTTTGATGAAGGGCGCCCAACGGTCATCCGCGTATCTATCTATCACCTCACGCCCTGGCCCCGCCTCTTTAATGGTGCATTCACCGGCAAGCCCGGTCTCACCAGAGCATGAACACACCATCATGAGTGACCTCACCCTACTTCCCCCGTCTGCCACCCTGAGCGACTTCGCCTCACCGTCGCTTCCAGGCCAGGCCCGTCTCCAGGACCAGAGCCTGTCCTTGCAAGCCTCCGCGCGCTGGCGCGAAAGCCAACAGGAGCTGCATCAACTGGTCGCCCAGGCGCCCGGCGTACGCGACTCCATCGAACAACTGCTCACAGAGCATTGGCAACTGGGCGCCGCACCGGTCGGCCTGGGTTTTCTCAAGACCGAAGATCACGACGAGCACTTCGTCAGCCTGGTGGATGCCTGGGGATTTATCTGCCAGTTTCCAGACATCTCGCCCACTCTGGATGCCCGCAGCACCGTAGTCGGCCTGGCGTCCCACCGCCTGTCAGCCCTCACGCCCGTGCAATTGCTCAAACGGCTCCAGGCACTGGGCCTGGGGAAATTGCTCAGCGCCCGCTGGGAGAACTATTGGAGTACCCGGGCGCCGGGTACGCCGTTGTCCCGTCGCGAGCGGGCGGCACAACTGTACTGCCAGCATTTCGAAGCCTGCGGGCAATCGGCCTATGCCCAGGGAAGGCTGAGTGCCCAACAACTGATCTCGTTGCAGACAGTGCTCAACCCGGTCACCCCCACCAATGGCGTACGCCCCGTCGAGACCTGCCAGCTGGCGTTGCTGCTGCCCAACCAGAGCAAGGTCAAATTGGCTGGTGCCTGGGTCATCTCCGTGGGCCAGGAGCCGCTGTCGACACAAACCCTGTACCTGCCCTGCCGGCAACCCGGCGTGATGGTCTTCAGCCAACGCAGCGACATGGAGCAGTGGCTGGTCGCAGCGCATCAGCAACTGATCCCGCCGGACGTTGCGGCTGACGCTGTCACCTTCGAATACAGCTCGCGCACCGCCCCCCTGGAGCACGGCATTCTGGACCTGCTGTCGCACCTGCACGCGGCTCAGCTGGAAAGCCTGCGCAACCGTCATCGCAATGGCAGTGACCTGGCCCGTTACGCTAGCCACGCCCTCGATGATGCCGACCGCCTGGACAGCCAGCGCCGGGAAATACCGATGCTTATCGCACCGCATCAACTGGCAGATACGCCCAGCCCGGACGCTGACGACCTGCCTCCTGCCCTGCCCTTCGGCCACCTCAGCGCCGACATTGCCCTGGGCCAACGCTGGGCCGCGATCAGGCAACAACGCAGTGCACTGGAACGCTTCCTGGGCGATGGCCCTGAGCAAACCGCCCGGCTGGCGCAGTTGAAGGGTTTGATGCAAGCGCTGAAAGACGCAGAGCAGGCCGGCAATGATGCCGCCAGCGGCCTGCTGGCCAAAAAAGCCGCCTTCGATCAACTTGAGCTGCGGCAAAAACCCAATCCGGACTATGACGCGCTCTATCAGGCGCGGCTCGCCGCCCTGCGCGCCGAAGGCGCCATCCAGCATGCGCTCCTGCAGATCAGCGATGAGGAACACCGCCTGCTCCTGGCCGTCACGGAACACCCCGCGGCCCCGGAACGCCGCCCGGCTGTCGCGGTGACCCGCCTGATACTCTCCAGCCGTGACCCAAGGGAAGGTCCCGAGGAGCTGACAGGCCTGTTGCTCATCACCCAGACCAGCGCCCTGAGCTCTTCGGCGCCCCACAGCCTGTTGCTGTACTGGCCCGGCAATGCAGGGGGCCTGCAGCGTTTCGAATCCCGCCAAGCCCTGGAACACTCGCTGTTCAAGCTGTCGAGCGAAGCGCAAGGCGTCACCCTGCAACTGTCGCTGCTGACCGGCGACCCGATTGAATACTCGTTGCAACAGCAGCTGTACGCCAGCGAACAACAGGCGTATGCGCTGATCTCCCTCTTCCCGGTGCCTCCGTTCGCCCAGGAGCGGGCCGAAGGCCTGGACAAACTTAAAGAGCAAACCCTGTTTACCCTGCAAACCCCGGTGTGCCCGGCGCGCGAACTGGCGTACGGACAACTGCTCGAACAACAACGCAGCACCACCCTGGCCGCGTCATTGCCTGGGGAGTTGAGCCAGTTGCCGGCAGATGAACGCCTGGCGCTCAAGCACCTGATACACGCGCAGATCAGCGCCCTGCATCGCTCGCAGCAATTGCTCGAGCGCGAGCTGGAACCCTTCGACGACTTCGGCCAGCGCCGCCTGGACCAGCGCCTGCGCGAAGACTTCCAGCTTGAACACGCCTGGTCGGTGCAACTGGACCTGCCCGACGCGGTCAGCCAGGAGCGCGAATACCTGTCCGAATACGCGGGCCCGGGTACACCGTTCAAGTATGTGACGGTGCCCAGTACCCGCCGCAGCACCCTGTCGTTGTTGCAACTGGCCCAGCAAAACATCGACCCGACGCTGGCCCAGCGCCTGACCTACATGAAGCTCGATGTCACCGGCCCCAATGCCCTTGAAACCACCCGGCTGACCACCGGCCTGTCCCTGGAGTACCTGAAGACCCTGGTCAAGGAACTCGACCTCGCCGGGGCCTACGAAAGCTTGATCACCCGCACCTTCCTCGGTGATCCCGCGGCGGCGCCTTTCACCACCCAGCACCGTCGCGAATGCCTGACCGAGCCGCTGCGCCTGATGCTCATGCTGCAAGGTAAACGCGCCCGGGCGCTGGGGCGATTCGACGACAACGATCTGCGGCTGCTGAACATCGCCATCGACGCCGACAACGCGGGTGCCTGGCAGGCGCAGGGCAAGAAAATCGTGCTGCTGCCCGCCACGCTGAGTGCGGGCGGTGAAGATACCGACTTCGGTCCGACCACCCTGTCGGGGGCCACCTTCATCCAGGAACAAATCTCCGGCACAACCCTGCTGTACCTGCCAAACAGCCCGGACAACCAGGACCTGCGGCGTTACCCGAGCCTGGAACTGGCCCGCAAGGCGCTCTACGACCTCAGCCTGGTCAGCGGCATGAGCGCCTACCTGGCCGGCCTGGCCATCAAGGGCAACACCGCCGCCCACCTCGCCCGGATCGCCCAGGCCCAGCAACGGAATTTTGATCCGATCTTTGCCGTCGGAACCCCGTGGCCGGCCACCACGTCGCTGGCCGCCCATTTGCTGAACGCCCATATGGGCCGCGTCATAGAAGCGCATCGCGCGACCTCGCGCTCCAACGCGGCCTTGTTGCTGGAGCAGAATGCGCTGCGCGCCGGGCTGATTTTCAACTACCTGAAAATCGCCCTGGGGCTGGTGCCCTTCGTGGGCTCGGTCGTCGCGTTGTATGACGCCTGGTCCAGTGCCAACCTGGCCACTGCCGCGTTCCTGCGCGGGAATGTCGGCCATGGCCTGGCCGAGGTCGAGGCGGTGCTGTTGTCGCTGATCGACTGCGCCATGGACATTCTGCCAGGCAGCCTCGCCTTGCCGGTCAACGCCCGCGCCGCCACGCGCCAGCGCCAATTGCGCCATCTGGCCAGCAGCGCCGCCAGCCTGCACCTGCCCTCGGTCACCCAGGCTCGACGGGCGGCACAGCGTTTCGCCGGTTATGAATACGAAGGGGTGATCTCGCTGGCCGGGCTGCAACCTCAACCCCACGGTTTTTATCGCAACGTGTACCGGCATACCGAAGGCGACTTCATCGTGCGGCGCGGGCGCATCTACCAGGTTGAGCTGGCCGGCGATCCGCTGGACTGGCGCCTGAGCCCGACCCGCAGCAAAACCTACAAGCAGCCGATTGCCCTGGATGAAAACGGCGAATGGGACACGCACTACGGCGTCTACGGCAGCGCATTCAAGGGTGGCCTGGCGGGTGGCGGCAGCGTGCTCGGGCATATGGCCGAAGTGCTTGATCCGATCTGGCCCCAGTCGATCCGTGATTACTTGCCGCGCTGGTGGACCGACCGCGCCCTGCGCCGCCAACAGGCGCTGGCCAACAGTATCAACAGCCGCGAAGACCTGATCGCGCTCTCCATTAACCGAACCGAAGAACTGATGGCCCGCACCGACAGCGCAGGCCCGGCGATCCGCAGATCCTTCGAGCAGGACATCGAGCTCTACAGCCGCCAGTATCAGGAACTGACGGAGTTCGTGCCCTTTACCAGCGGCAACCGCCAGCGCGCGATCAGAGAGGACATCAGCCGCAATGCGGCGCGCCTGACCCTGACCACCCTGAACCGGGCGCGCTATCACTTCAAGCAGATCGAGGCACGGGTCCTGGAGCTTGGAACCCATAACATGACCGCCATCTCCCCCGAGGTTTTCGACACCCTGGCAATCATTCCCGCCATGCTGGAGATCCTGCGGCAGCGTAAAAGGATCAGCAGCGAGATTCTGCGTGACCTGGACCGGATCGATGCCGACTTTTCCCAGTTCAACCGCTGGTTCGATCAGGTAACCGATGCCGCCCACCGTACCCGGCTAAGCCCGATGCTGGAGCAATTCCGACGTACGCTCAATGACAGCTACCGCACGCACCTGAAATTGTTACACCGCTTCGATACCCTTGAGACTTACCCCGAAGTTGCCGAGCTGTCTTGGTTCTACTTGCGGGCCCAGGCCCGGGACAGCTACGCCAAAGTCAACCGGGCATGGGCTTCGCATTTTGAACTGCCCAACGCCAGCGCCAACATCACACAGCGGCGCAAGGTGCTGGAAGACTGCATACAGGCCTATGAACAATTCCGGCTGACCATCCGCACCTGGAACCTCGGTTACCCGCAGCATTTCGACCAGGCCCAACTCAGCGCGTTTTTCGGCGACATCGACCAGATGATCGAACTGGCTCGCCGCGCCATCAAGGAGTCGCCGGCAAGCCGCCCACCGGCCGGGCAACCTGTGCGGCGGGTATTCGACACCGAGGACAATATTTCCCTGGTGGGCACCGAGAGCATCGACCCGCAAACCCAAGCCACCACTTACCGGGTTGAGAGCGCCAGAGGGCGCGCCGAGACCTGGGTGAAGGGCCCCGGCGGCAAATCCCGACTCAAGGACAGTGCTGCCTCGGAACCTGCGCCTCCGGAGTCCAACGTCAAGCCGTTCGTGCTAAGCGAAGCCAGGACTCGCCTCGACAACGTCGCGCAGTACGAAAGCCGCGCCATCGCCTACACCGAGCAAAAAATGCTGCCGGTGGACCTCGAACACCTGCTGGTCAGCGAAGCGGCCGAGTTGAACCTGCGGGCCAATCGCCTGGAACGCCTGGACCCCACCGAAGACCTCGTGCGCCAGCTGCGGGCCAAGGCCGCGGAGCTGACCATCAAAGGCCGCAACCTGCGAATCCGCCAGACCCTCGCCAGCAAAACCCCCACCGAAGGCTATCTGGACTATCTTCGCGAACAGCGGGTGGTGGAGATCCGCAAGGGCGAGCCGGCCCGCAACCTCAATGAAGGCAAGAAAGGGCGGGCGGATTTTCTTCAGGAATACGTGGTTCAGGACCTGACACAAACGCCGCCCGCCACCCTGTGGTATGCGCACTTTCATTACGACAAGGTCGGGGCGCAGTTCGACGAGTTCACCAAGGCCCACTTGAAGATTCCCGAGCAGCGCAACCTGGGTTTGCAATGGCAAGTCGCCCAAGCGCAAGCCGGGGCCACGGTGGACCCTATCTGGCGCGGCAATATCGGGCGAGCGCTGGCCACCCGGCACTTTGCCGGGGTGTGAAGGCGGCGCGACTTGAGCACGACGGTCGACAGGCATAACAACATGAGACAAACTCAACCGATCCGAATTTGTCACAAGTTATATTCATGGAGACCCCGTGCTCGAAATCCGCCATCTCAAGACCCTGCACGCCTTGCGCGAAGCCGACAGCCTGGTGGAGGCCGCTGAGCGCCTGCACCTGACGCAATCAGCGCTCTCCCACCAGTTCAAGGAGCTTGAAGAACGCCTGGGCATGCAGCTGTTCGTGCGCAAGACCAAGCCACTGCGCTTCACCAGCGCTGGCCTGCGCCTGCTGCAACTGGCGGATGCCACCCTGCCCTTGCTGCGCGGCGCCGAACGCGACATCGCACGCTTGGCCGGCGGCACGGCCGGGCGTTTGCACATGGCCATCGAATGCCACAGCTGTTTCCAGTGGCTGATGCCGACCATCGACCAGTTCCGCGACGCCTGGCCCGAAGTGGAACTGGACCTGGCCTCCGGCTTCGCCTTCGCGCCGTTGCCGGCCCTGGCCCGTGGCGACCTGGACCTGGTGGTGACCTCAGATCCGCTGGAACTGCCGGGCATCACCTATGTGCCGCTGTTTACCTACGAAGCCATGCTCGCGGTGGCCAACCAGCACCCGCTGGCGAACAAGCCTTACATCGTGCCCGAAGACCTGATCAGCGAAACCTTGATCACCTACCCGGTGGAACGTGATCGCCTGGACATCTTCACCCGCTTCCTGGAACCGGCCGACGTGGAGCCGGCCCAGGTGCGTACGTCGGAACTGACGGTGATGATGATGCAGTTGGTGGCCAGCGGTCGCGGCGTGTGCGGCATGCCCCACTGGGCGCTGCATGAATACAGCTCCCGGGGCTATGTGAAGGCCAAGCGGCTGGGAGAGAAAGGTTTGTTTGCCACGCTGTACGCCGGGATTCGCGCCGACATGCTGGACGCGCCGTACATGCGTGATTTTCTGCTGACGGCCAAGGACACTTCGTTTTCGACCCTGGACGGCGTCAGCGCCGTACGCTGATAAATAGCGGATACCTGTGGCGAGGGAGCTTGCTCCCTCGCCACAGTTTCAGGCACCCGTTAGAGAGGAACGGTAGAACGGTAGAATCAAGTCCCGAGTCAGCGGCGCAAGCTGCAAACCGCCGTCGCCGGCCGGGTCGATCCAGCGCACCTCTTCAATCTCGGCAGCCGGTGTCACCGCCACGTCGATGTGCACCTGGAACAACTCGGCCTGCACCACAAACCCCGGCTCATTCGCCGCCGGCGCCGAGAACTGGCCGAGGTACACCGCTGCCGCCGGGTCAATACGCAGGCCCAGTTCTTCGTGCAGCTCACGGGCCAGAGCCTCGGCAGGTTGCTCGCCGGCATCGATTTTGCCGCCTGGCTGCATGAAGGCCTGGGTGCCGCGCTTGCGTACCAGCAGGGTCTGGCCGTCGCTGCCGATCAGCAGGGCGGCGGCGATGCGAATGGTGGAGGTCATGGGAAGGTCGCCTTGAATACAAAGGCGCAAGGATCCCATGAACCGACATCAACCCGAAAGCAGCGCCTCATCCGGCTCCTTGATAAACACGCTGTACTTCGCCCCTTCCATGGCTTCGAACGCAATCAGCTTGTCTACCAGCGGCAGGTTCAACACCTTGCCGGCGTTGAGCAGCAGCATGCCGTTGTCGGCGTTGAGGTTGCGCGCCAGCACCATGCCTTCGGCGAGTTCGCGGGTGGTCAGGACCTTGACCGACGGATCGCCCAGGGTCACGTCACTGAGAAACGCCGCGCAGGCCTGGATGAAGTCTTCCACCATCTCCGGGTCGTAAAGGCGCCCGGCATATTTACGGATGTAAAGCAGCGCTTCGTCGCTGTTCATCTGCCGCTCAAGGATCAAGCCGCGTTGCAGTTCGATGAAATCCACCGCCAGTTTCAACAGGCGCGAGCCCAGTGGAATTGCGTCGCCCTTGAGGTGGTCGGGAAAGCCAGTGCCATCCCAGCGTTCCTGGTGATGGCGGATCAAGCGCGCCGCGTCTTTCATCGGTTCCAGGGTCATCAGCAACGATTCGCTCTGGGTCGGATACGCCCGGTAGCGCTCACGGTCGGTGCTGTGCAGCAGGTCGCTGGGAGAGACCATCATGCTATCGCTCCAGCTTAACTTGCCGATGTTGTAGAGCGCGGCAGCCATGGTCAGGTCGCGCGCGCTGGCTTCGTCCATGGGCTGGAACTTGCAGTACACGCGGATCAGTTCGATCAGTTGGCGGTTGGTCTGTTTTTCCTTGGGCAGCCGCAGGTTGGCCAGCAGCGAAAACACCTCGGTACCGGTCACGTAGCTGCGCTTGAGTTCATCGTAGGCCAGGTCGAGCATGTCGGCGGTCTGCTGCAGCTCGGAAGTGCGCGCCACCACGCGTTTTTCCAGGGTGGCATTAAGCGCTTTCAACTGGTCGTTCTGCTCGCGGATCAACTGCTCAAGGCGCAGCCGCTCGCGCTCGGAATGCTGGTGCTCCAGGGACTGGCGCAAGATCAGGAGCATTTCCTCGTCATTCCAGGGTTTGCTGATGTAGCGGTGGATCTGCCCTTCGTTGATCGCCTTGATCATCATGCTCATGTCGGCGTAGCCGGTCAGCAGGATGCGCGTGGTAGCCGGGTACAGCCGATGGGTCTCGGCCAGCAGCATCGCACCGTCCATGGCCGGCATGCGGGCGTCGGTCATGACCAGGTCGATGGGCCGCGCGGCCATGATTTCCAGGGCCTGGGCGCCACTGCCGGCCAGCAGCACGTCATAGGGTTGGCCGCGCAGCAAACGGCGAAGGCTGTTGAGAATCGACTCTTCGTCGTCGACCAGCAAAATCGTGGGGGTGTAGGGGGCAGTCGTTGCAAGTTGCTCGTCCATGGCGACACCTCCTCTCAATGACACAAAATTGCACCATTGCGGCCCGTCGTCATCAATCGCTGTACTTGCAGATGCATTGGGCGCTAGATGAATGCGGGGGTAACTGGCGTTGATTTGACGCCAACCGGCCGACTTATTCAAGGGAGCCGACTATGCTTGTGGCAAGAAGCCCATGACCGCCCCTGTTTACCGATGCACTCAAGGTAAGGAAGCCACATGCGCCAGAATATGCAGTTGAGCGCCTCCCGGAACCGCTCGTGAACCCGCGCTCCGCGAGGGCCAATCGGCGGATCCTGATCGTCGACGACACCGCGTCGATCCACGAAGACTTCCGCAAGATCCTCGAAGCCGACACCAACGGCGGCCAATCCCTGGACAGCATCGAAGAGACTCTGTTCGGCACCGCCCCGGCCGTGCGCCAGACGTTCCTGCTGGACTCGGCCTATCAAGGCGAGGAAGCGCTGGCCCTGGTGACCAAGGCCGTGGCAGCCAACACCCCCTACGCCCTGGTCTTTATCGACATGCGCATGCCGCCGGGCTGGGACGGACTGGAGACCATCGAGCAACTGTGGGCGATCGACCCCCACCTGCAAATCGCCTTGTGCACGGCCTACTCCGACTATTCCTTTGAAGCTATCGAAGCGCGCCTCAAATACGACGACCAACTGCTGATCCTGAAAAAACCCTTCGACAACCTCGAAATCCGCCAGATGGCCAGTGCCCTGACCTGGAAATGGCAGCTCACACAGGATGCCGCCCTCAAGCTGATGGGCCTGGAACGTACGGTGGAGGAGCGGGTGCAGGAGCTGCTCAAGGTTTCGCACCTGTTGCAATACGACGCCCTCACCGACCTGCCCAACAGCACGCTGCTGGGGGACCGGCTGACCCAGGCCATCGCCGCTTGCCGGCGCCATGACACCCAGCTGGCGGTAATGTTTATCGGCCTGGACCGCTTCAAGCGCATCAATAACGCGCTGGGCCACCCAGTGGGCGATGAAGTGCTCAAGCAAGTCAGCCAAAGCCTGGTGGCGACAGTGCGCGAGTCGGACTCGGTGTTTCGCTACGGCTCCGACGAGTTCGTGCTGATCCTCAACGACGTTCATCATCCCCAGCAAACCCAGCACATCGCCGAGAAAGTCCTCAAGGTGGTCAGCCACATCCGCTACGTGGCCGGCCACGACCTGAGCGTCACCGCCAGCCTGGGCATCAGCATTTACCCCAATGACAGTTTCAGCGCCGTGGAATTGATCAAGAAAGCCGAAACCGCCATGCACGCCGCCAAGGATCACGGCCCGAATGACTTCAGCTTTTTCATCGATGACATGAACCGCCACGCCCAGGAACAACAAAGCCTGGAGACCGCGATTCGGCTGGCCCTGCAACGCAACGAGTTTGTCGTGCACTACCAACCGAAACTGGACTTGAACAGCGGGCGAATTGTCGGCGCGGAGGCCTTGATTCGCTGGTACCAGCCCGATCACGGCTGGGTCTACCCGTCTGCCTTTATCCCAGTGGCCGAGGACAGCGGCTTGATCGTGCTCCTGAGCCAATGGGTGCTGGGCCAGGCCTGCGAGCAAGCGCAAGCCTGGCAGGCAGCCGGCATGGCCCCGATTTGTATTTCAGTGAACATCTCGGCCATCGATTTTCGCCAGCGGGATTTTGTCGCCAACCTGGCGGCCATCCTCGAGCGCACCCACCTAAAGCCCGGGTTGCTGGAGCTGGAGATTACCGAAAGTGTGCTGATGCAAAACGTCGAGGAGACCCTGGTTACCTTACGCGCGATCAAGACCATGGGGGTGCGCCTGGCGGTGGATGATTTCGGTACCGGCTATTCCAGCCTCAGCTACCTGCGGCGCTTTCCCATTGATGTGCTGAAAATCGATCAATCGTTCGTTCGTGGCTTGAGTAAAAACACTCAGGACGCACAACTGATCAGCGCGATTATCAGCCTGGGTAAAAGCCTGGACCTGAACATCATTGCCGAAGGCGTGGAGACGGTTGAGCAACTGGACTTCCTCAGGGCTCACCAGTGTGAAGAAGGCCAGGGTTTCCTGTTCAGCAAAGCCGTGGCCGCCGATGAATTCG
The DNA here is from genome assembly GCF_900105735.1 of Pseudomonas yamanorum. Taxonomy (NCBI): domain Bacteria; kingdom Pseudomonadati; phylum Pseudomonadota; class Gammaproteobacteria; order Pseudomonadales; family Pseudomonadaceae; genus Pseudomonas; species Pseudomonas yamanorum. The sequence continues at coordinate 4,747,793 of NZ_LT629793.1, read as the reverse complement.
CCCAGTTCATGCAAGCCGGACAACGCACCCTGATGCCCAGCCAATAACCTTCTTCCCCAAGGAATCATCGCTTGAGCGACGCCACGCCACGCAATGTTCACCGGTCTTCATGGGTGCCCGGGCTCACCATCCTGTTTTGGCTGGCGACCTGCCTGCCCGTGATGGCCGCGCCCCTGGACGAACCGCTCAAGCCGCTGCCACCGATACCGCAACTGGATCCGGCAACGGTGGAGCTGGGGCGCCAGTTGTTCAACGAAACACAACTGTCGGTCAACAACACCAAGTCCTGCGCCAGCTGCCATGACCTGCAAACCGGCGGCGTCGACAATCAGCCGTTTTCCCTGGGGTTCGACGGCAAGCCCGTGGCGCTCAACACCCCGACCGTGTTCAACGCGAGCCTGAACTTCAAACAATTCTGGAACGCACGGGTCGACACTCTTGAGGCGCAGGTAGAACAAGTGGTCACCAGCCCCTTGGAAATGGGCAACGACTGGAAAACCGTGATCCAGACCTTGTCGGCGCTGCCCCACTATCAGACCACCTTCCAACAGATCTACCCCGACGGCATTACGCCCGCCACGGTGCAAAATGCCCTGGCGACCTATGAACGTACCCTGCTCACTCCCAATTCGCGCTTCGACCAATACCTGCTGGGCAACACCGATATCCTCACCATTGAAGAAAAATACGGCTACCAGCGTTTCAAGGAATACGGCTGCATCGCTTGCCATCAGGGCGCCAATATCGGCGGCAACATGTACCAGAAATTCGGCGTGATGGACGATTACTTCAAAGCCCGTGGCAACCCCACCGAAGCCGACCTGGGACGCTACCTGCTGACCAAGGACGAGGAAGACCGCAACGTGTTCAAGGTGCCCAGCCTGAGGAATGTGGCGGTCACCGCCCCGTACTTTCACGACGCCTCGGCCAAGACCCTCGAAGAAGCCGTCGACGTGATGTTCAAGTACCAGTTGGGGCGCATTCCCTCCGCTGAAGACAAGACCCTGATCGTGCTGTTTCTGAAAACCCTGACCGGCGAATGGGCAGGCAAGCCCCTATGAAGCTCTCCCGCCGCGCCACCCAGCTCATGCTCAGCGCCATGACCCTGATACTGGCCTCGACCCTGGTATTCCTGTACCTCAAGTCATCGAGCGAACAGACCACCTACACCGAATCCCGCGACCTGATCCGCGAAATCAAGCAACTGAACTCACAATGGGACAGCGAAGTGCTCAAGGCCAGGATTGCCCTGACCCACAACTACGACCCCTTGGTCGCCCCCCTCAAAGAGATAAACGACCTGTGGGCCCAGCTTGAGCGCCGCGAGTCGCAGAACACTCACGAAGACCCGGCCCACTGGCAATCCAGCCAGGATGCCTATCGCCAGGCAATCCAGGAAAAGGCCCGGCTGGTGGAGCAATTCAAGTCCCACAATGCGGTACTGCGCAACTCTCTGGCCTTCCTGCCCACGGCCGAAGACGATATTCAGGCGCAGTTCCTGGCACTCACCGACGGGGACAAGCTGCTTCAGCAAAGCATCGCCACCGACACCTACGACGTACTCCTGAGCAGCCTCGAATTCGCCCAGGTGACCAGCGACGACAAGGCCGCCGACATTCTGGTGGGCCTGAACAAACTGGCGATCAATAAACTGAGCCTGCCCGAGTCGTTCCAGGTGCCGGTGGAGATTCTCAGCAAGCATATTTCGCTGATCCTGCGGGAACAGCCCGTGGTCAACGACCTGCTCGAACGCATCGCCGCCGTGCCGCTGGCCGATCATCTGGACGACCTGACCAACCAGCTCAACCAGGACCAGGCGGCCGCCGACCTGCTCGACCAGAAATACCATCGCTACCTGCTGGTGTTTTCGACCTTGTTGGTGGCGCTGCTGCTGTACCTGGCGATTCGCCTGTTGCGCAGTTTCGCCGAGATCAACCGGGTCAACCGGGCTTTGCATGTGGTCAACGAAAACCTTGAGCAACGCGTCGAGGAGCGTACCCGGGAACTCAAGGATGCCCAGGGTGAACTCCTGGACAGCGCCCGCCAGGCCGGCATGGCGGAAATTGCCACCAACGTGCTGCACAACGTCGGCAACGTACTCAACAGCGTGAATATCTCCGCCGAGCTGGTGACGCGCAAGCTGCGCACCAGCAAGGCGCTGGGGCTGGGCAAGGCCATGCAGTTGATCAACGAGCACCGCCGCGACCTGGGGACCTTTCTCACCGAGAATGAAAAAGGCAAGTTGTTGCCCGATTACCTGAACCAGTTGGTCGACGCCATCGCCACTGAACAGCAGGGCCTCACCGAGGAACTGGCGCAACTGAGCAAAAGCGTCGACCACATCAAGGACATTGTTTCCACCCAGCAGTCCTACGCCGGCGCATCCACACTGCTGGAGCCGGTGCATATCAGCGCCTTGATGGAGGATGCGTTGCGCATGAATTCCGGGGCCCTGAGCCGCCACCATGTGACCGTGGTCAAGAACTACCACGACGTCCCCGAGATCATGGTCGACAAGCATCGGTTGCTGCTGATCCTGGTCAACCTGATCAGCAACGCCAAGTACGCCATGTCCAACCTCACCGACCGCACCCGGCAAATGACCCTGACGGTGCTGCCGCTGGACGACGGCACCTTGCAGATCAGCGTCAGGGACGAGGGCGAAGGCATACCCGCAGAAAACATGACGCGAATCTTCACCCACGGTTTTACCACCCGCAAGGAAGGCCACGGCTTTGGCCTGCACAGCTGCGCCCTGGCGGCCCTGGAAATGAAGGGCCGCCTGACTGCCCACAGCGATGGCCCGGGCAAAGGCGCGTTGTTCACCTTGCTCATCCCCCTTGATCCCGCACGGACTTGAGCATGAATAAACCACCAAACCGGCGAATCTTATTGATCGATGACACCCCGTCGATTCACGAGGACTTTCGCAAGATTTTGATGCCGCCCGTCGACGCGAACCACGAACTGGATGAGATGGAAACTGCGCTCTTCGGCGACAGCGCCAAACCCCAGGCCCTGGCCTTTGAGCTGGATTCGGCCTACGGCGGCCAGGAAGGATTGCAGTTGCTGTGCCAAGCCATGCAACAAGAGCGTCCCTACGCCCTGGCCTTTGTCGACATGCGCATGCCTCAGGGCTGGGACGGCGCGCAAACCATCGAAGAATTATGGAAAGTCGACCCGCAACTGCAAGTGGTGGTGTGCACCGCCTACTCCGATTATTCCTGGGAAGAACTGCTGTTTCGGCTGCAGGGCCATGACCGCCTGCTGATCCTGAAAAAGCCTTTCGACAACATCGAAGTCCAACAGATGGCTAACACCCTGGCCGCCAAATGGGACATGGCCCGACGTGCGTCCCTGCAAACCAGTCACCTGGAGCATCTGGTGGAGCAACGTACCCATGCATTGACCTTGACCAGCCAGGCGCTGCAGCTGGAAATCGATGAGCGCAAGCAACTGGAAAGCCAGTTGGTGCAGTCGGAAAAACTCGCGTCCCTGGGCCAGCTCGCGGCGGGCATGGCCCATGAAATCAACAACCCGGTGGGGTTCATCTCCTCCAACCTGAGCACCCTGGACGGCTACTTCAAACAGTTGCAACAGATGCTCGACGCCTATCAGCAGGCCGAAGAAGCCCTCGCGCCCGGTGAATGCCTGGCGCAATTGCAACGCCTGCGCAAGGCCATGGACCTGGAGTTTCTCAAGGAAGACATTCCGATTCTGATCCACGAATCCAAGGACGGCATTGGCCGCGTGGCCCGGATCGTCAAGGACCTGAAGGATTTCTCGCGGGTCGACAACGACGAGAAATGGCAGTGGGCAAACCTGCAACAGGGTATCGACTCAACCCTGAACATCGTCGCCAGCGAACTCAAGTACAAGGCCGATGTGGTCAAGCGTTTCCAGAAGCTGCCGGACATTGAATGCCTGGCCTCGCAGCTCAATCAGGTGGTGATGAACCTGGTGATCAACGCCGCCCAGGCCATGGGCCCGGAACGCGGCACCATCACCCTCAGCAATGGCGTGGAGGGCGACCAGGTCTGGCTGGAAGTGGCGGACACCGGCTGCGGGATCGCGCCGGAGACCGTGCAGAAGATCTTCGACCCGTTCTTCACCACCAAGCCGGTGGGCGAAGGTACAGGCCTGGGGCTGTCCCTGTCGTATGGCATTGTGAAGAAGCATCACGGGACCATTTCAGTGAACAGCGAAGTGGGCAAAGGCACGACGTTTCGGGTGGTGTTGCCGATTCGCCAGACGACAGATCCCCTGTAAAGGCAATCCTCTACAGGGGACAGGCTCAGGCTTCGGCGTTCTTCGGGCTCGAACCAAACGACGCAAACCGTTTGTTGAAGCCGGCGATGCGGCCTTCGGATTGGGTCTTGCGCTGCTGGCCGGTGTATACCGGGTGCGAGGCGCTGGATACGTCGAGGAGCACGTAAGGGTAGGTGTTGCCGTCGCTGTGCTTCTGCGTACGGTCGGTTTCCACCGTGGAACCGATCAGGAAGAAAACGTCGGCGGCGGTGTCATGGAACAACACGGTGCGGTAGTCGGGGTGGATACCAGGTTTCATAAGGCCTCCGGGGCGTCTGGGTGAACATCAAGTGTTATACAGTAACACAAATGATGCACCCAAACGAGAACCGATTGCAATAAGAATAGACCCCGAGCTTCTATGCGGCTTCCTGAAAGTCCATTTCCGGCGGCTGTTGCGAGAAGCCCCGCGTCAGGAAACCCAGGTACACCAGGCCAATCGCCAACCAGCTCAGGCCCAGGTAGATCGCCAGGTGATCGAGGCTGACCATCAGCCACAAATCCGCCACCAGGCCTATGGTGGGGAACACCACGAACAACACCAGCTCCCGCAACCCGCGCTGCTTCGCGCCGATCCAGTAGTGAAAGATCACCGACAGGTTCACCAGGCTGAAAGCCAGGAACGCGCCGAAGTTGATGAACGAGGTCGAGGTGGTCACGTCCAGTCTCAACGCCAGTAACGCAACCACCGCGCACAGCAGGATGCTGTTGACCGGCGTGCCGAAGCGCGCATGCAAGGTGCCGAAGAACGACTTGGGCAACACCCCGTCGCGCCCCATCGCAAACAGCAACCGCGAACCACTGGCCTGGGCCGACAAACCTGAAGCGAACTGGCCGACGATCAGGCCGATCAGGAAGATCGACACGAACAGGTCGCCGCCAATGTTGCGGGCAATCTCGTAGGCTGCGGAGTCCACGTCGGTAAATTCGAACGATGGGTGAGCGATCTGCACGAAGTACGACACCCCAACAAAGATCAGCCCGCCGATCAGGGTGATCAGCATGATCGCCCGGGGAATGGTGCGGCGCGGGTCACGGGTTTCTTCGGTCAGGGTGCTGACCGCGTCAAAGCCCAGGAACGAATAGCAGGCGATCGCTGCGCCGCTCATGATCAACGGCATTTGCATCTGGCCATTGAAGAACGGGGTGATGGTCCACAGCGGCTTGCTCGCATCACCGCCGATGTAGTGGATGCACAGCGCGACGAAGGCGATCAGCACCAGGAACTGCACCAGCATCAGCAAGGCGTTGATGCCGTTGGCGAGTTTCAGGCCGATGATGTTGATCACGCTGGTGACACCGATAAACGCCAGTACCCAGACCCATTGGGGCACTGCCGGAAAGGCCGAATGCAGGTAGGCCGCGCCGATCAGCCAGATGGCCATGGGCAGGAACAGGTAGTCGAGCAACACCGCCCAACCGGCGATAAACCCGAGCTTGGGGCTGATGGCCTTGCGCACATAGCTGTAGGCGGAACCGGCCACCGGGAACGCCGAGGCCATGCGGCCGTAGCTCATGGCGGTGAAGAACATCGCCACCAGCGCGGCCAGGTAAGCGGCCGGGACCATCCCGGCGGTGGATTGCGCCAGGATGCCGAAGGTACCCAAGACAATGATCGGTGTCATATAGGCGATGCCAAACAGCACCACCGACCCTAGCGACAGGGTGCGTTGCAAACGAGCCATGAGCGATTCTCCGCGCAATTATTAGAGTTATGGCAGGACTGAAGTCGGTGCAGCGAAAGCTATTTTTATGGGTGGGAACAGTATTTCTGGTTGTAATGAAGCGAGTTCCCTGTGGGAGCTGTCGAGCTTCAGCGAGGCTGCGATGACGTCAGCACAGTCACTATTGATAGCGTTTGACCCACCGCTATCGCAGCCTCGCTGGGGCTCGACAGCTCCCACATTGGATCTCCTGTGGTAGGGAATCGGGGTCAGGGTTTCGGGATCAATAACTCCCGCGTTCCGCCCGTGCGCTCAATCACCTCCCCCGGCAATTTCAAGCGCTGGTCATCCAGGTAGCGATAATCCTGTCGTGCCGCCGCCAGTTGCCCCAGGTCCAGTTCAACCCTGAATTGCCCTTCCTCGCGCCCGGCTTCGAACAGCAAGCTGCCAAACGGGTCCACCAGCGCACTGCCACCGGCAAACATCAGGCCGTCGTCGCCCTCTTCCACCCGGTTGACCATCAGTGCAAACGCCTGATTTTCCTGGGCGCGGGCCATGATCGCGGTGCGGTGGGTGGGGCCGTACGGGTCCATGTTGCCGTTGGTGACGATCAACACTTCAGCCCCCAACTGCGCCAGGGCGCGGGCGGTTTCCGGGAATTCGATGTCGTAGCAGATCAGCAGGCCCACGCGCACGCCGTTCCACTCGCAGGTGGCGTAGCGGTCGCCGGGAGTGAACACGCCGCGGTCCGAGGCCCACAGGTGGGTCTTGCGATAGCGCAGGGCGATACCGTCCGGGGTGATCATCAAGGTGGTGTTGTAGAACTGGCCTGCGTCGTTCTCGGCCATGCCGATGACAACGGCAATATTGCGCGTGCGCGCCGCCTGGATAATCGCCTGGACGGTCGGGCCCTCCACCGGCTCGGCCACCTCGGCCACAGTGCCGGCGGTCGGGAAGCCCATCAGGTGGGTTTCCGGGAATACGACCAATTGGGTATCCGCCGCACACGCAGCAATCGCCGCCAAAGCGCGCTCAAGGTTGTAAGCTGTGCCGTTATCGCGGCCTGCCAGTTGGGCAAATTCGACCTTCATGGTTATTCCTTGTTCTTTATCTGTGGCGCAGTATGCGCAGCCGCGAACACTCGGGAAATCACGCAGCCGGGTTAACCCTATGGGGGTAGATGCATGACATTGTCGCTGGAAGACATCGCCTGGCACCGTTCGGTGGGGCAGATGATAGACGCCCTGGACCAGCCGAATTTCTGGACGCAGCTGGTCCGGTTGCTGGACCAATATGTGCCGTTCGACAGTTGGGTGGTGTTGCTGTTCAGCAGCGAGCACAAGCCCCTGGTGTTCGCCGAATGCCCGGGCCAGGACGGTGAGCCGGACCATCTGTTCCAGGATTACCTCAACGGCTTGTACCTGCTCGACCCCTTCTACATCGCCAGCCGTGAACACTCGCGCACCGGGCTGTTTCGCCTGGCCGAAGTGGCCCCGGAGCATTTCGAGCTGACCGAGTACTACCAGCGCTACTTCCGGCTGAACGTGGTGGCCGATGAAATCCAGTTCAACTGCCAGCAACCGGACGGGCGAACCTTATGCCTGTCCCTGGGCTCCAAACAGCGCTTTGACCCGCAGCAGATTGCCCTGCTGTCGCTGATTCAGCCGTGGGTGCTGGGCTTGCTGCGCCAACGCCTGCCCCATGAACTCAACCAGGTGAGCGCCCCGGAGCCGCCGATCCACAACGATGGCTGGGGCGCGCAACTCACCGCGCGGGAGCTGGATGTGGGCCGTTTGATGCTCAGTGGTTGCTCCAGCAAGGAAATCGCTCGTAAGCTGGAAATCTCTGTTGAAACCGTGAAAGTCCATAAGAAACACATGTACAGCAAGCTGGGGATCAAATCCCAGTCGGAGCTGTTCTCGATTTTTCTGCAGGCGCAAAACGCCTGAAAATCGTATTACTGATGAGTGGAACCTAAGGAAAACCGTATGAGCCTGTCGTTACTAAGCCGTTACGCGTTCTTTGCCGCCTGCGTCATTTTCACCCTCGCCAGCATGCCGTTTATCGAACACGAATGGGTGTGGCCGATCGCGACGGTCACCGGCATCCTCAGCCTGATCGGCATTTTCGACCTGCTGCAAAGCCCCCACGCGGTGCGCCGCAACTACCCGATCCTGGGCAATATCCGTTACCTGGTGGAAGGCATCCGTCCGGAAATCCGCCAATACCTGCTGGAATCCGACAGCGACGCCCTGCCCTTTTCCCGGGCCCAGCGCTCGCTGGTCTATTCCCGCGCCAAGAACGAAAGCGCCGACAAACCCTTCGGTACGCTGATCGACGTGTATCAGTCCGGCTTTGAATTTATCGGCCACTCCATGCGCCCCGCGCCGTTGAGCGACCCCAGCGCGTTTCGCGTGATGGTCGGTGGCCCGCAGTGCAAGCAGCCGTACTCGGCCTCGGTGTTCAACATCTCGGCCATGAGTTTCGGCTCGTTGAGCGCCAACGCGATTCGCGCCCTCAACCAGGGTGCCAAGCTCGGCAACTTCGCCCACGACACCGGTGAAGGCAGTATCAGCCCCTATCACCGGGAAAACGGCGGCGACCTGACCTGGGAACTGGGCAGCGGCTACTTCGGTTGCCGCACCAGCGCCGGCCTTTTCGACCCGGAACGTTTCGCCGTGCAGGCGCAGAACCCGCAAGTGCGGATGATCGAAATCAAGATGAGCCAAGGCGCCAAACCGGGCCACGGCGGGATCCTGCCCAAGCACAAGGTGACCAAGGAAATCGCCGAGACCCGCGGCATCATGATGGGTGAAGACTGCATCTCGCCGTCGCGCCACAGTGCGTTTTCCACCCCCATCGAAATGATGCATTTCATCGCCCAGTTGCGTGAACTGTCGGGCGGTAAACCGGTGGGCTTCAAGTTCTGCCTGGGCCACCCGTGGGAATTCATGGGCATCGCCAAGGCCATGCTGGAAACCGGCATCCTCCCGGACTTCATCGTGGTGGACGGCAAGGAGGGCGGCACCGGCGCCGCGCCGGTGGAGTTCACCGACCACATTGGCGTGCCGCTGCGTGAAGGCTTGTTGTTCGTGCACAACACCCTGGTGGGCTTGAACCTGCGGGACAAAATCAAGCTCGGCGCCAGCGGCAAGATCGTCAGCGCGTTCGACATCGCCAGCGTCCTGGCCATCGGCGCCGACTGGGCCAACTCGGCGCGGGGTTTCATGTTCGCCATTGGTTGCATCCAGTCGCAAAGCTGCCACACCAACAAATGCCCTACCGGCGTGGCCACTCAGGACCCATTGCGCCAACGGGCACTGGTGGTGCCGGACAAGGCCCAGCGCGTGTTCAACTTCCACCGCAACACCCTGAAGGCCCTGGCCGAAATGCTCGCCGCCGCCGGTCTCGATCACCCATCGCAGCTATCGGCCAAGCATTTGGTGCGACGTATGTCGGCCACCGAGATCAAGTTGTTCTCACAGTTGCATGTGTTCCTCAAGCCAGGTGAATTGCTCACCGGCGAAGTGAACGGCGAGTTTTACTCGCGCATGTGGCAGATGGCGCGGGCCGATAGTTTTGAGCCGAATGAAATCGCCGCAGCCTGATCTGTTTAACGGAGCGATACGATGCTGAAAGTGATTGCCGAAGACTTCATCAAACCCGAACACCTCGACACCGTGCGCCCGTGGTACGCCGAACTGGTAGAGAAAACCCGCCAGGAACCGCTGTGCATCGCCTACGATCTGTTCGTCGACCAGAAAGACCCCGGGCACTTTATCTTTGTCGAGCAATGGCCCGACCAGGCCGCGCTGGATGCGCACTGCCAGACGGAGCACTTCACCCGCCTGGTGCCGCAGATCAACCAATACGAAGCCAAACCCTGCCGGGTTTTGCTGATGGACGCGTTCTAAGCCATCCCTTTTGCGCCTGAACCGGACCACCGAACGGCATCGTTGAAACAAGGAGCTTCACCATGCCGTTACTGGACTTCACCGCCATCGCCGCACAACTTCCGGACACCTGGAAATCCACCCGCCTGGGCCACGTCGGCCCGGCGCGGATCAAGGTGCTGCGCATGGACGCACAGGCCTATGAAGAAGAAACCCACGACTACAACGAAGGGCTGTTGGTGATCGACGGCCTTTTGCGCCTGTCCATCGGCGAGCAGGCCATCGACGTCGTCGCCGGTCAGATGTACCTGGTGGAAGCCGGCATCGCCCATGCGGTACTTGCCGGTAGCCACGGCACGCTGGTGATCATCGACGTTTAAACGAAGCGATGAGACATTCAGCAAAAAACTCAGCTTTGCAATTGCTTACAAATACCGCCAACCTGCGCCCCGCCCGACGTACGGCTCGACAAAAGCCGTCGTCCGCTTGTCACTACTAAACCCTTTGTTCAAGAGCACGCTGCCATGCTGAACGGACGCGACCCGCGCATCGATTTTTTTCGGGGCCTGGCGTTGATTTTCATTTTCTGGGATCACGTGCCCCACAACCCTCTGGGCCAGATCACCCTGCGCAACGTCGGTTTCAGCGACGCGGCGGAAGTCTTCGTGTTTTTGGCCGGTTATGCGGCGGTGCTGGCCTACGGCAAGATCCTGCAGCGCGACGGTTACTTGATCACCTGCGTAAAGATTTGGCGACGCACCTGGGTGCTGTACGTGGTGCATATCTTCTTGCTGGCGATGCTGATGGGCATCGTGTTCTTCGCCAACAGCCATGTGGAAACCCGTGACCTCGTTGAGGAGATGGGCCTGACGCACTTCGTCACCCATCCCCAGCAAGCGTTGGTGGATGAGTTGCTATTGCGCTTCAAGCCCAACCTGATGGACCCGCTGCCGCTGTACATCGTGCTGCTGGGTTGCTTGCCGCTGGTGCTGCCGTTGCTGTTGCGCAAGACCTGGGCGGTGGTGGCTGTTTCGCTGGCGGTGTACCTGCTGGCACCGCACCTGGGCTGGAACCTGTCGGCGATTGCCGACGGCGTGTGGTACTTCAATCCGGTGACCTGGCAGTTGCTGTTTGTGCTGGGCGGTGCGGCGGCGATTCATGCGCAGCAGCCACGCCCCGCAGAAACCCGTGGGCTGTTGCGTCAGCCGCTGTTCGTGGCTGCGGCGGTGTACGCGCTGGTCGCGGGGGTTCTCACGCTCTCGTGGCGCTGGCCTGAAATCCACGATGCGCTGATGCCATCGGCACTCAGCGACCTGCTGTACCCCATCAGCAAGACCGACCTGTCGCCGGTGCGTCTGCTGCACTTCCTGGCCCTGGCCTATGTCACCGCCAAACTGTTGCCCGGCCGCGCCTGGACGCAAAACTGGCTGGCACAACAAACCTGCCGCATGGGGCGTTACTCCCTGGAAGTGTTCTGCCTGGGGGTGTTGCTGGCGCCCCTGGCGGACATGATCAATGCGATCACCGGCGATGCCTTCGCCATGCAAATCTTCACCGCACTGGTAGGCGCAGGGCTGATGGCGTTGCTGGGGGCCTGGCTGGATTTGAACAAGCGGCTCACCCAACCGGCACGCATCGCCACCGCCTGAAAAACAAAAAGCCCCGAAAGGGGCTTTTTGTTGAGCGCGGAACAATCAGCTTGCGGCGCGCGCCGCAGCTTGGGTGGGCTGCAACTTGAACACGTAGAACAACACCGTCAGCACCACCAGGAACGCTGGGCCAACATACAGCGCCACGCGGGTATCCGGGAAGTACGCCATCAACCCCACCACCAACACCAGGAACGCCAGCGCCAGATAGGAGCTGACCGGGTACAGCCACATACGGTATTTGAGGCCGTCACGTTCGGCCTGGGTCAGGCTCTTGCGGAACTTGAGCTGGGCCAGGAGGATCATCAGCCAGGTCCAGATCGCACCAAAGGTGGCGATGGAGGTGACCCACACGAAGACTTTTTCCGGGACCATGTAGTTGAGCAACACGCCCAGCAACAAGACGAAGATCGACAGCAGCAGCGCCTTGCGCGGCACGCCGTTGCTTGACGTAGTACCGAACGTGGCCGGGGCCTGGCCATTCTGCGCCAGGCTGTAGAGCATGCGCCCGGTGCTGAAGATACCGCCGTTGCACGACGACAGCGCCGCAGTGATCACCACGAAGTTGATGATGCCGGCGGCAGTCTTGATACCGAGGCGCTCAAAGGTCATCACGAACGGGCTGCCCTGGGTGCCGATTTCGTTCCACGGGTAGATCGACAGGATCACGAACAACGCACCGACGTAGAACAGCAGGATGCGCCAGAACACCGAGCCGATGGCACTCGGTATGGTCTTCTGCGGGTTCTTCGCTTCACCGGCGGTGAGGCCGATCATCTCCACGCCCAGGTAGGCGAACATCACCATTTGCAGGGACATCAACACGCCCTGTACGCCGTTGGGCATAAAGCCGCCGTGGGTCCACAGGTTGGAAATCCCCAGGGCCACGCCATCGTTGCCGAAACCGAATGCGATGATGCCAACGCCGCCGATCACCATGGCAATGATGGTGACGATCTTGATCAGCGCGAACCAGAACTCGAACTCACCGAACGCCTTGACCGCGATCAGGTTGATGGTGCCCATGCTGACCAGCGCGCCGAGGGCCCAGATCCAGCGTGGCACATCGGGGAACCACACGCCCATGTAGACGGCGACGGCGGTGATTTCCGCGACACAGGTCACCAGCCACAGGAACCAGTAGTTCCAGCCCGTGAGAAAGCCCGCCAGCGGGCCGAGGTAATCCTGGGCGTAGCGGCTGAAGGAGCCGGCCACCGGGTTGTGCACGGCCATCTCACCGAGGGCGCGCATGATCACCAGGATCGCCAGACCGCCGATGATGTACGACAGCATGATTGCCGGGCCGGCCATTTCAATGGCCTTGGCCGAACCGAGGAACAGGCCGACACCGATACAGGCGCCGAGGGCCATCAGGCGAATATGCCGTTCGCCAAGTTCGCGTTTCAGCGGACCGCCCTGAGCGGTCTCGCCTTGGGGCAGGTGATTGCCAGCGGGCATAGGGATACAACCTCGTCTTGTTATTGGATATGAGCCACCGAGTCCGGAGCGTCGTGGCGGGTGCGCCATGGCGTACCGTTTCCGGTTCACCTTTTGGGTAAAACGGTCTGGCCAAGCCAGATCAGCGGGGGTGCAGTATAAAAAGCTAAACCCAGGGGTTTTCACTCTATAAACGGCAAGATTCAGCGGGAACTCTCGGTAAACACGCCTTTTGCGGAGGAGCATTACCTAGCCAGCGTAGGAACCTTCGCCAACAAACGGCCGCGAGTATTGCACGGTAATGGTGCAGCGTCATGCCCCGACCTTTGGCGGATTTACCGGTGGGGGAGGCTCTAGAACGGCACTTCCTGACGACCAAGCGCCATTGTGGCGAGGGAGCTTGCTCCCGCTGGTCTGCGCAGCAGACCCAAAACCTGGGCATGCGTTTTTTCAGTTAGACCGGGGCCGGTTCTTTGGGAGTGCTTCGCACTCCAGCGGGAGCAAGCTCCCTCACCACAGCAAGCCCCTTCACCACAAACAACATCCCTCTCACAAATTCCGCCCACTCGCCCACCACCGTCTAAGCTTCAACCAAGTCCGATCAATCTGCGTAAATGGATCAATCGACTATGGGCGCTTTATGGCAAAACGCTTCGACCAAGGCTGCGGTCTCCACCGATAGCCCGGATGAACAGCCATTGCCACAAAGCCCTCCCCCTCGCCGACGGTTGTGGTGGCGGCTGTTCTGGCTGGTGCTGTTGATTGCGTTGATCGCCCTGGCTTTTGCCGCTCTGCGGGAAATGCGCACTTCAAGGTTGCAGGCCAAAACCTTCACCGACCTCGCCTCAACCCTCACCTACCAAATGCATTCGGGCCCCAGCGATGCACGGGTTTACCCTGGCGCCGGGCCCTTCGACAAGCGCCTGGGCTACAGCACCCTCGGCGAGTTCCTGCCGCGCTTGATCAAGCGTGACTACCTGATCCAGGCTCAAGCGCGCTTCTCCCCCGACCTGATGGCCTACGCCCAGCGCGGCCTGTTCGTGCCCTACCCGGAAAAGATGCAGGCCGGCCTGACTATCACCGATTGCCGGGCCGCCCCCCTGTATCAGTTCACGTATCCACAGCAGTTGTACCCAAGCTTTGCGGCGATCCCGCCGGTGGTGGTCAGCAGCCTGCTGTTTATCGAAGACCGCGACCTGCTCGACCCGAAAAATCCTCAACTCAACCCGGCCGTGGATTGGCCGCGTTTCGCCAAGGCCGCCTGGTCCCAGGTGGCCAAGCTCTTGCACCTGCCCGGCCAGACAGCAGGCGGCAGTACCCTGGCGACGCAACTGGAAAAATACCGCCACTCGCCCGACGGCCTGACCCTGTCCGGCGGCGAGAAAATTCGCCAGATGATTTCCGCCAGCGTGCGTGCGTACCAGGACGGCCCGCAAACCCTCCCTGCCCGCCAGGGCATCGTGCGCGACTACCTCAACAGCGTGCCCCTGTCGGCGGTGCCCGGCCACGGCGAAGTGCACGGCATGGCCGAAGGCTTGCGCGTGTGGTACGGCGCTGACTTCAACCAGACCAACGCCCTGCTCAACAGCCGCGACCCCAAACAACTGCCGCAAAAAGGCTTGGCGTTGCGCGAGGTGCTGTCACTGATGATCGCCCAGCGCCGCCCGTCTCACTATTTGTCCAAGGGTCACAAGGAGCTGGCGGACCTCACCGACAGCCACATCCGCCTGCTCGCACAGAACAACGTGATCGACCCGGCCCTGGCCAACGCCGCCCTCGCCAGCAAAGTCACCTACCGTGACTGGCAACAGCAACCGACGATCCAGCCGATCGAAACCAACAAGGGTATTACCGTCGCCCGCACTCGCCTGGCCGCCCTGCTCAACCAGCCGCTGTATGACCTCGACCGCCTCGACCTGTCTGCCACCAGCACCTTGCAGTCGGACCTGCAAGCCCAGGCCAGCGCCTACCTCAAGCACCTCGCCGACCCTACCTTCGCCGCGCAGATCGGCCTGCTCGGCCCGACGTTGCTGACGCCCGCCAGCACCGCCCAGGTGCGCTACAGTTTCAACCTCTACGAGATGACCCCCGACGGCGCGCGGGTGCGGGTGCAGACCGACAGCACCGACCAACCGTTCGACATCAACGAAGGCAGCAAGCTGGAACTGGGCTCCACCGCCAAGCTGCGGGTGATGACCACCTACCTGCAAATCGTCAGCGAGTTGCACGACAAATACGGCGCGATGCCCGCTGCCCAGTTGCGCAAGATTCCGGTGGACGACCAGGACCGCATCACCCGCTGGGCCCTCGATTACCTGATCCAGAACAGCGATCGCAACCTGCCGGCCATGCTCGACGCCGCCCTCAATCGCCAATACTCGGCCAACACCAGCGAAGGCTTTTTCACCGGCGGCGGCATGCACCACTTCCACAACTTCCGCAGTCAGGACAACGGCCGCACCCCCACATTGATCGAAGCCCTGCGCGAGTCCATCAACCTGCCGTTCATTCGCCTGATGCGTGACCTGGTGCGCTACACCACCTACCAGGGCCCGAACAACAGCGCCGAGTTGCTCAAGGACGACAACGACCCGCGCCGCCAGGAATACCTGGCCCAGTTTGCTGATCGCGAGGGCACTACGTTCCTGCTCAAGTTCTGGAAAAAGTACCGCAACAAAGATACCCAGGCGCGCCTCGATACCTTTCTCGATGGCATGCATCCCACCGCCATTCGCCTGGCCGCCGTGCACCGCTACCTGCTGCCCAATGCCAGCCAGGCGAGCTTCAACAGTTTTGTCCGTTCCCATTTGAGCAGCGTGAAAAGCCCTGAGAAACTCACCGACGAGCGCCTCGACAAGCTCTACCAGAACTATGGCCCCGGCGCCTATGACCTGCCCGACCAAGGCTATATCGCCAAGGTTCACCCCCTGGACCTGTGGTTGATGGGCTACCTGTTGCAACACCCCGACGCCACCTTCACCCAGGCCACCGCCGCCAGTGAACATGAACGCCAGGAGGTTTACAGCTGGCTGTTCAAGAGCCGCCACAAGAGTGCCCGCGACAGCCGCATCCGCACCATGCTGGAGATCGAGGCGTTCCTGGATATTCACCAGCGCTGGCAAAAAGTCGGCTACCCCTTCGACCACCTGGTGCCGTCGCTCGCCACGGCCATCGGCAGCTCCGGCGACCGCCCGGCAGCGCTGGCAGAGCTGGTGGGGATCATCCTCAACGACGGGGTGCGCCAGCCCACCCTGCGTATCGACAGCCTGCGCTTTGCCGCCGACACCCCGTACGAAACCCGGCTGGTCAATGACCCCGATCGCGGCAAGCGCGTACTGCCTTCCGAGGTGGCCACGGCGCTCAAGGGCGCGCTGTCCCAGGTGGTGGACGCGGGCACCGCACGGCGCGTGTCCGGCAGTTTCAAACTGGCGGACGGTACGCCGCTGGCCATGGGCGGCAAGACCGGTACCGGGGACAACCGGATCGAAGCCATCGGCGCCGGTGGGCGGATTCTCAGCTCCAAGGCGATCAACCGCACGGCGACCTTCGTGTTCTACATCGGCGAGCATCATTTCGGCACGCTGACCGCCTTCGTCCCCGGTGCTTCGGCCCAGGGTTTCAAGTTCACTTCGGCGTTGCCGGTACAAGTACTCAAGGGCATGGCGCCGATTCTTACGCCCTATTTGCAACCGGGCGACAACAGCTTATGCAGCGCGCGCTGAAGGGCCTATCCCTGCGCTTTTCACTTGCGAATTACTGAGGGATCCGCCGCAGTTTCCACCCACTATTCAAACTTATCCGCAGCCGTGCCGGTGCATAGACTCAAGCCTTCTTTTTGAGCTCTACAGGTTGCCCCCATGGCCGACATACCCGACCAGTCCCTGCACCACGCGTTTATCGAAAACGCCCTGCCGCACTGGCTGAAAACCACCTCGCCACATCGCCTGCGCGCACTCAACGACGTCGCTCGCCAAGGCATCCGCCACTATCCCCATGCCAGCGCCAGACAGCACCAGGCGCTCAAGCCCGCCATTGCCGAACACTGGCAGCAACAGACGGCGATGGACCAACGATTCCAGGCACTAACCGACGTGTACGCCTTCGCCGAACCGTTGCTGAAAAATGCCTTGAAGGCCTATGGCGATATCGACGTCAAAACCACCTACCTGCGGCTGTACGCCAGCGCCACGGTTGCCTGGTGGGTGCATGACTTCAAGCGCGGGGAGCAAAGCAAAACCCTGTCGCTGCTGGACGCCGCGCTGGCCAACTTTGCCGCCTCGGACACCTTCGTCGATTACGCCTTCATGTCCGCCGAAGACCCACGCGGGCAGCGCGATGTACTGACGTTGCGCCACACCACCACCGGCGCGGTATTGACCGCTGAACAATTCAAGCAAATCTGCCGCACCCTGGACCTGGGCGCCCGCTATCAGAAAAGCCTGCGCCAAGCCCTGGGGTTCTATGACGCGGCGGTGACCCGGGCTGTGCGCCTGCAGATGATTGCCACCCAGAAGACGGCCCTGGGTACGGCCGCGCACCTGGCCCTGATCAACCGGGACATCGACGCCGATGCCCATGGCGCCGTGCTCGACCTGATCGCCGGCCGCGTCGCACTGCTGGAGGGCCTGCCCCTTGAATGCCATACCCTGAGCCTGATGAACACGGCATTGACCGGCATCCTGCTGCTGTTTGTGCCGCAGCCCACCCGGCCGGTAGGCAAGGTGCTGGTGTATATCCCCGCAGACCCCGAACCCCCCTTGAAGCAATACCCTTCGCCCGCGGCCTTCCTCAGTCATCTCACGGAAAAACTGCGGGACAAGCAGCGCTACCAGACCTTCTTCAGCCAGTTCATCGACCATGCCCGGCGCGGTGAATTCTTTGCCGGGCTCAATACGCGTCTGAGCCGTGTGCGTTGGCATCAAACCCCACACACCGACCCGCGCCCCAGCTGGCGCGACACGCCGATCACCCAGCCGAATCTGCAATTCAGCGTGCAGGCCATCGGTGACGATCACGTCAATCGCTCAACGCTCGCCGCCGAAAATGACCTATGGAATTACCAGTACCGCCTCAAGTTGAACAAGATCGTCAACGATGCCCTGGACATCGCCGTGCCCACCGCCACCGCTGACCGCCACGCGCGCTGGGCCTGGTGGGACAACTTGGAAAAAATCCTCGGGGATATCTTCAACGCAGCGCTGCTGGTGCTGACGCCTTTCGTGCCGCTGCTGGGCGAAGCGATGCTCGCCTACAGCCTGTACCAGATCACCGACGAGGTGTTCGAGGGGATTGTCGATTGGGCCCAGGGGCGTGGAGCCGAGGCGGCAGAGCAAGTGGTCGCGGTGGCCGACAGCGTGATCCAGTTTGCCCTGTTCGGCGCCGCCAGCCAGTTGGGCCATGTCGCACGGCTCAAGCTCAGCCCCTTCGTCGAAGGCTTGCGCCCGGTGGTGCGGCCCGACGGCAGCGCGCGCCTGTGGCACCCGGATATTGCGCCCTATGCTGTGAAAAACCTCGACCAGCCGTCCAGTGTCGACGGCCTGCACACCCATCAGGGCAAGCAGATCCTCGCGCTGCAAGGCGCTCACTTCGAAGTGCAGGCAGACACTGAAACCGGCGACGCGCGTATCGCCCATCCGCAGCGCGCCAACGCCTATCAACCCCAGGTGCGGTTCAACGGCAGTGGCGCCTTCGTGCATGAAGCCGAGCAACCGCGCACCTGGGACAGCACCACACTGATGCGCCGCCTGGGGCCACGAGCCGCATCATTCAGCGACCAGCAACTGCAGCAGATGCAACGCATCAGCGGTGCCGACGACGGTGTATTGCGCAACCTTTACGTGCAAAACCGGCCGACCCCGCCGCTGCTGGAAGCCACCCTCAATCGCTACGAAGCCCGGCACGCGGCCACGCAGACCGTGCACACCCTGCGTACCGGCGCACCTCTGCCGCTGGATGCAACGTCCGCCTGGTTCGAGCAGACCATCACCGAGCTGCCGGGCTGGCCCCAAACCAAGGCATTGGAAGTGTTCGTGCGCTCGGACAAGACCGGCGACTCCCACAAGTACGCCAACCCGGATGCATCGCCGGCCGACACGCTGCAACTGAGCCTGGCCGAGGTGATGTCCGGCGAGTTGCCGGCGCGGGTGCTGGGGTTTCTCGATGAGCCGTCGATCAAGCAACTGCTGGGCGGCGACGTACCGCAAGACCTGCGCGTGCAAACCTTGCGCGATCAACTGGCGGACTCGGTGGCGCGCCAGACAGGTGACATCGCCGACTACATCCACAACGCCCGCCAGCTCAGCGCCGATCCCCATGTGCGTCGGTTGCGCGAGCAGGTCAGCCCGCTGGACCGGCCCCTGGCCGAAACCCTGCTGGCCAGCGCCACCCCGGCCGAACGGCAAACCCTGGACCAACACGTACCGCTGCGTTTGCTCAACCAGGCCAGCGAACTGAGCTTCGCCCAGCACAGTGCCCAGGCCTACGCCGGGTTCTTCTCGCCCTGGCCGATCACCGAAGGCACCGAGCGCCTGGTGCTCAACACCCTCAAGCGCCACAGCGATGGCTTTGGCGACCTGCACCTGCAAATCCGTGATCGCCAGGTCAACGGTGCGTTGCGCTGTGAAGCCGGGGCAGCCGATGCCAGCCGGCGCCGGGTGCTGGTGCGCCAGGCCCACGTGGGCTACGAACTGTTCGATGAACAGGGCCAACGCCTGCACGGCCCGGATACCCTTTATGAATGCCTGTTGCGTGCATTGTCCGAATCCCAGCAAAGCGAGTTGGGCTACCGGCCCGGCCAGGGCGCCGGGCTCAAGCATTGGCTGATGGCAATTCTCGAACCCCTGGCCGAACGGCGCCGAGTGCTGGCCGAGCCACCGCTGCGCAGTACGGCAGACGCGCAGACCACCACCCTGCTCGGCGGCGCGGCCCTCGGCGGGTTGCGCCGCGCCCAGGAGCATCTGAGCCAGGCCCGCGCCCGGGAGGTGCTGGCCAGTCTGTTCCCGACCCTGGAGGAGGTGCGCCTGCAGCGGTTCCTCAATGAGATCGGCCCAGGGCTGAACAATCAGGTCCTCAATCGCCTGGTCCTTCAGCGGCACAACCTGCACCGGGAGCTGGAGCAATGGAAGCGCCTGCCCGGCCCTCATCCCAAAAACAGCCGCATGGCCCGGGAGGAAAAACTGCGTAAAAATATCATTGCGCACAAACTCTATCGCTGCTGGGAAGACCGCCTCGCCGAGCACCGCGACGATTGGGGCCAGGTGCAGAGCGGCGCGAGCCTGGACCTCAGCGCCCTGGACCTGCCCGGCAGCCTGCCGCTGCTGGGCAATGGTTTCGAGCACGTCACCCAACTGAAGCTCGCCAACTGCATGTTCAACGACAGCCAGTGGCCCTTTCTGCAGGCGTTCCCGTCCCTGCGGGAGCTGGACGTCAGTGCGAATGAACTGACGCGGCTGCCCGAGCCCATCGCCAACATGCGCTACCTGCGTGACCTCAACCTGGGAGAAAACCAGATCACGCTGCTCAACGGCGACGTTGCGCGCCTTAAAAACCTCAAGCACCTGCGCAACCTGAACCTGTACCGAAACCCGCTGACGCAGCCCCCGAACATCTCGAAAATGCCGCACCTGCGCCGCCTGTTCCTGAGCCGCACCCCCATCACCCAATGGCCCACCGGGCTGTTTGCCCATCCACGGGAGGAGGGTTTCCTACTGGACCTGAGCCAAACCCGGATTGATCATGTGCCAGCGCTCATGGCCAACAGCGCCGAGGCCCGGACCGTCGCCCACACCCGCCTGGACCGCAACGCCCTGCTCAACGACCAGCGCCTGCTGTACGAGCAGTACCGCGAAGCCGCCGGACTGGACCCCAACCGCCACTATGAACCCCGTGGAGAGAGCGGCCCGTGGCTGGAACGGGTCAGGCAGCCGTTACTGGGCAGGCGCCAGGCACTGTGGCAAGCGGTGGAACGCGAGCACGGCTCCCAGGGTTTGTTCGAGGTGATCAAGGCTCTTGAAGCGCCCGACTTCTTCCAGCGGCCCCAGGACATGGACACCTATTGGGACAATCTTGAAACGTTGCGCGAGCGCGTCTGGCGTTTGCTGGAGGCGGCCCACAACGACACGGCGCTACGTGAAAAGCTGTTCAGGATGGCCAGTTTTCCCGGCCTGTGCGCCGACGGCAGTGCACAGATTTTCAATGACCTGGGCATCGAGGTGCTGGTCAGCGAAGCCCAGCGTTACTCCGCCTCGGCCAGCGAGCGCGAGGCCAAACTGGTGACGCTGGCCAAGGGCAATGCACGGCTCAAGCAATTGAACCGCATCGCCAGCGAGGACATTGCCCATCGGCTCAAACCGGAAGCCGAAGGCGGCCTCGGCCAATGGCTGCGTTCGCAACGACGGGAAGGCGTGATGGGCAAGGTGGACGACGTGGAGGTCTACCTGAGCTACCAGACCGCCCTGGCCAAGCGCCTCGACCTGCCCTGGCTGTCAGAACATATGCTGTACCGCGACACCGGTGACGTGAAAGCGGCGCAAATCGAACAGGCCTACAGCACCGTGCTGGAACTGGGCGAAGGTGACGGCCTGGTCAACCAGATGCTGCTGGAGCCCTATTGGGAACAGTGCCTGCACGACCACCACCCGAACACCCTTGAGGCCAATGCCCGGCATTTCGACGAGCAATGCGCGCGCCTGGATGAACTGCAGGAAGCCCAGGCCAGGCTGGCCCAGGCCAATGGTTTGCCCGACGAGCAGAAGGAAGCATTGAGGCTCACGCTGAAGGGCCTCGCCGACGCCCTGGGTGTGCCACATCCGCAAGTGCTGACCGGGCAACCCATGACGGACGATAGCTATAACCTGCTGCTCAACGAACTGGGCTACCGCGAAAAACAATGGATGCGCGAGTTGACCCACCAGGCCCTGGAGCGCCACAGCAAACAACGTAACCGCGTCACGCGCCAGGTCTGACCCTATGGGTGTGTCATGGCACACCCATTACCAGTACGCCGCTGCCGTTTAACGGCCCCTCGACAGGCAAGGACCCGGTTCGCTTGACCAGGGCGAACGTTACAACGTCGCTCCCGGAACTGTTGGTGATACGGGTCAGGAACGAGCCATTGACTCTAACCGCCGCCCCTCCACGGACAAGGGCCGTACCCACGTTCGCATTGCTCATCACCAGCGCATTGGCGTTGAACGAAGACGGCGTGCCTTTGTAGGTAATGGTGATCGGCGTAGTAATCCCCGGGTCCGGGCACCGGTAGGTGAGCGTGTGATCTTTACGAACGGTGGTGGACAGGGGGTCCGTGCCTATCGCCCTCTGATGGACATTGCCGAAGTCGATATTGATCGGCTGGTTATTGTTGATCGTGCACGACGATGGGGAAATGATGAAGTCGTTGTTGGCGATGTACGTGAGCTGCAGGCTCGTGGAGCCGCTATCGTAATTGTTGGTCTGGTCGAGACGTAACACGCCGAGGGTGTCACCTATTCGAATGTCGATAGGGTTGGTCGGGTTGTTGCGGATCAAGATATAAGGAATGACATCGATCGGGATCGGAGTCGTATTGTTAGGCATGGTCGCAATCCGGATACCCGCCGGGATAGGCGTGTCGCGGTACGTGCCATTTATGCGCAAACCGGTCGTCTGGTTGACGAACTTCGGACCAGGCGACCAGGCCGGGCCGATCCTCGTCCCGGTGGCCCAGTAATCCTGCCGTCCATCCGGGGTATAACTGTCGGGTTCGAAGCGACATTCGATCCTCACCCCGGACAGGAGGATACGCGGCTCATTCACCTCCAGTCGCACATTCACCGGGACCTGCAGGTTCAACGTCCCGCCAATGTTCACCCGTTGCCAATTGCCGCCATTGACTCGGCAATCAGCCGCTTTCACGGTCGTCGTAATGCCAGCCAGGGCAAGCAGCACAACGGCTCCAAATAGTCGTTTCATGTTGTTCTCTTTCATCCCATGCATAACGGTTTACCGTTACGGATAATCCAGCGTAAACGTCGAAGTCACACGGTAGCTGCCGTGCCCGATGGTCTTGTCCCGCAGGGCATCCGGCTCACCCTGCACATAGGCCTTGAGCAGAATGACGTTGTTGCCGGGGCTCAATTTCTGCTCGTCGCCGACCTTGTTCACCGGCACCGGTTTGTCGCTCAGCGTCTCCAAACCCAGCCCGATACCAGAGGCACCACTGCCACCATCCAGGGCGAACAACCCGGGCAGCGCACGGTTTTCCGCACCGTTGAACAGAATGGTCACCGAGTCGCTGATGGTGGTATTGCAGTCATCCAGGTGCAGGGTGAAACGTTTGCCCACTGAGCGTGTGTTGATGTAGAGGTGCTTACTGGTCAGGTCCCACATTTCCAGGGTGATGGCTTCATCGCCCGGGCGGATGGAGCAGGCCTGTTCCACCAGGTTGCCCTTGAACCTCAGGTTGTCCACCGCCTGCGCCGTGGCCGCCAGGCCGAAGGTCAGCAGCAGGGCCAGCCCCTTATGAATCATTGCGTGTCGCATACACTCGACTCCTACTGGTATTCAGCCAACAGCGTGGCCACCGCCGTGAACCCTTGGGCCTTCAGGACCGAACCCGGCCGTTTGACCGGCACCACTTCCAATGTCGGCGGTGCCGCCAGGCTGATGTCCAGCGGCGTGTTGAGGCGAAACGGCGCGTTGTTCTGATACAGCCGAATCCCCAGGTCAGGCGCAGTGGTCTGCAGGGCGGCGTTATCAAAAGTCGTCTCTGTGCCCTTGACGCTCAGCTTCAACAACCACGGCAGCGTGGAGGCGCCGCAGCGGATGGTGTAGCCGACGGCCTTGCGGTATTTCACGCCATCGATACGCTTGGTGCCGACATCCCCGAAATCGACTTCAATCGTGCTGCCCGAATCAATCGTGCAGGGCGGCGGCTCGTTCAGCGTTCCGTTGAACGTCAGGTTGGCCGACGCACCACTGCAAAAGCCGATGGAACACAAGGCGAGCAACGCTCGCTGCGGCCAACTTGTCATTGATCGTTCCTCTTTATTAGGGCTCGTCATTGGTACTCGATCACCAGGGTGGCGGCGGTCGCAAAGGCCCCTCCGGTCAACGTGCTGCCCGCGCGCTTCACCGGCACTGCCTGCACGGCTGGAAAGGTCGGATGGGTAAACCTGAGCGGCGTGTTCAGCGGCCAGTCCACCCCATTGGCGAATAGCTTGATACCCAGGTCGGTCTTGGGGGTCGAGAGCACTTTGTTATCAAACCCGGCCGCCGCGCCCTTGAGTTCCAGGGTCATCGCGTTGCTGTAAACGGGGGGACTGCAGGTGACGGTATACGGCACGTCCCGTCGATAATTCACGCCATCAATCCGCGACGTCAGCAGGTCATTGCCGAACGGCACATTCAGCGTGCCACCGCTGTTAATCACGCATGGCGGCGGCGCGATGATCACCGCGCGGATCGTCAGGTTGGTATCGGCCTGCACGCCCTGGCTGACCGCCCACAGCAGTCCCGCACCGATAAAAATGGCCCGCGGGCCGGTTAACCTGGTCATTGTTCTGCCCTTACTCATAATTGAGCCTGAAATCCACCACGGCCCGGAATGCACCGCTGGTCAGGGGTGCCGGCGTGCGCGTGGGCTGGACGTTCCAGGTCTGCGTGTTGCGGCCCAAGGGCAAGAACAACGGCTCGCCCCTTGAACCCAGCTGTACATCGCGCCCCTGGGAATCGGTCAGGCGCAGGCCCATCCCGGTGATGCCTTGCACCTTGACCAGCCGTGGATCATCGGCATCGGCCGGCGCAATGAACGCGACCGACAGCACCGGTTGATAGGCGCTCCATGTCAGGTTTCCCGTGCGCTCACTGGCGATGCGGCCGGCAGTGCGCCGACAATCCTCGAACAGCAGTTGAAAGGCCACGGAGGTCGCCTGGTCACCCGGCCGTTGCAACTGGCTGGCCGATACCGGGCCCAGGTCAATCGTCTGGTGCAGGGATGCCATCTCCAGGCTGCAGGGGGTTTCGTGCATGGACCCGAGAATGTTGAGCATCCCGACCATGCCCTCCACATCCTCGTCATCCGCGGCGTGCGCCGGCCCCATCAGGGCCAGCAACAGACCGACCAAGACCTTCACTGTGTGCAACTTCATGACGTTCTCCGGCAGCAGGCACTACTGATTGGCCACAGACAGTTGCGTGTTCACCTTGCACGTCTCGCCACTGCAGGTGAACGCCAGCAGCGGACGGCCACCGTAATCATTCACGTAGGACAAATAGGGGGTGGTACCGAGCTCTTTGGCAGTCGGCCCCAGGGCTTGCGTGCCTTTGGGCGCGACCATCACCGGCTCGAAGCCCGGTATGGTCTTGCCGTCCTTGCTGCTGCGCGCATCCACCAGGGTCACGTAGTAAGGCGTGGGGTTATTCACCCGGTAGTGATCGCCTTGCCGGGTAAGGGTCAGTTTTTCCTGCCACGGGTTGGCCAGGTCCTGCTGGGTGGGGGTAATTGCCTGCGGCCGGTAAAACAATTTGATCCGGGTTTGCAGCGCGATTTGCAGGGTGTTGGGCTTGTCGCTGCGCGGCGGAATTTCCCGCAGGTTGAAGTAGTAGACCGTCTCCCGATCCTGGGGCAGCGACTTGGCGGCCGGCAGCGCCTGGACTTTCACCTGGCTTTGCTTGCCGGGCTCCAGGCGTTGGACCGGTGGCAGCACGATCAAGGGTGAGGTGATTTTCTTGCCCTCTTCATCCTCGATCCAGCCCTGGGCCAGGTACGGTAACTGGGGGTTGTTGTTGGTGATGTTGACGCTGGTTGCATCTTTGCCACCATCGAAAATCACGCGGGTACGGTCCAGGCCGACAGCGGCGTTGGCGCTCTGGCTCAAGACCACCAGCAGCAGTGCGTAGGTAAAACGTATGTTGTGTTTCATGAGGATGGATTCTCCATAGTGTTTCGCTGGCCGGTCAGGGTGGCTGGCTCGGGTGAGGCTTGATCGACGGCTACCGTCTGGCAGCGCAATTGCAGGGCATCGGTGAATGCATCCGCTGGCAACTCGACAGGCAGCGTCAGGACGCAGCGCTCGGTGCCGCCCCAACTGACGATCATCTGCTCGCCGGCCTGAATGCCGCTCAGGTAGACATCCCCGCCGTCATTCACCACCCCGGTGTCCTGCTGCTTGCGGTTTTTCACCGTGGCGCCGAAGGGCGGTGCGCTGCCATCCGGCAGGCGAAGAATCGCCATGGCCTTCTGGCCGGAAATCACTTCCAGGGATCGGTAGCCAATGGCCCCTTCGGTGAGGGTCAATTGCGTCACGGATTGAGTGGCCTCGACATCGCTGGGCAATTTCTCCAGGTCAACACTGGCCGCCGTACGCTGGTAGCTGGTGATGTCGGAGATGACCGCCTTGCCGAACGCGTTGCTGCGGGTCGGCGTGCCGTAACCCCGCACGGGCACATCGGGCACACCGGCGGTATCGACCAGCAGGCGGGTTCCGCCGGTACTGGTGGTTCGATGCAGCGCCCCACCGTAAGGCGTGAGCGTGCCGCCGCCACGCACGGATGCGCTGAGGGTGCGGTTATTGCCTTGTTGCGTCGTGGCGCTGAGGTCGATGTCGGCCTGGTCACCGATATGGCTCAGGTAGCCGCTGGCCGAGGTATCGCTGGCACTGAGCTGGTAGCTGTTACGTTCATCCAGACGATCGGCGTAGCGCGTGGTAAAGCTGTTTTTGCCGCCGGCCCTGTTGGCATCCATCGACAAGGTGCCGGTGGGCCCCAACGGCAGGCTGACCGTCAGCGCTGCTCCGTTATCCTTATATTGGTATTCATGGGTGCGATATAAATTCAGCGACAGGCTCATGTTCCTGACAGAACCCACGTTGAAGTAACGAGACGCCGACAGGTTCCAGCGCTGGGTGTCCGGCCGGTTCCAATACGTTTGTTTGTTATAGCTGGCATACACCGTGGTGTTCAGATCGCGAAACTGCTTGTTCACCGTCACCGTATAAAGCGCCTTGTTACCGCCAATGGGTTTCCAGTGTTCAATGAAGTTACCGTTTTCATCGAACACGCCGCGTCCGCCCAGCTCACCGTTCAACCCGTAGTGCCGAGCATCCAGGTATTGGCTCATGCTCAAGTAGTTCTTCTCGGAAAACCGGTAACCGGCAAAGGTGACCTGGCTGTCGTACTCTTCAAAGTTCTTGGAATATTGAAGGCGGTAGGATTTACCCGAGAGTGTCTGGTTCCACAGGCTGGCGCGAGACTGGGTGACGTCCAGAGAAACGGCGCCGAACGCCAGCAAATCCCGGCCCGCGCCCACCGACAACGCACGGTAGTTGTTATCCGTTATCGCACCACCCAGCAGCGACCAACCATTGCTGATCCCCCAGGAGAACTCGCCGGTGCCAAAAAAATCACCGCGGGATTCGTACTGCAGGTTGGACGGTCGCCCGGCAGACAGCTTGTAACGAACCTGCCCGGGACGCGTCAGGTAGGGAACGCCTGCCGTATCGAGCTGGAACTTCTGCACCGAACCGTCCTGCTCTTCGACCCGCACATCCAGGGTGCCGGACACGGCGTCATTAAGGTCCTGGATACGAAAAGGGCCTGCCGCCACCAGCGTTTCATAGAGCACACGCCCCTGCTGGCTGATGACAACCTTTGCATTGGTCCTGGCCACCCCGACCACTTCCGGTGCATAGCCCCGCAGGTTGGGCGGCAGCTGGCTTTCGTCTGACTTGAGCCCGGCACCGGTAAAGCGGAAGCTGTCGAACAGGTCCGAATACAGGTAGTCCTCGCCCACCACCAGGCGTGCCTTCAGCGCAGGAACGGCGCGATACGCGTAATAGCGGCTCCATTCCAGTTTTTGCCGACTGGCCTGGGCCTCGCGGTCTTTCTCGACACGCCCTTGCCAATCCGCCCTCAGGCGCCAGGCCCCGGCATTGGCGCCGAGTGTGCCGTTACCGCTGAGGTCATTGCGCGTACCGTTACTTTTCCGGTAGCTGGACTGCGCCGTCATGTTGTAGTCGACCAGCAACCCCGGCACCCCCTCATCCCAACGTGACGGCGGGTCCCAGTTGATGGCGCTGTATTCCAGGTAGGCCTGGGGAAGGTTGATGTCCAGGGTGGAGGTGCCCAAGTCGGCACTGACTTGCATGCCGGGCAAGCCCGTGACATCCAGGCACTGCCCGCCTTTCCACCACTTGAGCTGGTCAGCGCCGGACGCCTTGAGGCCCAGTTGCTCGACAAGCTCACGCGATAAACAGGGCGCACTGCCTTTGGGGTCATCATCGGGGTGAAAGAACGCCACCGATTGTTCAGATATAGGCTGGGTATTGAGCTGGACCACCATCGAGTAGGTGCCAGGCAAGATAAACCCACTGCGTGCAAACTGAGACAGGTCAATATTGGAGCGATCAATCAGATCAAGAACGTCGGTATTAAACTCAATATCCCCGGCGCCCATTGCAGTTCCAGCCAGTGATATCAACCCGCCAAAGAGGCTGGGGCGCAGCGTATTCATGACTTTCGACGTATTCAACATACACGCAACTCAATCTTCAGAAGTATTCCAACTTGAACCGCACTGCCGCGCGGTGAGCCCCTGCCAACAGCGGCACTCCGTTGCCCACCAGGCGGAGCCTGTAATGAAGCGTCATGTCGCCATCAACCACCGGCAGCAACGCCATCGGCACTCCCGGCACACTCACCTGGCCAGCTGCGTCCTCAATATGGAAAGCAACCCCCTGCGAGGCACCAAAGGCTGCAAAGGAGCGCCCGCCCATATCGCTGGGCCCGTCGAACGTCACGCGAAGATGCTCCCAGTCCGGCAGCGTTTCGCCGGGGCGCAACGGGTCGGGACGGGTCACCGTGCAATTGACCAGCCGTAGCTGGAACGGCTGCATTTGCCCCGCGCCCTCTCGCAACAGGCGGCCGATGGGTTCGGGAGGCATGTCGATGGTCTGATCGGCAGTGACCGCTTCCAGCCCGCAGGCCGAGTCGATGATCTCGCCTCCCAGCGTGACGAGCCCATCGCCTTGCACACGCGTCTGCGCGGCATCACAAGGACTGATGAACAGCGTCAATGAAGAGGCAATAGCGAGACTTATGAATGTTTTCACCTTGATCTCCCGCCAGTTTTCCCCCGCCACCAGTGGTGGCGGGGGAAACACTTACTGATAAGCCAAGGTGAAGTTGGTGACCGCGCTGAAATCACCAGGAACGATGTCGCCTGTCGCCTGGCCTTGTACGTAGGCGCCGAACTGCAGGGTGTTATTACCGGCAACAATGGCCTGCGGAGTGGTTGGCACGCCCAGCTCAATCGCTTTGCCGCCGTGGGTCATCATGATGCCGATGCCGCCCGCGCTACCGACCGTGCCGATGCCGCCAGGCACAACGCTGGACGGCGCACCGGTGAAGGTAGTGGTCACGGTGTTATCGGTGAGGCCAGACAGGTCGCAACCTTCAAGTTCGATAGTCACGGGGCGGGCGGTGGACTTGCCGCCGGATTGCAACTGATGCTTTGCAATAGCGCCAAGTGCAACTGACTGATCCACAGACTCAGGCTTGATAGAGCAAGCACCCGAATGGACCGAACCGGTAAATGTAATCGTCCCGTCCGCCGCATTAGCAACAGAGATCGAACCCGCCAACAGGCCGACAGTCAACAGCGCAGCTTTTACTTTAGTCTTCATTTGCAGATGCTCATATGTATTAAAAATCAAAACGAAATCCCGGCTTAGTTGCGCACAGGACTTATTAACCAAGCGCCAGAACAGTTTCCTGAAACAGTGGAAATCGGAGGCTTTCCAATTACTTGTATTGCAATTCAGGAGTTCGTTCGAGGCCGGGCAATTATCCATTCCGATTTTGAATATGAAAGCCGGTCGATTCGCTTATTCACGTAGCCTTGTCATACCAAGACACATAGGAAAATTATGGCACTTTGCCAAAACTTTAGAATCAGCCGTAAGAAACGGACTACATTAACTTAACAAGAATGATTTAGTGCAGAACACGTCCGTAAGAATAGGATTACATATTATAAAAAACAACAGTAATTACTGGGGAACGCCAACTAACAAGTTGGCGAATATGTCGTGAGAGTCAGTGCGCTGATCAGCCTGTTTTCGAGTCCCGTCTCACACGGCGCGAGATGACCGTTCGTCTGTCGGGGTTGCAGCGGTATTAAGATATATCTTACGTTGTATCTAAACCAAACGAGAGCACCCGAAATGAGAGACCATCATTCACACCGCGACCCCGGTGACAGCCGCGACGGCTTCGACAAACGTCCAGGCCGAGAGCGCGGCGGCCGTGGCCCACGGGTCTTCGCCCCCGGCGACCTGAAACTGCTGCTGCCGGCACTGATCGCCGAACAGCCGTGCCATGGCTACGACCTGATTCGCCGGATCGAGACCCTGTTCGACGGCGCCTACAGCCCCAGCCCCGGCGTGATCTACCCCACGCTGACCTTTCTCGAAGAAAGCGAATTGATTACCGGCGACGCCGATGACGGAAAAAAACGCTACACAATCACCGACGCCGGTCGTCTCTTCTTAAGCGAACAGGCGGTTGCCCTCGAAGGTATTCGCATGCGCATGGATGTGAGCAAACGTTCGCTGCGCGGCCAGGACCGTCCGCCGGAAATCCACGAGGCGGTGCATAACCTGCGTCACGCCTTGCATTCGCACCACGGGCGCTGGAGCCCGGAAGAAATCGTTCGTGTCGCGGCGCTGCTCAACAGCACCGCCCAAGCCATTGCCGACGGGAAAGCCCAATGAATACCCAAGCCATCCACCGCGTGACCCACGAAATCAAACGCCGCCGCCTCGAAGTCCTGCGAGTGGTCGACATCACCCCGCGCATGCGCCGCATCACCCTGGGCGGGCCGGAACTGGCGGGCTTTATCAGCCTGGGCAGTGACGATCACATCAAGCTGCTGTTCCCGCAGAACGCCGCCGAACAAGCGGCGCTGGACAGCCCCGACTTCAACCTGCGCGGCGATGGCCCACAACCGGCCATGCGCGACTACACCCCACGCCGGTACGACCTGGACATCGGCGAGCTGGACATCGACTTCGTGCTGCACGGCGATGGCCCTGCCTCCACCTGGGCCGAGCAGGCCAAGGTCGGCCAGCACCTGCACATCGGCGGGCCCCGTGGCTCAATGATCGTGCCGGATATCTTCGACAGCTACCTGTTGATCGGCGATGAAACCGCGATCCCGGCCATCGCCCGGCGCCTGGACGAATTGCCGGCGGGGCGCAAGGTATTGGCGGTGATCGAGATCGCCAATGCGGCGGAACAGCAGCCGCTGCACAGCGCCGCCGAGGTGGAAGTGATCTGGGTGGTGCGCGGCCAGGATGACCTGCTCGAGACGGTGCAGAACCTGACGCTGCCGGACGGTTCGCTGTACAGCTTCGTCGCCACCGAAAGCAAACTGTCACGCCAGGTGCGGCGGGTGCTGCTGGACACGCACAATGTCAATGAGGCGTTCCTCAAGGCGGTTGGTTACTGGCGCGCGGAAGGCAGCGAAGAAGAGTGATCAGGTGCGGGGCTTGATGATTTTATCCAGCCCCACCACCACCAAAGCAATCAGCACAAACCCCGCCAGAATTCCCCCGGCATTGATGAACACCTGTGGATAACCCAGCCTGTCCACGTCAATGAACGGGTACTGATACAGACCCCACACATACCCTCGCAACAACGCGTACGCGAAGTACACCACCGGGTAAATCACCCACAGCCCGATGTGCTTGAGGCGCAAGCTGCCCTTGGGCACGCACCACCACCAATAGGCGACAAACACCAACGGCATCACGTCGTGCAGCAGTTCGTCCGCCACAAACTGCACCCCCGCGGGCTGCCACATGTGCCGCAGCAACAGGCTGTACGCGAGGCTGACCACCACAATACTCACGGCAATCCCGCTGCTGACCACAGGCCCGAGGAAAAACCGGCTCGCCGCGGTTGGCCGTTGCACCCAGGCGTGGGTCAACACTACCGCTACCAGGGTGTTGGTGAGCACGGTGAAGAAGCTGAAGAAATTCACCAGGCCCGGCAACAGGCTGGCGCCCTCGATCCAGCGGAAGTAGAAAATAATGTACTGCTGCAGCGCCAGGCCGGCCCAACCGCCGAGGGCTGCGAGGCCGATAAGGTGACGTTTCACCTCAGTCCTCGACCGGTCGCTTGGTGCGCATCAACTTCACGTACAAACCTTCGACCTTCTCCCGCGCCCACGGTGTCTTGCGCAGGAACGACAGGCTCGACTTGATGCTTGGGTCACTGGAAAAACAGCGGATATTGATGCGCTCGGCCAGGCCTTCCCATTGGTAATGCGCCACCAGCGCGGTGAGGACCTGTTCCAGGGTGACGCCGTGCAGTGGGTCTTTGTTTGTCGCGGTCATGCCGGGCCTTTTGCGAAAAGAAGAAAACGAAGCCGCGCACCTTAGCGGACGGGCCGTGCCGGTGGAAGCGCTGCCTTCACTATAGGCCACTGTTCGATCGTTCCCACGCTCTGCGTGGGAATGCCGAATTGGACGCTCTGCGTCCCGCGGTCGACGCAAATTTCAGCCCCGCGCAATGGTGACGCAGAGCGTCACAGGATGCATTTCCACGCAGAGCGTGGGAACGATCAGTGTGGGAGCGATCGAGCGGGTTCTGGGAAAGTTCCCCTTGGCAGAGAAAAAAGTGATGTTATATTGTAACGATAACTATCAAAGGGTATCGAATCCCTTACCGTTTTCAGCCTTCTCTTTTTTTGCCGTTTGCCAAGGAACGACCGATGTCCCTCTCTTCTCTCTGGCGCCTCACCCCGCTGGCCACCGCCCTGTTGATCACCTCCCAGGCCAACGCCCTGGAGCTGCAACCCCAAGTCATCACCGGCAACCCGTTGGGCAGCGAAACCCTCGCCTCGCCCACCACCGTGCTCGAAGGCGATGACCTGACCCTGCAACAAAAAGGCAGCCTGGGTGAAACCCTGAACAAGCAGCCCGGCGTGTCGTCGTCGTACTTCGGCCCGGGGGCCAGCCGGCCGATCATCCGTGGCCAGGATGGCGACCGCATTCGCGTCCTGCGCAATGGTGTGGGCGCGCTGGATGCCTCGTCGCTGTCCTATGACCACGCCGTGCCGCTGGACCCGGTCAACGTCGACCGCATCGAAATCGTACGCGGCCCGGCCGCCCTGCTCTACGGCGGCAGTGCCATCGGCGGCGTGGTGAATACCTTCGACAACCGCATCCCCACCGAAGCCATCGAAGGCATCCATGGTGCCGGTGAGTTGCGCTACGGCGGCGCCGACACCACCCGCAGCAGCGCCGGCAAACTGGAAGCCGGCAACGGCACCTTCGCCTTGCACCTGGACGCCAGTGCCCGGGAATTCAACGACCTGAAAATCCCCGGCTTCGCCCGCAGCCGCCACGCGCCGGAAAGCGAAGACGGTGAAGGCAAGAACGGCCGCCTGGGCAACAGCAGCGGGCGCCAGGATGGCGGCTCGGTCGGCGGTTCCTACACCTGGGACGATGGTTACGCCGGGCTGTCCTACAGCAACTACGACAGCAACTACGGCTCCCCGGCCGAGCAGGACGTGCGCATCCGCATGAAGCAGGATCACTACGCCTTTGCGTCCGAGATCCGCAACCTGCAAGGCCCGTTCACCTCGGTGAAACTCGACGCCGGCTACACCGACTACAAGCACATGGAAATCGAAGGCGGCGAGACCGGCACCACCTTCAAGAACAAGGGCTATGAAGCGCGGGTTGAAGCGCGGCACCTGCCGATCGGGCCATTCAACGGCGTGGTGGGCGCGCAAGTCAGCCGCAACGAATTCTCGGCGCTGGGTGAAGAAGCGTTCGTACCGCAGACCGACACCAACGCCGGCGCGCTGTTTATCCTCGAAGAAATGCAGGCCACCGAGCGCCTCAAGCTGAGCCTCGGCGGGCGCCTGGAACACACCAACGTCGACCCCGACGGCAAAGGCAACGCGCGCTTTGCCAATGCCAACAAGTCCGCCGACTTCACCGCCGGCAGCCTGTCGTCTGGCGCGGTGTACACCCTCACGCCAATCTGGTCCCTGGCCGCCACCCTCGGCTACACCGAACGCGCCCCGACGTTCTACGAGCTGTATGCCAACGGCGCTCACGTCGCCACCGGCACCTATGAACTGGGCGACGCCAACCTGTCGAAAGAAAAAGCGGTGTCCAGCGACCTGGCGCTGCGCTTTGACAACGGCACCCACAAGGGCAGCTTCGGCGTGTTCTACAGCCACTTCTCCAACTACATCGGCCTGCTGGGCAGCGGTCGCACCCTGAATGACGAAGGCGAGGAAGATGCCGGCGGCATTCCTGAGTACAAATACTCCGGCGTGCGTGCGCGTTTCGCAGGGTTTGAAGCCCAGGATCACATCAAGCTGGGGGAAGGTGCCTACGGCAAGTTCGCGTTGGAACTGTCCGGCGACTACACCCGCGCGACCAACCTGGACACGGGTGAAGCCTTGCCACGGATTGCGCCGTTGCGTTTGAACAGCGGCTTGCTGTGGGAACTGGATCGCTGGCAGGCGCGGATTGACGTTGAACACGCGGCGGGCCAGGGCCGGGTGCCGGATAACGAAAGCGGCACCGATGGCTACACCACCCTGGGCGCCAGCGCCGGCTACCGCTTCAATGTCGGCGGCAGCCAGTGGCTGGCGTTCGTCAACGGCGAGAACCTGACGAACCAGACCGTGCGCTACGCCAGTTCGATCCTGCGGGACATCGCCCCGGCGCCGGGGCGGAGTGTGCAGGTTGGCTTGCGCACCACCTTCTAACTGGCTGCACTCGGTTAAAACTGTGGGAGCGGGCTTGCTCGCGAAAGCGGAGTGTCAGTCAATACATGGGTGACTGACCCACCGTCTTCGCGAGCAAGCCCGCTCCCACCTTGACTGTGCCCACTTCGAACAGGTTGTGGGGTTAGTACCGCGCATCCACGGGTTTACCCCCCTTCGGCCAATCCTTCACTTTGTCCGGGAAATCCGGACGAGGTTGTTGGGAGAAGTAAGCCGCCACATCCACCGCCTCCTGATCCGACAAGCCACCCTGCCCCAACGGGAATTTCTCGTGGAAGCCAATCGGCATGTTGCGTTTCACGAACGCCGCCGCCGTGTACAGCCGGGCCATCCCCGCCCCGATATTGAACGATTGCTCGCCCCACAACGGCGGGTACACCAACTCGCCATCCGCCCGCGCCAACCCTTGGCCATTGTCGCCATGGCACACCGCGCACTGCCTGGCATAGACCTGCTTGCCATTCTCCATGTCCGGTTTGATCGCAGGATCGACCTTGCCCACCCCGCGCCCGGCGACTTTATCTTCGGGCTGGGTGTTGTTTTTCATCCAGTCGAAGTACGCCACCATCGCCTGCATATCCGCCGATTCCGCCGGCAGTGGCTTGCCATTCATCGAACGCCGGAAGCAGCCGTTAATCCGCTCTTCCAGGCTCACCACCTTGCCTGCCCGCGGCGCATAGCTCGGGAAGAACGCCGAGACACCCACAAACGGCGAACCGTCCGCCACGGTACCGGCGTTGAGATGGCAGCTGGTGCAGTTCAAGGCATTGCCCACGTTGTTCGGCAGCAGTTCCTTGGTTTGCAGGTGCAGGCGCATGCCGCGCACCACTTGATCGGCATTCGGTGCCGTCAGCAACTCAGCCAGGCGCGGGGTTTCGAACGCTGACGAATCGGTGGTGACCGGGTTGAGCTGACCACGCATTTTCTTCACTTGGGCAGCGCTGATGGGCGTGCCTTCGTTGCCCCAACTGCTGCGTACGAAACTGAGGATTTCAGCGATTTCCTGATCCGCCAACCGGGCAAACCCGGGCATGGTGTAGACCCGTGGATGGGTTGCGGTCTCAGCCGTTTCCCACCCCGTCAGCGTGATATGCAGCAATGAAGTCGGGTTGTTCGAAGCAACGCCCGGGTTGCCGGCCAACTGCGGAAACAGTCCTTTCACCCCGCCGCCGTCGCTGCGGTGGCAATCACTGCAAAACTGCATGTAACCCAGGCCGCCCCGGCTGGTGAACAGATCCTTAGGCGGTGCGGCGGGCTCGTGTGCCACGGCGGGCATCGGCAGATCATCCTTGCCCGGTGGCAAGGATTTCAAATAGGTCGCGATGGCCGTCAAGTCAGCGTCAGTGAAATGCTGGGTACTGTGATGAATCACATCAGCCATGTTCCCCGAGACCGTGGCAAAGCGGTTCTGCCCGGTCTTGAGCAATTGCACGGTGTCGTCCACCGTCCACAGGTTGCGCAGGCTCAAGGCGCGCCAATGTTCGACGGTCTCCCCGGCCAGGTAATGCCGGCCGCTGCGGCCGGCATCACTCATGGCTTTCTCCTGGAAGGCGATACCCCGCGGGGTGTGGCAAGATCCGCAGTGGCCCAGGCCCTGGACCAGGTAGGCGCCACGGTTAAGTACTTCATCCTTCGCCGGGTCAGGCACGAACGGCTGCTTGTCGAGGAACGCAAAATTCCACAACGCCAGGCCCCAGCGCTGGTTGAACGGGAAGCCCATCTCAGCGTCCAGGTTCGGCTTGTTCACCGCTTTCACGCCCTGCATCAGATAGGCGAACAACGCGCGCATGTCGCCCTCGCTCATCTTCGCGTAGGACGGGTACGGCATCGCCGGGTACAGGTTCTGCCCCGCGGGCGTCACACCTTCTCGCATCACCCGGTCGAACTGCTCAAAGGTGTACTGACCGATGCCGGTGTCGCGGTCCGGGGTGATGTTGCTCGAATAGATCGTGCCCATTGGCGTGCTCAACTCAAGCCCGCCGGCCATTTGCGCGCCTTGCTTGCCGGTGTGGCAGGCGATGCAGTCGCCCAGTTGGGCAACGTATTTGCCCTGTTCGATCAGCGTGGGGTCGGCTTCGTTGGCGTGCAGGGGAAGGGACAGGCACAGCACCACCCCCACAAGGCCCAGACGTGACAGGGGAAAAATCATCGCACTATTCCTTTAATAACCCGGCCTGGGGCGGTCCCCTCGGCGCAGGTCTGCAATCGTTTTTATTGGGTCATCAGGCAGATAACCGGGGCATGGTCAGCCCCAGCTTCGTTGTAGCGGATTTTTTGCGCGCGGCCCTTGATGTGGATCAGGCGCCATGTTCTACAGTGGAACTGAAATTGACTAATTGACGCGGGCATCGATGTCGGCGAGGAGAGCAAGGATGCGTTATTCACCCTTTGTGGGGCGCATTGGCGGCGAATCCGTCAGTGCCTGGGATATTCACTACGCCGCCGCCGAAGCTCAACTGCGTGGCGAAGACGTGATTGTGCTCAGTGTCGGCGATCCGGATTTCGCCACACACAGCGCGATCTGTGAAACCGCCGTGGACGCCCTGCGCGCTGGCGACACCCACTACACCCATGTGCTCGGCCGCCCGAAACTGCGGGAGGCCATCGCCGCACGGCAGAGCCTGCTGCAAGGGATTGCGGTGCACGCCGACAATATAGCCCTGGTCGCCGGCGCGCAGAATGGCCTGTTCGCGGCCTGCTTGTGCCTGTTCAGCCACGGCGATGAAGTGCTGGTGCCGGAGCCGATGTACCTGACCTACGAGGCCTGTGTCCAAGCCTCGGGGGCACGCATTAAAACCGTCGAACAACCGGCCGCCAACGGCTTTCGCCTGACCCGTACCGCGCTGAAGGCCGCGATTACCGACAAGACCCGGGGCATCGCCCTCGCTACACCGTGCAACCCCACCGGCAACGTCTACTGCCGCGAAGAGCTGGAAGCTGTCGCCGAAATGGCACGCGCCCACGACCTGTGGGTAATTTGCGATGAAGTGTATGGGCAGCTCATCTATGACGATCAACACCTGAGCATCAGCGCGTTACCCGGCATGGCCGAGCGTACGGTGGTGCTCAACAGCCTGTCGAAAAGCCACGCCATGACTGGCTGGCGGGTAGGCTGGGTGGCCGGCCCGCCCACGTTGATCAGCCATCTGGAGAACTTGCTGCTGTGCATGATTTACGGCCTGCCAGGGTTTATCCAGGCGGCGGCGCTCAAGGCACTGGAATTGGATGAGGTCGTGGTCAGCGATGCCCGTGCGCTGTATCGGCGCCGGCGTGACCTGGTGGTGAATGAGCTGAGTGCGATCAGCGACCTGGAATGTCGAGTCCCCCAGGCGGGCATGTTCATGCTGGTGGACGTACGCCGCACCGGGCTCACGGGCCGGGAATTCGCCTGGCAACTGTATCGCCAGACCGGCGTATCGGTGCTTGATGCCCAAGCCTTTGGCCCCAGCGCCGAAGGGTTTGTGCGGGTTTCGTTTACCGTTGCCGATGACACCCTCAGGGAGGCTTGCCGACGCATTGCCGGCTTCGTCGAAGGGCTTGGGGCCAACGCCGCGCCTTTACGTGATCGCCGATAACGGGCATAAAACGCCCTTTGCCCCGTTCGAAGGACTGCCATGTCTCAAGGATTGACCTATCGCCAGGCGCACCTGGATGACCTGCACACCCTGTGCGTACTGGGCCAGCCGCTGAACCGCCTGCACCACCAGGAACGGCCCGATATCTATCGTGATGCCACCGACCAGGTGGAGCGCGACCAGTCCCATTGGCGGCCCTGCCTCACCAGTCGGGTTCAGGCGGTGTTTCTTGCCGAGCAGCACGGCGTTGGTATTGGATTTATCACCGCGCAAATCATCGAGACCGCCAGCCCGTTGTTGCAGCCGCTGCGTGTTGCCAGGATCGGCTCGATCTGCGTGCTGGAGGCACATCGCGGCCAGGGCATTGGCCGTGAGCTGATGGCGCTCGCGGAGCGTTGGGCCATCCACCAGGGCGCCGGTGATCTGCGCCTGACCGTCTGGGCCTTCAACGAACCGGCGCAGCGGCTGTACGAGGAATTGGGCTACGAAAAACGCGCCTTCGAAATGGGCAAGCGCCTCGATTAAATCGATGGACAGACCCCGCGCAGCCCGGCGAATATCGACGCCCAACTTCATCAGGCACGGACGCTGACCATGCTCGACATTCTTCAGGGCACGCCCCTTTGGGTGTACGCCGTTTATCTGTGGATCTGCTGGTACGGGATCAAAGCCACCCGCGGCAGCCGCGAAAACCACCGGTCACTGATGATCCTGCCGGTGGTGCTGGTGATCTGGTCGCTGATGTCCATTGAACACTCAACGCTGTCGATCGGCTGCTGGCTGGGCGGTGCCGCCGTGGGCTGCCTGTTGGCGATGGTGATGTTCACCGCCAAGGGTGCAAGCCTCGATGGCCACACGCTGGTGCTGCCCGGCACCTGGAAAATCCTGCTGATCTCCCAACTGTTCTTCGCCGTGAAGTATTACCTCGGTTACCAGCACGCCGTGCATCCGTTGCTGTCGAGCACCGCGCCAATGCTGGCCCTGGCGGGCGGGGCTTCGGGTTTTACCGTTGGGCTGTTTTGCGGACGGGCGATCAAGCTGCAGCGGGCGTTGGCGTCATTCAACCGCGATGAGGGCATTGTGCTGCCTTGACCTGATCCCCCTCCCCGCTGAAAATGCGCGACGCTTTTCCCGTCTCCCCGTTTACTGAAGTAGTGAAATTTCAATGTCTGATTCCCGCACCGAAGAATCCGTAGTCGCCTTGCAATCCAAAGCTGAATACGAAAACGCCATCAATCTTTCACAGCACGTGCCGGCGGCCAAGACCATCAGTGAAATGGTGCTGGACGCGTTCCACACCTCCAAGGAAAGCGACCAGATCCGCGAGCTGCGCGTGGCCATCCGCCAGGCCCACGACGCTTTCGACGACGACAAGGCCTACGACCTGATGGGCGAGCTCAAGCAGCTCAAGGA
Organism: Pseudomonas yamanorum; assembly: GCF_900105735.1. Classification (NCBI taxonomy): domain Bacteria; kingdom Pseudomonadati; phylum Pseudomonadota; class Gammaproteobacteria; order Pseudomonadales; family Pseudomonadaceae; genus Pseudomonas; species Pseudomonas yamanorum. Next base: position 4,708,064 of record NZ_LT629793.1, on the reverse strand, counting down.
CGCCGAAGCCGCCGACAACGCCGCCCTGGAAGACCTGAATACCAAGTTCTCCATCAGCCGCATCCTGTCCAGCTTCAAGGACGATCCGGAGTTTCAGGAACTGGTCTACGGCCTGGCCCTCAAGGTGCTGAACCAGACCCACCAGGCGATCAGCAATCCGAGCGCCGGCAAAGGCAAGGCTTCCCGCCCGAAGAAGGAAATGGAAGTGTTCGCCATCAGCAAGGACGGCATCAGCGTCACCCTGCCGATGCGTTCGCCCCGCTCCAAGCCGAACGTGGACCGTGAGGCGTTTGAATTCCTCGGCTTTACCTTTGTCGGTGAAGGTGATGAGGCGGAACTTGAGGTTGAAACCTTTGTGGATAACTCGGGCGCCGAGCAGCCACTGACGCGTAAAAGCATCATCACCGCATTGCAGCAGCAAACCGCATTTGATGGCTACAGCATCGCGTAGGAGCTGTCGAGCGCCAGCGAGGCTGCGATGGCAGCAACATAGCAATCGCGCCAGACACAGGCATCGCGTCGCGCCTGACGCAGCCTCGCTTAAGCTCGACAGCTGCTACGCCAGCGTCGAGGCATTAAAAAGCCCCGCACTTTATACCGAAGGCGGGGCTTTTGCGTTTCTGGCTAGTTGGAATGAAAACGGCGGTTCAACGCAATCCGCTTGGCCTCCACTGCCCGCAGGTGTTGGTGGTGACGCCGCCACAACACCAGCACGATGATCAGCACCAGCAACGCCAGGCCACCGCCCCACAGCAGATACGGCATCGCCGTGATCAACAACGGCGCATCTCCACCGCGACGCAGGCTCGTCACTTCTTCGGAACTGACGCTCAGCGCCGGGTTGCCGAAGGTTTGCAGGCTGTAGTTAGCGATGGCGGCGATTTGCGCATCGTTCAGGTCGCCGCCCAGGGCTGGCATGTTCACTGCGCCGTCGGCCCCTTTACGGTCGATGCCCGCGATGATCGCCATCACCAGGTTGTTGGCCTGGTTGCCGTTGAGCGCGGTGTTGAGGCTCAGGGACGGGTAGAACTTGTCCGCCGAGCCCTGGCCATCGCGGCCGTGGCAGCTGGAGCAGGCCGAGTTGTAGAGGCGAGCGCCATCCAGGCCGGTCGCGTCAGCCAATGACGCTTGATCGCCTTGGCCGGTTTCCAGGGTGCTCATGTCCACCGGCTTGACGTCGCGCACCACCCGCTCGGTCTGCCCGGGATCGCGGATCGGCGGCACGCTGTGCAGGTAGGCGGCCATGGCGTGCAGGTCGCTGTCGCTGAGGAAGCGGAAGCTGTTTTCCACCGCTTCGGCCATACCGCCCGCCGCTTGGGCCTTGTCGGCGAGGTGACCGTTTTTCAGGAAGTTGACCAGGTCGTCCTCGCTCCAGTCGCCGAGGCCACTGACCTTGTCGGAGGTGATGTTGGGCGCGACCCAGCCACCCAGTTTGGCGCCAGCCAGGTACTGGCTGTTGTCCTCGGCCATCAGGGCATTACGCGGAGTGTGGCAGGCGCCGCAGTGGGCGAGGTTGTCCACCAGGTACTGGCCACGGCTGGTCTGTTCGGTGGCGCCGGGCTTCGGCACAAAACCCTGGCTGTCGAGAAACACCAGGTTCCAGCCGAACATCAGTTGGCGGATGTTGAACGGAAACGCCAGGTGCGTTTCCGGCACCGGCTGGTCCACGGCTTTGACGCCCTGTTGCAGGTACACATACAAGGCGTGGATGTCGTCATCGCTCATGCCCTGGTAAGAGGTGTAGGGCATCGCCGGGTACAGGTGCTGGCCCTTGGCGTTGATGCCTTTGCGCAAGGCGTCCGCCAGTTGTTGCTCGGTGTAGTCGCCGATGCCGTAGGCCTTGGACGGGGTGATGTTGCTGGAGATGATCTTGCCCATGGGCGAGTCGATCACATACCCGCCGGCCAACGGTGCGCCACCGTTTTCGGCGGTGCGGTGACAGGCTTCGCAATCGCCGGCACGGGCGACATAGGCGCCCTTCTCGATCAGCGCATCGGTGTCTTCAGCGGCAAACACCGGCAACGCGGTGAGCAGCAAGGCCAGCAACGGAAATTTAAGCAATCCCATGACCTAGACCTCCCGCGCAATGATGTCGGCCATACGGATACTCAGCGCCACGCCGGCCAGGGTCGGGTTGATGGTGCCGGAGGCCGGTATCACCCCGGTGGTGGCGAGAAACAGGTTGGCGTGGTCGTGGGTGCGGCACTCGTGGTTGACCACCGAATCCTTGGGGTTGGCGCCCATGATCACGGTGCCCATCAGGTGGTCGCGGTTCTGGTAGCCGGTGTTGTCTTCCACCACCGTGCCACCCATCAGCTGCACAAAGTGCGCATAGTCTTCGGTAACACCGGACTTGGCCGCCTTCACGTAATCGCCCACCTCGTAGTTGACCACCAGCATCGGGATGCCCAGGGCGTCCTTGCGGGTGCGGCTCGGGCGCACGGTGTTGGTCGAAAGCGGCAGGGTTTCATACACGGTAGAGACGTCGACCCAACGCGCCGCGTCGTGACGGATGCGCTCGTCCAGCTCCTTGCCGTACACGCCCTGGGCGATCAGCCGCTTGGCCACGGCAATGTTCGGCACGTTGTTGGAGATCGAGTGTTTGACCGAAGCCCGCTCCTTGCGGAACTCGCCGTCGCGGCGGTTGAAAATCCCGCCCTGCTGCACCGCGCCGCGTCCCGGCCACAACGGCTCGTCGGCGATAAATTGCAGGCCTTGGCCAGTGTGGTCCATCAGGTTGCGACCGACCTGGTCGGAGGAGTTGGCCACCTCGGAAATCAGCAGCAGCTTGGGGGTTTCCAGGCCGTGGGCAGCAACGATGAAGTACTTGGCGGTGAGCCGCACATCGGCGCCACTAGAGCTGCGGTAATGGATGGCGACGATCTTGTCGCCCGCGCCTTTTTCCAGCTTGTAGGCGGTGGCGTCGGTGATCAGCTTGGCGCCGGCCTGTTCGGCATGGCGGGCGTGCACATCGCCGCTGTACATCGCACCAATGGGGCAGACCGGCATGCAGTTGTTGTTGCCGCTGCACGCCGGGCGCCCGTCGTAGGGTTCGGTGGCACGGCCATTGGGCTCATGGATAAAGTGATAACCGGCCGGGGCCATGCGTTCACGCAGGCGCTGGAACAGGTAGGTATCGCCCTCCGGCGCCATCGGATAGGGGCTGGAGCGCGGTGGGAAAGCGCCGCCGCCCTGCCCGCTCTGGTCCTGGGTGTCACTGCCGCACACGCCCAGGGCAATTTCCGCACGTACGTAATAGGGTTCCAGTTCGCTGTATTCCAGCGGCCAGTCGCGACCTACGCCGTAGAGCGTGTTGAGCTTCATATCGTTGGGCAAGTAACGCCAGCACGCCGCCGCCCAGTGCCAGGTGGTACCGCCCACCAGTTTCAACATGCCGGGGCGGAACTCGAAAGAACCGGTGTTCTCGATGTACTGCTCATCATAAGAATGATGGGCCCACGGCTCATTGGGATAGGGTGAGTTGTAATTGCCCTTGTTCGACGAATTACGGAAGTTCTCGACTATCTTCCAGCGGGGAATATGTTCACCCGCTTCCAGAATAATCACTGACTTGCCGAGTTTGGCCAATTCAAAGGCTGCGTTACTGCCTAATGCGCCGGAGCCAACCACGATGACATCGGCGTCAAAATCCTGATTCATAAAAGTGCCTTGTCTTAGTCGTTGGCCAGCGTGGCCGGAGGATGGACCCAGTAATTGGTTTTTCCCCGGGAGTACGTCGGTATCACCGTGGCGTCCGCGGTCGGCTGGTAGGCCAGCGCGCCGGTGAAGGTCACCAGCCGCGTACCGTCGGTAGCGCGCAGGGACACCGGCGTGCCGGTGTAGCCCAGGTACCAGGCGGAGACGATTTTCTGCGTCGTGTCCTTGATCACCGGGTCGGCGTAGAACGGGCTGCCGGACAACTGGCCGACGCTACGCAAGTGATGCTGGCCAACCTTGCTCCACAAGGCTTTCATCTTCTGCGGGAACTCGGGGTCGTTCTGGGTGCACTGGGCCAGGATGCGCAAGGACAAGGTGGCATCCAGGCTCGGGCGTTCGAGGAGGAACATCGACAATTGGCGGAAGGATTCGATGTCGTCGCTGGCGGCGCTGCTGACTTCCTGCGCCAACGCAACACCGGCCCACAGCGGGGCAAACAGGCCGGCACCGGTCAAGGCTGCGCCTGAGTACAGGAGTTTTCTTCGGGTTATCACGGGATATCTCCTCATGAGTCGAACCACTATCGGCGCACGGGCCAAGTTCGACTTCACTGCAAAAGGCTGAGTACTTCGTTCACGGAGGTTGAACGGACTTTAAGAGCCCTTTTTATAACTGCCAGGAGAACGCCAAGCTGTCATGCAGCTTGTTAATTATGGATATGAGCAATAACGCGACCGTCTATAACAGCCGCTTAAACACCGTACAGCAATTCATCCCGCACTAATATGAAACATCCATTTGGATATTTGCTCAGTTGTGCAGGTAATCCGCGAGGGGATACCTCGCGCACCAGGTTTGGGCCTGTAAATGCAGGGATTCCTGGTGTCGGAGAACATCAACTCGTACCTGCTGTGCAAGATCAAAGAGCTGACCAACTCCAGGTATTTATTCCTGCGGATTTTCCTGAGTACGTTCTTCGCGGTGATCATCGACAGTTTCCTGTTCTGCTTCATCGCGTTCTACGGCGCCATGCAGACCAGCGACATCCTGAACATGATCTACGTGCAGATTGCGATCAAGGTCTGCTTTGCCTTCTTCAATATCCTGCCGGCCTATGGCGCCCGCTCGCTGTTCAAGCGCTACATCACGGGCGATAACCAGGCCCAACCACACGCCAACTGATGCTCGTTCCCACGCTCTGCGTGGGAATGCCGCTTTGGACGCTCCGCGTCCGCCTTTGTGACGCGGAGCGTCACGGGATGCATTCCCACGCGGAGCGTGGGAACGATCGACATCACGCCAGCTTGCTTTTCAGGCTCTGCATGACGGCGGCCTTGTTTTCCAGGTAGTCGTTCAGGCCCCGCGCGCGAAGGTTGCACGCATCACAGTTGCCGCAGCCCGTGCCGATAATGCCGTTGTAGCAGGTCAGGGTCTGGTTGCGGATCAAGTCCAGCTGGTGGTGATAGTCCGCCAGGGCCCAGGTCTCGGCCTTGTTCAGCCACATCAACGGCGTTTCCAGGCGCACGTCGTATTCCATGCCCAACTGAAGCGCTTTATTCAGCGCCTTGACGAACTCATCCCGGCAATCGGGATAGCCGGAGAAGTCGGTTTCACACACGCCGGTGATCACGGTTTGCGCCTTGACCTGATAGGCGTAGATCGCCGCCAGGGTCAAAAACAAAATGTTCCTGCCCGGCACAAAGGTGCTCGGCAAACTCTCGCCTGAGCTGTTCACCGTGGGTACCGGAATGTTGTCGCGGGTCAGGCTGCTGATGGCCAGTTCGTTCAACAGGGACACGTCCATCACCTTGTGAACGGTGGCACCCAGTTGCTTGGAGAGTTTTTGCGCGACTTCGATTTCCGCCACATGACGCTGGCCATAATCAAACGTTATGCAGTGCACTTCGTCATACAGCGGCAGTGCCTGGATCAGACAGGTTGTCGAGTCCTGCCCACCACTGAATACGATAACGGCTTTTTTACTCATCACGCTGCTTCCTGCATTTGTAAGATTTGGCATAGTTTAAAGGCCCCTCAATAAAAAACCCCGCGCTTCTTTCGAAGGCGGGGTTTTTTACTGCTTGATCACTCAGTGAGCGTACGTCAGCAGCAACTCTTTCGGCACCTGGAAATCCAGGGACATCATCACGCTCAAGGCGGTGATGGTGAAGATCGAGAAGACGAACAGCTTGCGTGCCCAGACGGTGTCATCCACCGCCTTGTAGCCGGTCCAGGCCATGTACAACCAGTACATGCCCATGGCGGCGGCAACGGCGAGGTAGCTCATGCCGGCGTAGCCACTGAAGGTCAACATCAAGGTCGCCACGAGGAAGGCCAGGATGTAGAGCAGGATGTGTTTCTTGGCTACCTTGATGCCACGCTTGACCGGCAGAACCGGAATCGAGGCAGCCAGGTAGTCGTTGAAGCGGAAGATCGCGATGGCATAGGAGTGCGGCATCTGCCACAGGCTGAACATCACCAGTAGCACCAGCGCGGCCATGTCGAAGCTATTGGTCACAGCCACATAACCAATCACCGGCGGCATCGCCCCCGACAGACTGCCCACCAGCGTGCCGTGAACCGACTTGCGCTTGAGGTACAGGCTGTAGAAGCCGACGTAGATGACAAAGCCGATCACGGCAAACAGCGCCGCCAGCGGGTTGGCCACCTTGTACAACAACACCACGCCGGCGATACCCAAAACGGTCGCGAAGATCAGTGCCAGTTTCAGGGAGATAAGGCCCTGGACCAGCACACGATTCTTGGTGCGTTCCATCTTGATGTCGATATCGCGGTCGATGCAGTTGTTGAATACACAACCGGAAGCTACCACCAGGGACGTGCCGATCATCGCTGCCAGGAAAATGGCCAGATCGACATGCCCCTTGGAGGCCAGGAAGAAACCGCCTGCCACAGAAAGCACGTTACCGAAAATGATCCCCGGTTTGGTGATTTGGATAAAGTGCTTAAGCGACATCGGGTCTTACCTCACTTCGCCATCATGAACGTATGGATGCTGAACATGATCCATACCGACAGGCCAACCAGCAGGAGGATCACCAAACCTGCGAACACGAACGCAATCACGTTATCGCGCTGAGCCTTCGAGCGGTCCAGGTGCAGGAAGTACACCAGGTGAACCAGAACCTGAATCACCGCGAACGCCAGGACGATCATCAAGGTGATCGACTTCGGCAAGGTCGGGTACATCACCAGGCCGAACGGGATCAGCGTCAGGATGACCGACAGGATGAAGCCGATGGCGTACGACTTGACGCTGCCGTGGCTGTCATCGTGGCTGTCATGGGAATGTGCATTAGCCATTACAGAGTCCCCATCAGGTAGACAACGGTGAAGACGCAGATCCAGACCACGTCCAGGAAGTGCCAGAACAGGCTCAGGCAGCTCAGGCGAGTCTTGTTGGTGTTGGTCAGGCCATGCTTGTTGACCTGATACATCATGGTCGCCATCCAGATCAGACCGGCAGTCACGTGCAGACCGTGGGTGCCTACCAGCGTGAAGAACGCCGACAGGAAGCCGCTACGGTGCGGGCCGTAACCTTCGGAGATCAGCAGGTGGAACTCGTTGACCTCCATGCCGATGAAGCCCAGGCCGAACAGGAAGGTCAGTGCCAACCAGCTCAGGACGCCTTTCTTGCTGCCCTTGTAGAAGGCCAGCATGGCGAAGCCGTAGGTGATCGAGCTGAACAACAGCAAGGCGGTTTCGCCAAGCACGTAAGGCAGTTCGAAGATGTCGTGGCCCGACGGGCCACCCGCTACGTTGTTTACCAGTACCGCGTACACCGCGAAGATCGACGCAAACAAGATGCAGTCGGTCATCAGGTAGAGCCAGAAACCGAAGACGGTCATTGGCCCCGAGTCGTGGTGATGGTCATCGTGCCCATGGTCATCGACATGGGCGTGTCCAGCATTGGTCACTAAGTTCGACATGGTTTAAGCCTGTTCCAACGAGGTTTCAACACGGTTGGCCGGGATCTTCTTCTCGGCAACCAGGCGAGCGTGTTGCTCGGCTTCGATGCGTTCGATCACGTCGACCGCCACCATGTAGCCTTGGTCATCACGGGCAGCGTGAACGATGAAGTAGCCGATGGTGCCCACCAGGCTGACGATGGCCAGCCACCAGATGTGCCAGATCATCGCGAAACCGAAGACGGTCAACAGCGCACCCATCACAACGCCGGTAGCGGTGTTGTTAGGCATGTGGATCGGTTCGTAACGTGCTGGCTTCTGGTACGCCGTACCGTCTTCCTTGGCTTCGGTGAACGGATCGATGCTGTCAGCCTTCGGCAGTACGGCAAAGTTGTAGAACGGAGGTGGCGACGAAGTCGACCATTCCAGGGTGTGTGCATTCCATGGGTCGCCGGATTCGCACATGTTCTGCTTGCGATCACGCACGCTGACATACAACTGGATCAGCTGGCAGGCGATACCGACAGCAATCATCAGCGCACCCACCATGGCAACGTACAGGTACGGTACCCACTCAGGGTTGGTGGTGGCGTTCAGACGACGGGTCATGCCCATGAAGCCCAGTGCATAGAGCGGCATGAACGCGACGAAGAAGCCCGAGATCCAGAACCAGAATGCAGCCTTGCCCCAGCCTTCGTGCAGCTTGAAGCCGAACGCTTTCGGGAAGTAGAAGCTGAAACCTGCGATGTAGCCGAATACTGCGCCGCCGATGATCACGTTATGGAAGTGAGCAATCACGAACAGGCTGTTGTGCAGTACGAAGTCAGCACCCGGGATGGCCAGCAGTACGCCGGTCATGCCGCCGATTGCGAAGGTCACCATGAAGCCCAGGGTCCACAGAACCTGGCTGGTGATACGCAGACGACCGTGATAGATGGTGAATAGCCAGTTAAATAGCTTCACCCCCGTCGGGATGGAAATCAGCATCGTCGCCAGTCCGAAGAACGCGTTGACGCTGGCCCCCGAACCCATGGTGAAGAAGTGGTGCAGCCAAACCATGAAGCCCAGTACCGAGATCGCGCCCGAGGCGTAGATCATCGAGTGGTGACCGAACAGGCGCTTGCCCGAGAAGGTCGAGATCACTTCAGAGAAGATACCGAACGCTGGCAGGATCAGGATGTACACCTCAGGGTGACCCCATGCCCAGAACAGGTTCACGTACATCATTGGATTGCCACCAAGTTCATTGGTGAAAATGTGGAAATCCAGGTAACGGTCAAGCGACAGCAACGCCATGGTTGCAGCCAGGATCGGGAACGATGCAACGATCAGAACGTTGGCCCAGGTGCAGGTCCAGGTGAAGATCGGCATGTCCATCAGCTTCATGCCCGGGGCGCGCATTTTCAAGACGGTGGCCAGGAAGTTGACCCCCGTCAGTGTCGTCCCGAGTCCTGATAACTGTAGCGCCCAGATGTAGTAATCCACACCCACGCCCGGACTGTAGGCCAGGCCCGACAATGGCGGATACGCAACCCAACCGGTCTTGGCGAATTCGCCGACGCCCAGGGACAGGTTGATCAGTACCACGCCGGACACCAGCAGCCAGAAGCTCAGGGAGTTCAGGAACGGGAACGCAACGTCACGCGCACCGATCTGCAGCGGCAAGGCAAGGTTCATCAGGCCGGTGAAGAAAGGCATCGCCATGAAGATGATCATGATCACACCGTGGGCGGTGAAGATCTGGTCATAGTGTTCAGGAGGCAGGTAGCCAGGCGAACCCTCGGTGGCCATGGCCAACTGGGTACGCATCATGATGGCGTCGGCAAAACCACGCAGCAGCATGACCATGGCAACGATGACGTACATGACGCCGATTTTCTTGTGGTCGACCGAAGTCAGCCACTCGGTCCACAGGTAGGTCCACTTCTTGAAGTAAGTGATACCTGCAAACAGTGCCAGACCACCCAGCGCGATCATGGCGATGGTCACCATCACGATCGGCTCGTGGAACGGGACCGCATCCCAACTTAATTTACCAAACATCGTTTACTCCTCTGCCCCAGCAGTTGAATGCGAGCCCGTGTCAGAACCTTCAACCGCGGCCACTTCTTTCTTCTCGTGCTCGATCGGCTTGCCTGGCTTCATACCTTCGTACTTGTCGACGATTTTCTGAAACAGGTCCGGCTCGTACGTGGAGTACAGGGCGACTGGGTTGTTCTGGCTTGGTTTGGCAAGGGCATCGTATTCAGCTTGATCAAGCTGTTTAGGTGCGGCCTTGACTTCGGCTACCCAGGCGTTGAAATCTTCCTGGCTCGTCGAGATCGCTTTGAATTTCATGCCGGTGAAGCCAGCACCGCTGTAGTTGGCGGAGATGCCTTCCATTTCAGCTTTCTCGTTCGCGATCAGGTGCAGACGGGTCTGCATGCCTGCCATCGCGTAGATCTGGCCACCCAGTGCAGGGATGAAGAACGAGTTCATCACGGCGTCGGAGGTGATCCGGAAATTAAGCGGGGTGTTCTCCGGGAACCGGATCTGGTTCACCGTGGCGATACCCAGGTCCGGGTAGATGAACAGCCACTTCCAGTCCAGCGCGACCACTTCGATGTTGATCGGCTTGACGTCGGAGTCCAGCGGACGATACGGGTCCAGCTCATGGGTCGACTTATAGGTGATGTAACCCAGGGCGATGATGATGAGGATCGGCACCAGCCACACCGCGATTTCAATCTTGGTGGAGTGCGACCACTTCGGCGCGTAGGTGGCGCTGGTGTTCGACGCGCGGTATTTCCAGGCGAACGCGAACGTCATGATGATCACGGGCACCACGACCAACAGCATCAGCAGGGTGGCGGTGATGATCAGGTTGCGTTGATCCAGACCGACCTGACCTTTAGGGTCGAGCAAGGTCCACTTGCAGCCTCCCAGCATTAACATCATGCCAAGCAGCGGCAAAAAGCCTAGTAATCGGGGGTACCTGTTTTTACTCATCTCACGACCTCTAAAGCAGCTTGCGCAATGCAGTTGGGTTTTGATCGCCAACACTTCACCCTGCCAAGGGTTGGCATTTCTCTTCGATTGAATAAGGGCCTGCCCGTCGCGCCTTGCGCGAATCGACACGTCCCGGGCTAGCGGTGAGTTCTTATTCGAATTCGTTGGTCAAAGGCCTTGTTACAGACCAATTCCATTTGGTGCGGATAGTTGAAAGGCTGCCGGCACCTGGGATCGCACGAAACGTTACATCCGCTTCTCGACCGCCCTAGTTTGCTCAGGGGTGAGCAGCACCGGACATTCAATGCGGGCGATTGTAGTTAGCTAGCGATGTATAAACCATGTCTTATCCAGAAATAATTTTTATCGTTTCCAGCAATAATCCTTCACCATTATTGCAAAGGTCCGCGATCGTATCGCGTTTGATTCTCGACAAAAACCACAAAAAATGCCGTGTTATTGGGCATTTCGCCACATCCCCCACAAGCTGTAGGGGCATCGAAAACGCATCCAAGTGCCCTAAAAACAAGGCATTCGGACATCAGGCAATGTCACGGAGCTCAAGCCGCTCGCGGCACCGGCCAGACGACGAACTGACAGCCACAAAACGCCGTTCCATGCAAATTTATGCCGCGTTTACGGGCGTGAGAAACGTCCTGCGACAGCTTCCGTGTGACAACATGTCGCATGCTGCGCGCACCCAAACTTGCCCCGCGTTACGGTCCCTTCACAAAATGCCTACAAACAAAAACGCCCCGGCCTTCTTATAGGAAGGCCGGGGCGTTTGATCATCTACGGATCAGGCTTTGCTCTGGCGATTACGGTAAATGCCCAGTGGCACCAGGATCACCGTCAGCACAAAGGCCACCAGCGCCCATTGGGCCAGGGACAGGCCGAGAACGGGCGGGTAAGGCGTCTCGCAGAAACCGTCGACCTGGAAGCCGAGGGGAAACACTGATGCCAGCGGCAAGCCATCGACAATCGGTTGCAGCACATCGATGCCGCAGCTGACCTTCGGAAAGAACTGGATGTACACGTGATAGCCGGCGGCAGCGACACCCCCGAGGGCGCTGAGTGTCACCAGTGCTTCAAACACCGTGACGCTGCGGGGGGTGCGCATGGCGGCACCGATGAAGGCGAAGATCGCGATCAGCAGCAAGGCATAACGTTGCAGGATGCACAGCGGGCACGGCGCCTCGCCCAGCACCACCTGCATGTACAGCGCCCCGCCGATCAGCGCCAGGCAAATAATGCCCAGCAGTACCAGAAAGCGTCGCTCCCTGCCCAAACGCAATTCGTCGATCATCCCCGTTTCCCTTTAGCCAATGTTGGTTGTGCCAATGGCCGCAAGTTTACACGTGGACGGTGAAAGTTGAGCTGTTGGCGTGAGGAGGTTTAAACAGGAGGCATTAACAGGAGATTAATCAGGGAAAATGGAGATCAAAATGTGGGAGCGGGCTTGCTCGCGAAGGTGGAGTGTCAGTCACTGAATGTGCTTCTGATACACCGCCTTCGCGAGCAAGCCCGCTCCCACATTTTTGACCGAGTAAGTTATTCCAAGGCCGACGCCGGCCCAAAGAACTCATACCGGCTCTGCTTCTCCGGCACGCCCAAGGCCTTCAAGTGACGCTTGACCGCCGCCATGAAGCCTTTAGGCCCCAGGAAGTACGCATCCACATCACGCTCTTGCGGCAACCACGCCGCCAGTTGCTCCTGGCTCAGCATGCCAACCTTGTCCGCCGCCGGGCTCACGCCATCGTCTTCGGCGTAGCAATAAAAACGCTTGAGCTGCGGATGCTGCGCGGCGAGGCCATCCACCCACTCGCGGAACGCATGCACGCCGCCATTACGCGCGCAGTGGATAAAGTGGATCGGGCGCTCGGTGGCCAGGGCCGCTTCCAGCATCGGCAGGGTTGGCGTGATGCCGACACCGCCACTGATCAGCACCAGGGGCTTGTCGCTGGCCGCCAACGTGAACTCCCCCGATGGCGGAAACAGATCGATGGTTGCGCCCACCTGGAACTGGTCATGCAGGTAGTTCGACACCCGGCCACCGGCTTCGCGCTTGACGCTGATGCGGTACTGGCCCGAGTCGCCACGCGCCGACAGGGAATAGTTGCGGCGCACTTCCTCACCCTCCAGCACCAGCTTCATGCCAATGTATTGCCCGGGCTCAGCCGCCAGGATCGGGCCTTTATCCACAGGCGCGAAGTAGAACGAGATGATTTCAGCGCTCTCCTCCACCCGCTTGACCAAGGTGAAAGGCCGCGCACCACGCCAGCCGCCCGGCGCTTCTTCCTTCTCTTTATAGATAGCCGCTTCGGCACCGATCAGGATGTCGGCCAGTTGGCCATAGGCAGCGCCCCAGGCGCTCATCACTTCAGGGGTGGCGATTTCACTGCCCAGCACTTCGGAAATCGCTCGCAGCAGGCAGGTACCGACAATTGGGTAATGCTCCGGCAGGATCTGCAGGGCCACGTGCTTGTTGATGATCTTCGCCACCAGGTCGCCCAACTGGTCCAACTGGTCGATGTGGCGAGCGTACATCAGCACGCCGTTGGCCAACGCCCGGGGCTGGTCGCCGCTGGCCTGGTGGGCCTGGTTGAACAGCGGGCGCACTTCGGGGTACTCGGACAGCATCATCCGGTAGAAATGGGTGATCAGGACTTCGCCGCCACTTTCCAGCAGGGGCACGGTGGATTTGACGATGGCACGGTCTTGGGCACTAAGCATGGCAGACTCCTGGGTCTTCTTACTGATTACCCTTTGTTACTCAGTATTCATGCCAACTAATAAAACCTTATAAATCAGTAGCTTGAATTAAATGTAGTCAGTATGACCTCCTACACTTTATAGTCACTATGACTACAAGGAGTCATTATGACTGCGAAGCCGCTGCTCACCACCCTGCTGCCCCTGGTCGCCGACCTGTCCCGCGAACTGCCCGAAGGCGAGCGCTATCGGCGCCTGCTCCAGGCCATGCGCGCCCTGCTGCCCTGCGACGCCGCCGCCCTGCTGCGCCTCGACGGCGAATGGCTGGTGCCTCTGGCGGTGGATGGTTTGAGCACCGACACCCTCGGCCGGCGCTTCAAGGTCAGCGAGCATCCGCGCTTTGGTGTGCTGCTCAGCAGCCCCGGCCCCACCCGCTTTGACAGCGACAGCGAACTGCCCGACCCCTATGACGGTTTGGTGGATGGCCTGCATGGACACCTTGAAGTTCATGACTGCATGGGCTGCCCGCTGTTCGTAGACGACCAGCCCTGGGGCCTGCTGACCCTCGACGCCCTGGACACCGAGCGCTTCGAACGGGTGGAGCTGGACGCCCTGCAAGCCTTCGCCAGCCTTGCTGCCGCAACGGTGAATGTTGCCGAACGCATCGAACGCCTGGCCCTGCGGGCCGAAGACGAACACCAGCGGGCCGAAATCTACCGCCAGGCCAGCGGCCAGCAGCACAAGGAGATGATCGGCCAGAGCAAGACCCACAAACGCCTGGTGGAAGAAATCAACCTGGTGGGCGGCAGCGATTTGACCGTGCTGATCACCGGCGAGACCGGCGTCGGCAAGGAGCTGGTGGCCCAGGCGATCCACGCCGCCTCATCCCGCGCCGAGAAACCGCTGATCAGCCTCAACTGCGCCGCCCTGCCGGAAACCCTGGTGGAAAGCGAGCTGTTCGGCCATGTGCGCGGGGCGTTTACCGGCGCGCTGAACGAACGCAGGGGCAAGTTCGAGCTGGCGAATGGCGGCACGCTGTTCCTGGATGAAGTGGGCGAATTATCCCTCACCGTGCAGGCCAAGCTGCTGCGGGTGCTGCAAAGTGGTCAGTTGCAGCGCCTGGGGTCTGACAAGGAGCATCAGGTGGATGTGCGCCTGATCGCTGCCACTAACCGGGATCTGGCCGAAGAAGTGCGCAGCGGCCGCTATCGTGCCGACTTTTATCACCGCTTGAGTGTGTACCCGTTGCAAGTCCCGGCGCTGCGGGAGCGTGGCCGCGATGTGCTGTTGCTGGCGGGTTTTTTCCTTGAACAGAACCGCTCGCGCATGGGCCTGGGCAGCCTGCGCCTGACCAGCGATGCCCAGGCGGCACTGCTGGCTTATACGTGGCCGGGGAATGTGCGCGAACTGGAACACTTGATCGGCCGCAGCGCCCTGAAAGCCCTGGGTAACTGCCGGGAACGGCCGCAGATTCTCAGCCTCAGCGCGGCGGACCTGGACTTGCCGAACGCCGCCGCGCAACCGCTCGAAGAGCAGCCCGAGCCAGCGCCGAACGTCACCGGCGACCTGCGCCTGGCCACCGAGAACTACCAGCGCCAGGTCATCAGTGCCTGCCTGGAACGCCACCAGCACAACTGGGCCAGCGCCGCACGTGAGCTGGGCCTGGACCGGGCCAACCTGGGACGGATGGCCAAGCGCCTGGGCCTGAAGTAGCGAACGGTGATTCTCAGGTAAAGGATATTAAATGTGGGAACTGTCGAGCTTTAGCGAGGCTGCGATGGCATCACCGCAGTGCACCTGCAAAACCGCAGCGCCTGCATCGCAGCCTTGCCTGGGCTCGCAGCTCCCACACTAGACCTGCTTCGCCTTGTAGATTGGATTGATCGGCGCGCCAGCCTTGGGCTTACGAAACACCAACACATTCCCCAGCATCACCAGTACCAGCCCCGCCAACGCGGGCGCTGTCCACTGATAGCCTTCGGCAAACGCCGAGACGTTCAACGCCACCACCGGGAACAGCACGGTGCAATACGCCGCCCGCTCCGGCCCCATGCGCCCGACCAGGGTCAGGTAGGCAGTAAAACCGATCACCGAACCCGGGATCACCAGGTACAACAACGAACCGATGTAGCGGCTGTTCCATTCCATGTCGAACGGAATACCCTGCACCGCGCAGTACATCGCCAGCATCGACGCACCATAGGCCATGCCCCAGGCATTGGTGGTCAGCGGCTTGAGGCCGGCCTTCTGTTGCAGGCTCGACAGCATGTTGCCCGCCGAGAAACACATCGTGCCGAGCAGCGCCAAACCCAGGCCGAGCAAGGTTTGCGGGCTGGCGGTGTGCCCCACCAGTTCCGGCCAGAACAACAGCCCCAGGCCCAGCAACCCGAGGCCGCCGCCCATCAACACATTGCGTGCGACTTTCTGGCCAAAGAACACCCGAGCGTTCAGCGCGTTCCACAAGGTCGCGGTGGAGAACACCACCGCCACCAGCCCGCTGGGAATCCACTGGCTGGCGGTGAGAAAGCACATGAAGTTGACGCAAAACAGGCACAGCCCCTGGGCCAGGCAGATCAAATGCCCACGGCGGTTCATCACCTGCAGCTTGCGGCTGAGCAGCAGCATCACGAACAGCACCAGCGCCGCGAGGCCAAAGCGATAGACGATGGACACCGGAATCGCCACCACGCCCAGTTGCCACTTGAGGGCAATCCAGGTGGTGCCCCAGATCAGTACGGTGAGTAAATACAGGAAAAGGTTCATGGCGGGCTCCGAGGGTTGAGCCACAGTTTCGCCCCGGGCGGCACCCAGCCTCTTGCACATTCTTGCGCTTTTGTCGGCTGCCGGGATCACAGGAATCGCCGCTGGGAGTAGGATGCAAGCTGTCAGAGAGTACGAATATGCCGCCACTGGAAACCCTGCAAGTCTTTCAATCCCTCAACCGCTCGCCCAACGCTCGCCTCGAGCTGTGCGCCGAGCTCGGTGACGGCTTGTCTGCAGCCTTGTGGAGCAACCATCACGACGCCCAGGATTACGAAGCCCCCGACCATCACACCCTGTCCTGCTACATCGGCGGCGGCACCGGCACCTTTCGCCGCGACCAGCCCGGCACCAAGGGCGGCCCGGACAAGCTGTGCATCCTGCCGGCGGAGCATCAGTCGGCCTGGGTGATCAACGGCGAAATCCGCCTGGCCCACGTGTATTTCAGCCCGGAGCAATTCGCCTTGGGCTGCGTGACCTTGCTGGACCGTGAGCCCCGCGAGTTGCAGTTGCGTGAGAGCACCTTCCTCGACGACGCGCAGCAGGCCCGGCGCTTTCACCAGTTGATCAGCCTGAACTGGAAAGAGCCCGGCGAGCGCCTGCTGACCAGCAGCCTGGCGCATGAAATGCTCAGCCATACCTTGCTCAGCCAAGTGGGGATGCGTGAAGGTTTGCGCTTGAAAGGCGGGCTGGCTGCCCACCAGCGTCGGCAACTGGTGGAGCACATCGACCAGCAACTGGCCGAGCCGATCAGCCTGGGGCAGTTGGCAGGCTTGTGCGCCTTGTCGGAGTACCACTTCGCGCGGATGTTTCGCGAGAGCTTTGGCCTGCCGCCCCACCAGTACCTGCTGGCGCGGCGCCTGGCCCGCGCCCGGGAGTTGTTGCGTGGCGGGTCATTGCCCTTGGGCGAGATTGCGCTGGCATGCGGGTTTTCCAGTGCCAGCCACTTTACCAACCGGTTCCGCCAGGCGATGGGCGCGACGCCTGGGGAATACCGGCAGGCATTCCTGCCTTGAAATGCAATCTGCCTGACGGCACAGGACCAATGTGGGAGCGGGCTTGCTCGCGAAGGCGGTGTGGCAGTCAACACATGTACTGACTGATCCACCGCATTCGCGAGCAAGCCCGCTCCCACATTTGATCTTCGGTGCTCAATAGTCCGTGCTGTTGGCCAGCGCCGTGGCCAGACGGTTTTCCAGCGCCTTGACCCGCGCGCCTGCGACCACGTAATTGTTGGTCACCATCGAAAACACCAGCTTGCGCCCCTTGGCATCGGTGACATACCCGGTCAACGACGACACGCCGCTCATCGAGCCGGTCTTGCCGTGCAGGTTGTTTTCCGCCGCCGTGCCCCGCAGGCGATAGCGCAAGCTCCCGCCCACCAGGCGGTCCGGGTTACCGGCAACCGGCAAGGCGTTGTACCAGGCGTTGAACCAAGGCTGTTTGCTGGCGGCCAGCAGCACGTCCGTCAGGTTCTGCGACGACACCAGGTTACGTCGGGACAACCCCGAACCGTCCACCTGATTCAACGTTGCCGTATCAATCCCTTGACGCTTCAGGAACCCAGCCACCGTCGCTACACCGGCAGGCGCCGTACCGGCATTCACGGTCTTGCGCCCCATGCTCTTGAGCAATGCCTCGGACATGTTGTTGTTGGAAAGCTTGAGCAACGGCGTGATCAAGTCCTGCAGCGGCGCCGACTCATGCATCGCGAGCACTGTCGCCGTGGTCGGCGTCACACCCCCGATCATCCGACGCCCCTGCACGACAATCCCCTGCTGCGCCAACGCCTGCCCAAACAGATTGGCCACCAGTTGCGTCGGCTCCCAGACACTGACCAATTGCCGACTCTGCTTGCCCGGGGCCAATGCGCCACTGAGGCGCAGCAGGTTGGTGCCGTGCTGGCGATTGATCCCATAGCTGTTGCCCGGGCCGCTGACGGCACGGTTGCCGATCTGCACGTAGTCGGTCGCCGGGCTGACATCCACCGTCACCGGGCGCCCCGCCACGACCGGCGCCTTGGCTGTGACCAGCAGGGAGCCCGCATCGAAGTCGTCATTGGGCGACACCGTCAGCGCCGAAATCTGCGCGCCGTAGTAGGTGCTTTCATCGTCCTGGGACCAATCGGTGCCCAGACGCTCGGCGTCGAAGAACGTGTCATCGAACACCAGGTCACCCTGCACTTGCCGGATGCCCTGCTGCGCCAGGCTGGCGGCCAGTGCCTGGTAATCCGCCCACTGGATCGTCGGGTCGCCCAGGCCGCGCAGGTAGAGGTTGCCGTTAAGCACCGCGCCCTGGCGGATGCCGTCGCTCAACAGTTGCGTGGAAAACCGATACTGCGGCCCCAGCACATCCATCGCCGCTGCGGTGGTCAGCAACTTGAGACTGGAGGCCGGCGTCAGCCGTGTGCGTGGGTTGTGTTGGTAGAGCGTGCTGCCGCTGCGGGCGTCGCGCACCATCAGCGACACACTGGCACCGTGCAACGCCGGGTCGGCCAGCAACTGGTCGAGGGTGGCGCTGGTGGAAGTTTTCGGTGCCGTGGCGCAACCGCCCAGCAACAAGCTCAAGCCCAGCAGCAGCCCGCCGGCGTGTGTCCATCGTCCCAACCGCATAAACCTGGTAGTCCTTGAATTTCGAGAGTGCGCAGCTTGTGGAATTCCTCCCGGTCAATCAAGGCCCGTAGGTCGTTACGGAAAACGTATTGGCATGAAACAGCGGGTCCGGCTTGGGCTCGGCCTTGCTCGGCGCCGGCTGGGTAAAGTCCATGGCCGGCAGGAATACCCGCTGGCTCGCCGGGTCGAACGCCATGTTGTAGGCCATCGGCAAGGTGCTGACGCTGGCGCGTACGGCGTAGTGGTCGGCATCCGTTTGATCCACCAGCGTCAGGTTGGCATCGACGCCACTGGGGATCAGCAAGCGCCGGTGCTGCTCGTCGTAGGCCAGGGCGTTGACGTCGCGGGTGATCGGCAGCTTCGCCTTTACTTCACCGGTTTTCCGGTCGGCAACGATCAACACCGGCACTTCACCGCGACACGCCACAAACAGTCGCTGGCGCGCCACGTCCTGGGCCAATGCGCTGGGCTTGGGGCAATCGGCAAACTGCCAGGTGTCGAGCAACGCAAAGGTGCTCGCCGAATAACGGGCGACCTTGCCTTCATCGCGCATCGGCAGGAAGAAGCTGCCGTCGCCCTTGATCAGCAGCGGGTCGATTTTCTTCACCGCCAGTTCATGGGCGCCGGTGATTCGTTCCTGTTTCGGGTCGAATTCAAACAGCGTCGAACGATCCGCCCGACGCCCACTGACGATAATCACCTTGCCCGTCGATGGCTCGTACACCGCACTGTTGAGGTTGCTTTGCGCCACCGGGATGCGCTTCAGGAATGTGAGTGTGGATAACTGCACCACACTCAGACTGCCGTCGGTGTTGAGCACGAATACCCGGTCTACCTCAGGCACGAACACCACGCCGTTGGCGCCTTCGGACTGCGCCACCGTCTCGACCAGGCGCTGCTGTTTCACATCAAACACGCTCAGGCCGTTTTCCCGGCGAGCCAGGAACAGATACGGCCGGGTCGGGTCCAGCCCGACAAAACCCCAACTGTGGCCGGAGCCGGGCAATGTCACCCGGTGTTCGCGATGGTAGGTCGAGTCATCAGCCGATGCCGCGCCGCTGATCAGCAGTGCTGCCAGTAACCAGTGTTTCATCAGAACTCCAGGGTGCTGGAGACGGACACCTGACGGGCGTCGCCGATGGAGACAAACTGGGTGTTCACGGCCGAGGTGTAATAGGTACGGTCAAACAGGTTCTTCACGTTGAGCTGGAACTTGACCTTCTGACCGTCGACCTTGGTGTCGTAGGTGGCGAAGGCGTCGGCCACTGTGTAACCCGGCAAGTCGAAACTGTTGGCCGCATCGCCCGAACGCTCGCCGACATACCGTGCACCGGCACCGACCCGCAGTTGGTCGCCGCCCAAGAGGCTGCCGAAGTCATACACCGCCGACAGCGAGCCGGTGTTCTTCGCAACGTTTTGCAGGCGATTACCTTTGTATTCGGGGTCCTCAGTAACCTCGGCATCGGTGTAGGCATAGCTGCCGATCACGCTCCACTTGTCGGTCAGTTGGCCGCTGGCATCCAGTTCCAGACCACGGGAGCGCACCTTGCCGGCGACGCTGTACACCGAAGTCAGGCCATCGCCCACCTGCACCAGCACGTTGCGTTTTTCGATGTTGAACAGGGCGGCGCTGGCGGTGATGCGGCCCGGTATATCCAGTTTGGCCCCCAATTCCCAGGACTTCGATTGCTCCGGCTCAAGGCTGCCATCCAGTCTCGTTTTATTGGCCAGCGGCGCGATCGTGGAGTTGGGTTTGAACGACTCGGTGTAGCTGCCATAGAACGACAGCTCGTCGGTGTAGCGGTACACCAGGCCGACGCGTGGCACCCATTTCTGGCCATTGCCGTCGGTGTTGGCGGTGAACGGGACGCCCTTGCCGGCGTATTGGTCGTACATCTGATAACGCGCGCCGCCTACCAGAATCCACTGGTCGGTGAGGTGGATCGCATCCTGCAGGAACAACGAGTCGCTGCGCAGCAGGTCCATCTGGTTGCTGTCCGGTGCACTGACGGTGGTGCCCGCTACTTCATTGCCATAGACCGGATCGTTGTAGTTGAACGTGCCACGGGGCGACTGGCGGATCAGGTCGGCCCGGTAGATCTTGCGGTACTCGTCATCCAGGCCGAAGGTCAGGTCGTGCTGCATGCCGGCGACGTTGACCTTGCCTTCAAGGCTGGCGGTGGCGAAGCGATCCGTGGTCAATGCGCCCTGGGTGCCGTCCATGCTGCGGGTCAGGGTGCCGTTGGTGTTGACCTTCACCACACGTACCTGGCTGGCATCGTAGGTCTCGCGGTTCCAGCTGTAGCCGAAGTGGGCTTTCCAGTCGTCATTCAGGTCATGGTCAGCCTCGAAGCGGTACAGATCGGAGCGGCCTTCCATGTTGTTGAAGGGCTCGTCCAGGCGGCGAGTGGACGGAATATCCAGTGGGTGGTTGGTCTTGGGATCAATCGCAGTCCCCCGATCAAACGGCGAGAGAAACTCCCGGTGCTCATAGGCAAACAACAGCTTGGTGTTTTCGCCGTACCAGGCCAGCGACGGTGCGATCAGGCTCTCGCGGTGTGTGCCGTAGTTGCGCCAGTAATCTTCGTCTTCATGATCGACGATCAAGCGATACGCCAACCCGCTGTCACCGATCGGCCCCGTGGTATCCAGGTTGCCGCCGCTACCGTTCTTGCCGTCACCAAAAGTCGAGCCACGCACCGTCAGCGAAGTGGATTGAGTCAGCTCGGGTTTCTTGCTGACGATGTTGACCACGCCACCCGGATCCTGGATGCCATACAGCAACGACGACGGGCCCTTGAGCACTTCGACGCGCTCGGCGGTGGAGTTCATCGCGCGGCCCTGCACCAGCGGCATGCCGTCCTGCATGATCGAACCGTTTCGGTTGTCACCAAAACCACGCAACATCACCGCGTCCTGGGTGCTGCCCAACGTGTTGGCCTGGGTAATACCGCTGACGTTAGCCAGGGCGTCGTCGAGGTTGCGCGGCTGTTGATCGCGAATCACCTGGGCCGGCACGACGTTGACGGTTTGTGGGGTTTCCAGCAGCAGGCCGTGGGAACGCATCACCGAACTGGTAGGCGGCGGCTGATAGCTGGTGGTATCCGAGGCCAGGGCGGCACCGCTGATGGTAGTAGCGCCGAGGTTCAGCGCGCCGTCGGTCGGCAGTGGCTCAAGGGCCAGAGTGCGGGCGTCGATCTGGCGGAAAGTGAAGCCGGAGTTGCCCAGCAGCCGTTGCATGGCCTGGGCCGCGCTCATCTGCCCGGTGATGGCCGGGGCCTTGATGGCATAGGGCGCTTCGTCGGTGTAGACCACGCTGATGCCGGTCACCCGGGTGAAGTCGCTCAAGGCCTGGGGCAGCGGCTTGGCGGCCAAGGCAAAGTTGAACAGCGTGCTCTGCTGCTGCGCCTCAGCCGCCTGCGCTACGCCCAGGGGCAGCAGCGCCAGCCCCGAAACCGCCAATACCGAGGCTCCCAGCCAATGTTTAACCGAACCCGCCGACGTTGCCCTGGACTTCATGCTTGAGAACCCGTGTGTAAAAACGCTGTTAATGCGAATTAATCGCAGTTTCAAGCACTACACGGATGGCCGACAGGTTTACCTCACACTGATTTGAAAATAATTTCAGTCACGCCGGTTGGATCCGAAATCCGAAGCGCGGAACGTGCACATGCACAGTGCCGGCGCGTTCATCGGTGCGCCGCAGAATCAGCGCTTCGCGGCCGGCAAACAGCAACTCGCCAGCCACCGGATCGGTGCCGTAATCGGTGGCGCTGACGGTCACCTGCTGGCCAGGCTTGAAGCCATTCGGGTCTTCGAAGATTTCTTCCGGCAGGTTGGCGGGCGTGGCATTGCGCGCGACTTCCAGGGCTTGCTCGGCGCTCATCTGGCTCGACGTGCCATGACCGAAACCCAACACCCGGGCCAGCCAGGCGGCCACGGCAGGATAGGTTTCCACCAGCGGCGAGGTCACCGGCGATCCCATGAGGAACCACAACGGGTGCGCCAGGGCGAAGTCGGCAATCGACGGCTCGCCAAACAGGAAGTCGCCCTGCTGGTGCTGCAACTGCTGATTGATACGACCGATGATCACCGGCCATTGATGCTTGGCCTGATCCAGCTGCACACGGGTGGCCGTGCCGCCGCTGAACAGTTTGCTGCGGTCGGCCACCAGCACCTGGAGCATTTCCGGCGGTACTTTGGCGAACTTGACCGCCAGGGACTCCGGTTGGAACACCAGGCTCACGGCATGGGAAAACACCGTCGAATCAGCCCAGGCGGCGAAGCTTTGGCTGACCAGTTCCAGGCCTTGGGGAAACAGTGCCGGCGCGGACTTTTCCTGCTCCAGGCGGCGCGCGATCAGCGCGGTGTCGCAGTAGATATCGGCACCCACCTGCAACACCGGGGTCTTGCGATAGCCACCGGTGAGGGCGGTCAAGTCTGGCTTGGGCATCACCGGCGAGATGTGCACCGAACGCCAGGACAGCCCTTTGAAGCCCAGCAACAGGCGGGCTTTTTCGGCAAACGGGGATTGCGGGTAGTGGTGCAGGATCAACTCAGTCATGCCAGGCTCCGCTCTATGAGTGAGCGTCCAGCTTAGCCTGCAAACCCGGCAAAGGCGCGCATGGGAACCTATCAGTCAAATTGATGGGCCGATCGCCGCCAGGCACTCCTTGGCGCTTTTCTTGAGTTTCTTGATCAGCCGTTCCTGGCGCAACGCCTCGGCCTTGCTGATGCATGCCTCGGTGTACACCAGCGCCACGGCGGGGCTTGAGAGAAAGAACCGCGCGCCCTTGCCGCTCTGGTGCATGGCAAAACGGCGCACCGGGTCATTGCTGATGCCGCAGTAGAGCGAGCCATTGGCGGCGCGCACCAGGTAGACAAACCACGGCTTGGCTTCAGAAGGAGTCGTCACGGATCAATTCGGTAAACCAAAGGAGCGCCAATCTTATCAACGACTGGCCTGGAACGCCTTCAACCCTTTCAGGGCCTGGGCCCGCACGGCGTTTTTCACCAGCGGCGTCCAGCCCAGCAACAGCCCTTTGGTGCCCAATGCCTGGCGCGACCAGCGCCACAGGTCGAAGTGGTCGTGGTGCTCGCAGATCTTGCCGTCGCGAAACACAAAGCGCGCCCGGATGTCGTTGACCACAGTGTTGCCCGTGGCGCTGAACAGGTAGGTCGCCACCCAATGGGCGCTGCCGGTGATTTCATCGCTGCGCACACTGTCGAAGGTCAGGGAAAAATCCTTGGCCCGGGTGGTCAGCATGCGCCACATGTCGCCGGCATCACGGCCACGCAGTTCACCGAATGCCGGGTCGCTGAACACCACGTCGTCGGTGTAGCAGGCGCTCATGGCCTCGGCATCCAGGCGCTGGAAGGCGCTGTAGAACTCGGTGATCAGGGCGTTATGGGCGTCGCTCATGGGCAGTTTCCGCAAAAGGGGTTTGGATGGTCGGTACGATAATCCCCAAGGCCCGGGAACACTACTGGCATCAACGCCAGGAATACCTCATCCCATCCCTTCAGGGCACCATTCCGCTGCTGCGAGCATAGGCGAACAAATCCACATCGGTGGAGATACACAGCCGGTTCATGGCGGTGCTTTTCTGTTTGCTGATGGTGGAGATGCTGCGATTGACCCGCGCGGCAATCTGGCTGACGGTCATGCCGCTGGCCAGCATGCGCACCACTTCGCGCTCCTTGCCGGACAGTTGCGGCGGTTGTGATTGATCGCCCGTGCCCGCCTGCACCAACTGCGTCCGCAGGGACTCGCTGACGAAGGTCTTGCCCTCGCAGACCGCCTTGATCGCCGAGGGCAACTCCTTGGCCGATGCACTCTTGGCGACAATGCCTCGGGCGCCCTCGGCGAACGAGGCACGCAGGGTGGCGATATTGGCGAACATCGTCACCAGGATCACCGGCACCCCGGGGTATTGGCGTTGCAACAAGCCCAACAACACATAGCCGTCAGCCTGCTGCCCGCCCGGCATGGCGAAGTCCGTCACCAGCACATCACACGGGGTGCTGCCCAGCACCCGCAGCAGCTCATCCGGGCCATTGGCCTCACCGACCACCTTGCACCTGCCATTGGCCTCGATCACCACCTTCTGCCCGATCCGAACAATGGGATGATCGTCAGCAATAATTACGCGAAGCATAGAAATCCATGAATGATGGCAAATTGATTTGCGCAAAATAACCCTGTCCGACCCCAGCAACAACCGCCCACTCAGGCACGGTTTCCAATGGCGTCCCGTGTTCTTAAGTGGGTGATTTTTTACCTACAACAAAAAAGGAAACGCCCTACAAACCATGCCCACATACAGAGGTAATACCCCCTACAAAAATCGCTGAAAGTGTCATAAATCGGTCAAATAGCGCAGATACATCACCAAGTCCTGGTCAAACTGCTGCAATGCCCGCGAGTTGTACCGAATGCCGTGCTCGCGCACCTGCTCGATCAACTCCCCCGCGCAGCGATCCAGGTCGGTCTCACCAAAAAACGCGAGACTTCCCGCCAGGCGATGCAGGCAGTCGACCAACCCGTGCCGGTCGACGATGCGGCAGGCCTCTACCAGTCCCGCGTAATCAGCCTCGGCCTCCAGCACCAGGGTGCGCAACATCTGGTTCACCACCTGCTCATCACCAAAGGTCTTGACCAGCTCGGCGCGGGTTGGCCAGTTCGCCCTGGGCAAAGCTGTAGCAGGCGGGTACGCATTCGCGCCCGGCGGCTGTGGCAACCACTGCTCAAGCACCGTACGCAATTGTTCCAGGGTCAGCGGCTTGAGCAGCCAGGCATCCATGCCGGCCTCAAGGCAGCGGCGGGCATCATCCGGGGAAAGTTTGGCGGTCAAGGCAATGATCGGCACACGCGGGCGGCTGTGTACGGCCTCTCGCCGCCTGATCTCACGAGCCATGCTGTAGCCATCCAGCACCGGCATGCGGCAATCGCTGATCACCAGGTCGAAATGCCGCAGGGCGATGGCCGTCAACGCGGCCTGCCCGTTGCACACCAACTCGTGATCGATTTCGAATTTTTGCAGGAACCAGCCCATCAAGGCGCGATAGGCCTGATGGTCTTCGACGATCAGTACGCTCAGGTGCTTCCAGTGAGCAGGAGGACTGCGCCATGGCACCGTTTGCTGCTTGGGACCGTCGTCAGCAAACACGCTTGGCGTCATGGCCACCTCGATATCGGTGCCGACCTGCCAGGGCCGTCGGGCGGCCCTGGCCTATCGTCAGGTGAGGGTGCGCTCGACGGTGATCCTTAACCCATCCTTCTGGCACCCATTACCGAATCAAGCTATCCACATGAATACCACTCTTGCGATACAAGAACTACGAAAAGACAGTTTTTCCTACAGCTCCGCCCACCTATTCCGACTTGACGCAGGCGAGCTAGAGCGATAGCGGATTGTCGTAATTCTTGTATTTCCCCCTCCACCCCCCGGCGCTAAATTGCGCCCCACCCCAAGAGGGCAGCCCGCCACTTCACCTGGCGGCCAACTATCCGAACTGACCCGACGCCCAACCGCGCCTCTTTCTGCGCTGCGGTGACGTGTACCCGTCCGTTGACCCAACACTGAGACAACACAACCATGAACAAGCACCTGATCGCCGTCGCCAGCGCCCTGCTGATCACCGGCACCGCCCCCGCCTTCGCCGCCAGCACCGTGGACCTGACCGTCAAGGGCATCATCACCCCGAATGCCTGCACGCCGAGCCTGTCCAGTGGCGGGGTCATCGACCACGGCAAGATGTCGGCCAAGGACTTGAACGCCACCCAGATCACCCCGCTGCCAAAGGTCAATTTGCAAATGACCGTGACCTGCGATGCGCCCGTGGTCTTCGCCCTGAAGGCGACCGATAACCGTGCGGGCTCGGGAAATGCCAGCGGTTTCGGGCTGGGGCGGATCAACGGGACCCAAAAGCTGGGCTCGTACAGCTTGACCATGAGCGCCCCCCTGGCCGACGGCGAAGTCGTGCAAAGCATCGCCTCCTTCGACAACGGCACCACCTGGGAGAAATACAGCTCCTTTGAAAACGGCCTGATGCTCTCCGTGGCCACCCTGGCAGACGTCAGCACGCCTCGCCCGACCCAGGAACTGGTGACGGATATCAGCTACAGCGGCTACATCAACCGCACCGACGGCCTGGACCTGAGCAACGAAGTCAATCTCGACGGCTCGGCCACCATTGAAGTGACGTACCTCTAACCCCTACGCCATCGACCCTGCAACCAAAGGTGCCGCTCGCCCATGAATTCCTCACCCGCTGTCTTTCTCGCCACTTTGCTGCTGGCCCCCACTGTGCTCGCCGCCAGCAGTACCGACTTCGCCGTCACGGGCACCATCACGCCGAATGCCTGTGAACCCATGCTCTCCGGCGGAGGCGTGGTGGATTACGGAAAAATGCCGGCCAAGGAACTCAACACCGACAGCCCGACCTCACTGCTGCCAGAGACCATGCAAATGGAAGTCCTGTGTGAAGCGCCAACGTTTCTCGCGCTGAGCACGATCGATAACCGCGCAGGTACTTCGGCCATTAACGACTACTGGCATGGCCTGGGCCTGACGGACAGTGGCGAAAAACTTGGCGCCACCGCGTTCGCCCTGTTCAACCCGGTCGCGGACGGCGTCACCGTCAAGACCATCAACTCGATCGATGGCGGCGCAACCTGGCATCCGTCGATTTACCTGGGCCACTACACCCAGACCTCTGTTGCCACCAACGGCGGTGCAAATACCCCGATTGCGATACGGCAATTCAGCGCCGACCTGCGCGTGTACACCATGGTCGACGGCACCGACCGCTTGACCGTGCGCGATGAAGTGCCGCTGGACGGCCACGCCACCGTACAACTGAAGTACCTGTAACCCTTTATTCAACTGGCCCCACTCGAAAGGAAACGTGTGCCCCATGAAACTTACGCTCAATGCCCTGGCCACCGCGCTGCTGATCACCACCAGCGCTTCTGCCCTGGCGGCGTCCACCGTCGACCTGACCGTCAAAGGGGTGATTACCCCCAATGCCTGCACCCCTGGCCTGTCCGGCGGAGGGGTGGTGGACTACGGCAAGATCTCCGCCAAAGACCTGAACCTCACGGCCCCCAAACAACTGCCACGCACCACCCTGCAACTGACCATCACCTGCGATGGCGGCACCCTGTTCGCCGTCAAGGGCACCGATAACCGCGCCGGCTCCAACTCCAGCGGCGGCAACTATGGCCTGGGGTTGATCAACGGTACGCAGAAGCTGGGCGCCTACGACCTGATGCTGAATAACGCGGTCGCCGACAGCGCAGCCGTCACCGTACTGGAATCGATGGATAACGGCACGACCTGGACCGACTCGGCGGACGCAATCCTGCCACCCAGCGCGTTGGCGGCTTTCGGCAATAAAACCTCGGGAGCCTGGTTGCCGGTGCCGATCCAGCAAGTCATCTCCGATGTGGTGATCTACGGGCAAATCGCCCGGGCCGACAGCCTGGACCTGAGCGATGAGCACCCGATCGACGGCTCGGCCACGCTGGAAGTGAAGTACCTGTAAACCCGCGGCCTCGCCGTTCGCGGCGAGGCGCCTTACTTGCACCGAACACATTGAAGACCGAATGATGAACAGAACCCTACGCCTGTGCGCGGCGCTGTTATTGCTCAACACCGGCTCTAGCGTGTTTGCCAGCACCGCCACCGAGATGACCCTCTCAGGCCTGGTCACTCCCAGTTCCTGCACCATCGCGCTCTCCGGCAGCGGCATCATCGACCACGGCACCATCCCTGCCTATACCCTGAACCAGGACGAACCCACCCCCTTGGACAGCCAATGGCTGGAGGTCGAGATCCACTGCAACGGCCCCTTGTTGTTTGGCCTGATTGGCCTGGACAGCCGCGAAGATTCGTCCGCCGCACCGGACACTACCTACGGCCTGGGGAGAAACCCCAACGCGCCCGCGGAGCAATTGGGTTATGTCGACCTGGCGTTCGAAGCGGCGCAAGGGGACGGCCAGGTCATGCAGTCACTTGTGTCAAATCCCCAGGGCGGTCTCTGGTCCCCCCAACCCGAGATCCACCCCAAGTCCCTGATGGGGTTTGCCCGTCCCGGCCGACCGTTTCCGGAACCCATCGTCACCCTGACCACCCGGATCCGCGCACAGACCACCATCCACCCGGCGAACCGTCTGACCCTCAGGCAAGACGTTCCCCTCGATGGCTCATTGGTTCTGGATCTGCGTTACCTCTAAGCCCTGTGATCATTTTAGGAAGTGCGTCATGAAGACCTATCCAACCTTGCTGGCCCTCGGCTGGCTGCTGAGCACCCCGGTGTTCGCCGACGGCATGGTGCCCGACACCTCGGTGGTGATCGTCAATGAAGCCGACGGCGAAGCCTCGGTGTCGGTGACCAATACCGACGGCAAACTGGCCCTGCTGCACGTCACCCTCGAAGACATTCCGGAAGACACCGAATCGTTGCTGTTCGTCACCCCGCCCCTGTCCCGTGTCGAGGCCGACAAAAGCCAGCTGGTGCGCTTTATCCTGCGCAACCCCACGCCCCTGACAACCCAACGCCTGAAACGGGTGATCTTCGAAGGCATGCCCAAGGACCGTGATGCCGCCCAGGCAGGCCATGCGCGGGTGGGCGTGACCGTGCGCCAGAACCTGCCGGTGATCATTCATCCCAAAGGCCTGGCGCCGAATCGCACACCCTGGACCGGACTGACCTGGTCGCTGAACGCTGGCCACCTGAACGTCGCCAACCCCACGCCTTACGTGGTGCGCCTGGCCCAGGAGCTGCAACTGCTGCCCGGCAAGCAGAGCCTGGTGCTGCCGCGCACTTATGTGTTGCCCGGCGAAACCCTGCGGCTCAGCACGCCCCACACCGCCACGGGGGTACGCCTGCAACCGGCCACCGTCTACGGCTTCGCCGTCGCCGCCTATGAAGCACCGATAACCGCCGCAAACGCTGAATAACGAAGTGACAGCCCTGTGACTGTCACCGGGGAGCCCGCCAACCGTTGCCGGCTTCCATAACCTGAGTGCCTTTACGTGAACACAGTAACCACTGACCCGGCTGGCGAAGCCGTGCCCGACTGTCCTTTACGCACCGCCCGGATGCGGGCCGCGCTGCCACTGACCATGGCGTTGCTGTCGGCCGATGCCTGGGCCGATGCCTTCGACGCGCAAACCCTGCACCAGCGCGGTATCGACCCGGAACTGGCCTACCTGTTGTTGGACGCACCGCGCTATACCAGCGGCCGCCACGCCGTGAGCCTGACGGTGAACGGCCAGCGCCGTGGCCGCCTTGATGTGCGGTTCGACAGCCAGGGCGCGCTGTGCTTTGACCGCCCGTTGCTGGATGCCGCCGACCTGGTGATACCGGCGCCGCTGGGCGACAGCACCTGCCATGACTTCCTTGGCGAATACCCGCAAACCGTGGTGGAGCAAGACCCCGCCAGCCTGAGCGTGAGCCTGATGGTGCCCACCGATGCCCTGCGCCCACGCCAACGTGAGCTGTCCGGTTATGAAACCGGAGGATTCGCCGGCTTGCTCAACTACGACCTCACCGGTTTGTACAACCGCTATGGCGACGACGCCAGTCGCTTCGGCTCGGCCAATACCGAAGTGGGGTTCAACGCGGGCGACTGGATCGTGCGCAGCCGCCAGGTACAGACCTGGCAAGACGCCCGGTCCCGCAGTACCCACCTGGAAGCCTATGCCCAGCGCACCTTCGCCGAGCAGCAGGCGGTGTTGCAGGCCGGGCAGATCAACCTCTACAACCCGGTGCTGTCATCCGCACAGATCACCGGCATGCAGCTGTTTACCGAACAAGCCCTGCAGGACCAGGAACAGGGCTCGACCATCAGCGGCATCGCCAACAGCCCGGCCCAGGTGGAGGTGCGCCAGAACGGCGCGCTGATTCACTCCACGGTGGTGCCGGCCGGGCCGTTTTCCCTCACGGATGTACGGCGCCTGAACACGCGCTCAGACGTTGAAGTGACGGTCAAGGAAAGCACCGGCGAAGAACGGCGCTTCACCGTACCGGCGGCGATGCTCGGCATCGGCCTGCCAGCGCCGGGTTACTCGTTGGGGACAGGCCGGGTGCGCAATATCGGCGATACACGGGGCGACGACCCATGGGTGATCAGCGGCGGCTGGAGCGGCGCCTTGAACCCGCGCCTGAGCCTGGGGGCCGGCGTGCTTGCCGCCGAAGACTACCGTGCCACGGGTGCCAGCCTCGGCCTGTTGCCATGGACAGACGGCCAGGTACAACTGTCGACTCAGATAGCCGATGCCCAACGCTTGGGCGAACGTGGCGTACAGACCGACCTGAGCCTGTCCCAGCGCCTGGGCCTGCAATGGTCGATCACCGCCGGCGCCTCCCACCGCACCATGGGCTACCGGGAGCTGGAAGACGCCGCCTACTACGATTCACGGGACGACGAAGGCCGACGCACCCGCTATCGCGACCAGCAGAGCCTGGCCCTGGGCTGGGCCCATCCGTGGCTGGGCGCCTTCAATGCCGGCCTGTCGCGCACCACCACGTTCAACGGCGAAAACAGCAGCCGCGCCCTGGCCTCTTGGGGCACCAGCGTGCGCGGTGTGTCGCTGTCGGCCAGTGCCGAATGGCAGGTCAGCGGCCGGCAGAATAACGAGAACGCGGTGTACCTGAACCTGAGCGTGCCACTGGGCGAGAACCGCCGCGGTCGCTCCTGGGTGCGCAACTCCGGTGGCGAGCACCGCATCGGCCTGGGGGTGAACGAGCAGGTCAACGATCAACTCAGTTATCGAGTCAGCGCCGAGCACGACAGCCGCGACCAACAAGTGGAATCCACCCTCGGCGTGTCCTATCTGCCGCGCTATGCACAACTGGACATGAACTACAGCCGCTCGGACGCCGAACGCTCCAGCTACCAGGGCGGTCTGCGCGGTGCGGTGGTGGCCCACAGCGGTGGCGTGACCTTCTCGCCTTACCCGGTGCGCGACACCTTTGCGCTGGTGTCTGTCGGCGAGATGGCCGGGGTCAAGCTCACCACGCCCAGCGGCCCGGTGTGGACCGACTTCCAGGGCCAGGCGGTGGTACCGCAAGTGTCCGCCTACGGGCGCAGCCCCGTGGAAGTACAAACCCAGTCGCTGCCGCGCAATGCCGATATCAGCAACGGCCTGGCCGTCATCAGCGCCGGACGCGGTGCGGTGGATCGCGTGGAGTTCGGCGTGGCCCTGACCCGTCGCGCCTTGCTCACGGTGACCACCGACCACGGTACGCCACTGCCCCGTGGCGCCACCGTGAGTACCGCCGATGGCGAGTTCGTGACCCTGGTGCAGGAAGGCAGCCAGGTGTTCTTGCCGAACGTGCTGGATCCCCGTCGCCTGTGGGTCAAGGCACCCGGCATGAGCCGCTGTGAACTGCACGTTGAACTCGCGGAAAAAGCCGACCCGCAGGTGTATTTCGAAACCGCCCCGGCGCGTTGTGTGACGCCATGAGGAAGAGTGTGATGAAGCGAATGTTACTGCTGGGATTGGCCCTGGGCGCCATCGTCCAGGCCCGGGCGCACGCCGATGAATGCCAACTGACCCTAAGCCAGTCGCGCCTGGATTTCGGCGTGATGAATCGTGCCGTGCAGCGCAACCCCGGCGCAGAAATTGTGCTGGGGGAGCGCCGCCTGAGCCTCAACCTGAACTGCCCGACACCCACCGATATGCACGTGTTCTACCGGGCCCTGGCCGCGACCGCCGAGCGCTACCGCTTTACCGAGCGTGGCAGCTACCGCGTGCACATCAGCGATGCGGTACTCGACGGCCAGGCGGTTGAACTGGGGTTGACCGGTGGGCAAGGCCAGGCGCCCAGCGCCAGGGGCAGGACGCTCGACTGGCGACCCGACCAGGCCATCGTGCCGTTGCGCGACGGCGCGCCGACCACCGGCAGCAGCTTTTCGGCGCAACTGCAGGTCAATGCCTGGGCGCAGGCCGACGCCACGCAAGTACGCGACGCGGTGACCTGGGAAGCCACCGGGTTGATCGACGCCGTCGCCACCGGCCGCGCCCGGGAGCTGTCGGTGCAAGCCGGTTTCGCCCCGGCGGCCTGTGAAACCACTCTGTCCAACGGCGGCATCATCGACTTTGGCCGTATGTGGGCCAAGAGCCTGAACGCCGACAAGGAAACCGGCCTGGCCTCCCGCAGCCTGCTGCTGAGTATCGGCTGCGACGGTCCGACTCACTTTGCCTTGCGCATGCACGACAACCGTAAAGGCTCGGCCACCGGCGGCACCGATGAAACTGCCTACGGCCTGGGCGTCGATGACAGCCGCAATAAGATCGGCCGCTACTTTCTCTACTTCGACCCCTTCGACCTGCGCGCCGACGCCCTGCCCCAGGTGTACCGCACCGACTCCACCACCGGTGGCGCGGCCTGGAGCAGCTCCAGCGCCTACCCCATTCCCATCGGCAGCAGCAGTTTGCTCGGCTTTACCGCTATACCCGGCAGCAATGCCGGCCCCACCGCGATCCAGAACCTGAGCGGGCAGGTCAGCGTTCGCGCCGTTCTGTCGCCCATGAACAGCCTGGACCTGCGGACGGAAGTACTGCTCGACGGTTCGGGCACGATTGAAATCATCTACCTCTGATCAAGGAGTATGGTCATGAACCTACGCCAGCTTTCTCTCGCAACACTTGCCCTGCTGACCCTCAGCGCCGGCGCCAAGGCGGCCTCCAGTGTCGAACTCGGCATCACCGGCCTGCTCACCCCCAGCGCCTGCACACCAGCGCTGTCGAGCAAAGGGCTGATCGACTACGGCAAGATTTCCCAACAGGAGTTGAACACTGATCGCGGCAAACGCCTGCCGGTGCGCTACCTGAGCGTGACCATCAACTGTGAGGCAGCGACCCGTTACGCCCTGCGCATGAGCGACAACCGCGACGGCACCGCCAACGTCAACAGCGAAATCTACTACGGGCTGGGCCTGGACCCGAGTGGCAACAAGATCGGCTTGTACTCACTGACCTTCGACCCCAAGCAGACCGTGATCGACAGCCTGCCGGAGGTTTACGGCACCGAGTCCACCAGCGGCGGGATCGCCTGGCGCACCGCCAACAGCAACCCGATCGACATCGGTTCGCGCAGCTTTCTCGGCTTTACCGACACCGTCGGCAGCACCAGCGGACCGACGGCCTTCCAGACCCTGAGCAGCCTGGTCAGGGTCGATACGGTGATCGCTGCCAAGATCAATCTCGACCTCAGCAGCGACGTGCATATCGATGGTTCCAGCACTATG
Source organism: Pseudomonas yamanorum (assembly GCF_900105735.1). Lineage (NCBI taxonomy): Bacteria > Pseudomonadati > Pseudomonadota > Gammaproteobacteria > Pseudomonadales > Pseudomonadaceae > Pseudomonas > Pseudomonas yamanorum. The sequence goes on along the minus strand of NZ_LT629793.1, from coordinate 4,674,141 downwards.
GAAGTGCTGTACCTCTAGACCTTCTCGCTGGTCACGGCGACATACCGCGCACGCCCGGCGCCCAACCCCGCGATGATCGCGCCCAGGCCGATCACCGCGAAAATCCAGCCGGTGGCGTTCCAGCCGCCGGTCCAGTCATGCACCAACCCGACCGCGAACGGCCCCATGGACGCCAGGGTGTAGCCGATCCCCTGGGCCATGCTCGACAGGTTGGCGGCTACATGGGCGTCCCGTGAACGCAGCACGATCAAGGTCAGCGCCAGGCTGAAGGTGCCGCCCTGGCCCAGTCCCAGCAGAATCGCCCAGCCCCACAAGCCGTCCAACGGTGCATACAGGCAACCGAACAGGCCGCCCAGGGTCAGCACCATCACCACCACGATGGCCAGACGCTGGTCCTTGCCGCGGGTGGCCAACCAGGGCGCGGCCAAGGAACTGGCCAACTGCACAATCACCGAACCGGAAAGCACCAGGCCCGCCTGGGTGGCGGTCAGACCACGGCCGATCAGGATCGACGGCAACCAGCCAAACACAATGTAGGCCAGAGAGGATTGCAGGCCCATGTACAGGGTCACCTGCCAGGCCAGCGGATCACGCAACAAGCCCTTCACGCGATAGGCCACCTGGTGCGCGCCGTGTTTCTGGCCAACTTGTGGCAACCAGAACAACGCCGCGACCAACGCCGGAAGAATCCAGAACCCCAGGCCAATGTTCCAACTGTCACCAAAGTAATGACTCAGCGGCACGGTAGAACCCGCCGCCAGCGCTGCACCCAGGCACAGGGCCATGGTGTACACGCCGGTCATGGTGCCGGCCTGTTTGGCGAAATCGCGTTTGACGATACCGGGCAACAGCACCCCGATGATGCCGATACTCGCGCCCGCCAGCAGGCTCCCGGCGAACAGCCCGACCTCACCCAATGAGCTGCGCAGGATGATGCCGCCGGCCAGGGTCAGCAGAATGCCCAGCACCACCCGCTCGGCGCCAAAACGCCGGGCCAGGATCGGAGCCAACGGTGCGAACAGACCCAGGCACAACACCGGTAGCGTCGTCAGCAACCCGGCCTTGGCAGCCGAAAGCCCCAGGCTATGGGAGACCTCAGCGAGCAGCGGCGCCATGCTCGACAACGCGGGGCGCAGGTTCAGCGCCACCAGGATCAGGCCCAGCAGCAACAGCCACGGACGGCTCACCACCGGCGGGCTGTGCTGGACCTCATCGTCATCGGCTTCGGCGTCGATCAGCAATTCTTCAAGGGCATTTTCTGAACGGGGCATGGTGGTCTCGGGTTCAAGGTTCATTGATCAACTGCCGGGACAGGGCCTTGGCGCGTTCCGGGTCCTGTTGTTCCACGGCATCGAGCAAGGCGCCGTGCAGGTCGAACACCGCTTGCCGGCGCGGCTGGATGTTCAGGGTCTGGCGCAGTTGCGCGCCGACGATGCTGGAGAAGTACTGGTACAGCTCGCTCAAGGCCGGGTTGTGGGCCGCGTCCACCAGGCGTTTGTGGAACACCAGGTCGCAGCTGATGTAGTGCTCAAGATCACCTTGGTAATGGTCGCCGCTGGCTTTGAGCGCCGCACGCAAAGCGACCAGGTCTTCATCAGTGCGGCGCAACGCGGCCAAGCCGACTGCCTCGACTTCAAGAATCTGCCGCGTCTCCTGGGCCTGGGCCAAAGTGCAGTGGGACATGGCTTTCATCGCGCCCAGAGGGTCGGTCATGGAGCGCAGGTAGCTGCCGTCACCCTGGCGGATCTCGATCAATCCGGAAAACGCCAATACGCGCATGGCTTCGCGCACGGTGTTGCGGCTGATCCCCAGCTCGGCAGACAACTCGGGCTCGGTGGGCAGGCGCTCGCCGATGGCCCATACGCCTTGGGTAATGCGCTGGCGCAACTGGTCCAGGGCTTGATCGACGAGGGAGCGTTTGATCAGGGGGGCGATGTCTGTCATGGGTTTCGTCCTTTCATCCAATCATAGGATGAATTTTCCCACAGCCTATTCGGAGTTGCCTACAAAGGCAACGCACTAGGGTTCTTGAGGAGGCAAAGGAGCAGTATTTTCGATTGGTAAAATTACCCTCAGAGGGTAATTATTGGACTCAGGTGTCTTATGGAAAAGTACACACCTCATTACGATCTGGCGGTGATAAAGGCGGATGTCAGGCGGCTTGGAAAGAAAGCATTTACTCAAAGCGCACGCCGTTGCGGCGAGGATCTTGATTTAAGCATCGAACAAATGCAGGCGGTCATTTTGGAGTTGAAAAACACGATGTTGTACAAGTCGATGACCACTCATGACGACCATCGAGTTTGGCAAGATGTGTATCACATCCACTCACATGATCTGGAGATCTACATCAAGGTGACCTACCGCACGGATGGTAAACCTCCGGTGATCTCCTTCAAGGAGAAAAATCCATGAAAACAGAGCAATGCTTCAGCTGCGGCAGGCATGACGGAATGCATCACTTTTCAGGACGTAGCGAAACATCGGAAGTCAAAGGTTTGCATCGCCGTATAGACGATCTGTCTGGATGGGAGTGCCAGGCATGTGGAGAGGTGATCCTGGACCCCGAAGACGCGGAACGCTATTCAGACCACTGCGATGAAATCGTTCACAGTTTCAGGCAGATGGTCGGCACCGAGATAAAGCGCATACGCCGCAAACTGCACCTTTCACAAAAAGAAACGGTACAACTGCTATCGGGTGGCGGCCACAACGCCTTATCTCGTTACGAGCGCGGTGAGGTATTGCCCCCCAAATCCCTGGTAGTCCTGATGCGTTTGCTTGAGCGTCACCCCCACTTGCTGGTCGAAGCAAAAATCCTGAGTGAAGGCGCAGATCTTCGCAATTCCGTGCATACGGTACATAAAGAGCACGAGATCCTGACGACAACTTGATTGATGGCAAAAATAAACCCGGCACCAGGCCGGGTTTATTTATTCAAACACCCATCAATGCAGAATCTGGCTCAAGAACAACTTGGTCCGATCATTCTGCGGGTTGTCGAAGAAGTCATTCGGCGCCGCCTGTTCAACGATCTCGCCCTTGTCCATGAAGATCACGCGGTTGGCCACGGTGCGTGCAAAGCCCATTTCGTGGGTGACGCAGAGCATGGTCATGCCGTCTTCCGCCAGGCCGATCATGGTGTCCAGCACCTCTTTCACCATCTCTGGATCGAGCGCCGACGTCGGTTCATCGAACAGCATGATTTTTGGCTTCATGCACAGCGCACGGGCAATCGCCACGCGCTGTTGCTGGCCGCCGGACAACTGCCCCGGAAACTTGTGGGCCTGTTCCGGAATACGCACGCGCTCAAGGTAGTGCATGGCAATTTCTTCAGCCTTGCGCTTGGGCATCTTGCGCACCCACATCGGTGCCAACGTGCAGTTCTGCAGGATGGTCAGGTGCGGGAACAAGTTGAAGTGCTGGAACACCATGCCGACTTCACGACGGATCGCTTCGATCTGCTTGAGGTCGTTGGTCAGTTCCACGCCATCGACCACGATGCGGCCCTGCTGGTGCTCTTCCAGACGGTTGAGGCAGCGGATGGTGGTGGACTTGCCGGAACCCGACGGGCCGCACAGTACGATACGCTCGCCCTGCTTGACGTTCAGGTTGATGTCTTTCAACACGTGGAACTGGCCGTACCACTTGTTGACGCCCTGCATCTGAATAATGCCTTCAGGGCTCACAGGCTGTTTGATCGCTTCACTCATCACAACACTCCTAACGCTTGTGGCCTGTGTCCAGCTTGTGTTCCAAATGAATGGAATAGCGGGACATACCAAAACAGAAAATCCAGAACACCAGGGCTGCGAATACGTAGCCTTCAGTGGCCATGCCCAACCATTTCGGGTCGGCGGCGGCTTGCTTGACGCTGTTGAGCAGGTCGAACAGGCCGATGATGATCACAAGGCTGGTGTCCTTGAACAACGCGATAAACGTGTTGACGATGCCCGGGATCACCATCTTCAGCGCCTGGGGCAAAATCACCAGGCCCATGCTGCGCCAGTAACCCAGGCCCATCGCGGCCGCGGCCTCGTATTGGCCCTTGGGAATCGCCTGCAAGCCACCGCGCACCACTTCGGCCACGTAGGCCGACTGGAACAGGATCACGCCGATCAACGCCCGCAGCAATTTGTCGATGCCCATGCCTTCCGGCAGGAACAGCGGCAACATTACCGACGACATGAACAGCACCGTGATCAACGGCACGCCGCGCCAGAACTCGATGAAGGTCACGCAGACCACACGAATCGCCGGCATGTTCGAACGCCGACCCAGCGCCAGCACGATGCCCAGGGGCAAGGCCCCGGCAATACCGACGGTGGCGATCACCAGGGTCAGCATCAAGCCGCCCCATTGGCTGGTGGCCACGTTGGTCATGCCGAAGATCCCGCCGTGCAGCAGGAAGTAGGCAACGATCGGGTACACCACCAAAAAGCTCAGGCCGTAGACCGCCTTGCGCGTGAAGCGCGAGATGAACAACGGCGCCACGCCCACGATGGCCAGCCACACGGTCAGGTCGACGCGCCAGCGCAGGTCGCCGGGATAGTAGCCGTACATGAACTGCCCGAAGCGCTGTTGGATAAACACCCAGCAGGCGCCCTCCTTGGTGCAGTCGGCGCGGGTGGTACCCACCCAGTTTGCATCGAGGATCGCCCAGTGCAGGATCGGCGGCACAACCAGGTAGATCAGGTAGAACGCCAGCAATGTCAGCAGGGTGTTGAGCCAGCTGGAAAACAGGTTGGCGCGCATCCATGCCATCGGCCCGAACACTTTGTTCGGTGGCGGCATATCAGGTTTGAAAGTATGCGTACTCATGCAGGTTTCCTCACCGCTCGATCAGCGCAATGCGCTTGTTGTACCAGTTCATCAGCAGGGAAATGCTGATGCTGATCGCCAGGTACACGCTCATGGTGATGGCAATAACCTCGATGGCCTGGCCGGTCTGGTTGAGCACCGTGCCGGCAAACAGCGAAACCATTTCCGGGTAACCGATACCGGCGGCCAGTGACGAGTTTTTCGCCAGGTTCAGGTATTGGCTGGTCAGCGGCGGGATGATCACGCGCAGGGCTTGCGGGATGATCACTTTGCGCAGGGTCGGACCGTTGCGCAGCCCGAGGGAACGCGCCGCTTCGGTCTGGCCATGGCTGACGGACTTGATGCCTGAACGCACGATCTCGGCGATAAACGCCGCGGTATACACGGTCAGGGCCAGGGTCAGCGCCAGCAACTCGGGAATCAGCACCCAGCCGCCGACGAAGTTGAAGCCTTGCAGCTTGGGCATTTCCCAGTGCAGCGGCGCGCCGAAAACCAGTGCGCACAGTGTAGGGATCACCACCAACAGGGCCAGGCCGGCCCAGAACTTGTGGAACGGAACCCCGGTGGCTTCAAAGCGTTTGTTGGCCCAACGGGCCATCAACACAATGGCGATGATCGCCACCACCACGCTGATCACAAACGGCCAGAAACCGTCCGCCACCAACGCGGCGGGCATGTTCAGGCCACGGCTGCTGACAAAGAAGGTGTCGCCAAAGTTGTGGCTGTTACGCGGCCCCGGCATCGTCAGGAATACCGCGAAGTACCAGAACAGGATTTGCAGCAGCGGCGGAATGTTGCGGAATACCTCCACATACACGGTCGCCAGCTTGTTGATCATCCAGTTGGGCGACAAGCGCGCCACACCGATGATGAACCCGAGGATGGTCGCCAGGACCACACCGATCACGGTCACCAGCAGAGTGTTGAGCAGACCGATCACAAAGACCCGGGCATAGCTGTCCGATTCGGTGTAGTCGATCAGGTGCTGAGCGATGCCGAAGCCGGCACTGCGCTCAAGAAAGTCGAAACCCGAGGTAATGCCCCGGTGTTGAAGGTTGGTTTGCGTGTTGTTGAACAGGTACCAGCCCAACGAGACCACCGCCACAATCGTGATGATCTGGAATAGCCACGCACGCACTTTTGGATCACTGAAGCTGAGCTTCTGTTTTGGTGCGCCGATTTGATTTTGCATTAAGTGCCCCAGAAATAATGGAACAGAACATCACCCGGCGGTTGGCCCACCGGGTGATAGAACCATCAGCGATCAGCGCACAGGTGGTGCGTATTGAATGCCACCGTTGGTCCACAGTGCGTTCAGGCCACGATCGATTTCCAGAGGAGTGCTCTTGCCGAGGTTTTTCTCGAACACTTCGCCGTAGTTACCGACCTGCTTGACGATCTGTACGACCCAGTCTTTCTTCACTTTCAGGTCTTTGCCGTATTCGCCGTCAGCACCCAGCAGACGGGCAACGTCCGGGTTCTTGGTGGACTTGGCTTCAGCTTCGACGTTTTTGGAGGTGATACCGGCTTCTTCAGCGTTGAGCATGGCGTAGCCAACCCAGCGCACGATGGCCAGCCACTCGTCGTCGCCGTTACGCACGACAGGGCCCAGTGGTTCTTTGGAAATGGTTTCCGGCAGAACCACGTAGTCTTTCGGCGAAGCCAGCTTGCTGCGCTGTGCGTAGAGCTGGGACTTATCGGAGGTCAGTACGTCGCAACGACCGGATTCCAGCGACTTGGCGCTTTCATCGGAGGTGTCGAACGTGATCGGGGTGTACTTCAGGTTGTTGGCGCGGAAGTAGTCGGAAACGTTCAGCTCAGTGGTGGTACCGGCCTGGATGCAGATGGTTGCACCGTCCAGTTCCTTGGCACTTTTAACGCCCAGCTTGTTGTTCACCAGGAAGCCAACACCGTCGTAGTAGGTGATGAAACCCGGGAATTTCAGACCCATGCCGGCATCGCGGGAGCTGGTCATGGTGGTGTTACGCGACAGGATGTCGACTTCGCCAGACTGAAGCGCGGTGAAACGCTCCTTGGCATTCAACTGGCTGAATTTGACCTTGGTTGCGTCGCCGAATACGGCAGCGGCAACAGCACGGCATACGTCAGCGTCGATCCCGAGGATCTTGCCGCTGGCGTCCGGCACCGAGAAGCCTGGCAGACCGTCGCTCACGCCACACTGCACAAAGCCTTTCTTCTGCACGGCATCCAGCGTGGCGCCAGCCTGGGCGAAACCACTGACACCCAATACGGCAGCCGCGGTCACGATGGCCAGGGTGGATTTCAATACCTTCATTCAAACCTCCAGTTTTGCTCTTGTTGTGTCGGAGCTAGAACCCCACCGCACCCTTATGAGGCGACATCGACCCGTGTTGGCTTTTTTTGGGGTCAAACAGCATGAGGTTTTTGCTTTAAGTCCAGTTGCTATCCCCCGGGCGTCAGTCACTGATAGTGTTACCGCCTGGGGTGAGCCTTGACATCGGGTTTCACATAGCAAGCCCCGTACCAGACTGGTGGCTGAGTGGTTTCGGCCCATGGTCAAGAGCAAAAGATTCAACCTTGCGACATTCTCTTAACAGATCAACCCGTCGCGCACCGTTCCGACGCACTCAATCGGAGCGCACGCACACATATGGAGCAGACATGACCGAACCCTTGATTCTTCAGCCCGCCAAGCCCGCAGACGCCTGCGTAATCTGGTTGCATGGCCTGGGTGCCGATCGCTACGACTTCCTGCCGGTGGCTGAAGCCCTGCAGGAAAAACTCCTGTCGACGCGCTTTGTCCTGCCCCAGGCGCCGACACGCCCGGTGACCATCAATGGCGGCTACGAGATGCCGAGCTGGTACGACATCAAGGCCATGAGCCCGGCACGCTCGATCAGCGTTGAGGAACTGGAAGCCTCGGCAAAAATGGTCACTGACCTGATCAAGGAACAAAAAAGCAGCGGGATAGACGCCTCGCGGATTTTCCTCGCCGGTTTTTCCCAGGGTGGCGCCGTGGTGTTCCACACCGCTTTCCTGAAATGGCAGGGCGCATTGGGTGGCGTAATTGCCCTCTCCACCTACGCTCCCACCTTTGGCGACGAACTTGAATTGTCGGCCAGCCAGCAACGGATTCCGGTGCTGTGCCTGCACGGCCAATACGATGACGTGGTGCAGAACGCCATGGGTCGCAGCGCCTATGAGCATTTGAAGTCGCGCGGTGTCACCGCCACATGGCAGGAATACCCAATGGGCCACGAAGTGTTACCCCAGGAGATACAGGATATCGGTGATTGGTTGGCCGCCCGTCTGGGCTGAAAACTACCCATTGTGTAGCCGCATGACCAACGCACTACGCCGCGCCCGATTCTTGCATTACACTGGCCGGCGTACATTCCTTAACCAATTGATGAGATGACCGTGCTCAAAGCACTCAAGAAGATGTTCGGTAAAAGCGAGGCTGAGCAGCTCGCGCCAGGTTCCAGTGCCCCCGCCCATGTTCAAGGCAGCCGCAATGACGGCCAGCAGCCTGGCCGGACCGCACCTGTAGCCTCGCCAAAAAAAGAGCCGGTGACCACACCCGCCACGGTTAACGTCGCTGAAGAACCAGCCGCCGACCAACCACGCCAGGAGCCACGCCAGGAAAAGCCGCGCCGTGAACGCGCGCCCAAACCTGTGGTTATTCCCTGGAAACTGGAAGACTTCGCTGTCGAACCCCAGGAAGGCAAAACCCGCTTTCATGATTTCAAGCTCGCCCCGGAACTGATGCACGCCATCCAGGACCTGGGTTTCCCGTATTGCACGCCGATCCAGGCGCAAGTGCTGGGCTTCACCCTCGCCGGCAAAGACGCCATCGGTCGCGCCCAGACCGGTACCGGCAAGACCGCCGCCTTCCTGATCTCGATCATCACCCAGTTGCTGCAAACCCCGCCGCCGAAAGAGCGCTATATGGGTGAGCCGCGCGCACTGATCATCGCCCCGACCCGGGAGCTGGTGGTACAGATCGCCAAGGACGCCGCCGACCTGACCAAATACACCGGCCTCAACGTGATGACGTTTGTCGGTGGCATGGACTTCGACAAGCAGCTCAAGCACCTGGAAGCGCGCCACTGCGACATCCTGGTGGCCACACCGGGCCGCTTGCTGGACTTCAACCAGCGGGGCGACGTGCACCTGGACATGGTCGAAGTGATGGTGCTGGACGAAGCCGACCGCATGCTCGACATGGGTTTCATCCCACAAGTGCGTCAGATCATTCGCCAGACCCCGCCGAAAAACGAACGCCAGACCCTGCTGTTCTCCGCGACCTTCACCGAAGACGTGATGAACCTCGCCAAGCAGTGGACCACCGACCCGTCCATCGTCGAGATCGAGGCACTCAACGTTGCCAGCGAGAACGTCGAACAGCACATCTATGCCGTGGCCGGTGCCGACAAATACAAGCTGCTCTACAACCTGGTCAACGACAACGGTTGGGAGCGGGTCATGGTGTTTGCCAACCGCAAGGACGAAGTGCGCCGCATCGAAGAACGCCTGGTACGTGATGGGGTGAATGCCGCGCAACTGTCCGGCGACGTGCCGCAGCACAAGCGCATCAAGACCCTGGAAGGTTTCCGCGAAGGCAAGATTCGCGTGCTGGTGGCCACCGACGTGGCCGGGCGCGGGATTCACATCGACGGCATCAGCCACGTGATCAACTTCACCCTGCCGGAAGTGCCGGATGACTACGTGCACCGGATTGGCCGTACCGGCCGTGCCGGTGCTGCGGGGGTGTCCATCAGCTTTGCCGGTGAAGACGATTCGTATCAGTTGCCGTCGATCGAAACCTTGCTGGGCCGCAAGATCAGCTGCGAAACGCCGCCGACGCATTTGTTGCGCCCTGTAGAGCGCAAACGCCCTTAAGCCGGAATGCGCTAAAAAATGTGGGAGCGAGCCTGTTTGGGAGCTGGCTTGCCTGCGATAGCATCACCTCGGTGTAACTGACATACCGAGGTGCCTGCATCGCGGGCAAGCCCGGCTCCCACGCAAGCCCGCTCCCACATTTGGTTTCTGCGCTTTCAAATTCCAGGAGGAACACATGAACCAGGCCGACTACCTCATCATCGGCGGTGGCATCGCTGGCGCATCCGCCGGCTACTGGCTGTCACACCATGCCCGCGTCATCGTGCTGGAGCGCGAGTCGATGCCGGGTTACCACTCCACCGGCCGCTCCGCCGCCCTGTACATCGCCGCCTATGGCACGCCCCAGGTTCGCGCACTGACGCTGGGCAGCCGCGCCTTCTTCGATAACCCGCCAGCAGGCTTTGCCGAACACCCGCTGCTCACCCCTCGCGGTGAATTGCTGGTGGACTTGATCGGCGATCCCGATGAGTTGCAGCGCCACTACCTGAGCGCCAAAGCCCTGGTGCCGGAAACGCGACTGCTCGACGTCGAGGAGTCGATGGCCATGATGCCGATCCTGCGCCGGGAAAAAGTCCATGGCGGGATCTACGACCCGACCGTCTGCGACATCGATACCGATGCGCTCTATCAGGGCTACTTACGTGGAATTCGGCGCAATGGCGGTGAGATCCACACCGACAGCGACGTGCAGAAACTGACCCGTGACGCTCAAGGACTGTGGCAGGTGCGCACCGCACAACAGCACTTCAGCGCCCCGGTGCTCATCAACGCTGCCGGTGCCTGGGCCGATCACATCGGCGAGTTAGCCGGCGCTCAGAAAATCGGCCTGCAACCCAAACGCCGCAGCGCGTTCGTCTTCGCCCCGCCTGCCGAGCTGAACATCCATGCATGGCCGGAGCTGGCCGCCCTCGACGGCTCGTTCTATATGAAACCCGACGCCGGCATGTTCCTCGGCTCACCGGCCAATGCCGACCCGGTAGAGCCCCACGATGTGCAACCGGAAGAGCTGGACATTGCCACGGGCATCTATCACATCGAAGAAGCCACCACCCTGAGCATCCGCCGGCCTGCGCGGACCTGGGCCGGGTTGCGCAGTTTCGTCAGCGATGGTGATCTGGTCTGCGGGTTCGATCCACAAGTGGAGGGCCTGTTCTGGATTGCGGCTCAGGGCGGCTACGGGATCCAGACGTCTCCGGCGATGGGCCAAGCCAGTGCGGCGCTGGTGCGCGGGAAGCCGTTGCCGGATGCATTGGCGGCGTTCGGGTTGAGCGAAGCGATGCTGTCGCCCCACCGGCTGCAAGCCTCGACCTAACCCCTGTGGCGAGGGAGCTTGCTCCCTCGCCACAGCAAGCTCCCTCACCACACGTGTCGTTATTTCCAGCGATCAGCGGCAGTGTGATCGCTGTCGCGCCCTTCCACCCAGCGCGGCCCTTCACTGGTGTTCTCCTTCTTCCAGAACGGCGCCCGCGTCTTCAGGTAGTCCATCACAAAGGCACAGGCATCGAACGCCGCCTGGCGATGGGCACTGGCCACCGCCACGAACACGATCGGTTCACCCGGCTCCAGGGCGCCGATGCGATGCAGCACTTCCAGCTTGAGCAGCGGCCAGCGTTGCTCCGCCTCTACGGCAATTTTGCCGAGGGCTTTTTCAGTCATGCCCGGGTAGTGTTCGAGGAACATCCCCGCCACATCCAGGCCATCATTGAAGTCACGCACATAGCCGACAAAACTCACCACCGCCCCCACGCCCGCATTGGCCGCATGCATCGCATTGACCTCGGCACCGGGATCAAACGCCTCGGCCTGCACCCGAATCGCCATGGTCAGCCTCCGGTCACTGGAGGGAAGAATGCCACTTCGTCGCCATCAACGAGCGGCTCATCCAGCGAACACAGCTCTTCGTTACGGGCGCACATCAAGCCGGTTTCGTTGAGCACTTCAAAGCCGGGGTCGCCGGCCAAGGCCTGGCGCACGGAGTCGATCGTGGCGAATTCGCCTTCAACCTCCAGCGAGTCCAGGTCCACGGCTTCACGGTAGCGCGCAAAAAACAGTACGTTGATGCTCATGCCTGGTCCGCCTTGAAATGCCCGCTCTTGCCGCCGAGTTTTTCCAGCAGACGAATGGTTTCGATGGTCATGCCACGGTCCACGGCCTTGCACATGTCGTAGATCGTCAGGGCGGCGACGCTGGCCGCAGTCAACGCTTCCATCTCCACGCCGGTCTGGCCGGAGAGTTTGCAGCGGGCGATGATGTGCACCGCGTCCAGGCCATCGGCGCTGAGTTCAACCTTGACCCCGGTGAGCATCAGCGGGTGGCACAAGGGAATCAGGTCACTGGTTTTTTTCGCGGCCTGGATCCCGGCGATGCGGGCCACGGCGAACACGTCGCCCTTGGGGTGGGCGCCGTCGACAATCATTTTCAGGGTCTCGGGCAACATGCGCACCCGCGCTTCAGCCACGGCTTCACGGAACGTCACGGCTTTTTCAGTGACGTCGACCATGTGGGCGCGACCTTGGGAATCGAGATGAGTCAGCACAGGGATACTCCTGATCAGGAGCGGCAATTGTAAACCTGTGAGTCAATTTTGCGCAGGGCTGTTTATCCCATGAATAAAGGGGCGCACTGATCCCTCAGTACGCCCCCTCACAGGCAACGACGCGGAGTTAGAAGCGGAAGGTAAATCCGGCATTGATCCCGTTGTTATTGCCCCGGTTGGACAGCAGACCGCTGTAGCTCAAGGACACCAGCGTGTCCTTGGTCAAGGCCATCTCCGCACTGGCCTTGATGACGGCCCCATCACGGGCCACCGGCACGCTGTTGACGGCAAACGCAGTGTCGCTGCCGGCAAACTTCAGCGAGGCCTCACGGTCGGTATCGCCCAACTGATGCTCCCAGCCCAGTTCACCGCGCAACGTCACGGCCGAGGTCGAGCTGACCGGCAATTGGGTATGCGCACGCAGACCCAACGTCGAGAGCGTGGCGTCCTGGCTTTGCTTGCTGGCATGCAAGGCCGCGGCGCCGCCTTTCTCTTTGAACGAATTGCTTTGGTAGTTCAGGTAAGTCAGGTTGGCAAAGGGCTCGACAAACGCCCATTGGGTGTAGCCGATTTCGCCGAACACCTGATCGGTGCGAGCACTGTAGTCGGCCTTGTCGTAGTCCGACTGGTTGGCGTAAGCCACTCGCCGCGAGCTGTCTATACGGTGCCAGGTGGTGGCGCCGCCCAAGCGCAGAGCGACGGCCTCGAAGCGTTTACCGCCGTAGACCGACAGGTGATAGTTGTCGCTGTCTGCCGACGCCGAGGCGTCGCCATTGAGGTGACTCTGGGTGTAGCCGGTCGCTGCGCCCAAACGCCAGCCGTCGCCGACCTCGGTGTCCAGGCCGAGCAGCACACCGCTGGTGGACGAGGAGTAGCCACTGGCGTTGTTGTCACCGCTGACGTTATCGCGACCGCCCAGCAGTTGCACCCAGCCGCCGTTGTCGCTGGCCTGGATCTGTGCACTGGAATCCAGTGCCTGAGCCTGTTGCAGACGGCCGTTGACGGCTTCGCGAATGTAACGACTGTCGGCCATTTGCGCCGCCGCCACATCCGAGTGCAGTTGCCCCGAGAGTTGCTTGAACGCGTCCCGCGCCTGGGCCGCCGAATCTGACGCCAGCAGGCTTTCATACACGGGGCTGCCGTTGCCCAAGGTCTCTACTGCCGTGGCCACGGCGCGTTCGTTGCGGGTTTGCGCGACGCTGGCAAAGGTTGTCTGGTTGCGCTCCACCGCAAGGCTCAGCAGGTTCGGCTGATAATTCAGCTGGGTGCCAATAAACAGGTAATTGGGCGAGATCGCCGCAAATTGGCCATTGATGCCTTGGCTGGCGCTGAGGATGCTGTACTGCTGGCCCAGCAGGCTGCGGGCTTCGGTGGCGGACAGCAGATTGGCGCTGTTCTCCAGAGAAACGGTGACCACACCGCCATTGAGGGTGGCGGCGCCGCTGCTCTGAATCTGATCGCTTCGCCCGTTCGGGCCCACTTCTACGGCGTACACCGAGCCCGAGTTGAAGGTCACGTCGCCCGTGTGCAGCGTGCCGATGGAATGCCCCGGCGCCACGCGGCCACCGCTGTTGACGGTCAAGGCGCCCACCGTGCCGTTGCCGGCCAGTGTGCCGCCCTGCGTGGTGGTCACACCGTTATCTGCGTTCACCGTGCCCATCGCGCTGCCATCCACCGTCACGGCCGAGGTCAACGCGCCGTCCACCGACAGCTTGCCGCCACGGACCCAGGTGCTGCCCGAATAGGTGTTCTGGCCTTCCAGCACCAGTTCACCGTCTCCGGACTTGGCCAGGCTGCCGACGTAGGTGCTGCCGGTGAGCAGGTCCTTGCCGCGTGCCAACGTCGCCTGCTCCCGCGCGCTGCCGATTTCGTATTGAAACTGATCGTCCGCCGACGCATTAGCGGGCAAGCCGTTGAGCCAGCCTTTTTGCTGTCTGGTGGCGGTCCAGGTCGCCTGTTCGGTGGCATCTTCCAAGCGACGGGCGCGGATTGCCTCGTCGGAAATCGGGTTAGCCCAGATATCCCGAGTACCGGTGGGCAATGCCACCGCCACCGAGCCGAGGAACTGCCCCGGCCCCTGCATGGCTTTTTGCAGGTTGGGCAAACCCCAGCCGCTGACCACGCCGGGCACTTGCGGCGTACCCGGCGCAGCATCGTGCACCGGTTGCAGGTTGTCGTAGGTGCGGCCACCGGTCTGGTCCCCCACTGGCGTGTCCGGACCGTCCGGCGCCTGCAAGCTGGAGGTGGTGAGCAACACATCGCGGGCCTGGCTGGCGGTCATGTAGGGGAAGCGTTGGATCACCAGAGCCAGGGCACCGGAAACGCTCGGCGCGGCGGCGGATGTGCCGTTGGCATTGGGGATAATTTCACCTTCGGGCCCAGTGGATGGAATCCCCGAAACGCCCATCACGCACCACCACTTCGAGGTGCCGCAGCGGTTGTACACCTGGGCGCTGGTCTCGTCGTAACCGGTGATCGAAAGGAATTTGGCTTCGATGTCGGGCTTGAAAAACGGCAGGTTGGCGTTGGTGTCCGGGTTGGCCCCGTGGCTGTCGTTACCTGCCGAGATGATCTGAATAAACGTGTTTTGCCGCGCTGCGTCGGCCATCGCGTCCATCCAGGTTTTCTGCCCGGCGTGGGCCTTGTCCCAAAACGGGCGATAAGCGGCGGTCATGTCGCGCAAGTTGTCCGCCGCACTGTCGCCGACATTGCCGAAGTGGTTCTCTACGTCGTTGCGAGAGTTTTGTCCCCAGCTCTGGTTGACGATCGACACATTCTTTGCAGCCAGGGCGTTGTAGCTGGCCATGAAGGCGTTGTAGTCGAGGTCATTGGAACCCTGGAAACGGTTGTCATCGGTGCCGCCGGTATTGGCCACAAAGATGTTCGCGTCAAAGGCAATGCCATGCATGCCCGTGCCGTTGCGACTGGCGCCCAATACTCCGGACATTTCCGTGCCGTGACCGTCGTTGATGGTCGGGTCGTACTCGCCGGAAATACTGAAGTGCTCGCCCTTTTGAAACTCGCCATCCGGGGTGTCGTGGAGATAGCGTGGATGGGTGGCGTAGTACTCACCGGTGGACGTCACCGCCTGCACCCGATCCTGGCCCTGGGCGTTCTTGCCCTGGAACTCGAAATGCTCGGTGAGGATGCCCGAGTCCAGCACACCGACATTCACGCCCTTGCCGGTCATGCCCAAGGCATAGGAGTAATACGCATTGGTGCGGTCCAGGCCGGAGTTGACCTGGGCTTCCGGGGTCTTCCAGGTTTGCGCGTTGGCGCTCCAGTCACGTGTAGCGCCCGCCCAGGATTGACCGGCATTCAGTTGCCCGTTGAGGTTGCTGCTGACGCCCGGTTCTACATAGACATAGGGCTTGGCGGCGGGCAGATGGGCGATGATGGCCTTGGAAAAATCCAGGATATCGGTGGTGTAACGGCCGCTGTTGCTGAACAACCGGCTGCGGTAATAGTCCAGGCGCGAGGCATAGTCCAGCGGCCGTTTGGTGTCGCCGAGCATCGCACCAATCGTCAGGTTTTCCGGCTGCAGTTCGTAGTATTGCTTGAGGGCCGAATCGAACTTGTCGGACTGCGCGGCAAAGTCCTTGGCCGCGAGGTCAACGATGTCCGCGTAGGCAAACCGCAGGTTCTTGTAGACATCGGTGTTGGGGCCAAACGAAGCAACCGCGTTCCTGAAGGCCGACTCCAGCACCTGAGCCGTGTAAGGGTTGCTGTCATCCGCCCGGGCCATGGGACCCTGGCCCAGCCATAGCGCCAATCCGAGTGCGATGGGTGTGAGGGGTATCGATTTGAAACCTGCAGTGCCTTTGCGCTGAGGCAAAGTAGAGCCATTACCTGCTACGTCCATGTTCCTTTCCCTTTAGATAAGTGCGTCGTCAATGAGCGATGTATCGGGCTTTTTGTAATAGGCAGGGTCACGCTGAAACCAGTAAGAGGGTCTCCAATGCGTCGTCGAATTGATGAGACGGTTGTCCGACGGAGCCGAGCGTCGTTTTTATTCTGTTTTTTGTGCCGGCCAAAAAATGTAACAAAATAATTACAATCGCCACAAGCACCTAAAGGCAGGTCAAGGAAAACAAATTTCATGCACAGCAAAAACCCCGGACTTCGTGAGAAATCCGGGGTGGTTCGTGGCATTTAGCCACCAGTTAAGACATTTGTGTTTACAGATGCGACTCTGCGTATTCAGCCAGAATCGAGCGAGGGACACCTTGCAGGGCGATATGCACGCCGTTCGGGAAGTCCTTGAAGCGTTCCGTCAAGTAGGTCAGCCCGGAGCTGGTCGCGGATAGGTAAGGGGTGTCGATCTGTGCCAGGTTACCCAGGCACACCACTTTGGAACCGGCGCCGGCACGGGTGATGATGGTTTTCATCTGGTGCGGCGTAAGGTTCTGGCATTCATCGATCAAAATCAGGCTTTGCTGGAAGCTGCGACCTCGAATGTAGTTGAGGGATTTGAACTGCAACGGCACTTTGCTGAGGATGTAGTCGACGCTGCCATGGGTGTTTTCGTCATCCATGTGCAAGGCTTCGAGGTTGTCGGTGATCGCCCCCAGCCACGGCTCCATTTTTTCCGCTTCGGTGCCGGGCAGGAAACCGATTTCCTGGTCCAGGCCTTGCACGCTGCGGGTGGCAATGATGCGGCGATAACGCTTGGTCACCATGGTCTGTTCGATGGCGGCAGCCAGGGCGAGGATGGTTTTCCCCGAACCTGCGGCGCCGGTCAGGTTGACCAGGTGGATGTCCGGATCAAGCAAGGCATACAGCGCCAGGCTCTGGTAGATATCACGCGGTTTCAGGCCCCAGGCTTCCTGGTGCAACAGGGGTTCCTGATGCAGGTCGAGGATCAGCAGCTTGTCGACCTGAATCTCTTTGATCCAGCCCACAAAGCCCTGTTCGTCGATGATGAATTCGTTGATGTGCACAGCCGGCAGGTTGTCGATCAGCTGTACCTGGTGCCAGGTGCGGCCATGGTCCTGACGGGTTTCGACCTTGCTGACGCGGTCCCAGAACGAGCCGGTCATGGTGTGATAACCACGGGACAGCATCGACACGTCATCGACCAGTTGGTCGGTACTGTAGTCCTCGGCAGCGATCCCACACGCTCGTGCCTTGAGGCGCATATTGATGTCTTTGGTCACCAGCACCAGGCGCAGGTCCTTGTCGCGTGCGTGCAGGTCGATCAATTGGTTGATGATTTTGTTGTCGTTCAGATTTTCCGGCAGCAGGCTGTTGGGCTCGCTGCGCTTGCTCATCAGAATCGACAGCAAGCCCTTGGGCCCGCTTTTGCCACGCTGGATCGGTACGCCCACCTCGACATCGTCGGGGGAGGCTTCGCCGAGGGTCTTGTCGATCAGGCGGATGGCCTGGCGGCATTCGGCGGCAACGCTGTGGTGCCCGCTTTTGAGTTTGTCGAGCTCCTCAAGCACGATCATCGGGATGGCGACGTGGTGTTCTTCGAAGTTAAGCAGTGCGTTTGGATCGTGAATCAGTACGTTGGTATCAAGCACATAAAGGATTGGCTGGTCGGAAGAAGGGTTACGTCCATGATCATCCATACTCGGTCACCTTTGTGGGAGCCAGTCGACGCAATACCACGACAGTGCTGCGCCTCGATTCGACCGTCGAACGCACTTGAGGGGCGTCAAGTGCGGTGCACACAAGAGGTGTCTTGGAAGACGCCACCTGTGTTGCAGGTTTCGGCTGTCTGTCTTCGTAATACCGCAAAACACATGACAGGAAAAAGCACTTTGACGCTTTTTTGAAGTTTATTTTTCAGGATGACGAATAGCACTAGGCGAGCCGGCATTGCACCGTTAAAGTCGGAAGTCCGCCTGTATCGAAATATCTCCCAAATTCCCCCCTAAAAAACCTCAGCCCCAACAGGGCCGGGCTCTTTGTGCTTTTTCAGCGAAACGCTTCCCGGCAATCCTGCCAGCCGAGTCCACTTTCTGCCGTGGCGTGTAAAAGCCAGGGTAATGCGATGCGCGCCTTGTCCTGGGTGTCGTGGAATACGATCACTCCGCGCCGCCACAACAGCATCAGCGTGAGCACCCGGTTGGCCGATTCATCGGCCTTGAGCTTGCCGGGTTCGTCTTCCGAGTCGATGTCCCACAAGGCCACTTGCAGCCCCTGTGACTGGAAGAAGCCCTGGCTGTCGGACCGGCGCTGACCGTAGGGTGGCCGGAACAGCGGCAGGTAGTTTTCCGGCATCAGGTTCTGGGCCAAAGAGGCGCTGCGGGTGATGGACGACTGCCAGTCGACCCAGTGGCTATGGGAGCGGTATTGCCAGCCCTGGGTACCAACGCACTGGCCTTGGTACAGCGCCTGCACGTCGGCGGCCGAGCTTTTCTCGACGCGAGTTTGCAGGCTGTTGCCCAGCACGAAGAAGAGGCTGTGCATTTTCTGTTTGCGCAGGTAGTCGGTGAGCCAGTCGGTATTGCCGCTGACCGGGGACGGGCCGCTGTCAAAGGTCAGCAGGAACATCCGGTCGTTGAGCTCGTCGCCATTGCGTTCGTGGTCGCCGAAGCGGGCGATTTCGCTGCTGATCTGGGGGAACAGGGCGGCCTTGCGCAACTGTTCATCCAGGTAGCGTTCGTGGAATGCACGGCTGGGGCCGGCCCAGCCTATATAGAAGGAGTTGTCGCTCACTTCGAATTTGGCGGCTTGTTCGCGCAGGTCGTCCATGTTTTCCACCAGGTAGCAGAAGGAAGCGTCCTGTTCGCAGCTTTGTTGGGCGAAGGTGTAGTTTTCCAATAGCCGTTGCCACAGTTGGCGGCGCAGGTCGTCGATGGAGGCCAGGTTGATGATCTTCAGGCCCAGGCGCTGCTTGAGGGCGGGCTCGTCGAGGGCTTCGCTGGCCAGCAGGGTGTGGGCGAACATCAGGATTTCTGCGCGTGAGGCGACGTCGAACAGGGCGGGATTGCTGAGGCGTTCGGGCCAGGTGCCGCGGTCCAGGGTCGCGACGTCCACAGGGGCGGCTTGGGCGCCCAGGCAGATGAGCCAGGCTGACAGTAAAAGCGCAATTCGCACGAAGGGTCTCCCTTTCCAGAGTCGTCGGGCACTATAGCCGATCACATTGGATTGGTTGGTGTGCATATCCGTTGCTGCGGTAACGGCCGCTTATGGTTCCGCTCTTACAGCGGCTCACTTTTGAAAAGCGCAAAAGTAAGCAAAACGCTCTTGCCCCACCACTCGGCACCTCGCCTAGGCTCGGTGTGCTCACTCCGGCTTTGGACCGTGGGCCGCCGCGATGGGCCATCCTTGGCCCAGCGCGGCTAACCCGGCGTCCTGCCGGGTTACCCACGCTCCAAAGCCTGCGTTCGGCCAGCGTGGTTTAACGGGGCGCCTAAGATCAAGATCTAGATCAACAGCAAGAGCACAGCGGCCTACCGGCCGGCTTGAGTGTTGAAGAGCAAAATCAAAATCTAAAGCGGGAACGGTCCAAATGTGGGAGCTGGCTTGCCTGCGATGGCATCAACTGGGTGTACCTGATGTACCGAGTTGTCTGCATCGCAGGCAAGCCAGCTCCCACAGAAAAGCAAAGCTGCATCAGCTTCAGATTTGGCTTTCGCTCTGGATCTTGCCTTTGCTTTTAACACTCAAGCCGGCCGGTAGGCCGCTGTGCTCTGCTTTTGATCTGCTTTTGATTTTGATCTGACTGCCCCAATAAGCCCGAGGCCGAACGCAGGTATTGCGGAGCGGGTAAACCGGCAGGACGCCGGTTTAGCCGCGCCGGGCCATGGATGGCCCGTCGCGGCGGCCCGCGGAGCAATGCCGGAGTGAGGGAACGCCGAGCCACAGCGAGGCGCCGACAGGCGGGGCAGAGCCCTTTGCTTACTTTGGGGCTTTTCCAAAGTGAGCCGCTGTAAGAGCCATCCCTTTCAAGGTCTTGGTTTAAAATCCCCTAACCAATCCAGTCAGGACGACGAAACTATGTGGGAAAAGGTTTTAGAACGGTTTGAAAAACAGGCTCCGGCCAGCGTCATGACCAAGTTGATATTAGAGCAGGCAGTAGATGCCGCTTGGGTTGACAAGGTGTTCGATGATCACCGCCAACGGCAGTACTCACGTGAGCTTTTGTTTTCAACCGTTGTTGAGCTGATGTCCCTTGTTTCATTGGGCTTGAGGCCGTCGTTGCACGCGGCGGCGCGCAAGATGGAGGGCCTTTCGGTCAGTGTTTCGGCACTCTATGACAAGATCAAGCGAACCGAACCCGAGCTGCTTCGCGCCCTCATTTCGGGCAGTGCCGAGCGTTTGATACCAACCGTCGAAACGCTCGGCCATTCATCGATCCTGCCCGGCTGGCAGTTGCGTATTGTGGATGGCAACCACTTGCCGGCCACTGAAAAACGTCTAGGCGCTCTGCGCAATGAGCGCGGCGCAGCGCGCCCAGGATTTTCAGTAGTTGCCTACGATCCGGATCTGGATTTAGTCGTTGATCTTCAGCCGTGGGAAGATGCCTACGCCAGTGAGCGAGTCAGTGTTTTACCGCTGCTGGCCCGCGCATGCGCGGGCCAGTTGTGGATGGCTGACCGGCTCTATTGCACGCTGCCCATCCTGCAAGCCTGCGAGGACACGGGGGCTTCGTTCATCGTTCGCCAACCCAGTAAGCATCCACGCCTGGTCCAGGAAAGTGAGTGGCAAGACTCAGGGACGGTCGATAGCGGAACCGTTCGCGAACAAATCATCGAAGTGAAGGGTGGCCGCCGCTGGCGACGTGTTGAGTTGAGCCTGCAAACGGCGAATGACTCAGGTGATTTGGTGATGTGGTTCTGGAGCAATTTGCCCGACACCATCGGTGCCCGGCAGATAGCCGATTTATACCGTCATCGCTGGAGTATCGAGGGAATGTTTCAGCGCCTTGAGTCGGTACTGGACAGTGAAATTACAGGCCTTGGCAGCCCGAAAGCCGCGCTATTGGGCTTTGCCTCGGCGGTCCTGGCTTACAACGTTTTGTCGGTTCTCAAGCGTAGCGTTGAGCAGGCGCACCGCGAAACGCAGCCAGAGGGTTGGCAGGTTTCGATTTTCCATTTGGCGGTGCATGTTCGCAGTGATTATCAAGGCTTGCAGATCGCATTGCCTGCGGAAAATTTCCCTCTTGAAAAGACTCCGCAAGGGCTGGCAGAGCGATTGCTGGCCCTGGCAAGGATGATCAAACCTAAGTCCGTAGCAAAAAGCCCTCGTGGCCCCAAAGTAGCCAAGCCCAAGGAGTGGCTGGAAGGTAAGGCAGCACGGGCGCATGTCTCAACAGCTAGGGTGCTTAAGGCGGCCAAGTCGGATAAACGTACTTAAACATGGCCTTAAACGGACTTTTAAACGCAGACCTTGAAAGGGATGGCTGTAAGAGCGGAACCATAAGTGGCCGTTACCGAAGAAACGGATATGTACACAAAACCCAAAGACACCTATCACCTTCATAGGTGGAGTCAAACCGCCCTACCCCCTAGAATCCCCCCACGATTAAAGGAGACGACTTCATGCTGACGGTGATTTCCCCCGCCAAAACCCTCGATTTCGAGTCAAAGCCGGTCACCCCGCGCTTCACCCAACCGCAATACCTCGACCACTCTCAGGAGCTGATCGAACAACTGCGCGAACTGAGCCCGGCGCAAATCAGCGAGTTGATGCACGTCTCCGACAAAATCGGCGGCCTCAACGCCGCACGCTTCGGCAGCTGGACCCCAGCCTTCACCCCCGCCAACGCCAAGCAAGCCCTGCTGGCCTTCAAGGGCGACGTCTACACCGGCCTCAACGCCGAAACCTTCAAGGACGCCGACTTCACCTACGCCCAGGATCACCTGCGCATGCTCTCCGGCCTGTACGGCTTGCTGCGCCCCCTGGACCTGATGATGCCGTACCGCCTCGAAATGGGCACCAAGCTGCCCAACGCCCGTGGCAAGGACCTGTACGCTTTCTGGGGCACCCGCATCAGCGAGTGGCTCAACGAAGCCCTGGCCGAACAAGGCGATGACGTGCTGCTCAACCTGGCCTCCAACGAGTATTTTTCGGCAGTCAAACGCCCGGCACTGAACGCGCGGATCATCAACACCGAGTTCAAGGACCTGAAAAACGGCCAGTACAAGATCATCAGCTTCTACGCCAAAAAGGCCCGGGGCATGATGAGCCGCTTTGTGATTGAAGAACGCATCAACGACCCGGCCAGGCTCAAGGAGTTTGACGTGCAGGGTTATCGCTTCAATGCGGAGCAGTCGAAGCCGGATAACCTGGTGTTCCTGCGGGATCACGCACCGGAATAACCTGACAACGAAGACTCAAATGTGTGAGCGGGCTTGCTCGCGAAAGCGGTGGTTCAGTCGATGCCTTTGTTGCCTGACACGCCGCTTTCGCGAACAAGCCTGCTCCCACATTTTGTTTGCATTCCAACCTCGGATTCGCCATTTATTTGGCGTCAAAAATATTTCTTCAGATTTACTAACATTTATTTCACTCGACATTCGTCAATTTTTTTCGTAGTGGCACGACTCTTTTCAAAGAGTAGTGGCACAAAACTATTTAACCCTCGTAACTCCCCGCAACTACTGGCCCAAATAGCAAGTGCTATCACAATAGTACTAGTGCCATCTTTCCTAATATTTCAAGAAATTTCCGAAAACAGGATGAGTGGACAGGAACTATGTCCTAAAGCACCGCTCATACCACCGGTAACGATTATCTCTGCAGATGTAAGAGATGACTTACGCGGCGACCAACGGAAGTAGCAAAGTTGTCATACAGCTTTGACTCAATGGTCAAATCATCAACTGATTAGTTGAAGGCGGACGAAAAAGTTTCACTACTTTCTCCGACAAGGCCAAGGCTGAGCTCACCTGTATGGGTCAGTGAGACAACCCAAGCCGTTGATATATAAGGGCTCAAAGTCCCTGTCAACGCCTTGCGGCACTGGCGCCAGCCCCTTCCCCAGGAAGGCTGGCTGCATTTCAGGGCAAGCCCCAACAATAAGGCCAAGTTGCGCACAACTTGAGTGCATTAGTTAGTCACTCGACTTTTAGTATGCCTGCACTGGATATACCGACGTTTATTCGTCGCACTTTCCAGCGCCTGAGTGACGCTTTAAAACATGAACTCCGGCCATCTAGTGGCACGATTAACAATGAGGTAAATGCGATGCGCATCAGCATATTTGGTTTGGGTTACGTCGGCGCGGTATGTGCCGGTTGCCTGTCTGCACGGGGCCATGAGGTCGTTGGCGTAGACATCTCCAAGGAAAAGATCGACCTGATCAACGCGGGTAAATCCCCCATCGTTGAACCGGGTCTGGGCGAACTGTTGAGCCAAGGCATTCAAACCGGCCGACTGCGCGGCACCACCGATTTCGCCGAGGCAATCCGCGATACCGACCTGTCGATGATTTGCGTCGGCACGCCGAGCAAGAAAAACGGCGACCTGGAACTCAACTACATCGAATCGGTGTGCCGCGAGATCGGTTTTGTCCTGCGTGACAAAACCACCCGCCACACCATCGTGGTCCGCAGCACCGTGCTGCCAGGCACCGTGGCCAATGTGGTGATCCCGATTCTCGAAGACTGCTCGGGCAAGAAAGCCGGCGTCGACTTCGGCGTCGCGGTCAACCCTGAGTTCCTGCGTGAAAGCACAGCCATCGCCGACTACGATCTGCCGCCGATGACTGTCATCGGCGAATTCGACACCGCTTCCGGCGATGTCCTGCAGTCGCTCTACGAAGAACTCGACGCCCCGATCATCCGCAAGGACATCGCCGTCGCCGAGATGATCAAGTACACCTGCAACGTCTGGCATGCGACCAAAGTGACCTTCGCCAACGAGATCGGCAACATCGCCAAGGCAGTAGGTGTCGACGGTCGCGAAGTAATGGAAGTGGTCTGCCAGGACAAGACCCTAAACCTGTCCCAGTACTACATGCGCCCGGGCTTTGCCTTCGGCGGTTCCTGCCTGCCCAAGGACGTGCGCGCCCTGACGTACCGCGCCGGCTCCCTCGACGTGGATGCGCCGCTGCTCAACTCGCTGATGCGCAGCAACGAGTCCCAGGTGCAGAACGCTTTCGACATCGTCTCCAGCCATGACAAACGCAAAGTCGCCCTGCTGGGCCTGAGCTTCAAGGCCGGCACCGATGACCTGCGCGAAAGCCCGCTGGTGGAACTGGCAGAGATGCTGATCGGCAAGGGTTTCGACCTGAGCATCTACGACAGCAACGTCGAATACGCTCGCGTGCACGGCGCCAACAAGGACTACATCGAAGGCAAGATCCCTCACGTGTCGTCCTTGCTCAACTCGGACTTCGACGAAGTGATCAACAACTCCGACGTGATCATCCTGGGCAACCGCGATGAGAAGTTCCGCGCCCTGGCGCATAACGCACCCCACGGCAAGCAAGTGGTCGACCTGGTGGGCTTCATGTCCAAGGCCACCAGCGTGAGCGGTCGTACCGAAGGCATTTGCTGGTAACAGCAACGGCAAGTTTCAAGCGACAAGCGTCCTGATCCCCGGCGCTTGTCGCTTGAAGCCTCCTTCACTTGCGGATGACGCCTATGTCCAAGTTAAAACACGTACTCCTCCAATCCGCCGGCTGGCTGTTTTTCCTGAGCCTGCTGATGGGTCTCGCCCTGCTGTTGCCGGCGAGTACGTTCGACTCAGAGTCGAAGAATTTTATTTTCCTGATTGGCGCCGTCGGTATCTGGCGCTACTCGATGGGTGCTACGCATTTCTTTCGCGGCATGCTGTTCCTGTACGTGGTCTACCCGCACCTGCGGCGCAAAGTGCGCAAGCTGGGCAAAGCGGCAGACCCATCCCACGTATTCCTGATGGTCACCAGCTTCAGGATCGACGCGCTGACCACTGCCCAGGTCTACAGCTCGGTGATCCGCGAGGCCATCGAATGTGGCTTCCCCACCACCGTGGTCTGCTCCCTGGTGGAAATGTCCGATGAGCTGCTGGTCAAGAGCCTGTGGGCCAGAATGAATCCGCCCGACCACGTCAAGCTGGACTTCGTGCGTATCGCCGGTACCGGCAAGCGTGACGGCCTGGCCTTCGGTTTTCGCGCCATCTCCCGCCACCTGCCGGACGACCGCGCCGTAGTGGCCGTGATCGATGGCGATACCGTGCTCGCCGAGGGCGTCGTGCGCAAGACCGTGCCGTGGTTCCAGCTGTTCGGCAATGTCGGCGGCCTGACCACCAACGAGTTCTGCGAAGTACGCGGCGGCTACATCATGAGCGAGTGGCACAAGCTGCGCTTCGCCCAGCGCCACATCAACATGTGCTCCATGGCCCTGTCCAAACGCGTGCTGACCATGACCGGTCGCATGTCGGTGTTCCGCGCCAACGTGGTCACCGACCCCGGCTTTATCGCCGACGTGGAAAGCGACTCGCTGCAACACTGGCGCCTGGGCCGCTTCAAGTTTTTGACCGGTGACGACAAGTCCAGCTGGTTCAGCCTGATGCGCCTGGGCTACGACACCTTCTACGTGCCGGATGCCGCGATCCACACCGTGGAACACCCCCCGGAAAAGAGCTTTATCAAGGCCAGCCGCAAACTGATGTTCCGCTGGTACGGCAACAACCTGCGCCAGAACTCACGTGCCTTGGGCCTGGGGATGCGTCGCCTCGGCCTGTTCACCAGCATTGTGCTGTTCGACCAGCGCGTGTCGATGTGGACCTCCCTGCTGGGGTTGACCGTGGCAATCATCGCCACCTTCAAATACGGCGGCGCGTTCATCCTCGCCTATCTGCTGTGGATCGGCATCACCCGCCTGATTCTGACCCTGCTGCTGTCGTGCTCCGGCCACAAGATCGGCCCGGCTTACCCGGTGATTCTCTATTACAACCAGATCATGGGCGCGCTGGTGAAGATCTACGTGTTCTTCCGCCTTGATCAACAGTCCTGGACCCGCCAGGACACCAAACTGACCCGCGATTTGGCCAGCTTTCAACGTTGGTTCAACACCTGGTCGTCTCGGACCATGACCTTCTCCGCCGGCAGCATTTTCGTCGCCGTGTTGCTGATGATGGTTTGACCCTGCCAAGCCTGAATTAACTAGGAACTAAACACCATGAATAGCCAAGTAAACGCCAACGTTGTCCACGAATCCGAAGCCCAGCGCCAACACGCCCGGGTCAAAATCCCGGCCAAGCTGCGCTTCTTCGGCGCCGACCAAACACCGATGGAAGTGCGGGTCATCGACCTGTCCGCCGGCGGCCTGGCGTTCAACGCCCCGCAGCAGCCACTGAAAGTCGGCGATGTGCACAAGGGTCGCCTGCAGTTCGTGATCGATAACCTGGGCCTGGCGATGGACGTCGAGCTGCAGATTCGCTCTTACGACCGCCAGACCGGCCGCACCGGTTGCCAGTTCCAGAACCTCGACGCACAGGACATCTCCACCCTGCGCCACCTGATCACCTCGCACCTGGCCGGCGACATCGTGACCATGGGCGACGTGCTGGCGACCCTGCAACGGGACAACTTCACCAAAGCGCGCAAGGTCAAGGACGGCGGCAGCAACATGACTGCGGCGGGCCGCCTGCGTGCGGTGACCTTCAGCCTCGGGATCTTTGTGGTGGGGTTGGTTGCCTTCGGGTTTGTCGTCAAATCGGTATACGGCATGTACTTCGTCAGCCACGCCACTTCCGGCCTGGTGAGCGTCCCGGGCATGAACGTGACCATGCCTCGCGACGGCACCGTGCAGAGCCTGATCAAAGGCGATGCGGTCGCCGCCAAAGGCGCGCCATTGGCAACCTTCAGCACCAGCATGCTCGATGTGCTCAAGGGCCATCTGGACGAAGACCAACTGCAACCGGCCAAGGTGGAAGAGCTGTTCGGCAAGCAAATGACCGGCACCCTCACCTCCCCGTGCGACTGCGTCGTGGCCCAGCAACTGGTCGCCGACGGTCAGTACGCCAGCAAGGGCGATGTGATCTTCCAACTGGTGCCGCGTGGCAGCCAGGCCAACGTTGATGCACGCTTCTCCTATCGTCAGTTCGCCGACGTTCGCCCGGGTACCCGCGTGAACTTCCAGGTGGCGGATGAAGAGCAGGTGCGTACCGGCACCATCGTCAGCAGCACCAGCCTCAACAGCACCGAAATGTCTTCCGACATCCGCGTGCAGATCAAACCCGATGCCCCGCTGGACAGCACCTACGCCGGCCGCCCGGTTGAAGTCACCAGCGACCGCGGCCCATCCCTGAACTGGCTGATCGACAAAGCCATGGCTCACGGTCTGTAAGCGAGGACATGCCTGTGAACCCTATTCTAAAAACAGCGCTGGCCAATGTGGGAGCCGGGCTTGCCCGCGATGACGGTGGTGAATCCAACATCGGCATCGCAGGCAAGCCAGCTCCCACCCAAAGCAGGTCCCACTCTGCCTTGGCGTATTGTGCCCTGGCCTTGGCCGTGAGCCTCGCCGGCTGCGCCGGCCTGCCCGACCAACGCCTGGCCAATGAAGCCCTCAAGCGTGGCGACACGGTCACCGCGCAGCAGAACTACCAGCAACTGGCAGACCTGGGCTACAGCGAGGCCCAGGTGGGCCTGGCGGATATCCAGGTCGGCACCCGCGACCCCGAGCAAATCAAGCAGGCCGAAGCGACCTATCGCGCGGCCGCCGATACCTCGCCCCGTGCCCAGGCACGCCTGGGTCGCCTGCTGGTGGCCAAGCCGGGCGCTACTGAAGCCGAGCACCATGAAGCCGAAGGCCTGTTGAAAAAAGCCTTTGCCAACGGCGAAGGCAACACCCTGATCCCGCTGGCGATGTTGTACCTGCAATACCCGCACAGTTTCCCGAACATCAACGCCCAGCAGCAGATCAGCAAATGGCGCGCCTCGGGCTACCCGGAAGCCGGCCTGGCCCAGGTGCTGCTGTATCGCACCCAGGACACCTACGACCAACATCTGGATGAAGTGGAAAGCATCTGCAAGGCCGCGCTGAACACCACCGATATCTGCTACGTCGAGTTGGCCACGGTCTACCAGAAAAAAGCCGAGCCGGAAAAACAGGCCGAACTGCTCAAGCAAATGGAAGCCGGCTACAGCCGTGGCACCGTCACCGCCCAGCGGGTCGACAGCGTCGCTCGCGTACTGGGTGATGCAAGCCTGGGCAAGACCGACGAAAAAACCGCCCAGGCGCTGCTGGAAAAAATCGCCCCGGGCTACCCGGCCTCCTGGGTCAGCCTGGCGCAACTGCTCTACGACTTCCCGGAGCTGGGCGACGTCGACCAAATGATGAAGTACCTCGACAACGGCCGCGCCGCCGACCAGCCCCGCGCCGAACTGCTGCTGGGCAAGCTCTACTACGAAGGCAAGTGGGTCCCGGCAGATGCCAAGGCCGCCGAAGAGCACTTCCAGAAAGCCGTCGGCCGCGAAGTGGCTGCCGACTACTACCTCGGCCAGATCTACCGCCGTGGCTACCTGGGCAAGGTCTATTCGCAAAAGGCCCTGGACCACTTGCTGACGGCTGCGCGCAACGGCCAGAACAGCGCCGACTTCGCGATCGCCCAACTGTTTTCCCAAGGCAAGGGCACCAAGCCCGACCCGCTTAACGCCTATGTCTTCAGCCAGTTGGCCAAGGCCCAGGACACGCCGGAAGCCAACGACCTGGCGACCCAGCTCGAAGCTGCGCTGCCCCCGGAACAACGCGCCGAAGGCCAACGCCTGGTGCAACAGGAGCTGGCCGTGCGCGGCACCCTGGCCCAAAGCACGCTGCAATTGTACGCCCTGCAAGAAGAAGACGGCGAGGAATCCCTATGAAGCTCAACCCATTCGTCAAGGCCGGCATCGGCCTGACCTTCGCCCTGCTGTGGTCGTGCCCGACCCTGGCGGCGCTGACTGAAGCCAAGAACTTCGGCCTGGAAGTCAAAGTCACCGGCCAGTCCGAAGATGACCGCGACCTGGGCACTCAGAAAGGCGGCGACGTCAACGGCATCGGCCTTGACCTGCGCCCATGGATCTACGGTGAAAGCGGCAACTGGAGCGCCTACGCCATGGGCCAGGCCGTGACCTCCAGCGACATCATCGAGACCGACACCCTGCAACAGTCCTCGGATGACGCCACCCAACAGACCAGCAATGACGACCGCAAGAGCAAGAAGAACTACCTGGCGATGCGCGAGTTCTGGGTCGCCTACGGCGGCTTCACGCCCTACCCCGGCGAGATCCTCAAGCTCGGTCGCCAACGCCTGCGCAATGACGACGGCCAATGGCGCGACACCAATATCGAAGCGCTGAACTGGACCTTCGACACCACCTTGCTCAAGGCCAATGTCGGCGTCGCCGAGCGTTTCAGCGAATACCGCACCGACCTCAAGGAACTGTCGCCCAAGGACAAGGACCGTCAGCACCTGTACGCCGACGCCGCCTATCAATGGACGCCAGGCCAGTGGATCGGGCTGCGCGCTCACCACACCCATGACGACGGCAAGCTGGACTACCCGGAACCGGGCGTGGCCACCGACTCACTGGACAAGCGCGAGAACGGCGACCTGACCTGGCTCGGCATCGAAGCCAACAGCGACGCCTACAACTGGCGCAACACCAACACCGTCAACTATTGGGCGAGCGTCACCGGCATGCAGGGCGACCGCGACACGGTCAACGCCTTGAACGCCGACGGCACCCGCCCGGCCAATGCCAAGCGCAGCGATGACGTGAATGGCTGGGCCACCGATTTGGGTGTGCGCCTGCGCCTCGACCCGCAGTGGCAAGTAGGCGCCGCCTACTCCCGCGCCAGTGCCGAATACGAGCAGAACGGCCTGCAAAGCAACCGTTCGAACTGGACCGGTACCCAGTCCCGCGTCCACCGTTTCGGCGAAGCGTTTCGTGGCGAGATGAACAACATGCAGTCCATGAGCCTGTTCGGTTCGTGGCAGTTGCGTGAGGACTATGACGCCAGCCTGGTGTACCACAAGTTCTGGCGCGTCGACGGCAACAAGCCGGTGGGCAGCAACGGCATCGATGCCGTGCAGAACAACACCGATGACGTGACCGGCGCGATCCTGTCCAGCACGTCCCTGCCGCTTGAAGACGGCAAGAAAGACCTGGGCCAGGAGATGGACCTGGTGGTCACCAAGTACTTCAAGAAAGGCCTGCTGCCGGCCGGGCTCAGCCAGTCGATCGACGAACCGTCGGCCTTGGTGCGCTTCCGTGCAGGTGTGTTCAAACCGGGCGACGCCTACGGCAGCCAAGTCGACTCGTACATGCATCGCGCCTTTGTCGACGTGATCTGGAAGTTCTGATGGGAGCCTGCGCAATGAACCCTCAAGCCCTCAAAGGCTCGGTCAGCCTGCTGGTCGCAGCCATGCTGCTGGCCAGCACTTCGGCCTTCGCCGATGTCGCGCAGCAGGTCAAGGCGCCGACCATCGCCAAAGAGCTGCAACAGGCCAAGACCTACACCATCTCCAGCCCGCCGACCGAGCCGCTGGAGTTGGCCAAGCCTGCGCTGCCGGACGTGTCCGGCTACACCGCGGCGAATATCGCGAAGAAAATCGTGCGCAGCAAACCCGGCAAAATCAGCATCCGCCGGATGATGCAGGAAGACGCCCTGAAGGACTTCATCGGCGGTGACAACAAGATGGCCGAATGGGTGGTGCGCCAGCACGGCATTCCCCAGGCGATCTTCGTCGACGACGGCTACATGAACCTCAAGGACCTGCTGAACAAAGTGCCCAAGCAGTACTTCAGCGAAACCTCGCCGGGGGTGTTCCTGGCCAAGTTGCCGATCGTGGTAGGCCGTAAGGGTATCCTCGAAATCGACAAGCAGACCCAGGAGCTGCGCCTCTCCCAGGAAGCCGGTTCGTTCCTGATCAACGATGGCCAACTGTTTGTGCGTGACACCAAAATCACCGGTTGGAAGGAAAAGACCAACGGCCCGGCGACCTTCCAGTCGCCCAAGGAATTCCGTCCGTTCCTGCTGGCCTGGGGCGGCACTGAGACCTACATCGCCAACAGCAAGATGGCCAGCTTCGGCTACGCCAACAGTAAGTCGTATGGCGTAAGTATTTCCCAGTACACGCCGAACATGGCCAAGGTGCTCAAGCGCCCTGAGCCGACGGGCTGGATCGTCGACTCCGAGTTCTCGGACATGTGGTACGGCTTCTACTGCTACGAAACCACCGGCTTTGTGCTCAAGGGCAATACCTACAAAGACAACATCGTGTACGGCATTGACCCCCACGACCGTTCACACGGTTTGATCATCACCGACAACACCGTCTACGGCACGAAGAAGAAGCACGGGATCATCATTTCCCGGGAAGTGAACGACAGCTTCATCTTCAACAACCGCAGCTTCGACAACAAGCTCTCGGGCCTGGTGATCGACCGTAACAGCGTCAACAACCTGATCGCCGACAACGAGATCTACCGCAACCACACCGACGGCATCACCCTCTATGAGAGCGGCGACAACCTGCTGTGGGGCAACAAGGTGATCAGCAACCGTCGCCACGGCATCCGCATCCGTAACAGCGTGAACATTCGCCTGTACGAGAACGTGGCCATGGCCAACGGGCTGACCGGCGTGTACGGCCACATCAAGGATCTGACCGATACCGACCGCGACATCGCCCTCGACCCGTTCGACACCAAGGTCTCGCTGATTGTGGTCGGCGGTGAACTGGCCGCCAACGGCAGCGGGCCGCTGTCCATCGACTCGCCGTTGAGCGTCGAGCTGTACCGCGTGTCGATGCTTGCGCCGACCAAATCCAGTGGCATCAGCTTCTCGGGCGTTCTCGGCGATCGCCAGGAAGAGATTCTCGACTTGCTGGTACGCCAGAAGAAAGCCGTGCTGATCGACCCTGTCGAACGCCAGACCGAAATGCAGGACTGAGGATGACCTTTATGCACCCACACATGATCAAACTGCTCAGCCTTTCGGGTTTGACCCTCGGCCTGCTCGCGGCCAGCCAGGGCGTGCGCGCCGACGAAGTAAAGGCCCCGACATTCAGCGCCGAACCGTGCTGCAGCCTGTGCCCGGCCGCCCACGATGCGAAGAACTACACCACGCGCTACCAGCAGAACTTCACCACCCTGGTGCAAGCCCAAGGCGACTGGTTGTTCCGTACTCAGGAAGACCTGCGCACCGAATTCGACACCAGCCCCGCCGGCTACAAACGCATGCAGCAGCTGCACGATGCGTTCAAGAGCAAGGGCGTGGAACTGGTGGTGGTCTACCAGCCAACCCGTGGCCTGGTGAACCGCAACAAGCTCAACCCTGAAGAGAAAGCTAAGTTCGATTTCGACAAGGCCCTGGGCAACTACAAGACCATGCTCGGCCGTTTCGCCAAGATGGGCTACGTCGTGCCGGACCTGTCGCCGTTGACCAATGAGCAGCTGCCGGACGAGTTGCCGGCCCACGATTTCTACTTCCGCGGTGACCAACACTGGACGCCATACGGCGCCCAGCGCACCGCCAAAATCGTCGGTGCCAAAGTGCGGGCGATGCCTGAATTTGCCGGCATCCCGCAACGTGAATTCGAGACCAAGCGCTCCGGGCGCATGGGCAAGACCGGCACCCTGCACAACATGGCCGGGCAACTGTGTGGCACCAGCTACGCGATCCAGTACATGGACCAGTTCACCACCGAGCCCAAGGGCGAAGCGGCGGACGGCGACCTGTTCGGTGATTCCGGCAACCCGCAGATCACCCTCGTGGGCACCAGCCACAGCGGCAAGAACTACAACTTCGCCGGCTTCCTGGAACAGGAAATCGGTGCCGACATCCTCAACGTCGCCTTCCCCGGTGGTGGCCTGGAAGGCTCGATGATCCAGTACCTGGGCAGCGAAGAATTCCAGAAGACCCCGCCGAAGATTCTGATCTGGGAATTCTCGCCGCTGTATCGCCTGGACCAGGAGACCATCTACCGCCAGATGATGTCGCTGCTGGACAACGGCTGTGAAGGCAAGACCGCACAGATGAGCGCCAGCACCACGCTGAAACCCGGCAAGAACGAATTGCTGGTTAACAGTTCGAACAAAGACCTGCGCAATGCCAGCCATCAGGTCGACATCCGCTTCGCCGACCCGTCGGTGAAAACCCTGCAAGCCACCCTCTGGTACATGAACGGGCGCCACGAGGACATCAAGATCGAAAAACCCGAAACATCCGATACAGACGGGCGTTTCGCCTTTGAACTGCGCACCGATGAAGACTGGGCCACGCAAAACCTGCTGGCCGTGGAAGTGCAGGGCCCTGAAGCGGGCCAGGCCGCGCAGAAAGTCGAAGCGAAAATTTGCACACGCAACGTATTCCCCGCCAGTGGTCAACAGACCGCTTCGGCCGGGCAATGAGGTTACCTATGCAGAAGTTATTGATTCCATCGTTGTTGGGGCTGGCGATCTTCGCCGGCTCCGTCAATGCCGCCGCGCCACTGCGTCCGCCGCAAGGCTATTTTGCGCCGATCGAGGCGTTCAAGACCGGCGACTTCAAGAATGACTGCGACGCCATGCCGGCGCCGTACACCGGCTCGCTGCAATTTCGCAGCAAGTACGAAGGTTCGGACAAGGCTCGTTCGACCCTGAATGTGCAGTCCGAAAAAGCCTTTCGCGACAGCACCGCCGACATCACCAAGCTGGAAAAAGACACCAGTAAACGCGTGATGCAATTCATGCGTGACGGTCGTCCGGAGCAGCTGGAATGCACGCTGAACTGGCTCACGAGCTGGGCCAAGGCCGATGCATTGATGTCCAAGGACTTCAACCACACCGGCAAGTCCATGCGCAAATGGGCACTGGGCAGCATGGCGTCGGCCTATGTGCGCCTGAAGTTCTCCGACTCCCACCCGCTGGCCAACCACCAGCAGGAGTCGCAGTTGATCGAAGCCTGGTTTAGCAAAATGGCCGATCAGGTGGTGAGCGACTGGGACAACCTGCCGCTGGATAAAACCAACAACCACTCCTACTGGGCTGCCTGGTCGGTGATGGCGACCTCCATCGCCACCAACCGTCGCGACCTGTTTGACTGGGCCGTGAAGGAATACAAGGTCGGCGCCAATCAGGTGGATGCCCAAGGCTTCCTGCCCAACGAATTGAAGCGTCAGCAACGGGCTTTGTCGTACCACAACTACGCCCTGCCGCCGCTGGCGATGATTGCCAGTTTTGCCCTGGTCAACGGCGTGGACCTGCGCCAGGAAAACAACGGCGCCTTGAAACGCCTGGGCGACAACGTGCTGGCCGGGGTGAAAGACCCGGAGATCTTCGAGAAGAAGAACGGCAAGGAACAAGACATGAAGGACCTCAAGGAAGACATGAAATTTGCCTGGCTTGAGCCCTTCTGCACCCTCTACACCTGCGCGCCGGATGTGATCGAGCGCAAGCACGGGATGCAGCCGTTCAAGACATTCCGCCTCGGAGGTGACCTGACCAAGGTCTACGACCCGGCGCATGAGAAAGGCAACAAAGGCAGCTGACGAAACGCACTTCAAATGTGGGAGCGGGCTTGCTCGCGAGGCGGTGTATCAGTCGCCCTCTGTGTTGAATGACACACCGCATTCGCGAGCAAGCCCGCTCCCACATTTTGAGCCGGTTTCGTCAGTGGGAATGTAATACCGCCCCTCTCCGTTTTCGGTTGGGGGGTTTGGGGGGGCCGTTGGCCCTTGACTGTTGGTTAAACATGGAGAGATCGGGATGGTTTTCTCGTCCAATGTGTTCCTGTTTCTGTTCTTGCCGATCTTCCTCGGCTTGTACTATTTGAGCGGGCAACGCTATCGCAATCTGCTGCTGCTGGTTGCCAGTTATGTGTTCTACGCCTGGTGGCGAGTGGACTTCCTGGCGCTGTTCGCCGCCGTGACGCTGTGGAACTACTGGATCGGCCTCAAGGTCGGTGCGGCAGGCGTGCGCACCAAGCCGGCCCAGCGCTGGCTGCTGTTGGGCGTGGCTGTCGACCTGTGCATCCTCGGCTACTTCAAGTACGCCAACTTCGGCGTCGACAGCATCAACCTGATGATGAAGTCGGCCGGCCTGGAACCCTTCATCCTGACCCACGTGCTGTTGCCGATCGGTATCTCGTTCTACATCTTCGAGTCCATCAGCTACATCATCGACGTGTACCGCGGCGATACCCCGGCCACTCGCAACCTGATCGACTTTGCGGCGTTCGTGGCGATTTTCCCGCACCTGATTGCCGGCCCCGTGTTGCGCTTTCGCGACCTGGCCGACCAGTTCAACAACCGCACCCACACCCTCGATAAATTCTCCGAGGGCTGCACGCGGTTCATGCAGGGTTTCATCAAGAAGGTGTTCATCGCCGACACCCTGGCGGTGGTCGCCGACCATTGCTTCGCCCTGCAAAACCCTACGACGGGTGACGCCTGGCTCGGCGCGCTGGCGTACACCGCGCAGCTGTACTTCGACTTCTCCGGCTACAGCGACATGGCCATCGGCCTGGGCTTGATGATGGGTTTCCGCTTCATGGAAAACTTCAAGCAGCCGTACATCAGCCAGTCGATCACCGAGTTCTGGCGGCGCTGGCACATCAGCCTGTCCACCTGGCTGCGTGACTACCTCTACATCACCCTGGGCGGCAACCGTAAAGGCACGCTGACCACCTACCGCAACCTGTTCCTGACCATGCTGCTCGGTGGCCTGTGGCACGGTGCGAACATCACCTACATCGTGTGGGGTGCCTGGCACGGCATGTGGCTGGCGATTGAAAAAGCCATCGGCCTCAACACTGCACCGCGCAGTTTCAACGTCGTGCGCTGGGCCTTCACCTTCCTGCTGGTGGTGATGGGCTGGGTGATCTTCCGCTCGGAAAACCTGCACGTCGCCGGCCGCATGTACGGCGCGATGTTCAGCTTCGGCGAGTGGTCACTCTCGGAACTCAACCGCGCCAGCCTCACCGGCCTGCAAGTGGCAACCCTGGTGGTGGCATACGCAACCCTGGCGTTCTTCGGCCTGCGGGACTTCTACACCAACCGCCCACCGGAAAAAACCAAGCCTGTGGTCAACACCCAGGCCGATGGCCCGGCCACTGCCCAACCCGGCTTGATCAAGGCCGTGCCGGGCGATAACCCAGGCAGCATCCACGAGCCCGGCTACACCGTGGGCACCGAGGCCACCGTGCAACCGGCCTACTGGAGCGCCACCTGGCCACGCTACGCCATGCGCGCCGCCGTGCTGCTGCTGTTCGTGGCGTCGATTCTCAAACTTTCGGCGCAGAGCTTCTCGCCGTTCCTTTACTTCCAGTTCTGAGGGAGCCGACCATGACCCGTTCATTACGCGTCCTCTACATCGCCTTGTTCCTCGCCGTGCTGCTGGCGTTGGGCGCCTGGTCGATGCGCAGTTTCTTCGGCTTCAGCACCAACGCCGACGCCACCGTGCTCAACGGTCGCTGGACCAAGGCCGTCGAGACCCATTACGACGACCAGTTCCCGATCAAGCGCCTGGGCACCAACCTCTGGGCCGCCCTGGACTACAAGCTGTTCAATGAAGGCCGCCCTGGCGTGGTGATCGGCCGCGATCACTGGCTCTACAGCGACGAGGAATTCAACCCCATCGTCAACGAAGACCAGAACCTGCAAGGCAACTACGCCCTGGTGGAAGGCGTGCGCCAGAAACTCAAGGCCCAGGGCATCCAGCTGGTGATGGCGATCGTGCCGGCCAAGGTGCGCCTGTACCCGGAACACCTGGGTGAAGTGCAGCCGGCGAGCATCCACGCAGGTCTGTACCAGGACTTCCATGCCCGCATGGCCGCCGACAAGATCGTCGCTCCCGACCTGATGGGCCCGCTGCAACAGGCCAAGCTGCACGGCCAGCAAGTGTTCCTGCGCACCGACACCCATTGGACCCCGGACGGCGCTGAAGTGGCGGCCAAAGAATTGGCCAAGACAATTGCCAACAAAACGCCCCTGAGCGGCGAGCCTCAACGCTTTGTCACCGAAGCCGAGAAGACCGAGCCACACAAGGGCGACCTGCGCCTGTTCCTGCCCCTGGACCCGCTGTTCGAAAACCTGATGCCACCCAAGGAGCCGCTGCAAAAACGCGTGACTCACCTGGCTGAAACCAAAGGCGACGACGCCCTGTTCGCCGACAGCGAAACCCCGGTGGCCCTGGTGGGCACCAGCTACAGCGCCAACCCGAACTGGAACTTTGTCGGCGCGCTGAAGCAAGCCCTGGGCAGCGACGTCATCAACTACTCCGAAGACGGCCACGGCCCGATCCTCCCGATGCTCAGCTACCTGAAAAGCGATGACTTCAAGAACAGCCCGCCACAGGTGCTGATCTGGGAGTTTCCCGAACGTTATCTGCCTGTGAACAACGAAATCGGCGATGCCGACCCGCAGTGGGTTGCGCAGCTCAAACAAGCCGGTATGCGCCAACAGAACATGGCTATCAACACTCCCGCCGTTAAAAACATGAACTCCGAGACGCCCAACCGGGCGCAAAACTGAAAGAGAGGTAACTCACATGACTTTCACTACTACTCCGCGTCGTCTCGCAAAAACCTTTGCCCTCGTTGCAGGCATGAGCGTGATTTCGATGTCCGCCTTCGCCGGTGGCGACGCCGCCCTCTACGGCCCCGTCGCGCCAAAAGGCTCGAGCTTTGTGCGGGTGTACAACGCCAGCAACCAGGAGGTCAGCGCCACCGTCGGCAGCACCAACCTCAACGAGGTTGCCCCGTTGGCCAGCAGTGACTTCAGCTTCATGCCGGGCGGTGACTACAGCGCCAAGGTCGGCAGCCAGACCCTGCCGGTCAAGCTCGCCGCCGACCACTACTACACCCTGGTCAGCAGCGGCAGCGGCCAGCCGCAACTGATCGAAGAACCGCCGTTCAAGAACAAGCAGAAATCCCTGGTGCGCGTGCAGAACCTCAGTGACAAGTCGCTGACCCTGAAAACCGCCGACGGCAAGACCGACGTGGTCCAGGCCGTGGCCGCCAAGGGCCGTGGCGAGCGCGAGATCAACCCGGTGAAGGTCAGCCTGGCGCTGTATGAGGGCGACAAGAAAGTCGGCGACGTGAAGCCGGTCGCCCTGGAACGTGGTGAAGCCGCAGTGCTGTACGTCACCGGCACCGGCGCCAACCTGTCGCCAGTGTGGGTCAAGCGCCCTGTGTCGACCCGCTGATCAGATTTTCAGATTGACGCTGCCCCCTGTGGGAGCTGGCTTGCCTGCGATGCGGACAACCCGGTGTATCAGGTACACCGAGGTGATGCCATCGCGGGCAAGCCCGGCTCCCACAGGCTCTAACCAAATTTGATTCAAGGAGAAACACCATGATTCCAGTAATCCTTTCCGGTGGTAGCGGCTCACGTCTTTGGCCGCTTTCGCGTAAACAGTTTCCCAAGCAGTTCCTGGCCCTGACCGGCGAGCACACCCTGTTCCAGCAAACCCTGGAGCGCCTGGTGTTCGACGGCATGGACGCACCCATCGTGGTCTGCAACAAGGACCACCGCTTTATCGTCAACGAGCAACTGGCTGCCCGCAAACTGGAAACCCAGCGCATCCTGATGGAACCGTTCGGCCGCAACACCGCGCCGGCTGTGGCCCTGACGGCGATGATGCTGGTCAACGAAGGCCGTGACGAGTTGATGCTGGTGCTGCCGGCCGACCACGTGCTGGACGACCAGAAAGCCCTGCAACGTGCCCTGGCCCTGGCCACTGTGGCAGCCGAGCGTGGCGAAATGGTGCTGTTCGGCGTGCCGGCCACCCGTCCGGAAACCGGCTACGGCTACATCAAGTCGACCAACGATTCGCTGCTGCCCGAAGGCGTCAGCCGCGTGCAACAGTTCGTTGAAAAACCTGATGAAAAACGCGCCACCGAATTCGTCAAAAGCGGTGGTTATTTCTGGAACAGCGGCATGTTCCTGTTCCGCGCCAGCCGCTTCCTCGAAGAGCTGAAAAAGCACGACCCGGACATCTACGACACCTGCGTGCTGACCCTGGAGCGCAGCAACCACACCGCCGACACTATCGACATCGACGAATCCACCTTCGCCTGCTGCCCGGACAATTCCATCGACTACGCCGTGATGGAAAAAACCCAGTTGGCCTGCGTGGTGCCATTGACCGCCGGCTGGAGCGACGTGGGTTGCTGGGCATCGCTGTGGGACGTGAATGAAAAAGACGCCAACGGCAACGTCAGCAAGGGCGATGTGGTGATCCAGGACAGCAAGAACTGCATGATCCACGGCAACGGCAAGCTGGTGTCGGTGATCGGCCTGGAAAACATTGTGGTGGTGGA
Organism: Pseudomonas yamanorum; assembly: GCF_900105735.1. Taxonomy (NCBI): domain Bacteria; kingdom Pseudomonadati; phylum Pseudomonadota; class Gammaproteobacteria; order Pseudomonadales; family Pseudomonadaceae; genus Pseudomonas; species Pseudomonas yamanorum. The sequence goes on along the minus strand of NZ_LT629793.1, from coordinate 4,634,727 downwards.
AACCAAGGACGCGATGATGATTGCCCACAAGGACAAGGTCCAGGGCGTCAAGCAGATGGTCAACACCCTCAATGAGCAGGGCCGCAGCGAAACCCAGAACCACTGCGAGGTGTACCGTCCGTGGGGCTCGTACGACTCGGTGGACATGGGCGGCCGCTTCCAGGTCAAGCACATCTCGGTCAAGCCGGGCGCCTGCCTGTCGTTGCAGATGCACCACCACCGCGCCGAACACTGGATCGTGGTCAGTGGCACCGCCGAAGTCACCTGTGACGAGAACGTGTTCCTGCTCACCGAAAACCAGTCCACCTACATCCCGATTGCTTCGGTGCACCGCTTGCGCAACCCGGGCAAGATCCCATTGGAGATCATTGAGGTGCAGTCCGGCAGCTACCTGGGTGAAGACGATATCGAGCGTTTTGAAGATATCTACGGTCGGTCTACGCCAATCGAGCGTGGCGTGTCGGTGAAAACCATCGCGCAGTAAACAAAGCGGCACAAGAAGCCCCCGTCACACCGACTGCGTCCCCTATCCGCAGCCGGTGGGTCGGGGGCTTTTTTAGATCATTACCCCAGCGCTTTCAAACGCGCTCAACTGAAATAGTCGGGAAACTGATTCGGCCCCAAATACAGAAAGTTCGACTCAGTCAGCTTGATTTCCTTGTTCATCTTCAACTCAACGAACTGGCTACCCGACGTGATGGAACCTAGGTCCTGCGGAACCTGGTCGCTGCTGAATACCACCATATAATCGCCCCTGCCCACATAACGTTCGTTACCTAGAAACAACAGGTTTTCCACGTTTTCGCCATTAAGTTGCTGGCCGGGGGGATTAACGTACACACCGCCCTTTGAACCCGCCCGCGTTTCCCCACGCATCAGATCATTAATGCTGTGCCCCCGAGCGATCGCTTCGGCGCCTTCCTTGCTGGTGTAGTGGATATAAACGGGTTGCCCGTTGTGCAGGCCCGAATCCACTATCGACCGCCAATCCGGATGATTGACCAATGGCTTGTTCGTTGCAGCGAGTGGGGCAGAGCTGCCTGGCCGACCAAGCGCCTTTTGTGCCTGGGGCTGGCTAGCCTTCTTTGAGCCTGGGGTTCCTGACTTGATCCCGCCCGGCAAACGATTCAATCGCCATTCGCCCTCGCCCGCCGGCTGCAGGAATGCCACGGTTTTTTTGGTTTGCGCGTCAATGACCCGCACAGGTCCCCCCTCGACCTTGTACACCGGGCTGATTTCATAGGGTTGACTGACGCCGGTACCATCGGTGTAACGCACATAGAACTGCTCGCCGACTTGATAGGTGCCGTCGCCCCTCATCGTGCGGCCACTGAGCAGGCTGTCAGCCACGGAATGGGCACTGATGTCTGGCAATGCGCGGGCTGAGGCCTCCTCCGCCGATGCCTGGCGTATCGCCATTGGATTCAACAACGGCGCGACGACTCTACTGATCGGCGGTGGCTGCAGGACCGGGCGCATAATTGGGCTGGCCTTGCTACCTGCCGCCATGCCGCTGCCGTCGCCATACCGGGCGTAGATCATGGCAAGGCGGTTGGGTTTGTTGAGCAGGTTGACGATGGATTGTCCCGGTGCCCGGATGACACGCAGCCCCGCCTTGGTCAGCCGGGCCGCGGTCGAAACGCCCTTTCCGACAATGGGCAGCAAGTCCATGAACATCGTGGCGACCTCGATGCCGAACAGGCTCTTGTTGTATCTCGATTCTTTGGCTACTTCATCTGAGCTGACAGAACCGACGTCCGCCTTATCGATCAATATTTCCGTCAGTTGTTTGTACAGCGTGTCCTGGAAATTGCCTTGGATAGGTGTGAGGTAGGCGTTGCTGCCCAACTCATTTATCCGTCCCAGCCGCTCTACGTTTTCAACCATGCTCCCCTCGATGATTGCCCCTACACCGTCCGGATCGAGCGGCGACGTTTTGCTAATTGCGTAGGTTCGCCATCCCGGTTCTTTGAAAAGCGCACTGAGGGCCGCCTGATTGGCGACTTCCCGAAAGGAGATCCCGTCAGGCGCATCAGGGCTATACAGCACAAGCGGCCCGTCCTGCCCGTTGCCGATAGCGATCACACCCTGAAGCGCCTGACCGTAGTGGCTGACGGTGTTGGCGACAACGGTCTTTCCATCCACTTGGGGCCGCGTGGAGGCGTCCGGAAAATCGAGCACGGCCCGGACCCATTCAGGTCCCGAGGAGCCTTGTGGATAAGCCTGCGGGTTCAACTGCCCCAGAAACGCCTGTTTCTGCATGACATCCGACAGGTTGGCTTTCCACGCTGCGCGCAGTTTTCCCGGCTTTCCCGTCTGGGCGTCCGGTGCCATCCGTTCCTTGAGTAGCGCGATGTAGTTGCCGCCCACATCGAGCTCATTCACCAGCGCCTTGAGGTCCTCGGTTCCCAACACCAGGGGTTTTCCATCTGCCCCGATTACCGGTTTGCCTGAAGTATCGGTCAGCTTCGCGGCGAACTTCACCTCAGTATCCTGGTGGCTTTCTGCTGCGGGCCATGCCGTAGGGTTTCTCAGGGCCAGGTCAATCAATGAGCTGTGCTGCCTGCCGACATCGCGCGGGACGTAAGCACCTGACCGACCGGTATGAATTCTGGATTGCGTGGTGGTGGTCACCACGATCTTGTCCGGGTCGAAATTCACCGTTGGGTATTTTTTCCTGAGTGCAGCCTTTAATTGCTGACTGGCAAAGTCCTGCAGTGAAGGGATCTCTTCCAGCAACGGCACCAGCGTCTGGAGGGATTGCTGCTCGCGTGCATCCAGGTCTTTGTATTGCCCCTCGCTCATGCGCGACAGGTTTTTCAGCCACGGTGGCTGCTGTTTTTCTTCAAGCCTTTCTCCCCGGGCGAGCATTGCATTGCTGCCGTCCAGTTGAGAAGACCAATTGGCGGCGTTGTTCATGGCCTGGGAGATTTGTGGGCCGTTCATGTCGCTGGTGTCTGAGTGCGTCAGGGCATTCAGTTCGGCTTTTTGTCGCTCCAGAAGCCGAGGAATCGCTTCAGCAATCACGTCCCCTGAAGTCGGGACGAAACTCAGCGTCAGGTCCTCCCCGCGTAACGGTTTGCGCAGGTTTTCCGCCGACAAGGGCAAGCTCTGCGACAGCAGTTCTGCGGGAACGCCTCCTTTGTCAATTCGTTGCATCAGTGCCGCCTGCAATTGTGCAGGGGTCGCGAACTCTTCAAAGCCCTCACCTGGGGTGTAGAGCACCACAGGTCCATGGTCCTGGTTGGCAGGCAAGTTTTTGTTGCCGTTGGGCCAGTGCGGTTGCGTTTGCCCGGAGCCATCGGTGGTGGTGATCATGAAGGCCCCGGCCAAGCACGCGCCGTTCGGCGTATTGTCATCCACCGTGATCGGATACACACCGGGCCGCGCACCGTTGGGGAAGGCGTTTTCCCGGGCCGCCAGGGTCGGATAGCGGAACGCCTTGTCGATCAGGGCTTTGCTCGCCAGGCTCAGGGTGCCGTCCTCCACCCGTAGCGCCGCCTGGGTGGAGAGCATTTGCCGGTGCAGGTTGATCAGTTGGTCTTGAGGCGGGCTCGGGTCTGTTTCGGTGGGGCGGGCAGACGTCCAGAACCGAGTGACAGCGTTGGCAAACAGATCCCCGACTTCCCCCACGGCGCCAGGCGTCGTGGCAACGTACTCCTGATATTCCTGCACAAACTGTTCGTAGGTGGGCTGCTGGCTGATCAACCGGTTGATTTTAATGTTGAGTGCATCGTGCTGAGTGAGAAACCCTTGTTGGGCAGAAGCGGGTCTGCCAAAAACATACTCGGCGACAACGGCCGGACGAATACCCCGAACGACCGGTAGAACGGGGGTACCGGTGACGGCGTGGCCAGAAAGTGGTGCCTGATCCCCGAGTGGAGGCGCTGGCCTTTCTGAAGGTTGAGGGCGGGTTGAGTCTGAGGAAGGGGGAAGATCAGGCTGATAGTGGGTATGAGGTTTAACAATCATTAAATGGACCCTGTGATTAAGGGGGCCAGTCCATTGTTACCCTTGTAAAAGAGATATCACTCCAGTGATAAATCAGTCAGTGGTGTAAGAGGCTCAGCGGGTTCCGATGGGAAAATAGCAGTGCATTTCGGCAAGTGAATAGGCTTAGCCTCCGGGCTCAGCTACGATGAAAGCTCATGGCAAGCGAGGGCTTTATCGTGTTCATCGGTGTTCTGCTGATCATTACTTGGCTGGTCCTCCTGCTGCGCTACCCCGCCAAGGCGTTGCCGGTTTCCCTCGCGGCCGCCGTCGGCCTGGGCCTGGTGGCGGTATGGGTGGTGTGGCTGGACAACCGCGAGGCCCAGCAATTGGCGCGTCTGGAACTGCGTACCGTCTACGCCCCGAAAGAATGCCCGGCGGACCGCCCGCTCAAGCTCACCTTGAACAACGGCAACAACGTACCGCTGACCGAACTGCGTTGGCGCATCGCCGCTTATGCGCCGGGCGATACGGTCAACCTGGCGGACAACGTGTACGCTGCCCCGCGCTATCGCGGCCCCGGTGAGTTGCAGGCTGGCGCTACTTGGGAAGACTGCCTGCCAGTGCCGCCGCTGCGCCCCGGCTACCGCCCGCAAACCCTGGAATTTCGTGCCGAGCATTTGCAAGGCAGCTTCTCTGACTAATAACGACAAAGGACTGATCCATGCCCAATGTGCTCATCACCGGCTGTTCCAGTGGTATCGGCCGTGCCCTGGCGGACGCCTTCAAGCAAGCCGGTTTTGAAGTGTGGGCCAGCGCCCGGCGCAGCGAGGATGTGGCGGCACTCGGCAGCGCCGGCTTTAACGCGGTGCAACTCGACGTCAACGACAGCGCCGCGCTGGCGCAACTGGCGGGGCAGATCGGCGAGCTGGACGTACTGATCAACAACGCTGGCTACGGCGCCATGGGCCCGTTGCTCGACGGCGGCACCCAGGCGATGCAGCAGCAATTCGAGACCAACGTATTTTCCGTGGTTGGGGTGACCCAGGCGCTGTTCCCTGCCCTGCGTCGCCGTAAAGGGTTGGTGGTGAATATCGGCAGCGTGTCCGGCGTGTTGGTTACACCGTTTGCCGGTGCGTACTGCGCCTCGAAAGCGGCGGTGCATGCTTTGAGTGATGCGTTGCGCATGGAGCTCGCGCCCTTCGGCGTGCGGGTGATGGAAGTGCAGCCGGGGGCCATCGATACAAGTTTTGCAAAAAACGCCGGCACCCAGGCCGAGCTGTTGATCAATGAAAAGTCGCCCTGGTGGCCACTGCGCGAAAACATCCGCGCCCGGGCCAAGGCCTCCCAGGATCGGCCTACGCCCGCTCGCGTTTTTGCCGCGGATGTATTGAAGGCCGTGCAACAGACAACACCGCCGCGTCTGTTGCGTTCAGGCAATGGTTGCAGGGCGCTGCCGTGGATGGCGGCGCTGTTGCCCAAGGGTTTGCTGGAGACTGTCTTGAAAAAACGATTTGGCCTGAGCGGCCAGCTGTAAGAGCCCCCCGCCACACGGTTTCTCGACTGATCAGCCTTTCATGAAATCAATGAAGGCCCGCACTTTCAGCGGCAAATGCCGAGTATCCGGGTACAGCGCATACACCCCCTGTGGCGCAAATCGATGACCCGGCAGCAGACGCACCAAACGCCCGGCATCCAGATCTTCCTGCACCAGCCACTGGGGCAGGATCGCCACGCCATGCCCGCGCACGGCAAAGGCCTGGAGAATGGCGGCGCTGTCCGCAACCAATGAAGCCTTGCCGGGCCCCGGGCGATACAGGTGCTCGACGCCAGCCGGATCAACCACCGCCAACTCCGTCAGCCGCCCGTGACCCAGCTTGGGCAATTGCTCCAGCTCATCCAGCGTGGCGACCCCGGCAAACGCCGGCGCGGCCACGGCAAAAATCTCGTAGCTCGACAGCTGCACCGCCCGATGATTGGAGTCGAGCATCCGCCCCAATCGAATAGCCACATCAAACCGTTCCGAGATCAGGTCAGCGTGGCTGGAGGATGTGGATAACTGGATGTTCAATTCCGGGTGCAGGCCGCGAAAAGTTTCCAGCGCCGGCACCACCACAGCTAATCCGTATTCGACGGTGGTGGTGATGCGCAACGTGCCTTTGAGCTGGCTGTGTTCCGAACGGGCTTCCTCAACCGCCAGGCGCGCCTCCTCCAGCATCCGCGTGCAGCGCAGGTAAAAGCGCTCACCCGCATCGGTCAGTGCCAGTTGCCGAGTACTGCGGGTCAGCAGGGTGACACCCAGTTCGGCCTCCAGGCGCTTGAGGTTGAAGCTCACCACTGCTCGCGTCTGCCCGAGAAAATCAGCGGCCGCGGTCAACGAACCGGCCTCGACCACGGCTTTGAAGGTGTCGAATCGATCCAGGCTGACCATTAAGCGCGCACTCCTTTGTCAAAATATTTTTGACAAACTAACAGTCAAACCGCTGTTTCCCAAGTGCCCGCACCCGCCTACCCTGCCGCCATCCACTGCAGGAAGCGCGCAATGACCTACCGCTCGAAAGTCACCTGGATCTTTCTACTGGGCTTCGCCCTCGACCTGGTGAACATGTTTGTCGCCACCATCGCCTACCCGGATATAGCCCGGGAGTTGCACGCTTCGGTCACGCAACTGGCGTGGATCGGCAACGCCTATATGCTCGGCCTGACCGTGGTGATTCCCCTGAGCGTGTGGCTTGCGGCGCTGTTGGGCGAACGTCGGTTGATTGCCCTCAGCCTGTTGCTATTCGGCGTGGCCTCGGTGTTGGTGGGCCAGGCCGCATCGATTGAAGCGCTGATCGGCTGGCGGCTGCTGCAAGGCCTGGGCGGTGGTTTGTTGATCCCGGTGGGCCAAGCCTTGGCCTATCGGCATTTTGCGCCGGCAGAACGCAGCCAACTGACGGCCAAAGTCATGCTGGTGGCGCTGCTGATACCGGCGCTGTCGCCGGCGTTGGGTGGCTTGGTGGTGGACAGTGTGTCGTGGCGCTGGATCTTTTTCGCCAACCTGCCCCTGGCGCTGATCACCCTGGCGTTGACCTTGTGCTGGCTGGAGGCGGACACGCTCGCGTCGTCGCGCCCGGCGCTGGAACTCGGCAAAATAGTGCGTCAGGTTCGGCGCCCGATGCTGCGGGTCGCGATGCTGGTCTACCTGTTCATTCCGGGCGTGTTTATCGGCACCAGCCTGGTGGCGATTCTTTATCTGCACGGCCTCGGGTTTACTGCCAGCCACATCGGCGCGTTTATGCTGCCGTGGGCGCTGGCCTCAGGGTTGGCGATTGTCTTGAGCAAAAAACTGTTCAATCGCTGCGGGCCTCGGCCGTTGCTGTTGGCGGGCATGCTGCTGCAATCCATCGGCATCCTGTTGCTGATCGAGCCACACCCGACAGTCATCGTGCTCGCCTACCTCCTGATGGGCCTGGGCGGCAGCCTGTGCAGCAGCACTGCGCAAACCCTGGCCTTTCTCGACATTCCGGCCGAGCGCATGGGGCATGCCAGCGCCTTATGGAACATCAATCGGCAACTGAGTTTTTGCCTCGGCGCCGCAGTGCTCAGTGCGGTGCTGGCTGCGCTGGGCTCCTTCACCGCGACCTTCGCGATTGCCGCAGCGTTGACCCTGTTTCCATTATTTGCCGTACTGTGCCTGGATGCGTCCAAGGTACGGACACTGCTTCACCCTGCCAACGAGCCCACACGATGATTGATTACCGCGATTTTTTTGATGAAGTGATCCAGGCCCATGTCGAGATCGAGCAATGGTTTGCCGGGACTGCCCCCGAGGGAACACTGGAGATTTTGCTCGGCCGTTTCTCGCCGGACTTTTCCATGATCACCCCGGCAGGCAAGCAACTGGATTTTGCGCTGCTCAACCAGCTGTTCAGCCAGGCCGGCGGCAAGCGCCCCGGGTTCAGGATCAGCCTCAGTGAGTTTGCCGGGATTGATCGACATGCCCGTGGCGCGACGGTGAGTTATCGCGAGCAGCAGGTGGACGACAGCGGCGCCCAAACCGATCGGCGATCGACCGTGGTGTTTGAAAAGCAGGCCAGCGGCGGCCTGCTGTGGCGCCACTTGCATGAGACTTTTCTACAGGCCTGACACAGTCAAAATGTGGGAGCGGGCTTGCTCGCGAATACGGAGTGTCAGCCACTGAATAGAGTGCCTGATCCACCGCTTTCGCGAGCAAGCCCGCTCCCACATTCAGTTCTGTGTTTGGTTGACGATCACGGTGCAGGTGATCCCCGCCGCCAACAGCACACCCTCCGGCACTTCATCGATGTGAATCCGCACCGGCACCCGCTGGGCCAGGCGCACCCAGTTGAAGGTCGGGTTCACATCGGCGATCAGCTCGCGGCTCTCCGGATTGTCCCGGTCATAGATCCCGCGCGAGATGCTTTCCACGTGGCCCTTGAGGGTTTCGCCGCTCATCAACTGCATGTCGGCTTTATCCCCGACTTTGACGTGGGGCAGCTTGGTTTCTTCGAAGAAGCCGTACACCCAGAACGAGTTCATATCCACCACCGCCATCTTCGCCTCGCCAATACGCGCGTAGTCGCCACGGTGCACGTTGAGGTTGGTGACGTAGCCATCCACCGCCGCCACAACCTGGGTGCGCTTGAGGTTCAGCTCGGCCGCTTCCAGTTGCGCCAATGCGTGCTGGTAATCCGCCAGGGCCGAGTCGGCGATGTTGCTGGCGTCGTCGCGGTTCTCCTTGGAGATCACCAGGGCATCGAGGTCGGCGCGGCGGTGGGCGTTGACCTTGCGCATCTCCCAGGTGGCCTTGCGTGAAGCCACCAGGGATTGCGCCTGCTTGACGGCGATCTGGTAGTGCTCGGGGTCGATCTGCATCAGCAGGTCGCCCTTTTTCACCAGTTGGTTGTCACGCACCGGGACATTGACCACCTCGCCGGTAACGTCGGCAGCAACGTTGATAATGTCGGCGCGCACACGGCCATCGCGGGTCCAGGGGGTTTCCATGTATTGCACCCAAAGCGTACGACCCATCCAGATCGCCAGGGCCAGTACCAGCAAGGTCGCGAGCAGGCTGAAAAACTTTTTCATCGGGGCATTCTCAACGGTAGACGGTCAGCGCCAGGGCGCTGAACAAGCAAGCGAACAGGCTCAGGCGCAGCAGCGCCGGGTGCCAGAAAAAACGGTACAGGTCAAAGCCGGCCAGGAATCGGTCGAGGGCCCAGGCCAGGCCCGCCGCGATCAAAAACATCAGGGTCATGGTGGGCATGTAGACGCCGTGGAAGGCGATTTCACGAGGCATGGGCGGGTCCTTCGGACTTGAGGGCAGCCAGGGGTGATTGCGGGTCCAGCAATGAGGTGCGGATAAAGTGCAGGTAGCTTTTCACTCGGCGTAGGGCCGAGGTGTCGAAGTGCGGGGCGAAGGGTTCGTCGGTGGCCTGCACCCGGCTGATGGCATGGTCCACGGCGATCAGGCTGCGCTCCAGGTTGCTGGCGCTGGGTTGCAGGAACAGCCGCACCAACGAGCGGCCCATCACCCGGATCGCCTGGCGCCACGGCTGGGATTCGGCATACGCCGGGTGCACCGGCAAGATCGCCTGTTCCTTGCGCAACTCGATAATCGCGTGGCCGACTTCCAGCACCACGAACATCCAGCGCAGCAGGTTGCGTTGCACCTGGGGTTGCCCGGCGGCGAAACCATAGGCCTGGTGCAGCAGGTCGCGGGTGCGGCTTTCGAAACCTGACGCCAGGCCCTTGAGCTTGCCGCTGATGGCGAACACCACTTGCTCGCGCAAGTCCTGCTCCAGCCGGCGCCACAACCAGCGGCTGTTGGGCGGCAGGATGATCGCGCCTGCCGCCGCACACACCAGCATGCCGATGACCATCGCGATGTAGTCGTTGATGAAGGTGTAGGGGTTATAGACCGTGAGGTTGTCCGGCACCGAGCCGGTGCTGAAGAAAATCAGCAACCCCACGCCAACGCCGGCGTACTGCGGGCGCGAAGCCAGGAACGAACCGAAGATGATCACCGGGGCGAGCATCACACACAGCAGCGGGAAACCGTCGATCCAGGGGAACACGAAGAACATTTCGACAAAGCCCACCAGCGCCCCGATCAAGGTGCCGCAGGCCATTTGAAACGCCATGCGCTTGGGGTTGGGCGTGGCGGCGGACAGGCCCACCGTTGCGGCGGCAATCAGGGTCATGGTGGCGCCGCTGGGCCAGGCCGTGGCCACCCAGTAACTGCCGAGGACGATCAGGATAAACGAGGCGCGAATCCCGGAAGCAGCGCAGGCCAGCCAGTTGGTTTTCGGGGTGTAGGGCTCGTCCCAGTGTTCGCGCTCGTGGCTGTGGTCCGCCAGGGACGCGTGGGTCTGGGCGTAGTTGTGCAGATCGTCGACGAAGCGGTACAGCAGTTCGTAGGCGGTGTGAAAATCCAGCTGCTCGGCGTCGCTGGGCTGACTTTCCTGGAAGCTCGTGCGCAGGCTGCGTACCTTGGCGGGCAGGCCTTCCTTATAGGTATTCAACTGATTGGCCAGGCGCGCCGCGTCGGGGCTGGTGAGGGCACGGCCGGAAAAACCGTCGAGCAATTCCGCGAGGTCTTGCAGGCCGGGTTTGATGGCGGCCACCACGTGATCGGCCTCTTGGCTGCGCAGGCGTTCGAGCAATTGGTGCAAGGCATTGAAGCGAGTAGTGATGCTCATGAACTCGCTGTTCAAGCGCGTCAGCCGACCATTGCGCCGACGCATGTGCGGGTCTTCGAACACCGTGATGCTGCGCAGCCCTTCCAGGCCCACGGCTTCGGCGATAAAGCGTACGTTGCTGCGTTCAAACCCTTCACGCTCACTGCGACCGCGCAGGCCGTCGGTGACGAACAGCGCAAACACCCCGAAGCGCTGGTACAAAGCGTTGCGCATCGCAGCGCTGGCGGTTTGCGGCAGGATCGCGGCGCTGACCAACGTGGAGCAGACAATCCCCAACGAGATCTCCAGGACCCGCCACACGGCCGCCATGAAGGCGCCATCGGGATGGGCCAGGGCCGGCAAGCCAACCATCGCCGCGGTGTAGCCCGCCAGCACAAAACCGTAGGCGCGAAAGTTGCGATTGCGGGTCGCGCCAGCAGTGCAGATGCCGACCCAGATCGCCAGCGAACCGAGGAACAGTTCAGTGTTCTGCGCAAACAACGCGATCAGGAACACCATCACCGCCGAGCCCGCCAGGGTGCCAAGGAAGCGGTAGAAACTCTTGGCGAACACCTGGCCGCTCTGCGGCTGCATCACGATAAATACCGTGATCATTGCGGTGCGCGGCTGCGGCAGTTCCAGGCGCATGGCCAGCCACAAGGTCAGGAACGCCGCGATCAGCACCTTGAAGATATAGACCCAGGTCACGCCGTCACTGCGTGCCCAATCGAAGAAACCACGGCGCCATTCAAGGGAGTGCAACCAGCGCAGCGGTGCAGGCAAGGGAGTCATCGCATCCTACTCAGTGATCAAACACGGCGAGGGCCGCCGGGGTCTTGCTCGGAAGCGTCTTGCTGTCTTGCGGCACGTCGCTGCCAGCGCCGAGGCCGCCGCCCAATGCGGTCACCAGTTCGGCGTGGGCACTCAGGCGTGCGGCCTGAACCTGCTGCTGCACCTGCTGCTGGCGGAACAACAGGCTTTGGGCATTCAGCACATTGAGGTAGTCGGTGAGGCCGCGCTGGTAGGCGATCATCGCGATGTCATAGGTTTTCTGCGCCGAGGCCACGGATTCGGCGGCGAAGGCTTGCTGCTTGTCCATCGACTCGCGGCGGATCAACTGGTCGCTGATGCCCTTGAGCGCATTGACCAGGGTCTGGTTGTAATGCGCGACGGCGATGTCATAGCCGGCGCTGGCTTCACCCAACTGCGAGCGCAGGCGGCCGCCATCAAAGATCGGCAGGCTGATGGCCGGGCCGGCGGTGTAGTTGAGCTTTTTACCCGTGAGGAAACTGAGCATCCCACCGCCGGTGGCGACGTAGCCGAGGCTGCCCACCAAGTCGACGTTGGGGTAGAAACCGGCGTGGGCCACGTCAATGCCACGGGCCTGGGCCGCCACTTGCCAGCGACTGGCGACCACGTCCGGGCGCTGGCCGAGCAGTTCGGCGGGCAAGGTCGACGGTAGCTTCAACGGTGCACCGAGGGACAAGGTGGGCCGCTGCAACTGCGCGCCCTCCCCCGGCCCTTTGCCCGCCAGCGCAGCCAGCTGGTTGCGGCTCAGGGCGATGGCTTCATCCAAAGCGTCCAGTTGCCGGTGGGTTTCCGGCAGCGGCGTCTCGGCCTGGCTGACTTCGAAGTGGGTGCCGATCCCGCCATTCAAGCGCTTTTGCGCCAGGTCGAGGATCTGTTGTTGCTGGGCCAGGGTGGCGGCCACGATATCGCGCTGGGCGAAATGCAACGACAGTTGGATATAGGCGCGCACCACGTTGTTCTGCAATTCGAGCTGGGCCTGGCGCGCTTCGGCGGCGCTCATGTGAGCCATGTCCACGGCACGCTCGGTGGCATTGCTTTCGCGGCCCCAGAGGTCGAGGGCATAGCTCAAGCCCAAGGACGCGTTGTTGTCCCAGGTGGTGGAATTGTCCAGCGCGCCCGGGCCGTAGAACTGGTCGCTCGGCCAATTGTGGCGCTTGAGCGTGGCGTCGCCATTGACCTGCAACGACTCAGCCGACTCGGCGATCCCGGCCATGGCCCGGGCTTCACGCACACGAGCAGCGGCCATGGCCATGCTCGGGCTGCCTTGCACGGCGAGGTCGATCCAGTGGTTGAGTTGCGGGTCGCCGTATGCTTGCCACCATTGCGCGGTGGGCCAGTGGGCGTCCTGGGCGGCGGTTTTGATCGCTTCGTCGGTGGCCAATGTATTGGCGACGAGTGACTGGCCTTGAGGGGCAATTCCTCCGGTTCCGATGCAGCCGCTGATTGCTAACGATAAGGCCCAAACACTGAGAGTCTTCAGCTCTCTGCTGATGCGACGCGGCACTGCTGCGAATTCCTGAGAGGGTGTTGCGGGGAAGGTGGCGCAATTCTAAGGGGCGGGCCGGATGGCGATAAGGTGGGATTCTTGTGAATCTTTGTTACCGTTCAGGCGATAATCCGTTCGTAGGGATCACTGGATCCTGCAACTTCGTGTCACAATTTGCCATCTCCCCTGAGAGCACCTTAATGGACACCTTGCAAAACATGCGCGCCTTCAGTTGTGTGGCCGAAGCCGGCAGCTTCACCGCCGCCGCCGTGCAACTGGATACCACCACGGCCAACGTCTCGCGCGCGGTCTCCAACCTTGAGGCCCATCTGCAAACCCGTTTGCTCAACCGCACCACCCGCCGCATCGCCTTGACCGAGGCCGGCAAGCGCTATTTGCTGCGTTGCGAGCAGATCCTGGCGTACGTCGAGGAAGCCGAGGCCGAAGCCAGCGACGCTCACGCACGCCCCGCCGGGCAGTTGAAAGTGCACACCATGACCGGCATCGGCCAGCACTTCGTGATCGATGCGATTGCCCGCTACCGCCGCACCCACCCGGACGTGACCTTTGACCTGACCATGGCCAACCGCGTGCCCGACCTGCTGGACGAGGGCTATGACGTGTCCATCGTGCTCGCCAGCGAACTGCCGGATTCGGGATTTGTCTCGCAGCGCCTGGGGATAACTTACAGCATCGCCTGTGCGTCACCGGCTTACGTCAAGGCCAATGGCTGCGCGCAACGCCCGAGTGACCTGCTCAACCACGCGTGCCTGCGCCTGGTCAGCCCGGTGATTCAGCTGGATAAATGGTCGTTCAACGGCCCGGAAGGCCAGGAAAGTGTGGCGATCAACAGCTCGCCCTTCCTGGTGAACTCGGCAGATGCGATGAAGACCGCAATCACCAGCGGCATGGGCGTTGGCCTGTTGCCGGTGTATGCGGCGATTGAAGGCCTGCGCAACGGCACCCTGGTGCGGGTAATGCCAAACTACCGTTCCCAGGAACTCAACCTGTACGCCATCTACCCGTCGCGCCAGTACCTGGATGCGAAGATCAAGACGTGGGTGGAATACCTGCGCAGCTCCCTGCCGGAAATCATGGCCGCGCATCAGGCGGAACTGGCGGCCTATGAGCTGAGTGGCAGTTTGGGCGGGGTACGACTGAGTAACTGAGGGGGGGGGGGCAGCCGCTACACCGGCAGCGTAATGCCAAAGGTGTTGCCGCCGCCCTCGCTGCGCACAAACACATCCCCGCCGTGCATCAGCGCGATCGCCTTGACGATCGCCAACCCCAAGCCGTGATTCGCCCCGCTATTGCTGCGGGACGCGTCCACCCGATAGAACCGCTCGAACAACCGGGGCAGATGCTCGCTGGCAATCTCATCGCCGGGGTTGGTCACTCCGATCGCCACGTGATCTTCCAATACTTCGATCTTTACCTCGATCACCCGGCCAGGCGCCGTATGCTGCACCGCATTGCTCAACAGATTGATCAACGCCCGGCGCAAGTGCGCCTTCTCGATCTGCACCTGGGCATCACCGCTCACGCGCACCTGCACCTGAGCGTCCTCGAGGATGAAGTCCAGATAGTCCAGGGTGGTCGCCACTTCATCCGCCAGCGAACTGCTGATCAGCTTGGTGGCCTTGCTGCCCTGGTCGGCGCTGGCCAGGAACAGCATGTCATTGATGATCGAGCGCAGCCGTTCCAGCTCTTCGAGGTTCGATTGCAGCACCTCGAAATAATGCTCGGCCGAACGCCCACGGGTCAGCGCCACCTGGGTCTGGCCAATCAGGTTGGTCAGCGGTGAGCGCAGTTCATGGGCCACATCGGCGTTGAACGACTCCAGGCGCGAATAGGCTTGCTCCACCCGGTCGAGGGTCGAGTTGAAGGAATTGACGAACTGCTTCAGCTCCGGCGGCAACGGCGACAATTGCAGGCGCCCGGAGAGTTTCGGCGGCGCGAGTTTCTGCGCCTCATCCGACAGTTTGATCAGCGGCTTGAGGCCGATACGTGCGACCCAGAACCCCAGCAGCGACGCCAACACCACGCCAACAAACGCCAGGCCGATCAGCGCCATCAGCAGTTGATGCTGGGTGGCGCGGAAGTTCTCGGTGTCGACCGCAATCATGAAGCGCAACGGCGGACGCTGGTCCTTGGCCGGGAACTGGCTGACCAGCACTTTGAACGGATGATGATGGCCCGGCAGGTGCAAATCGCGCTTGCCGGTCGGGCCTTCGGCGAAGGCGCGAATCTGCGCGTCCGGGTTGCCGTATTCGTAGGTCGGATCGCTGCTCACCACCCAGAAGCGGATGCGCTTGTCTTCCTCACCCAACAGCTTGAGCTTGGCGGTGATCTTCGCCCAGTGATCCGGCGTACCAAAGCGGTTCACCGAAGACTCCAGCACGCTGTAACGCGCATCCAGCTCGGCCCCGGGCAACAAACCCAGGCCTTTGTCCACCTGCTGATACAGCGCGCCGCCGATCAACAGAAAGATCAGCAGCGCCACCAACGTGAACATGCCACTCAGGCGCAGGGCGATGGAGTTAGCCGACACTGCGGCTCTCCAGCACATAACCCATGCCGCGGATGGTGTGCAGCAGTTTCTGTTCGAACGGCCCGTCGAGCTTGGCCCGCAGGCGCTTGATCGCCACTTCCACCACGTTGGCGTCGCTGTCGAAATTGATGTCCCAGACCATTTCCGCAATCGAGGTCTTGGACAGGATTTCACCCTGGCGCCGCGCCAATACGCTGAGCAGCGAGAACTCCTTGGCGGTCAGGTCCAGGCGAACGCCATTGCGACTGGCCTTGCGGCTGATCAGGTCAATCCACAGGTCGGCGATGGTCACCTGCACCGGCTCATGCCCGCCGCTGCGACGGGTCAGGGCTTGCAGGCGCGCCACCAGCTCCAGGAAGGAGAATGGCTTGCCGAGGTAATCGTCCGCCCCTTCACGCAGGCCGCGAATGCGGTCTTCCACGCGCTCGCGGGCGGTGAGCATGATCACCGGCGTCTGCTTGCGCGCCCGCAGCGCGCGCAACACGCCAAAGCCATCCAGGCCGGGCAGCATCACGTCGAGCACGATCACCGCGTAATCGTTCTCCAGGGCCAGGTGCAGACCTTCGACACCTTCACGGGCGACGTCAACGGTATAGCCTTGCTCCGTCAGGCCGCGGTGCAGGTAGTCGGCGGTTTTTTCTTCGTCTTCAACAATCAGTACACGCATGAGCCTTTTGTTCCAGGACGGGGCCTCAGCCTCAGTGTGTGGTTGCCAGCTGGGGAGCCGGTTTGGGTCTGTGAAAAAACTTCTCGAGGTACAAGTATATGACCGGTGTGGTGAACAGCGTCAGCGCCTGGCTCACCAGCAACCCGCCCACCACCGCGATACCCAGCGGCTGGCGCATTTCCGCGCCGGGGCCGGAGCCGAGCATCAGCGGCACCGCACCCAGCAGCGCGGCCAGGGTGGTCATGATGATCGGCCGGAACCGCGTGACACAGGCTTCATAAATCGCTTCTTCAGGCGGCAAGCCGCGTACGCGTTGGGCGTCCAGAGCGAAGTCGATCATCAGGATACCGTTCTTCTTCACAATACCGATCAGCAGCACCAGCCCGATCAGGGCCATGATCGAAAAGTCCTGGCCCATCAGTGACAGCATGATCAGCGCCCCCAACCCCGCCGACGGCAAGGTGGAGATGATCGTCAGCGGGTGCACGAAGCTCTCGTACAGCACACCCAGGATAATGTAGACCGCCACCAGTGCCGCGAGGATCAGCCAGGGCTGGCTGGCCAACGAACTCTGGAACGCCTGGGCCGCACCCTGGAAGTTGCCGATGATGGTAGTCGGCATGCCGATTTCGTTCTTGGCCTGGTTGAGCATGATCACCGCATCCCCCAACGCGACGCCCGGCGCCAGGTTGAACGACAGGTTTGCCGCCGGGAACATGCCGTCATGGCTGATGGACAAGGGCCCTATGGTAGGCGGGTCGACCTTGGCCACCGCCGACAGCGGCACCATCTCGTTGGTCAGCGGCGAGCGCAGGTAGAAGTAGTTCAGGCTTTCGGCCTTGCCACGTTGCTGGGTGTCCAGCTCCAGCACCACTTGGTACTGGTTGATCTCGGTCTGGAATTCGTTGATCTGGCGCTGGCCGAAGGCGTCGTACAGCGCCTGGTCCACATCGGTGGCGGTGAGGCCAAAACGCGCGGCGGCCTGACGGTCGATGCTGATATGGGTAATGCTGCCACCCAACTGCAGGTCGTTGGACAGGTCGCGGAACGCCGGGTTGGCCCGCAGTTTTTCGGTGAGGCGCTGGGTCCAGGTATTCAGGGTCGGGCCGTCATTGCTCTTGAGCACGTACTGGTACTGGGCGCGGCTGGGGCCGGAGCTTAAGTTGATGTCCTGGCCGGCACGCAGGTACAGGACGATGCCCGGCACTTTCGCCAGTTTCGGCCGGATCCGGTCGATAAACTGGCTGGCCGACACGTCACGGTCCCCGCGATCTTTCAAGGCGATCCAGAACCGTCCGTTGGCGATGGTCTGGTTGCTGCCGGTCACGCCCACCGAATGGGAAAACGCTTCCACCGCCGGGTCATCCTTGACGATCTCGGCGATCGCCTTGTGCTTGGCGACCATGTCCGGGAAGGATACGTCGGCCGCCGCTTCGCTGGTGCCGAGGACGAAGCCGGTGTCTTGTACCGGGAAGAAACCCTTGGGGATAAACACATAGCCGACCACCGCCAGGGCCAGGGTCACGATAAAGATCGCGGCCATGGTGCGTTGGTGGGCCAGGGCGCGGCGCAGATTGCGCGCATAGCCGGCGAGGAGGCGTTCGCTGAAGCCGGGTTTGTCGTGGGCGTGATGGGTCGGGGCGCGCATGAACAGCGCAGCCAGGGTGGGCGCCAGTGTCAGTGAAACCACCACCGAAATCAGGATGGTCGAGGTGGCTGTCAGCGCAAACTCTTTGAACAACCGCCCGACCACACCGCCCATGAACAGCAGCGGAATAAACGCTGCCACCAGCGAGAAGCTGATGGACACCACGGTAAAGCCGATTTCACCCGCGCCCTTGATCGCGGCCTCGCGCTTGTCGAGGCCGGCTTCCAAGTGGCGGTGAATGTTCTCCACCACCACGATGGCATCGTCCACCACAAACCCCACGGCGATCACGATCGCCACCAGGGTCAGGTTGTTCAGGCTGAAGCCCATCAGGTACATCAGCGCAAAACTGGCGACCAGCGACACCCCGAGCACGCTGGACACGATCAAGGTGGCGGACAACTGGCGCAGGAACAGCGCCATCACCGCCACCACCAACAGGATCGCGATCAGCAGGGTCACTTCCACTTCATGCAGGGACGCGCGGATGGTCTTGGTGCGGTCGGTCAATACGCTGACCTGCACCGAGGCCGGCAACATGGCTTGCAGGCGTGGCAGCTCGGATTGAATGCGGTCCACGGTCTCGACGATATTCGCGCCGGGCTGGCGGGAGATCACCAGGTTGACCCCTGGCGTGTCGCCCGACCAGGCCTGCACGTAGGCGTTTTCCGAACCGTTGACGACTTTGGCGATATCCCGCAGTTGTACCGGTGCACCATCCTTGTAGGACACGATCAGTTGGGCGTAATCCTCGGGGTGGAACAACTGGTCGTTGGTCGACAGGGTCGACACGCTGTTCTCGCCGTAGATCGCGCCCTTGGCCAGGTTCAGGCTGGATTGCTGGATCGCCAGGCGCACGTCTGCCAGGGTCAGGCCGATGGCCGCGAGTTTATCGGCCGACGCCTGCACCCGGATGGCCGGGCGTTGCTGGCCGGTGATGTTGATCTGGCCGACGCCGTCGATCTGACTGATCTGACGGGCCAGCAGGGTTTCCACGTAGTCGCTCAGCTCGGTGCTGGGCATGCTGTCGGAGCTGACGCTGAGGATCAGCACCGGGCTGTCCGCCGGGTTGACCTTTTTCCAGGTCGGCAGGCTCGGCATGTCGCTGGGCAGTTTGCCGGACGCGGTGTTGATCGCCGCCTGCACTTCTTGCGCGGCGGTATCGATGCTCTTGGTGAGGGTGAACTGCAGGGTCAGGAGGCTGGAGCCCAAGGCACTGCTGGAGGTCATCTGGGTCATGCCGGGGATGGCGCTGAATTGCACCTCCAGCGGTGTGGCCACGGAGGACGCCATGGTGTCCGGGCTGGCGCCGGGCAGCGTGGCGCTGACCTGAATCGTCGGAAACTCGGCTTCCGGCAGCGGGGCGATGGCCAGCCGTGGGAAGGCAATCATCCCGAGCAGTACCAGGGCGAAGGTCAGCAGCAAGGTGGCGACCGGATGGTCGACACACCAGGCCGACGGCGAACGACTGCCGCTCATGGCTGCACCTTGGCATCAACGGTCTGGATCACCTGCGGCGGCTCCTTGAGCACGTCGACCTGAGCGCCTGCCTTGAGCCGTGACTGGCCGTCGCTGACCAGCACGTCGCCGGCCTGCACACCCTGGAGGATGTTCATGTCGCTGTTCTGGTACAGCACCTGCACCGGCACGATGTCGACCTTGTCACCGTTGACCCGGTACACGAAGTGCGAATCCAGGCCGCGCTGTACCACAGTGGGTGGCACAACCAGGGCGTTCTTGTGCAGGGCGGTCTGGATGCGGATTGTCACCAGTTGCCCCGGCCAGAGTTTTTGCGCGCTGTTGCTGAACTCGGCCTTGGCGCGGATGGTGCCGGTGGTGCCGCTGATCTGGTTGTCGATCAGGCTCAGGCGACCTTCGCCCAGCAGGTCGCCGGTCTGGCCGTCGGTGTCGGCGCCCATGTAGGCGTTGACGTCAGCGGGCAGTTGCGCGGCGATCAGGCGTTGCAGGGTCGGCAGCATTTGTTGCGGCAGGGAGAACTCGACGGCAATCGGGTCGATCTGGGTCACGGAGAACAAGCCCTGGGTGTCGCTCATGCGCAGGAAGTTGCCTTCATCCACCGTACGAATCCCGACGCGCCCGGTGACCGGAGAGCGAATCTGGGTGTATGAAAGCTGCACCTGGGCCGAATCGATGGCAGCCTGGTTGCCTTGGGCCGTGGCCTTGAGCTGGTTGACCAGGGCTTGTTGCTGGTCATAGGTCTGCTTGGACACGCCGTCGTCGATGCTCAGTTCCTTGTAGCGCTTGAGGTTGACCAGCGCGACTTGCAGTTGCGCCTGGCTTTCCCCGAGTTGCGCCTTGGCCTGGTCCAGGGTGGCGCGGATCGAACGGTCATCAATGGTCGCCAGCAGGTCACCGGCCTTCACCAGTTGACCTTCCTTGACCAGCAATTTGGTGAGGATGCCGTCGATCTGCGGGCGAATCACCACGCTGTGCAACGACAGCACCGAACCGATGCCGCTGACAAAACCCGGGATGTCCTGCTGTTTGACGCTGATCACACGCACCGGAATCGCTGCCGACGCAGTCAGTTTGGTCTTGGCCGGGCGGGTCACCACCCAGGCAACCACAGCCAGTACCACAAGGACGCCCACGATCAAGGCAGGTTTTCGTTGAATGTGCATGGGGTGAGGCGCCAGGGCAAAGGATCGGAAGAATGAAGGTTCTTTATAGCCCGCCAACCCGGTCAGCAAAGTGACTGCTAACTGACAGCGCCGTCAGTAAAGTCCGACCATTCGTACGAGCAGTGGTTAAAGATCCGAGGCGCGCAGGTATACTGCGCGACGGTGTGGCCTGCAAGTCGGGCCCGCGTCATTTTCAGTACTCCCCCGGAGCTTCCATGAATTCCCCGACACAACCCGCTGTTGAAGCGGTCGACATCGACCAACAGGCCAATCCTGACAGCGTCGAAGGCGAAACCAAGGCCGAGATCCCGGCATTCAAGTTTCCGTTCAAGCCGGGCGAACTGGCCGGTGCGAAAAACGCCAGCCAGCCGTGGTACAAAAATGGCGCGAAGAACGGCCATACCAAGAGTCCGGGCATGGCACCACCCGGCACCCGTCGCTCGATGGGCAAGCGCTGACCGGTAATAAATCCTTCGCAATGACGATTTATGCCTACAACAGTTACTGACGTTTCGCCTTGTAGGCCTGCGGCCAATTCTTGAAAGCTTGCACGACACCCACCTGCCCCGACGCTTTCGCTCGGGGCCAGGCGTGGTAAAGCTGGTTTTCCGGAAAAGGACGTCCCCGTGGTTCCTATACGCACCTGTGTCGTGCTGTTGTCGCTGATGGTCAGCGTTTTCTCCTCGACTGCGGCCAGTGATCAACCACGGCGCGAAATTCGTTTCGCCGTCGCTGCACAATTCCCTCCTTTCCAAAGCCGCAATCAACAAGGCCAACTGGTGGGGCTGAACATCGAATTGGGCAACGCCCTGTGCATACAGCTCAATGTGCGATGTACCTGGGTAGACCAGATCCTGGTGGAAAATTACCCTGCCCTTGAAGCCAGGCAATTCGACGCAATCATGGGTATGGCCCCGACGTCGAGGCGGCACCAGCGGGTAAGTTTCACCGATGACCTTTATCCGATCACCACGCGTCTGGTGGCCCGCAGGAAGTCAGGTTTGAAACCAACGCCACAGTCGTTGAAGGGCAAGCGCGTCGGGGTGCTGGTGGGCAGTAACCGCGAAGCCTTTGCCCTGTCGAAGTGGGCGCCAAAAGGCGTCATCATCAAGGGTTTCTGGCGCAACGACGAACTGATCCGCAGCCTGTTGGCGGGGGACATCGATGCCACCTTGCAAGGCATGGTGGAAATCCGTGAGGCGCTGCTCGACACCCCCGAGGGCCAGAATTTCGACTTCCTCGGCCCCGCCCTCTCTACCGAACTGTTGGGTAACGGCGTAGGGATTGCATTGCGCAAGCCAGATACGGCATTGCGCAGCACCCTCAATTGCGCCCTTGAGCAACTGAAGCAAAGCGGCGAGTACCAGCGCATCATCGCGCCCTACCGGCTTGATGCACCGCCCGCCAGGCCGTAATGGCCAATTAATTGCACCGAACATGAGCTGGATCAGTATTTGGCCAACCCGTGCGCTTAGAGTCGAGGCCCTGCCGACTCCTCCAACAATCACGAGCGCGCGTTTCCATGAAGATCAATTTGCCGGTCACCGGTCGAAATGTGGACTTTGCCCCCGACGCCAATATCCTCTCGACCACCGACCTGACTAGCACAATTACCTACGCCAACCAGGACTTCATCGATATCAGCGGCTACACCCGCGAGGAGTTGTTGGGTACGCCGCACAACCTGCTGCGCCACCCGGACATGCCACCCGCTGCCTTTGCGCACATGTGGCAGGTGTTGAAGAGCGGCCGCTCGTGGATGGGCATGGTGAAAAACCGCTGCAAGAACGGCGATCACTACTGGGTCAGTGCCTACGCCACGCCGGTCACCCGGGACGGTGTGACGGTGGAGTATCAGTCGGTGCGCACCAAGCCCGATGCGCGGCGGGTGCAACTGGCCGAGCGGGCCTATGCCCGGCTGCGTGCCGGTACTCGGCGAGCACGGCCCGTGGTGGGCATGACCCTCAAGCTGTCGGCCTGGGTCTTGGGGGCCTGCGCCGCAACTTGGGCCTTGGGCCTTGGACTGGCCACTTATCCACTGACCTGGCAACTGCTGGCGGTCACCGCGACCTGTGCCATAGGGGTGATGGGCGTGCATGGTTTGTTGCGGCCCCTCGCACAGTTGAACCAGCGAGCCCGGTTGATTGCCGACAACCCGCTGAGCCAGGCGATCTACACCGGACGCGGGGATGAGTTCGGGCGCATCGAGTTCGCCATGCAGATGCTGGAAGCCCAAGTGGGCGCGGTGGTGGGCCGGATTGGCGATGCCTCGCAACGCCTGTCCGGGCACGCCGCCGCGCTGGTGCAACAACTGGACAGCAGCCACACCAGCAGTCTCGGCCAACAGTCCCAGACAGATCAGGTCGCCGCCGCGATCAATCAAATGGCCGCCAGCGTGGCGCAAGTTGCCGAGCATGCGCTGCAAGCCTCCAAGGCCGCTGACCAGGCCGGCAGCGAGACCCGGGAAGGTCATCAACGGGTGGATGAAAGCCGCGACGCGGTGCTGCGGTTGTCCCAGGAGCTGGCGCGCGCCACCGACGTGATCCATCAACTTGAAAGCCACAGCGGCGATATTTCCGGGGTGCTGGAAGTGATTCGGGCGATTGCCGAGCAGACCAACCTCCTGGCGCTCAATGCCGCCATTGAAGCCGCACGCGCCGGAGAACAGGGACGCGGGTTTGCTGTGGTAGCTGATGAAGTGCGCGGGCTGGCCCAGCGTACGCAGCAGTCGACCAATGAAATCCAGCGCATGATCAGCACCCTGCAAGGCGGCGCCCGGGATGCGGTGCAGGCCATGGCGCAAAGCAGCCAGCATGTCGAGGCCAGCGTCGACCAGGCCCAACGCGCTGCCGCCGCGTTGGACGGGATCAGCCAGCGGGTGACCCAGATTACCGCCATGAGCCAGCAGATTGCGGCGGCGGTGGAAGAGCAAAGCGCGGTCAGCGAGGACATCAACCGCAACATCATCGGCATTCGCAATGCCGGGGAAGTGACGGTCAACGCGGGTCAGCAGAGCCAGCTCAGCTCAGGGGATGTGGCGGGGCTGGCGGATGACTTGCGGCGGCTGGCGGAGGAGTTCTGGAGTAAGCGGCGGCAGTAGCGGCATGAGCTGTTTTGGGGCGAGGGGGCTTGTCCCCCTCGCCACAGGTTTACATTCACTCAAGCCGCCCGTAACGAAATGAACGCATAGTTGGCCGGCACCTCGGTGGCAATCCGGGCGCCGGCATCCAGCAACTGCTCGGCAATGTCCATCCCGGACACATGAAACACCCACTCATTGGCCGGCACCGCCTCTTGGGTCGCCAATTCGATCGCCTGGGCAAACAGGCCCATGTCCGGCAAGTACGCGGTAAATCCATCGCCCTTGAGCGCCGTGGTATGGATGCCCAGCAACCCACACACCGCTTCCTTGGCCTGGATATCGTCGCGATCAGCCTGACGTGACCGGCTGATCAGCTCGGCCAGTTCCTTGTCCATCAACTCGCCCCCCACGATCAGCGCCGGCCCCTGCTCCCAGGATTCCGGCGGGCAGTCCTTGGCGCCCGGGTTCAGCGGGATGTGCGGGTTGATCTCCATCGGGTAGATGCGGCACACCAACGGCCGCCGCTCGTAAATGCGGCAACGGTTGTCCTCGTCAAGATTCCGGCAGCGCCCGGCGTTATAGGCGGCAAAGGTGATTGCCACATACGCTTCGGTATTGCCGCTGGGCACGATGGCGGAACGGCGTTGTGCGTGCTCACGCTGCAACTCGGGCAGGCCAAGGCCCGTGCCCAGGAAACCCTCCACCAGCACGATGACATTGCCGCCGTCAGCCGCCCAACTGCGGGCTTCTTCGAGGGTCAGGGGCACATGGTGGTCAGTGCAGCATTTGCCGCAACCGACGCAGGAAAAGTGGGTATTCATGGAGGATCTGTCACCAGGCAAGGTCAGAAGGCACTCGTGAACGGTGGCGGGTTTTTGCCTCTGTTCACCGTTCTGTCTCTGTGCAAAGCAAGTTATGCGCCAGCGTCCTCAGTCTTCGGGGGCAAGGTCCCGAAGCACAAACACCATGCCGGCATTTTCATACAGGCGGCGGGCCCGCAGGTTGGACTCCAGCACCTTGAGGTCGACAAACGCCTCGCCGCGTTGCTTGAACACCTGGAAGGTGTGCAGCAATAACGCCCGGCCCAACCCCATGCCCTGGGCACAGGGGTGAATGGCCAGGTTCTTGATGTAGGCGCTGGTCCAGCATTGGGACACACCCAGGATGCCGCTGGCGTTACTCGCCACCAGGCACAGTTTTGGATCGAACTCGGCATCGGCAACGAACTGCTGACGCCAATGTTCAAGGGAACCGACACGTCCGCCGCCTTGTTCCTGGGCCAGGCTCAATACCGCGTGAATCGCCGGAGCCATGGCTTCGTGGTAATGATCCAGCTGGATGTCCGCCGGCCATTGCGGAGCGGGCAGGCTACCGGTGAGGTCGCGACGCAGCAGCTGGAAATACTCTCCCACCGGTCAGAGGCCCTGCTGTGCAACGGTCTGGGCGGCGACCACCAGGCACTTGGTCAGTTCGGGGGAGGAGAACTTGGTGAGCACCGCATTGGCGCCGGCCAGGCGGGCCTTTTCGCTGTTCATCGCACTGTCCAGGGAGGTGTGCAGCAGCACATAGAGGTCCTGGAAGTCCGGGGTTTCCCGCAGGGTGCGGGTGAAGGCGTAGCCGTCCATTTCGGACATTTCGATGTCCGACACCACCACGTTGATTTGCTCGACGGTGCCTTGCAGCTCCAGCAAACGGTCGATCGCTTCCTTGGCGCTGCGGGCGGTGTGGCAGGTCAGGCCGAGATTGCGCAGGGTGTGCACCGATTGCTGCAGGGCCACCTGGCTGTCGTCCACCACCAGGATCCGGGCGTTGCCCAGTACTTCGGCTTCTTCCATGGTCAGGTCAGTGGGCGCCGCTTCGATCTGCGCCGGGGCGATGCCGTGGATGACTTTTTCGATGTCCAGCACCTGCACCAGGGCGCCTTCGACCTGGGTCACACCGGTGATAAACGAACGCGTGCCGCCCGAGCCAAACGGCGGCGGGCGAATGTCGGTGGTCAGGCAGTGCACGATCTTACTTACCGCCTGCACATGCAGGCCCTGCTTGGAACGGCTCACATCGGTGACGATCAGGCAGCCGCCGTCCGGGTCTTGCAGGGGCATTTCCCCCAGCGCCCGGCTCAGGTCGATCACCGACAAGGCGGCGCCGCGCAAGGTGGCGATGCCTTTGACGTGGGGGTGCGACTCCGGCAGCTTGGTCAGCGGCGGGCAGGGAATGATTTCACTGACTTTCAACAGGTTGATCGCCATCAGCTTGCCGCTGCGCAAGGTAAAGAGCAGAAGCGAGAGTGAGTCTGCGCGGGCTTTGGTGGTGGACATAAAAACCTTCTGTGGATCAGGGATGACGATCTATAGACCGTTATCGACTTGCACGCGAAAAACTGTAGGAGCGGGCTTGCTCGCGAAGAACCTGAGGGCGCTGTGTTTATCCAGGCTGCCCGCTTTCTCGTTGACGCTTTTCGCGAGCAAGCTCGCTCCTACAACAAGCAGTCATCAGCCCTTCCACACCTGCGGGTTCACCAAATCCTGCGGACGCTGGCCCAACAGCGCACTGCGCAGGTTTTCCAGGGCACGGTTGGCCATGGCTTCGCGGGTCTCGTTGGTGGCCGAGCCGATGTGCGGCAGGGTCACGGCATTGCTCAGCTGGAACAGCGGCGACTCGGACAGCGGCTCCTGCTCATACACATCCAGGCCGGCGCCACGGATGGTCTGGTTTTGCAGGGCCTCGATCAGCGCCGGCTCATCCACCACCGGGCCACGGGAAATGTTCACCAGGATCGCACTGGACTTCATCAACCCCAGCTCGCGATGGCTGATCAGGTGGCGGGTTTTCTCACTCAGCGGCACCACCAGACAGACGAAGTCGGCTTCGGCCAGCAACTGATCGAGGCTGCGAAATTGCGCGCCGAGTTCTTGTTCCAGTTCGGTCTTGCGGCTGTTGCCGCTGTACAGAATCGGCATATTGAAACCCAGGCGACCCCGACGGGCGATGGCCGCGCCGATGTTGCCCATGCCGACAATGCCCAGGGTCTTGCCGTGTACATCACAGCCAAACAACGGCGCTCCGACGCTGGCTTTCCACTGCCCGGCCTTGGTCCAGGCGTCCAGTTCGGCGACGCGGCGGGCGCTGCTCATCAGCAGGGCGAAGGCCAGGTCGGCGGTGCTTTCGGTGAGCACGTCCGGAGTGTTGGTAAGCATGATCCCGCGCTCATTGAAGTACGCCAGGTCGTAGTTGTCGTAGCCCACCGACACGCTGGAAACCACTTCCAGTTTGCTCGCGCCTTCCAGTTGCGCACGGCCCAATTTGCGGCCTACGCCGATCAGCCCGTGGGCGTGCGGCAAAGCCTCGTTGAACTGGGCATTGATGTCGCCCAGCTTTGGGTTAGGCGCGATGACATCGAAATCCTGTTGCAGGCGTTCGATCATTTCCGGGGTGACGCGGCTGAAGGCGAGGACAGTCTTTTTCATGGAAGGCGGGCTCATCGACTACGTGGGAATGGCAAGCACGCTAACATTCTTGGGTAGGGGTTGTCAGGACGCCCCACACCCGCAAAGCCAGACTGTTGCGATTTGGGCAACAGTCATTATCTTGTTACACTCTGTATCGCATCGCTCACCTGCGCTAATTTGTCGCATCGATGAGCGCAGCGGTTAAGACCGACCCGCTCTCCCCCGATTTCCCTCGACTTATTTCCAGGGCTCTACACTGGGAATCTGTCTTAAAGCCGCTGAGTTCAGCGGCTTTTTTTTGCGCTGAAAAAAGGCCAGGAACCCCAACAACACTGGCCGGTTTCGATTGACCCAAAGGAGCTCCACCGGTGAAAACCTCGCTGACGTTCACCCCGTTATTCCTCGCGATTGCTGCAACGATCGTTCCCCTTGCCCACGCGGCAGACACCCCGACCACCGACGGATTCGTCGAAGGTTCCAGCTTCAAGATCAACACCCGCAACTACTACATGAACCGCGACCGTCGCGACATTCACACCGATGACAGCAAGGAATGGGGCCAGGGCATCATCGGCATTTTCGAATCCGGCTACACCCCAGGCACCGTCGGCTTTGGCCTGGACGCCAACGCCATGCTCGGTCTCAAGCTCGACGGCGGTGGCGGCACCGACGGTTCCAGCATCCTGCCGGTGAGCTCCGGCAACGGTAAAGCCCCCGGCTCGTTCTCCACCGCCGGCGCCACCCTGAAAATGCGCGCCTTCGACACCGAGCTGAAAGCCGGCGACCTGTTCCTCAACAACCCGGTAATTGCCGGCGGCATGACCCGCATGCTGCCCCAGACCTTCCGCGGCGTGAGCCTGACCAACCACAGCCTGGACGGCTGGATGTTCGAAGGCGGCCAGGCCAGCTTCACCAAGCTCTACAACCAGAGTGGCCACCGGCGCATCGGCACCAGCTACGGCGCCTTGCCCAACGGTGAAGACAGCCAGCACCTGGACTGGGCCGGTGTGTCCTTCAGCGGACTGCCGGGGCTGACCAGCAACCTGTACGCGTCCGAACTCAAGGACATCTGGAACCAGTACTACTACGACCTGGACTACACCTGGCAACTGAACGAACTGGTCAGTTTGAACCCGGGTCTGCACTACTATCACACCCAGGACACTGGCAAAGCCCTGCTGGGTAACATCGACAACAACACCTACAGCCTGCATTTCACCGTCGGCGTAGGCAATCACAGCGTCACCGCCGCCTACCAGCGGGTCAACGGCAACACACCGTTCGACTACATCAGCCAGGGTGACAGCATCTACCTGGATAACTCCCAGCAATACTCGGACTTCAACGGCCCCAACGAACGCTCGTGGAAGCTCAAATACGCCTATGACTTCATCGGGCTGGGCCTGCCTGGCCTGACCTCGGCGGTGTCGTACATCAGCGGCAAGACCGACCTGACCACCGTCGACCCGGACAGCCGTGGCTACTCATCCTGGTACAGCGCCGACGGCAAGAACGCCAAGCACTGGGAACGGGACATCGACCTCAAGTACGTGGTGCAAGGCGGCAAGGCCAAGGACCTGGCCGTACGCCTGCAGTGGGCAACCAATCGCGGCGGCAATGGCTACGCGGCAGTGGACCGGGACGTGGATGAATACCGGGTGATCGTCGACTACCCGATCGACGTTTTTTAACCTTCAGGCATTCTTTTAGCGGCGACGACTTATTTTTCACAACATGGAACTAAACTGCCAGTATCTCGAGTGCCGAAGTCAGTCCCATGAGTCAACGCCGCACCTTCACCCCGCCTGCACGCCCGGAGCTTCTGCTGATTCTGGGCAGCGGCCTTACCGTCATCCTGATCGTGATCATCGTTGCCGTACTGCTGACTCGCGAACACACCAGCGCCCTGCTGACGGCCCAGCGCTCCACCACCAATATCACCCAGTTAATCAACGCCGATGTGTTACGCAACGTCGAACTCTACGACCTGGCCCTGAACGGCCTGATTGTCGCGACCACCCGCCACGACTTACCCCAGGTCTCGGCCGACATCCTGCATATGGTGCAGTTCGACCAGTCCACGGCCGCCCCTTTCAAAGGCGAGGTCCTGCTGCTGGACAAGGTCGGCGCGGTCACCGCCGACTCCTCCACGCTGAAGCCCACGCCACGCAATTTCGCCAATCGCGACTATTTCCAGATCCACCAGCAGAACCCCAACGCGGGCTTGTTCATCAGCCGGCCCTTCAAGATTCGTTGCGAGTGCGATCAGGTCTGGCGTATTGCGTTCAGCCGTCGGGTGCCCGGGCCCAATGGCGAGTTTGCCGGTGTGGCGGTGGCGACCATGCGCCTGGCGTATTTCGACCAGCTGTTCAATAGCCTGACCATCGGCAGCGGCAGCAGCATCAACCTGCTGAACAACGACGGCATTCTGCTGGCCCAGCAGCCTCTGCTCGAAAGCGACATGATCAACAAAGACCTGAGCATGCGGCCAAACTTCAAAAGAATGCTGCGCGAAGGCAGCGGCAGTTTCAGCGGTCTCTCCTCCATCAGTGGCAAGCAACGGCTGTACACCTTCACCAGCGTCGGTGCGCTGCCGCTGATTGTGGTGGTGGCGCTGTCCAACGATGACGTGTTTGCCGCCTGGAGACGTGCCACCGTGCTGATCAGTGGCGCCACCGGTGTGCTGTGTATAGGCCTGCTGTGGCTGACCTGGATGCTGCGCCGGGAACTGCGCCGCCGCTATCGCGCCGAGAAGGTGTTGTCGGAACTGGCGGCCACCGACGCCCTCACCGGCTTGGCCAACCGCCGCACCCTCGACCAGCGCCTGCGCCTGGAATGGGAGCGCGCACAACGCTCGGGCGAGCCGCTGGCCTTGCTGATGATCGACGTCGACCACTTCAAGGCCTTCAACGACCGCCATGGCCACCAAGGCGGTGACGAGGCGCTGCGCAACGTCGCCCGGGTCATCGGCAGCAATATTCGTCGCCCCGCCGACCTGGCGGCCCGTTACGGCGGCGAAGAGTTCGCAGTGATCCTGCCGGATACCGACCGCGACGGAGCGAGCACCATCGCCGAGCATATCCGCAGCGCGGTGGAGCACTTGCCACCAGCGGACGGAGACGCGTTGTCGATCACTGTCAGCATCGGCCTCAGTACCTGGGACAAACGCCGCCGTGGTTCACTGGAAGAGCTGCTGCTGAGTGCCGACCGGGCGCTGTATGACGCCAAGCACTCCGGGCGCAACCGCACGGTTCACAGCCAGACCACATGAGCCGTTATCAGCAACTACGCTAAGGGCATCCTCGAAGCAGAAGTACGCCCGATGAGCCCAAGCACCACCCGCCCGCCCCGCCCGACCCACCGTCCGGAGCTGCTGCTGATCATCGGCAGTTGCGTCACGGTGCTGCTGATCATGTTGGTAGTCGCGGTGTTGCTGACCCGCGAGCACGCCAACACCTTGCAGGCGGCCCAGCGCACGGCCAATAACATCACCCAACTGATCGATGCCGACGTGCTGCGCAACGTCGAGCTGTACGACTTGTCGATCAAAGGCCTGATCGCGGCCACCGAACGCAGTGATTTGGCCGGAGTATCGGCCAGCATCCGCCACCTGGTGCTGTTTGATCGATCGGAAGCGGCGCCGTACAAGGGTGACATCCTGCTGCTGGACAAGAACGGCGAGGTGATTGCCGACTCCTCGCTGCTGACGCCCAAGGCTGCCAACTTCGCCGACCGTGATTACTTTCAGGCCCACCGGCAGAATCCCGACCTGGGCCTGTTCATCAGCCGGCCCTTCATGGCGCGCTGCGTGTGTGACGACCAATGGCGCATCGCATTCAGCCGCAGGGTCTCCGGGCCCGACGGGCGATTCCTCGGGGTGGCCGTGGCCTCCATGCGCCTCTCGTA
Source organism: Pseudomonas yamanorum (assembly GCF_900105735.1). Taxonomy (NCBI): domain Bacteria; kingdom Pseudomonadati; phylum Pseudomonadota; class Gammaproteobacteria; order Pseudomonadales; family Pseudomonadaceae; genus Pseudomonas; species Pseudomonas yamanorum. The sequence continues at coordinate 4,603,873 of NZ_LT629793.1, read as the reverse complement.
TTTCCAGCAACTGTTCCGCAGCCTGAATATCGGCAACGACAGCACCATCAACCTGATCAACCAGCAAGGCATCCTGCTGGCCCAACAGCCGTTGCTGGAACGGGACATGATCGACAAGGACCTCAGCCAACGCCCCAACGTCGCGCGCATACTGAAAGAGCGCGATGGCAACTTTCGTGGCACGTCCAGTGTGGATGAGGAGAACCGCCTCTATACCTTCTCCACGGTGGGGAATTTACCGCTGATCGTCGTGGTGGGCCTGTCCACGGATGACATATTCGCACCCTGGCAGCGTGCGGCGCTATTGATCAGCGGGGCCACCGGGGTTTTGTGCATTGGCCTGCTGTGGCTGACCGGGATGCTTTGCATGGAACTGCGCAGGCGCCACCGCGCCGAGCAGGTGCTGTCAGAACTGGCAGCCACCGATGCGCTCACCGGCCTGGCCAACCGCCGCACCCTGGACCAGCGCCTGCGCCTGGAATGGGACCGCGCCCAGCGTTCAGCCGAACCGTTGACGGTGCTGATGATTGATGTGGACCACTTCAAGGCGTTCAACGACCGACATGGCCATCAAGGTGGCGACGAGGCATTGCGTACGGTGGCGCAGGTGATCGAGGGCAATATCCGCCGCCCTGCCGATCTCGCGGCCCGATATGGCGGCGAGGAATTTGCGGTGGTGCTGCCGCATACCGACAGCCAGGGGGCGCTGGTGATTGCTGAACATATCCGCAGCAGTGTCGAACACCTGCCGCGGGTGGGCGGGGATACGGTGCCGATTACCGTCAGCATTGGCCTCAGTACCTGGACCAAAAACAGCCGCACCACGCTGGAGGAATTACTGCTCAACGCCGACCAGGCGCTGTATGAGGCCAAGCATACCGGGCGTAATCGCGTTGTTGATGCCTGCGCGTTAAAGCCGTGACGCGGAGCGTCACAGGAGGCGTTCCCACGCAGAACGTAGGGAACGATCAGGCATAAAAAAAGGCCACCCGAAGGCAGCCTTTAAAAACAAAAGGAAAGAGAGTTGTTACTTACACCGCCGCGACGGGACGCATGTAAGAGATCGGTGCGGTGCTGGCATCTTCGAAGGTCACGACTTCCCAAGCATCTGTCTGCTCAATCAACTTGCGCAGCAGCTGGTTGTTAAGGGCGTGGCCCGACTTGAAGCCTTTGAACTCGCCTATCAGGCTATTGCCCAGCAGGTAGAGGTCACCGATTGCATCGAGGATCTTGTGCTTCACAAATTCGTCTTCATAGCGAAGGCCGTCTTCGTTCAGTACACCATCCGCGTCGACCACAATGGCGTTTTCAACGCTGCCGCCGAGTGCGAGGTTATGCTTGCGCAGGTACTCGATGTCACTCATGAAACCAAAGGTACGGGCGCGGCTGACTTCTTTTACGAACGAAGTGCTGGAAAAATCCACGCTTGCACTTTGTGTGCGGTCACGGAATACCGGGTGATCGAAATCGATCTCAAAGCTCACTTTAAAGCCTTCGAACGGGACGAAGGTGGCGCGCTTGTCGCCGTCTTCTACTGTCACTTCCCGCAGAATGCGAATGAACTTCTTGGCTGCGTCCTGTTCTTCCAGGCCGGCAGATTGAATCAAGAATACGAAGGGTCCGGCGCTGCCATCCATGATTGGGACTTCGGACGCGGAGAGCTCGACGTAGGCGTTATCGATGCCCAGACCGGCCATGGCCGAGAGCAAGTGCTCCACCGTGTCCACTTTGACGTCACCGTTGACCAACGTGGTCGACATCGTGGTTTCGCCAACATTTTCCGCGCGAGCAGGAATCTGCACCACAGGGTCCAGGTCGGCACGAACAAACACGATGCCGGTGTCGACAGGTGCGGGCTTGAGGGTCAGGTATACCTTCTCCCCGGAGTGCAGACCTACACCTGTGGCACGGATAATATTCTTCAGGGTGCGTTGTTTAATCATGGCTTGGACCGCTTCAGCGCAAATTGCGAACTGGTATCAACAAAGGCTGGCGATAATAGCAGACCAGACCTTTGCTGAACACCAATCACCTTCATAGCCCTGATACATTCCATTAATCGGCCTGACGACGCAGGAAAGCCGGGATGTCCAGGTAGTCCAGGTCATCTTGCGGATTCGGGCTACGGGATGCAGCAGCACCGGCCTGAGCCTGGTTGCGCATCACGGTCGGACGATCCAGGTCACGATAGTTCACAGACGGCAGTTCCTGGCGCGCAGGCGCTGGAGCGGCAGCTTGCTGGCTGGCGTGGCTGGTATGGACGGTATTGTCGATGACCTTTACAGGCTTCTCGATTTTTGCACCCAGGCCGGTAGCAACAACGGTCACGTGCAGTTCGTCGCGCATGTCCGGATCGATAACAGTACCGACCTTGACCATGGCGTGCTCGGAAGCGAAGGCTTCGATGATGCTACCCACGTCCGAGTACTCACCCAGGGACAGGTCAGGACCGGCGGTGATGTTCACCAGGATGCCGCGTGCACCTTGCAGGTTCACGTCTTCCAGCAACGGGTTGCGGATGGCCGCTTCGGTAGCTTCGCGTGCACGGTTCGGACCGCTGGCGCAGCCAGTGCCCATCATCGCCATGCCCATTTCGCTCATCACGGTACGTACGTCGGCAAAGTCGACGTTGATCATGCCCGGACGCTTGATGATGTCGGAGATACCGCGAACGGCACCGGCCAGTACATCGTCAGCCTTGGCGAAAGCCGACAGCAGGCTGGCGTCCTTACCGAGGATGGTCAGCAGCTTCTCGTTGGGAATAGTGATCAACGAGTCGACGCTTTCGGACAGCAGACGGATGCCTTCATCGGCGATCTGCATGCGCTTGCGACCTTCGAACGGGAACGGACGGGTCACGACGGCAACCGTCAGGATCCCCATTTCCTTGGCCACTTCGGCAATGATCGGCGCAGCACCGGTACCGGTACCACCGCCCATGCCTGTGGTGATGAACACCATGTTGGTGCCTTGCAGCACTTCAGCAATGCGCTCGCGGTCTTCCAGAGCGGCTTGACGGCCGACTTCCGGGTTCGCGCCGGCACCCAGGCCCTTGGTCACGGCTGTGCCCAATTGCAGGATGGTGCGTGCACCGATGCTTTTGAGGGCCTGGGCGTCAGTGTTGGCGCAGATGAATTCAACGCCTTCAATGTTGCTCTTGACCATGTGGTTGACAGCGTTGCCGCCGCCACCGCCGACGCCGATCACTTTGATGACCGGGCTTGCGGGGATGTTGTCTACGAGTTCGAACATTTTCCCTCTCCTTTCATTTCTCTAGTTTTTTCGCCTACTACTTGAAACGGTGTTGCGGTAAATCTTTAGAAATTGCCTTTCACCCAAGCCTGCAACCGCTCGAACAACGGTGCTTTCGCTTCGTCGTCGCTTCTGTAGCTGTCGCGGTTGCTCGGGCCCGACAGGGAAATGCCGTCGGTCTGCTTTTGCAGCCCGTACAACAGCAAGCCCACACCGGTGGAATAAATCGGGTTGCGCACCACGTCGCCCAGGCCTTTCACGCCATGGGGCACGCCCAGGCGGACCGGCATGTGGAAGATTTCCTCGGCCAGTTCGACCGCGCCTTCCATCTTCGAGGTACCACCGGTCAGCACGATGCCGGCCGGGATCAAATCTTCGTAGCCGCTGCGGCGCAGTTCAGCCTGGATCAGGGTGAACAGTTCGTCGTAGCGCGGCTCGACCACTTCGGCCAACGCCTGACGCGACAGTTCGCGCGGTGGACGGTCGCCCACGCTCGGCACCTTGATGGTTTCACCAGCACCGGCCAGCTTGGCCAGGGCACAGGCGTAACGGATCTTGATTTCTTCGGCGTACTGGGTCGGGGTGCGCAACGCCATGGCGATGTCGTTGGTCACCTGGTCACCGGCAATCGGGATCACGGCGGTGTGACGGATCGCACCCTCGGTGAAGATCGCGATGTCCGTGGTGCCGCCGCCGATGTCCACCAGGCACACGCCCAGTTCTTTTTCGTCGTCGGTCAGTACCGAGTAAGCCGAAGCCAACTGCTCGAGAATGATGTCGTCGATTTCCAGGCCGCAGCGGCGAACGCATTTTTCAATGTTCTGTGCAGCGTTGACGGCGCAGGTCACGACGTGAACCTTGGCTTCCAGACGGACGCCCGACATGCCCAAAGGCTCGCGAACACCTTCCTGGTTGTCGATCACGTAGTCCTGCGGCAGCGTGTGCAGCACGCGCTGGTCAGCCGGGATCGCCACGGCTTGCGCTGCGTCGAGTACCCGCTCCAGGTCAGCCGAGCTGACTTCGCGGTCGCGGATCGCCACGATGCCGTGGGAGTTCAGGCTGCGGATGTGGTTGCCGGCAACACCGACGAATGCCGAGTGAATCCGGCAACCGGCCATCAGCTGCGCTTCTTCGATGGCGCGCTGGATCGATTGCACGGTGGATTCAATATTCACCACCACGCCCTTCTTCAGGCCCCGGGACGGATGCGTGCCGATTCCGACGATTTCCAGCGTGCCGTCGTCCGCGACCTCGCCTACCAGCGCCACCACTTTGGAGGTGCCGATATCCAGACCGACGATCATTTTGCCGCTTTGCACGTTTGCCATGGGTCCTGCCTCTTCTTAATTCTTCGCGACAGCAGGTTGCGCTGCCGTGGGCGCCGCAGGGGCCCGCCAGCCGACGGCAAGGCCGTTGGCGTAACGCAGGTCGATGCTCGCAATGTTCGTAATCTGTTCTTTCAAGGTCTTTTCATAGATGGCGATAAAACGGCGCATCTTTTCCACCAGGTTGCCGCGTCCCAGCAACAACTCGATGCCCGGGCCGGAACTGCCTGCACCCGTGGTCAAAAACCAGCTCCCCCGCTCACGCAATTCCAGTCGCGCAATCGAGAAGCCCAACGGCCGCAGCATCTGGCTCAACGCCTGGTACTGCTGCATCACTTGCTGCTGCGCCCGCTGCGGCCCGAACAACTGCGGCAGGTGCTCGTAATTCGCCACTTCGCGAGGTGCAAACGCCTGGCCCTGGTTGTTCAACAACTGTCCATCGCCCCAACGGGCCACAGGCAGTTGTTCTTCCAGGCGGATCGTTACCTGATCCGGCCACACGCGACGAACTTCGGCGTGGGCAATCCATGGCATCTGTTCCAGCTCGGAACGCATGCCTGCCAGGTCGATGGTGAAGAAGCTCGACGCCACAAACGGGGCGATTCGCTGCTGCACGGCTTGCTGGCTGATGTAGCTCAAATCGCCCTGCACACTGATCTTGGTGATCGGCCGGTCGGCATACGGCAACAGACGCTGGGCGCCTTCGTACGTACCAAACCCCAACGCCACCAGGATCACCGGCCAGAACAAAGCCTTCAGAAAACCAAAGTTGGCTTTCGGCATGCGCGCCGACATCGGCTCTTTAGCCACCATTCGGCTGGCACCACGCGGCACCGGCTTGCGGCCGGGAGCGGGTTGCTGATGACGAAGCGATGCGCCGTTCATGGTCTTAGCCTCGAGGCTCAATGCTTGCTGCCAGGATCGCCAGCACCAACTGCTGGAAATCCAAACCGGCTGCACGAGCGGCCATAGGTACCAGGCTGTGATCGGTCATCCCGGGTGCGGTGTTGACTTCAAGGAACCAGAAATTCCCTTGGTCATCCTGCATCACGTCTGCCCGCGCCCAACCGGCGATACCCAGCGCCTCACAGGCTTTCGCCGTGAGGTCCATCAATTCCTGTTCCTTGGTTGCGTCGAGGCCACACGGGATCCGGTACTGAGTATCGGAAGCCACGTACTTGGCGTCGTAGTCATAAAAGGTGTGGGGCGTGCCCAATGCGATAGGCGGCAATACCTGGCCACGCAGCGTAGCGATGGTGAACTCGGGACCTTGAATCCACTGTTCCACCAACACTTGCGAATCGTAGGTACTGGCCGCTTTCCATGCGTCAATCAATTCGGCGGCTGAGTTCACTTTAGCCATGCCGATACTGGAGCCTTCATGGGCTGGTTTGACGATCAAAGGCAGGCCCAGTTCCTTGGCTGCAGAAATACAATCGTCTTCGCTGCACAGCACGCTGTGACGCGGGGTCGGAATACCCAGGCTGTGCCATACCTGCTTGGTGCGCAACTTGTCCATGGCCAGTGCCGAAGCGAGGATCCCGCTGCCGGTGTACGGAATGCCCAGGCACTCCAGCAGGCCCTGCATGCTGCCGTCTTCACCGCCACGGCCGTGAAGAATGATGAAGGCGCGGTCGATTTTCTCGGCCTGCAGGCGCGACAGGAAGTCATCGCCCACGTCGATGCCGAACGCATTCACGCCGGCACTTTGCAGCGCTTCCAGTACGGCATTGCCGGACTTCAGCGACACTTCACGCTCAGCACTCTTGCCGCCGAACAGCACCGCAACGCGGCCGAAGTCGGCAGGTTGAATGGTGGAGAACAGGGAGCCGTAGTCAGTGGTCATTTCGACTTCCCCTGTGGGGCGGCAAACAGCGGGCTCGCCAGCAATTTAGGGGCGAGGCCGCCGATATCACCGGCACCCTGGCACAGCAGGATGTCGCCGGCACGCAGCAGCGGTTTGACGATTGGCGCGAGGTCCACACCGCGTTCGATGTAGATCGGGTCCAGTTGGCCACGCTGACGGATGCTGTTGCACAGCTTGCGGCTGTCGGCGCCCGGGATCGGCTCTTCACCGGCCGGGTAGACTTCCATCAGCAGCAACACGTTGGCATCCGCCAGTACATTGACGAAATCGTCGTACAGGTCGCGGGTACGGCTGTAGCGGTGCGGCTGGTACACCATCACCAGGCGGCGCTCTGGCCAGCCACCGCGCACGGCCTTGATCACTGCGGCGACTTCGGTCGGGTGGTGACCGTAGTCGTCCACCAGCATCACGTTGCCGCCGTCCACCGGCAGTTCGCCGTAGACCTGGAAGCGACGACCCACACCGGCAAAACCCGACAGGCCTTCGACGATGGCTTCATCGCTGACGCCTTCGTCGGAGGCGATGCAGATGGTCGCCAGAGAGTTGAGTACGTTGTGGTTGCCCGGCATGTTCACCGAGACATCCAACGGCTCGCGGTCAGGGCGCAGCACGGTGAAGAAGGTCTGCATGCCCTGCTGGCGCACATTGATTGCGCGCACGTCGCAGTCTTCGCTGAAGCCGTAGGTCACGGTCGGACGCTTCACCAGCGGCAGGATTTCGCGCACCACCGGATCGTCCAGGCACACCACGGCCAACCCGTAGAACGGCAGGTTGTGCAGGAACTCGACAAAGGTTTTCTTCAGTTTGTTGAAGTCACCGTCGTAGGTCGCCATGTGGTCGGCGTCGATGTTGGTCACCACGGCCACCAGCGGTTGCAGGTGCAGGAAGCTGGCGTCGCTTTCATCGGCTTCGGCGATCAGGTAGCGGCTGGTACCGAGCTGTGCATTGGTGCCGGCTGCATTCAGGCGGCCACCGATCACGAAGGTCGGGTCCAGGCCACCGGCGGCGAACACCGAGGCAATCAGGCTGGTGGTGGTGGTCTTGCCATGGGTACCGGCGACGGCAATGCCGTGGCGGTAGCGCATCAGCTCGGCCAGCATCTCGGCGCGCGGCACCACGGGAATGCGGCGTTCAAGAGCGGTGGCCACTTCCGGGTTGGAGGTGTTCACGGCACTGGAGACCACCAGCACGTCGGCTTCGGCAGCGTTCTCGGCACGGTGACCGATAAAGATTTTCGCGCCAAACGATTCCAGGCGCTCGGTGACCGGCGACATTTTCAGGTCGGAGCCGGACACCTGATAACCCAGGTTCAGCAACACTTCGGCGATCCCGCACATGCCCACGCCGCCGATACCGACGAAGTGGATGCGACGGATGCGGCGCATTTCCGGTTGTGGCATGGCTTTCTGATTCTCAACCATGGGCCACCTCCAGGCAGATATCGACCACGGTGCGGGTTGCGTCAGGTTTAGCCAGGCGGCTTGCGGTGCTCGCCATGCTGTTCAGTCGTTCCGGTTGCATCAAAACCTCGGTCAGGCGTGCGGCCAAATCGGCGGCGCCAGTCGTTCTTTGCGGCAGCAGGAAGGCAGCGCCCTCCCCGGCCAAATATTCGGCGTTGCGGGTCTGGTGATCGTCGATCGCGTGGGGCAAAGGCACCAGCAAGGACGGCAGACCGGCGGCAGCCAGTTCACTGACGGTCAACGCACCTGCGCGACAGACCACCAGGTCGGCCCAGCCATAGGCTTGGGCCATGTCTTTGATGAAGGGCTGCACATTCGCCTCGACGCCAGCATCGCGATAACGCGTAGCGGTCACTTCATCGTGGTTCTTGCCGGCCTGATGGAAGATCTCGGGGCGCAGCTCCTCAGGGAGTTGCGACACCGCTTCAGGCAGCAATTTGTTCAAGGGCTCCGCGCCCAGGCTTCCGCCCAGGATCAACAGGTGCGCCTTGCGACCGGCCAACGGCTGGCGGGCGATGTCCATGAACAGTTCGGTACGCACCGGGTTGCCGGTGGTACGCAGCTTGTCCGCAGCCCCAAAGGTCTTCGGAAACGCCTCGCACACCCGGGCAGCCAAGGGCACCAGCAGGCGGTTGGCGGTGCCGGCCACGGCGTTCTGCTCATGGACGATCACCGGCACACCGGCGAGTTTTGCCGCGACACCGCCAGGGCCGGTCACGTAACCGCCAAAGCCCAGCACGCATACCGGCTTCACTTCACGGATAACCTTGCGCGCCTGCCACACCGCCTTGAGCAACACGAACGGCGCCTTGAGCAGGGACAATTTGCCCTTGCCACGCAGGCCGGTGACGTTGATCAAATGCAGTGGCAAGCCGGCATTCGGTACCAGATCGTTTTCGATGCCGCGCGGCGTGCCAAGCCAATGCACGGTGTAGCCGCGGTTCTGGAACTCGCGGGCACAGGCCAGCGCCGGGAACACGTGGCCACCGGTGCCGCCTGCCATGATCAGCACGTTAGCGCCCATGGTTTGGCTCCTCGGCGAAGTCGCTTTCGCTGAACTCCATCTCTTCGCTGCCCAGGTGGGTTCGACTCTCCCACTCGATGCGCAGCAATAACCCGAGACAGGCGCAGCAAATCACCAACGAACTGCCGCCATAACTGAGGAACGGCAAGGTCAGACCCTTGGTCGGCAGCAGGCCGACGTTCACCCCGATGTTGATCAGGAACTGGCCGATCCACAGGAACGACAAGCCGTACGCCACGTAAGCGGCGAAATACTGCTTGGCCTTTTCAGCCCACAAACCGATGTACATGCCGCGTACACACACGAATACGAACAGCGCGACGGTGCACAGCGAGCCGACCACGCCCAGCTCTTCGGCGAGTACCGAGAACACGAAGTCGGTGTGGGCTTCCGGCAGGTAGAACTGCTTCTGCACGCTGTTGCCCAGGCCAACCCCCAGCCACTCGCCGCGACCGAAGGCGATCAACGCCTGGGTCAGCTGGTAGCCGGAACCGAATTGATCGGACCATGGGTCGGTAAAGGTAATCAGACGCGCCATCCGGTAGGGTTGCGCCTGCACCAGAATCGTCACAGCGGCCACCGCCAGCACCACCATCAAGGTGAAGCGGAACAGGCCCACGCCACCGAGGAACAGCATCGCCGCCGCCGCCCCCATCATTACGACGGTGGCACCGAAGTCCGGCTCCATCAGCAACAGGCCGGCCATCGGCAACAGCACGATGAACGGCTTGAAGAAGCCCATCCAGCTTTCGCGTACTTCTTTCTGGCGCCGCACCAGGTAACCGGCGAGGTAGATCACCACGAACACCTTGGCGATTTCCGACGGCTGCACGTTGAACGCACCGAAGCCGATCCAGCGCATCGAACCGTTCACCTCACGCCCGATGCCGGGCAGGATCACCATGATCAACAGGCCGAACGCGCCCACCAGCATCAGCCAACCCAGGCGCTGCCAAGTGGCAATCGGGATCATCATGGTGACGATGCACGCACCGAGACCGATCACCAGGTACACCAGGTGACGGATCATCATGTACAGGGTGTTGCCCGACTGCACGGCGGCCACTTCCGAGGACGCCGAGGTAATCATTACCAGGCCAAGACCCAGCAGCGCGAGGCAACCGGCAAGCATCGGGAAATCCAGGTCGATACCGCGCCCGGTGATGATCGGCGACGGGTACGGCTTGATGATGTTCCGGAAATTGATACTCATGCCAAGGCCTCCACGGCGCGGGCGAACAGCTGGCCGCGCTCTTCGTAGTTCTTGAACATGTCGAAACTCGCGCAGGCAGGCGACAGCAGCACCACATCGCCCGGCTGAGCCAAGGCTTTGGATTGGGCGATGGCATCGTCCAGGGACTGCGCGCGCACCTGCGGTACGGCGTCGCCCAGGGCATCGGCGATCAAGCCGGAATCGCGGCCCATCAACACCACGGCGCGGCAGTGGGCAGCGACCGGGCCTTTAAGGTCCTTGAAGTCGGCACCCTTGCCGTCGCCACCGGCGATCAGCACGACCTTGCCTTGAATGTCGGCGCCCAAACCTTCGATGGCTGCAAGTGCTGCGCCGACGTTGGTGGCCTTGGAATCGTTGTAATAGCCAACGCCATCCAGCTCGCGAACCCACTGGCAGCGATGCTCAAGCCCAGCGAATGTGCGCAGGGCCGAGAGCATTGCGTCGAACGGCAAGCCCACCGCGTGACCGAGTGCCAGCGCCGCCAGGGCATTGGCCTGGTTGTGGGCGCCACGGATTTTCAGTTCGCGCACCGGCATCAGGTTCTGGAATTCAAAGGCCAGGTATTTCTCGCCGTTCTCTTCCCGAAGGCCGAAAGCCTTGAAGTCAGGTTTGTTCAGGCCGAAGGTCCAGCACGGCAGACCTTCGCCGATCAGCGGACGGCTCAGGGCATCCTGACGGTTCACCACCACTTGCCGCGCGCCACGGAAGATCCGGTGCTTGGCCAGGTGATAGGCCGGCAGGCCGCTGTAGCGGTCCATGTGGTCTTCGCTGACGTTGAGCACGGTGGCCACTTCAGCGTTGAGCTGGTCGGTGGTTTCCAGCTGGAAGCTCGACAGCTCCATCACGTACAGCTCGACGTCGTCGTTGAGCAGGTCCAGCGCCGGAGTACCGAGGTTGCCGCCCACGGCCACGCGCTTGCCGGCCGCAGCCGCCATCTCGCCCACCAGGGTGGTGACGGTGCTTTTTGCATTGGAACCACTGATAGCCACGATCGGCGCCTTCGCGTTACGCGCGAACAGCTCGATATCGCCGGACAACTTCACGCCACGGGCCGCCGCCGCTTGCAGGGCCGGGGTCGCCAGGGCCAGGCCGGGGCTCACGTAGAGCTCATCGGCACGGCACAGAAACTCGACATCCAGCTCGCCACAACGCACTTCCACGTGCGGGTAGTCACGGCGCAGCGTGACCAGCTCCGGTGGATTTTCCCGCGTATCGGCCACGGCAAACGACGTGCCCCGGTTCGCCAGGAAGCGAACCAGGGACATGCCGCTCTTGCCGAGGCCGACAACGATGCGGAAGTGGTCTGAAGCGATCAGGGACACTCGTTTCTACCTCAGTTTCAGGGTGGCAAGGCCGAACAGAACCAGAATCACGGTGATAATCCAGAAACGGACAATCACCCGCGGCTCAGGCCAGCCCTTGAGTTCAAAGTGGTGGTGTATCGGCGCCATGCGGAACACGCGGCGCCCGGTCAATTTGAAGGAGGCAACCTGGATCACCACCGACAGGGTTTCCATCACGAACACACCGCCCATGATGAACAGGACGATTTCCTGGCGGACGATCACCGCGATGGTGCCCAGGGCCGCGCCCAGCGCCAGTGCGCCGACGTCGCCCATGAAGACTTGTGCCGGATAGGTGTTGAACCACAGGAAGCCCAGGCCGGCACCGATCAATGCGCCGCAGAACACGATCAGTTCGCCCGCGCCCGGTACATACGGGATCAGCAGGTATTCAGCGAATTTCACGTTACCCGACAGGTAGCAGAAGATGCCGAGCGCGCCGCCCACCATCACCGTCGGCATGATCGCCAGGCCGTCGAGGCCGTCAGTCAGGTTGACCGCGTTGCTCGAGCCGACGATCACGAAGTAAGTCAGTACCACGAAGCCAACACCCAGCGGGATGCTGGCGTCCTTGAGCATCGGGATGATCAGGGTGGTCTCGACCGCGCTTGGCGCAGTCGTATAAAGGAAGATCGCCGCCGCCAGGCCGAACACCGATTGCCAGAAATACTTCCAGCGGCTTGGCAGCCCCTTGGAGTTCTTCTCGATCACCTTGCGGTAGTCATCCACCCAACCGATGGCGCCGAACAGCAGGGTCACCAGCAGCACGGTCCAGACATAGCGGTTATGCAGGTCAGCCCACAGCAGCGTACTGATGCCGATGGACGACAGGATCAACGCACCGCCCATGGTCGGGGTGCCGGATTTGGACAGGTGCGACTGCGGGCCGTCGTTGCGCACAGACTGGCCGATCTGCAGGTTTTGCAGGGTACGGATCATCCATGGCCCGAGGAACAGCGACAACGACAGCGCGGTCAGCACACCCAGAATCCCGCGCAGGGTCAGGTACTGAAAGACCGCGAAGCCTTTGTGGAACTGTTGCAGATACTCAGCCAGCAGCAGCAGCATTAATGTTTCTCCGTACTTGAGCCACACAAGGCCACGACGACGTTTTCCATCACCGCGCTGCGCGATCCCTTGATCAAAATAGTGGTGTGTTTGTCTTGTTCAGCTGCGCTCAGCGCCTGGATCAGCTCGGCCTGGCTGGCGAAATGCCTGGCGCCCGGCCCGAAGGTGTCCACGGCGTGAAGCATGTTCGGCCCAACGGCGTACAGGGCATCGACCTTGCCGGCCGCGTACGCGCCGACTTCACGGTGAGACTGTTCGGCCCACTCGCCCAGTTCGGCGATGTCCCCCAGCACCAGCACCTTGCGACCGGCGAAACCGGTCAGCAGGTCGATGGCGGCGCAGATCGAGGACTGGTTCGCGTTGTAGGTGTCATCAATCACGCGCATGCCGTTGCTGGCCAGTTGCGCGACGGTACGGCCCTTGACCGGTTGCACCGCACCAAGGCCGGTGGCGATGCCGAACAACGACACGCCCAGCACATGGGCAGCGGCGGCGGCAGCCAGCGCATTGGCGACGTTATGGTTGCCCAGCAGGTTCAGCTGTACGTGCTCGTCACCTTGCGGGGTATGCAGGGTGAAGGACGGGCAACCACGGGCGTCGGCCTTGATATTCGAGGCATGAAAATCGGCAGCGGCGTTGTGCACCGCGAAGCTCAAGACCTTGCGACCGGCGGCACGTACACGCCAGGTTTCGAAGGCCTTGTCGTCGAGGTTCAGCACGGCAGTGCCGGATGCGTCGAGGCCTTCGATGATTTCGCCCTTGGCTTCAACGATCTTTTCAGGGCCGCCAAACTCGCCGACATGGGCGGTGCCGGCGTTGCTGATCACCGCGACATGAGGCTTGGTCATGGCCACGGTGTAGGCGATTTCGCCGATGCGCGAAGCACCCAGCTCAATCACCGCCGCCGTGTGTTCCGGGGCCAGTTCGAGCAGGGTCAGCGGAGCGCCGAAGTCATTGTTCAGGTTGCCACGGGTCGCCAGGACCGGACCGCGCGTGCGCAGGATGCCGGCCAGCAGTTCCTTGACCGTGGTTTTGCCGCTGGAGCCGGTGATGGCCGCCACAGGATTGGTGAAAGCGGCACGGTTCAGCGCCCCCAGTTGGCCGAGGGCCAGGCGGGTGTCAGCGACCAGCAATTGCGGCAGTGTCGAGTCAGTAACTTCGCGCTGCACCAGAGCGCCGACAGCGCCTTTGGCAGCGACGTCATTCAGGTAGTCATGGCCATCAAAACTTGGGCCGGCCAAGGCGACAAACAGTTGTCCGGGCTTAATGGTACGGCTGTCGATGCTGACGCCATCAAAGCTGCAATCAGCCGACAGCACGCAGGCCGACAAGGCCTGGGTCAGTTCGCTGAATGTGAGCGCCTTAAGCATGGGCCACCTCCCATGCGGTCAAGGCGTGATCAGCCTCGACCAGATCCGAGAAAGGATGGCGTTCGCCGTTGATTTCCTGATAGTCCTCGTGACCTTTACCGGCCAGCACCACCACGTCGTCAGCACTTGCGCTGGCGATCAATTGAGCGATGGCTGCACCGCGACCGGCAACGAACGTCGCCTTGGACGCCTCTTGAAAGCCGACACGAATGTCATCGAAAATCTGGCTTGGGTCTTCGCTGCGCGGGTTGTCGTCAGTGACCAGGACACCATCAGCCAGGCGCTCGACGATTTCAGCCATCAGCGGGCGTTTGCCGCGATCGCGGTCACCGCCACAGCCGAACAGGCACAGTAACTTGCCCTTGGCGTGGGGACGCAGGGCTTGCAGGATTTTTTCCAGGGCGTCTGGGGTGTGGGCGTAATCGACCACTACCAGCGGCTGGGTGCCTCCGCCGAGGCGCTGCATACGACCGGCCGGGCCTTCCAGCTTCGGCAGCACGCGCAGGATTTCGTCGAGGGCGTAATCCAGGCCGAGCAAGGCACCAACAGCGGCCAATACGTTGCTCAGGTTGAAACGCCCGAGCAAGGTGCTGCGCAAATGGTGCTCGCCCTGCGGCGTCACCAGGGTGGCGCGCACGCCTTCGTCATCAAAGCTGGCTTCACGGCAATACAGGTAGGCGCTGGAATCTTCCAGGCTGTAGCTGATCAGGCGACCGTCGCCTTGGGCGGCGGCCAGCTGACGACCGAATTCGTCGTCCAGGTTGACCACCCGGCACTTCAGGTCATTCCAGGCAAACAGCCGGGCCTTGGTGGCGGCATAGGCCTCCATGGTCCCGTGATAATCCAGGTGATCCCGGGACAGGTTGGTCATCACCGCCACGTCGAACGCCAGGGCAGTGACGCGCCCCTGGTCCAGCCCGTGGGACGAGACTTCCATGGCAACTGCCTTGGCACCGGCCTTTTTCAGGTCGGCCAGGGTCGCCTGCACGGCAATTGGGTTAGGCGTGGTGTGCAGGCCGCTTTGCAGCGCGCCGTAGAAACCGGTGCCCAGGGTGCCGACGATGCCGCAATGTTGGCCCAGCAGGTCAAGCGCCTGGGCAACCAATTGGGTCACGCTGGTCTTGCCGTTGGTGCCGGTCACGCCCACCAGGTTCAGGGTACGGCTCGGGTCGCCATAAAAGCGCCCGGCGATGTCCGACAGCTGCGCCGCCAGGCCCTTGACCGGAATCAATGGCACGTCGGTGATCGGCAGCACAGTGGCGCCTTCCACTTCATAGGCCACCGCTGCCGCACCGCGTTTCAGCGCGTCGGCGATATGGTCACGGCCATCGAACTTGCCACCCGGCACGGCCAGGAACAGGTCACCGGCGCGCACATTACGGCTGTCCAGGGTCAACTCGCGAATCAGCAGATCGCGGCCAGCGTGGGCAAAAATCTTGTTCAGGCTAAGGGACATCAGCCGCGCCCTCCATTGGCTTTTACAGCAGCGGCCGGCGGTCCGGCGTTCGCTTGTTGGGTCGCCGGCAGGTTGTCCGGCGTGATGTTCATCAGGCGCAGCGTCCCGGACATCACCTTGCTGAACACCGGCGCCGATACCAGGCCACCGAAGTAACCGGCTTTGCTCGGCTCATCGATCACCACAACAATGGCGTAACGCGGATCGCTCATCGGGCCGAAGCCTGCGAACAGCGAGCGGTAGGAGTTCTCGGCGTAGCCCTTGGTGCCCACGGCGGTTTTACGCGCGGTACCGGACTTGCCTGCCACGTGATACGCCGGCACCTGGGCACGGAACACGCCACGCGGTGCTTCGATCACTTGTTGCAGCATGCCTTGCATGGTCTTGGCGACGTTTTCCGGGATCACCTGGGTCGCAGGCGGCGCCTCATCCAGGTGGATCAGGCTCAGCGGCACCATGCGGCCGTTGTTGGCCAATACCGAGAAGGCGTGGGCCAATTGGATGGCCGTCACCGACAGGCCGTAGCCATAGGAAAGCGTGGCAGTCTCGGCCTTTTTCCAGTCGCGGTAGTTCGGTAGGTTGCCTACACGCTCGCCCGGGAAATCCAGGCCAGTGGGTTGGCCCAGGCCGATTTTTTGCGCGAGGTGGTAGATGGCTTCGCCGCCGATATCGAAGGCGACTTTACTCATGCCCACGTTACTGGAGTTGATCAGGATACCTGTCAGATCCAGCACCGGACCTTCGGTGCGCGATACGTCACGAATGGTGTATTTGCCCAACTGCAGGGTGCCCGGGTAGACCTCGACCTTGTCGGAGGGCTTCCAGCGCCCGGTTTCCAGGGCGGCACTCATGGAGATGGCTTTCATGGTCGAACCTGGCTCGAACACGTCGATCATGGCGCGGTTGCGCATCATCGCCGGTTGCAGGTTGCGACGGTTGTTCGGGTTGTAGGTCGGCTGGTTGACCATGGCGAGAATCTCGCCGGTCTTCACGTCCATGATCACCAGGCTGCCGGCTTTCGCACCGTTCTCGATGATCGCGTTACGCAGCTCACGGTTGGCCAGGTATTGCAGGCGCAGGTCAATCGACAACGCCAAGGGCTTACCGGCCTTGGCGTTTTTGGTGACCTGGACATCCTTGATCAGTCTGCCGCGCCGATCCTTGATGACCTGCCGTTTGCCGGGGACCCCGGCCAGCCATTCGTCGTAGGCGAGTTCTACGCCTTCGCGACCGTGATCATCAATGTCGGTGAAGCCCACCATATGGGCAGTGGTTTCGCCGGCCGGGTAGAAACGCCGAAACTCCTCGATGCCGTAGACACCGGGGACTTTAAGGTCGAGCACTTGCTGGCCTTGTTCGGGGGTGAGGCCGCGAACCAGGTAGATGAATTCTTTGTTGGCCTGGGCGTCG
Organism: Pseudomonas yamanorum; assembly: GCF_900105735.1. Lineage (NCBI taxonomy): Bacteria > Pseudomonadati > Pseudomonadota > Gammaproteobacteria > Pseudomonadales > Pseudomonadaceae > Pseudomonas > Pseudomonas yamanorum. The sequence goes on along the minus strand of NZ_LT629793.1, from coordinate 4,587,064 downwards.
AGACGCTCGCTCAGGGCTTTAGGGTCCTGGCCCAGGGCGGCAGCCAGTTCCGGCCACTTGTCCTTGGCGGTCTGCATTTCCTTGGCGTTGGCCCACAGGGTGGTCACCGGAGTACTCACGGCCAGGGGCTCGCCGTTACGGTCGGTGATCAGGCCGCGGTGCGCAGGAATCGGGATATGCCGCAGGCTGCGGGCGTCGCCCTGGCCGATCAGGAAGTCACGATCCACCACTTGCAGGTCGATAATCCGCCAGGCAATCGCGCCCACCATCAGTGCCAGCAACCCCAGCACTACGCGGAAGCGCCATGGGTAGAGTGCGCCCTCGAGTTTCATCATGGCGCCACCATACGAACTTCTGCAGCGCCCGGGATGTGCATCTTCAGCTGTTCAGTGGCCAGCACTTCGATACGACTGTGGGCCGTCCAGGTGCTTTGCTCGAGGATCAACCGGCCCCACTCCGCCTGCGCCTTGTCGCGCACGCTCAGTTCCCCGTACAGGGTATTGAGCAACTGACGGTTGTAGTGGGCGCTGTAGGACACCGCAATCGCGGATACCAGGACGCCAACAAACAGCAGCAAAATAAAGAAGCTGCCGCCCGGGAGGGGCTTGGCGAAAAGCTTGCTCACCGCAACTTCTCCGCAACGCGCATGACAGCGCTACGGGCACGCGGGTTGGCCTTGAGTTCGGCTTCGGAAGCGAACTGCGCTTTGCCATGGATTTTGATTTTCGGCACAAAGGCTTCGTAACGTACCGGCAGGTTGCGCGGCAGGTTGTCGGATTCGCCCTTGACCAGACGACGCATGAACAATTTGACGATGCGGTCTTCCAGGGAGTGGAAGCTGATCACCACCAGGCGACCGCCCACTTCCAAGGCTTCCAGAGCGGCTTCGAGGCCGGCTTCCAGATCGCCCAATTCGTTGTTGACGTGAATGCGCAGGCCCTGGAACGCACGGGTTGCCGGGTTCTTGCCCTTTTCCCACGCAGGGTTGGCGACTTTCAGCACTTCAGCCAGGTCGGCGGTGCGTTCGAACGGCTGGATTTCCCGGCGTTCGACCACGGCACGCGCCATGCGGCCAGCGAAGCGCTCTTCGCCGTATTCCTTGAACACACGGGTGATTTCTTCGTGGGGCGCGGTGGCGATGAACTGCGCGGCGCTGATGCCACGGCTTGGGTCCATGCGCATGTCGAGCGGGCCGTCGTTCATGAAACTGAAGCCGCGCTCAGGGTCGTCCAGCTGTGGCGAAGACACGCCCAGGTCCAGCAGAACCCCGGCCACCTTGCCCGCCATGCCGCGCTCGGCCACTTCTGCGCCGAGTTCGGCAAAGCTACGCTGCACAACGACAAAGCGGCCGTCTTCGGCCGCTAGCGCTTGCCCGGTGGCAATCGCTTGAGGGTCTTTGTCGAACCCGAGGAGCTTACCATCCGGACCAAGCTGGCTGAGAATCAGCCGACTGTGCCCGCCCCTGCCGAAGGTGCCATCCAAATAGCAGCCATCCGCGCGTACGGCGAGAGCCTCAACGGCTTCGTCAAGCAGTACGGTGATGTGGTTAAAGCCGCTATCAATAGTCACAGGATCAAATCACGCAGTTCATCAGGCATGGCGCCCGGTTGTTGAATAGCAGCCAGGTCAGCTGCAGAAACAGCATCCCAGGCATCTTCGTCCCACAATTGGAACTTGTTCAGTTGGCCTACCAGCATCGCGCGCTTGTCCAACTTGGCGTATTCGCGCAAACGCGGTGGAACCAGGAAACGACCACTGCCATCGAGTTCGAGGTCGACGGCATTACCAATCAGCAAGCGTTGCAGGCGGCGGTTCTCTTCACGCAGTGAAGGCAGTGCACGCAACTTGGTTTCAATCAGTTCCCACTCGTCGAGCGGGTACACGCACAAACAAGGATCAACGGCATCAATGGTGATGATTAATTGCCCGGAACTTCGCGAAATGAGCTCGTCACGATACCGGCTCGGCATGGCGAGACGGCCTTTTGCATCGAGACTGATAGCGTTAGCTCCGCGAAACACAGATGCGTTTCTCCAAATTTTAGCGTTTTACGTTCAAAAAACCCACTTTGTGCCACTTTCCGCCACTTGCGCACACTATAGGAATGCGCCCACCACACCGTCAAGGCGCGGATTCAAGGAAAAGCCTTACAGAACGGAGATTTAGGAAGGTAAAAGGAGGAGAAACGAGAGTTTGACGGCGATTTTGACTCAGCAACGCCAAATAGCTCAAAGAGCTAGGGCTTAAAGTTAAAGTAATTTATTAAGAGTAAGATTTTTTCGGTATTACGAAGACGCATCTGCTGATGATTCAGCAGGGAGGGATTCTCGCGTTACTACCAGATTCCTGCCCGAGATTCGGACAGAAGGAAAAAAGGTGGAGAGTCGATCTATAAGCCGGGTTCTGTCTTGAACAGTCATTCGTCTACGATGGCCATCACTGGACATCTTTAGCAACCTACCCGGTCCCAGCGCGGGCCACGCCTTGGGACCCTATTTGGTCTTGCTCCAAGTGGGGTTTACCTAGCCACGAACTGTTGCCAGTCGTGCGGTGCGCTCTTACCGCACCTTTTCACCCTTACCGGTACCGAAGTACTTAGGCGGTTATTTTCTGTGGCACTTTCCGTAGGCTCACGCCTCCCAGGCATTACCTGGCACTTCGCCCTATGGAGCCCGGACTTTCCTCCCCCCTCTAATTTTCATAGAAGGCAGCGACTGTCCAATCGACTCTCCGCCGCGAAGGTTAACGGCACGACGGCGTTAGAACAAGTATTAAAAGACACTAATGCCATCATGTTCAGACGGAGTGCAGGCTGGAGCCCGGAACTATTCGCCCTTTTGTTTATCCAGCGCGACTTGATACAGCACGTTCTTGCGCACACCGGTAATTTCCGCAGCCAGGGCCGCCGCGCGCTTCAATGGCATTTCCTTAAGCAGCAGATCCAGAATGCGCATCGCCTCACTGCCGACCGCATCTTCACTTTCCGGCGCCGACCAGCCCGCTACCAGTACTACGCATTCCCCGCGTTGCTGATTGCTGTCGCCCTCAACAAACGCACGCAGCTCTTCCAGCGGTAGACCTTTGAGGGTTTCGAAGGTCTTGGTGATTTCCCGCGCCAGCAAGGCCAGGCGATCGCCGCCGAATACCAGCTCCATGTCCTGCAGGCATTCAAGGATGCGGTGCGGGGCTTCGTAGAAGATCAGCGTGCGTGGTTCTTCCTTCACCAACTCCAGGCGCGCCCGGCGACCAACAGCCTTGGCCGGCAGGAAGCCTTCAAAGATAAAACGATCCGACGGCAAGCCGGCTGCAGACAATGCAGCAATCAGCGCGCACGCTCCCGGAACAGGCACTACATTGATACCAGCCGCCCGTGCCTGGCGAACCAGGTGATAGCCAGGGTCGGAAATCAGCGGCGTACCCGCATCCGAGATCAACGCCACGTCATCACCCGCCAACAAACGGGTGATAAAACGACTGCCTTCTTCACGTTCGTTGTGTTCGTGACACGCGGCCAGGGGGGTCGGAATGCCAAAATGTTGCATCAACCGCTGGGAGTGCCGAGTGTCTTCGGCGGCGATCAGCTTTACGTCACGCAGCACTTTCAGTGCCCGCGCACTGATATCGTCCAGGTTGCCAATGGGCGTCGCCACGACAAAAAGCGAGCCAGCAGTGGAATTCAAAGGACCTGGAGCAGTCAAAGCGCACACCTCGATGATTGGCAAAAGCCGCATTGTAGCGCGTAGACGCCTTGAATATATGCCCTCGGGGCAGGCTCCATTTCAGCCATCTGCAGGGTCTTGCAACATTTACACGACCTAAATAGACGGTTTCACGCCAGTAACATCGCGCCCCGGCCAGTGCTTGGGTACAATTCCACGCTAATTTGATCGGTATCAGGAACACTTACATGATCGCTTGCCTGCGGCTGTTCTCTGCCCTCTGCCTCGCTGCCCTGTTGGCGGCTTGCGCCAGCTCGCCGTCGTCCAGCCTTGGCGACCTACCCCGGCCCCCGAATGCCAGCATCGAGCAACTGCTCGAACAGGCGGCTTCGGCCAATACTCCGGAAAAAGCCGCGCTGCTGCGCTTGAGTGCGGCAGACCTGGCGTTCCACCAAAACAATCCGGGACGCTCGGCGCAGATTCTTGCCCAAGTGCCACTGGACGTCCTGAAGCCGGCCGCGCAGGTATTTGCCAGCACCCTGTCGGCCGAACTGGCGATGGCCCGCAACCAGCCCAAGGCCGCGTTGACGGCGTTGAACCACCCGAGCCTGCAAAGCCTGAAGGAGCTGCCGCCTGAACAGCAGATCCGTACCGGCACCGTGCATGCCCGTGCCTATGAGGCCGACGGCCAGACCCTGGCCGCCGCTCGTGAGCGTGTCGCCATGGCCCCGCTGCTGACAGGCGACGCCTACAACAGCAACCACGAAGCCATCTGGGCGCTGATTGCCGCCTTGCCTGCCGATCAGTTGCAAGCCAGCGGCAACCCGACGCTGGACGGCTGGATCAGCCTGGCCCAAGCGGTCAAGGGCGCCGGCACTCTGGAGCAACAGCAGGCAGCCATCGACACCTGGCGCGCCCAGAACCCGGGCCATCCGGCAGCCTCGCAATTGCCGCAGCCATTGACCAAGCTCAAGGAACTGGCCAGCCAGCCGCTGAACAAGATCGCCCTGCTGCTCCCGCAGGAAGGTCCGCTGGCCGGCGTCGCCAAAGCGCTGCGCGAAGGCTTCATGGCCGCACACTACCAGGCTGAACAAGCCGGGCAGAAGCCACCGGTGATCGAGTTCTACGACAGCTCGCGCCTGACCTCCATCGACGACTTCTATGCCAAGGCCCAGGCCGCCGGCGTGCAACTGGTGGTCGGCCCGCTGGAGAAACCGCTGGTCAAGCAACTCAGCGCACGCCCGCAATTGCCCATCACCACCCTGGCCCTGAACTACAGCGAAGCCGAGCAGAACCCGGCGCAACTGTTCCAGTTTGGCCTGGCCGCTGAAGACGAGGCCCGTGAAGTGTCCCGTCGTGCTCGCGCCGATGGCCTGCACCGCGCCGCTGCCATGGTGCCGAAAGGCGAATGGGGCGAACGTGTCTACAAAGCCTTCCGCCAGGATTGGGAAGCCAATGGCGGCACCGTGGTGGGCGTCGAGTACGTTGACCAGCCGGTAGCCCTGGCCCAACAGATCGCCGACCTGTTCCAGCTGCGCAAAAGCGAAGGCCGTGCGAAGAGCCTGCAAAGCACTGTCGGTTCGGATGTTTCCGCCCAGCCGTCGCGCCGCCAGGACATCGAGTTCATCTTCCTCGCCGTGACCCCGCAACTGGCGCAGCAGATCAAGCCAACCCTGAACTTCCAATACGCTGGCGACGTACCGGTGTATGCGACATCCCATGTGTTCAGCGCCAGTGGCGACAAGAACCAGTACCTGGACATGACCAACGTGATGTTCTGCGAAACCCCTTGGCTCCTGAACACCACCGACCCGCTGCGCAACCAGGTTGCCGCCCAATGGCCACAAGCCAACGGCAGCCTCGGTCGTCTGTACGCGATGGGTGTGGATGCCTACCGCCTGGCGCCGCGCCTGGGGCAACTCAAGGCACTGCCGGATACTCGTGTTGACGGCCTGTCGGGTAACCTGGGCGTCAGCGCCAACCAGCGTGTCGACCGCCAGATGCCATGGGCCAAGTTCGTGGGTGGCGAGATCCAGCGCCTGCCTGATACCCCGCGCTGATGCCCGAGCGGTCAAGCGCACAAAGCGGCAAGGACGCCGAACTTCTAGCTCTCGAGTACCTGCAACAACAGGGTCTGCGCCTGCTGGCGCAGAACTGGTTATGCAAGCGCGGCGAGCTTGATCTGGTCATGCTTGACGGCGATACAGTAGTATTTGTCGAAGTCCGCTACAGAAAACACGCACAATGGGGTGGCGCGCTCGCCAGTATCGACGGGCGCAAGCGTCAGAAGCTGATACTCGCCGCGCAGTTTTTCCTGCTCAAAGAGCGTCGCTGGGCCGATCACCCCTGCCGTTTCGATGTGGTTGCCATAGAAAGCACTCCCCGGGGAACAGCCGATCTGAACTGGCTGCAAGATGCCTTTGACAGCTGATTCGCCGGACATCTACACCGCACACTTTTGCTCTTTGCTTTGCGGGCTGCACATTCCTGTGCCAAACAGCCGCGCTACTTAAGGTCACACAGATGGACATGCAATCCCGAATTCGCCAGCTTTTCCAGGCCAGTATCGATACCAAGCAACAGGCGATGGACGTACTTGCACCGCACATCGAGCAAGCCAGTCAGGTCATGGTCAACGCCTTGCTCAACGAAGGCAAAATGCTTTCGTGCGGCAACGGCGGTTCGGCCGGCGATGCCCAGCATTTCTCCTCCGAGCTGCTCAACCGCTTTGAGCGTGAGCGCCCGAGCCTGCCGGCCATCGCATTGACCACCGACACCTCGACGATCACCTCGATCGCCAACGACTACAGCTACAACGAAATCTTCTCGAAACAGATTCGCGCCCTTGGCCAGCCGGGTGACGTACTGCTGGCGATCTCCACCAGCGGTAACTCGGCGAACATTATTCAAGCGATCCAGGCCGCACATGATCGTGAAATGATTGTCGTAGCATTGACCGGACGCGACGGCGGCGGCATGGCCTCGCTGCTGCTGCCCGAAGACGTGGAAATTCGCGTCCCGGCCAATGTCACCGCACGTATCCAGGAAGTCCACCTGCTGGCGATCCACTGCCTGTGCGATCTGATCGACAGCCAACTGTTCGGGAGTGAAGAATGACCGTTAAACGCCTTAGCCTATTGGCAATCACGCTGTGCCTAGGCATCAGCGGCTGCAGCTCGGTAATCGAAGCGAGCCGCGACACGCCTATCCAGGACGATAAAGGCACCCGCACTTTCGGCAGCAAAATCGATGACTCGCTGATCGAAACCAAGGTTTCCGTCAACGTATCCAAGGCCGCTCCGGACTTGGGCAACGGCGCCTCGCGCGTTGTGGTCGTCAGCTTCAACGGCGTGGTGCTGCTCACCGGCCAAACCCCGCGCGCTGACTTGAAGGCCCAGGCTGAACAAGCCGCCGCCACGGTTCAACGGGTCAAGAAGGTCCACAACGAATTGCAGGTGATGGACCCGATCACCCTGCTGGCCATCAGCAACGACGCCCTGCTGACCACCAAGATCAAGACGCAGATGCTGACCGACAGTGCAATCCCCGGCTCTCGGATCAAGATCGTCACCGATAACGGCATCGTCTACATGATGGGCCTGTTGACCCAGGCAGAAGCCACCCGCGCCGCCAACCTGGTACAGGGCGTGTCCGGCGTACAGAAGATTGTGAAGCTGTTCGAATACATCGACTGAGTCATCGGCAGCCACAAAAAAGGGCGCCGTGCATTGACTGCACGGCGCCCTTTTTATTGGCTGGCGGTTACTGGTACTGCTGGTACGGGTTGCCCTGGAACTGGTTGTTCTGCTGTGGCGCCTGTTGCTGCTGGGCACCTGGCTGACCGTACTGCTGGCCAGGGATCGGGCCCAGGTTGACCTCTACGCGACGGTTCTGGGCACGGCCATTGACGTCGGCGTTGCTGGCGATCGGGTTATCCGGGCCGGCACCGCGAGCACTCAGGTTGGTCGGGCTGACACCTTGGGAGGTCAGGTAATTAGCCACGCTCTGCGCACGGCGCTGGGACAGGTCCATGTTGAGCTGACGGCTGCCCGTGCTGTCGGTGTAGCCAACGATCTGAATGGTGTTCTGGTTGAACTGCTTGAGGGAGTTCGCCAGGTTGTTCAGCGGCGTGTAGAAGCTGCTGGAGATCGCGTCCGAGTTAGTGGCGAAGGTGATGTTACCCGGCATGATCAACTTGATCTGATCGCCCTGGCGCTGCACCTCAACACCAGTGTTGGCCATGCTGGCGCGCAGTTTCTTTTCCTGCTGGTCGGCGTAGTAGCCGTAACCCGCACCACCGATACCGGCGACGGCAGCGCCGATCAGCGCACCTTTGCCGCGGTTGTTGTGGTCGATGGCGGCACCTGCCAGTGCACCCGCCAGGGCACCCAGGCCACCGTACTTGGCGGTGTTGCTCACACCAGAAGAGCCACCGCCCTGTGCCTGGCTGCCGTCATAAGGATTAGGTGAGGCGCAGCCCGACAACAGGGCTACGGCGGTAGCGACAACAAGCAGACGACGAGAAGTGAACATGAAGGAAGCTCCTACTTTTGCATTCTGTGATGCAGAGGACATTGGCAATGGACCTGTGCCGAGGTTGGAACACGACAAACGGTAAAAATTCCATCTCCACACAAGCCCGGCCGCACTCAAACCCTAGCAGAGACTTGCTGAACGGTAATTGTCATTTTTTCTATAAGGTTCGTCCGATAGTCGCCATTTGGTATCCGAAAAACTACCCCAGTTTCCCTTCACGCCCGCACGAATGGATTCTCACGCATTTCATCTCCCAGGCGTGTATCCGGACCATGCCCCGCCACCACAACCGCCGCCTCATCCAGGGTGTAGAGCCGTTGCTTGATCGAACGCACGATGGTGGCTTGGTCACCGCCCCATAAATCGGTACGCCCTACCCCACGTCGAAACAGGGTGTCACCGGCAATCAACAACTTCGCATCGGCAAACCAGAAACTCATCGAGCCCGGTGTGTGTCCAGGTGTGTGCAAGGCCACCCCGCAACCACAGGCCAGCTCTTCTTCATCCTCCAGCCAACGATCCGGCGACGGCACTGGCGTATAAGGCACGCGGAACATCTGGCACTGCATTTCCAGGTTGTCCCACAGAAACTGGTCTTCCTTGTGCAAGTGCAACGTGGCACCGGTCTTCTCCTTCAACTGCCCGGAAGCCAGAAAGTGATCGAGATGGGCGTGAGTGTGAATGATGCTGACCACTTTCAGGCCCAGCGCATCGAGTCGCGCCAGGATCAACTCGTGGTTGCCACCCGGGTCTACGACGATGGCTTTTTTGGTGACGGGGTCGCCGATGATCGTGCAGTTGCACTGCAACGGACCGACCGGAAAGGTTTCGCGGATCAGCGCGGGGGACTGAATATTCATGGGCATTCCTGCAAATTCAAAGGCACACTCTTTTGTACTGCATTCTGGCGCACAGTATGTTCGAGCGTGCACCCGATCCGAAAGCGCTCGCGAGCGCACGGCTGTCAAACCCGGCAACTGCTAAGCTACTCTGGCGCCAGTCATACAACGCGTAACGTATAGCGCATGGAGTGGGACTTATGGCGACCCTCAGCCCATTGATCATCTGCGAACACTGCGATTGCGTGTATGAAAAAGTCACGCTCGCCAAACATCAGAAGACCCTCTGCACCCGCTGCGCAGGCGTGCTCCAGCGTTACAACGGGCTGTCGGTGGAACAACGCTTGGCCCTGACCCTGACCGCCGCCGTGCTGTGGGTCTTCGCCAACTTCTACCCGGTGATGAGCATCAGCCTCCAGGGCCTGAATAGCAGCGCCACCTTGTGGGACTCAGTAGTGGCGCTGGCTCAGGGGCCGATTACTTTTATCGCGCTGGTGGCGGCCATTTCCATCATCATCGCGCCGGTCTTCCAACTGCTGCTACTGATGTGGGTGCTGGGCTTTGCGATGAAGGGCAAACGCTCGCCGGCGTTCAAGCTGTGCATGCGCTGGCTCGAAGCGCTTCGGCCCTGGAGCATGCTCGAAGTCTGCCTGCTGGGTGCCATGGTGGCGGTGTTCAAACTCGCCGGCATGCTGGATGTATTGCCCGGCACCGGCCTGTTTGCCCTGGCCGCCCTCAGCCTGTTGCTGATCCGCATTGCCGGGCGTGATATTCGCGATCTGTGGGACATTTTATGAGCCGTCCACCAACCGCCAGCGAGCTGAACCTGTGCCTGTGCCACAGCTGCGGCCAGGCCTGCGACGTCAGCGGCAACCCCGACGAATGCGAGCGTTGCAGCGCGCCCCTGCACCGGCGCAAGGTCCACTCGTTGACCCGTACCTGGGCCTACATGCTGACGGCGCTGGCGTTTTATGTGCCCGCCAATCTACTGCCGGTGATGAATACCTCGATGCTCGGCTCCGGCGCCGACAGTACCATCATGAGCGGCGTGCTGGAGTTCTGGCAGCACGGCGCCTGGGACATTGCCCTGATCATTTTCATCGCCAGCATCGCGGTGCCGGGCATCAAGTTCGTCGCGCTGACGTTGCTGCTGGTTACCGTGCAACGCAATAACCAGTGGGCACGCAAGGAGCGCTCGAAGCTGTTTCGCTTCGTCGAAGTGATCGGCTACTGGTCGATGCTGGATGTGATCGTGGTGGCGCTGGTAGCCGCCTTGGTGCGGTTCCAGGCCCTGGGCACCATCGAGCCGCGCCTGGGCATTCTGTTCTTTGGCCTGGTGGTGGTGTTCACGATGCTCTCGGCCATGAGTTTCGACCCCCGCCTGATCTGGGAAAACCCACACAACGAGGAGATGCCGGATGGCGTCGCAACCCCCTGACAAACCGCTGCCGCCAGGCTCGCCGGCGATCAAGACGCGGCGCTTCAGCGTCTCGCTGGTGTGGATCGTGCCGATTGTCGCGGTGCTGGTGGGCATTTCGCTGGTGGTGCACAGCATCCTTCAGCAAGGGCCGAGCATTACCATTACCTTCAAGACCGGCAGCGGCCTGACCGCCAACAAGACCGACGTCAAATACCGCAACGTGGTGATCGGTCAGGTGACTGACGTGGAGTTGAGCGACGACCAGAAAAGCGTCAACGCCACGATCAAACTGTCCAAGCAGGCTGAAAGCTTCACCCGGGAAGACTCGCAATTCTGGGTGGTGCGCCCGCGTATTGGCGCGGGCGGCGTTTCCGGCATCGACACGCTGCTCTCCGGGGATTACATCGGCGCCGATATCGGCCAGTCCGATACCCGCGCCAACCGGTTCACCGGCCTGGAAAACCCGCCGCCCATCACCTATGGCGAGCCTGGTAAACGCTTCACCTTGCACACCCAGGATTTGGGTTCGCTGGACATCGGTTCCCCCGTCTATTACCGCAAAATCCCCGTCGGCCAAGTGGTCGCCTATGCCTTGGACGCCGATGGAAAAGGCGTGAACATCGACGTGTTCGTGCATGCACCGAATGATGCCTACGTCACCGAGAACACCCGATTCTGGAACGCCAGCGGGATTGATGTGAGTGTCGGCGCCAACGGGTTTGCGCTGAAGACCGAATCCTTGTCGTCCATGCTGGTGGGCGGCATCGCTTTCCTGGCTCCGCCCTACAGCCCCGACGACAAGCCGGCCAGTGAGGAGCATTCCTATGAACTGTTCGCCGACCAGCAAACCGCGCTGGCACCGCCCAATGGCAAGGGGCAATACCTGATCTTGCGTTTCGATCAAGCCTTGCGCGGGCTCACCGTCGGTGCGCCGGTGGAATTCCTGGGTATCGAGTTTGGCAAAGTGGTATCGATCAACCTGGATTTCGACGAGAAAAAACGTAGCTTCCCGGTGAACGTCGGCATCGTGATTTACCCGCAACGCCTCGGCGAAGCCAACACCAAAATGCTCACGGTCCTGAAGCATGACCCTAACGATGAGGCCGGCGGTGTACGCCTGATAGGCAGCTTCATTGAACACGGCCTACGGGCCCAGGCTCGCAGCGGCAACCTGCTCACCGGCCAGCTGTACATCGCCCTGGACTTCTTCCCCAAGGCCGACAAAGTCGTGTTCGACCCGAACCTGCGCCCCGTCAGCATCCCGACCATCCCCGGCAATCTGGAACAACTGCAGGAAAAACTCGAAGGCATCGTCAACAAGATCAACCAGCTGCCGATCGAGCGGATTGCCGGCAACCTGGACGGCAGCCTGGTGGAACTGCGCAAAGGTCTCGGCCAGTTCAACGCCAAGACATTGCCGGGCGTGCAGAACACCCTGGCCGACGTGAGTAAAACCTTGCAGTCAGCCAGTTCGACCCTGGCCGAAGATTCGCCACAGCGGGAACAGTTGACCCAGACCCTGGACGAACTAAGCCGCATGTCGCGCTCCCTGCGAGAGCTCTCAGACTACCTGGCACGCCATCCCGAATCACTGATTCGCGGTCGCCCCGACAACGCTGCGCCATCGGACCTGCAAGGGCCACCGCGCAAATGACCACTGGAGCAACCACCATGGCTTTCCCACTGAAGATCACATTGCTCGCCGGGTTGCTGCTGCTGGCGGCGTGCCGCAGTGAGCCGATTCAATTTCACACCCTGACGCCGGTCCATCGCAGCACTGCGTCACTGGCCGCCGGTGGTGAGATCCGCATTGAAAGCATCACGGTCCCGCCCCAGGTCGACCGGCCGCAGATTGTCATCCGCCAGGGCGACAGCGGCGTCGCGATTCTTGAGACGCAATGGTGGGCCGCCAGCCTGGTGGATGAGCTGCGCAGCGCGCTGGTGGATCAACTCGCCAGCAACCGGAAAAACCTGGCGGTGCGCATTGAAGTACAGCGCTTTGACTCGATTCCGGGGCGGTACGCGCTGCTCGACGTCAAATGGCGACTTCGCCAGACGGGCACAGACGAACGCACGCCGCTTACGTGTCGCACGGTGGTGCAGTCGCCATCCGGCCCAACCATTGATGACTTGGTGATCGCTCAGCAAAACAACGTCAAACGGTTTGCCGCATTGCTCAGCCAGGCCGCCGACAAGTCACCGAGTGAATGCCCTGCCGCGCAGTAAACATTGAGCCAAGGATTGAGCCATGCGCACATTCTGGAAGTGGTATTTGCAACTGCTGGAAAATGATTTCAGCACCCAGGTCTTCGACAATGTGAAGAACCTGCTGGTGTGTGCGCTGCTGTTTGCCGCAGGTACCAACGTGCTGTCCGAGAAGCGTGAACTATTCCTCGGTGTCCTGGCGTCAAGCGTGGCCGGGTGGGGCTTGATCGTAGTTTCAACCTTGCTGACGGTGCTGAATGTCAGCGACGGAATCCGCAGGCTGGCCAAGCTTCGTTATCACTTGGTGCTTCAGCTGCTGCTGATCCTGGTTTATGTGCTGGTAGCAGAGCGCGTGGTGGAAATCGTTTGGGGCTTCCGGTCCCATTGATCGAGATGCCTACCCCAACAACCCCATCTCTTGTGCCCGCGCTACCGCCTGCGTACGCCGCTCCACTCCCAACTTGCTGTTGATATGGCTGGCGTGGGTTTTCACGGTGTGCAGGGAGATAAACAGCTGATTGCTGATTTCCTGGTTCGAGCAACCCTGGGCGATCAGGTGCAGCACCGCCAGTTCGCGGGAGCTTAGGGTTTCAAGGGTGTGTGGGGCTTCAACCACCGCAACATCCGGCAAGCGTGCCAGCAGGCTCTGGTTCATCTGACCATGGGTATCCCGCAAAAGCTGCTCCCGCGTCCAGTCGGGATAGCGCTCCAGCAAGCGCTGGAAAGGCTGCATCGCGCCACCGGCAGCCGCATCCAGCGCGCGGGCAAATACCGGGCGGGCCAGCGCTTCCTGACCGCCGTCCAGCAGTAACTGCGCCTGCTGGGTCAGCGCCATCAGGCTGATCATCTGCCGGCCGCTGTTATGGGCCTGTTGCGCCAGTTCCTCGAGCCGTTGCAGTGAGGCCGCCGGCTGATGCCGGATGGCGTCGAGCGCTGCCTGTTGCAGCTCGATATGTTGCGGCAGGTGCGGGTGAAACTCCGGCGCGGCTGCGGCGTGTTCACCGTTGTAGGTTTGCCCCAGCCGTGTCAGCCAGGCATCGGCCAGGTCGGTGCGACCCTGGGCCAGCCAGAGTTCGCATTTGACCAGGGTAATCATCGCCAGATAGAAAATCGGCGGCACGTCCCAGATGTGCATCAAGCGCTCGGCCTCGGCCAGCTCGGCAAAGGCCGTGGGGAAGTCGCCGCGGCGACCTTCGAAGCTGGCGATCACGCAATGGCCGATCAACACGCTGATATCCCGGCAGGCTCGCGCCTCGGTCAACCCGGCGCGCAGTCGAGCGAGCCCGGCTTCTGGCTGGCAGCGCATCAGCAGCAGGTAGCCTTCGTACAATGCCAATCGCGCTCGGACCGCGTACAGCCGTTGCGGCGCCAGGCCTTGCAAACGTTGCAGGCCCTGGCGCACTTCATCCAGGGAACGCAGGATCTCGCCACGGGCCTGCAGCACCCGCGCGCGGTCGTAATGGGCCAATGCCTCGAACAACGGATTGCCAACGCGCTGCGCCAGCTCCAGGGACTCGCGATTCAAGCCACGGGCGCGCCATAGGTCAGCGTCGACGATGGACAGGTTGGACAGGGTCGACAGGCACATCAACCGCTGGCCATAGCGTTTGTGCGGCAGGCTTTCCAGGGCCTCGCTGCAATACAACTGGGTCAGCTCGCGATCGCCACGGCCCCGAGCGATGATCCCGCTGAGGGCCAGCCATTGGGCCAACATCGATTTTTGCGCAGTGGCCGATGGCGCCGGCAGAAAGCGGCTGAGATGGCTGGCCAACTCTTGCGCTGCGTCCAGTTGGCAAGCCAACCCCAATGCCCAGCTGTAGAGCACGATCAGACGTGGCGTGCTCATCAACAGACTGTCGGGCAAGTCCATTTTCCAGCGCAGCAGCATGCCGACGTTTTGCTCCGCCAGCAGTTGCTCTTCGGAGAGGTTCTGCACCAGGTTCGCCGCCACGTCCAGGTGGCCGGCACGCAGCGCCTGCTCCACCGCCTCATCGATCAAGCCCTGAGCATTGAACCAGCGACAGGCCCGCAGGTGCAGGCTCGCAGCCGGCAACACGGCATTACTCGCGCGCCGGGTACGCAGCAGGTCGGAAAACAGGTGATGATAACGGTACCAGTGGCCCTGTTCGTCCAGCGGCACAAGGAAAACCTGGTGAGCTTGCAGGTAGCGCAGGATTTCGCTGCTGTCGTGGGCTTCGCGCACGGCGTCGCACAGTTCGCTGCAAAACCGCTCCTGGGACGCGGTGTCGTAGAGAAACGCCTGGACTTCGGCTGGCAGGCAGTCGATGACTTCTTCGAGCAGGTAATCGCGGATCAGCCCTTCCCCGCCGTGCAGGCCTTGGGGCAAGGCGCCTTCGCTGCCAGCTTCGGAGGCCGCCAGCAGCCAGAAACGCAGGCCGGCCACCCAGCCTTCACTGCGTCGGATCAGGTTATCCAGGGCTTCGCCGCGCAATGAACTGCTGTGGCGATCCAGCAGGGCCAGGGATTCGGCGTGAGTCAGGCGCAGGTCCTGCTCGTGCAGTTCCAGCAAATGCCGGGACAGGCGCAGGCGCGCCAGGTGCCAGTCGGGGCGTTGGCGGCTGGTGACCAGTACCAACAGGCCGTCGGGCAGATGATTGAGGAAAAATTGCAGGCAGCGGTCGAGTACCGGGCCCTGGGCCAGATGGTAGTCATCCAGCACCAGCAACAGCGGCGCCTGGATCGACAGGTGCACCGTCAGTTCATCCAGCAGCCCGTCGAGCCACTCTTCAAACGCAAAGGGTTGATGGCGCTGGCGCATTTTCAGCAAGCCCAGGGACTGGGCGCCCAACTGCGGGAAGTATTGCTGCAGGCCGTCGAGCAGGCGTTCAAGGAAACGTCCCGGGTCGTTGTCCCGGGGGCTGAGCCCCAACCACAGGCTTTGCCAGTGGCCCGGCAAGCTCTGGCAGAACTCCACCGCCAGCGAACTCTTGCCAAACCCGGCCGGCGCACTGACCAGCAATAAGCGCCCGGCCAATCCCTCACTCAGCCGTTCGCACAGGCGCGGTCGCAACACGTAGCCGTCAGGCAGTGGGGGTCGATAGAAGCGCCCTTCCAGGGTCGGAATCACCGCGCTGGCAGGCCCTTGAATTCGGGACAGATCAGTCATCGCCGGGCTCTTGTAGAAGGCTGTTGTCGGCATTGCAGATGTCCGCAGACTAGCGGTAAAAGCGGCAGCTTTGTAGATCTTTGCAACAATTGTCTGAAAAAGACTACAACAAAAAATATCCGGCGGTCCTGGCTCAAATATTCCAAACACCCCAAATAAAATGTGGGAGCCGGGCTTGTGTGGGAGCGGGCTTGCTCGCGAAGACGGTGGGTCAGTCACACATGTATCGACTGACACTCTGCTTTCGCGAGCAAGCCCGCTCCCACACAAGCCCGGCTCCCACCTTCGAGGATGCGGCCTCTATTACAGCAAGTTAGCGAACACCATCCTGGCGCAGAGCCGCCGGGGTGAAGTCGCTGGTGGTGGCAGTGAAGCCGAAGTCATAGGCCTGTTTCTCTTCGTTCTTCATGCCCAGTGCCAGGTAGCGGCCGGACTGCAGGTCGTAGAGGGTTTCGAGGGCGTACCACGGCACTTGCTTGTCGTAGTAGTTCTCGGCGTGGGCTTCAGCCACGCGCCACAGTTGGCCACGACCGTCGTAGTGGTCGATGACCGCAGCTTGCCAGGTGTCTTCGTCGATGAAGAAGTCACGCTTGGCGTAGATGTGGCGCTGGCCTTCCTTCAGGGTTGCAACCACATGCCACACACGGCGCAGCTCGTAGCGAGCCAGGTCCTGGTTGATGTGGCCGGCCTTGATGATGTCGACATACTTGAGCTTCGGATCGTCGAGTTTGTAGCTGTTTTCGGCGATGTACAGTTCCTTCTTGCCTTCCAGTTTCCAGTCGTAGCGGTCCGGTGCACCGTTGAACATGTCGAGGTTGTCGGAAGTCCGCAGGCCGTCTGCGGCGGTACCCGGGCCGTCATAGGACACTTGCGGCGCCCGGCGCACACGACGCTGGCCGGCGTTGTAGACCCATGCCGAACGCGGCTCTTTCACCTGGTCGAGGGTTTCGTGCACCAGCAGCACACCACCGGCCAGACGTGCCGGCGCGGTCACTTGCTGCTTGAAGTAGAACAGGATGTTGCCCGGGTTTTTCGGGTCGTAGTCCTTCATCTTGTCGCGGAACACGAACTGGTCGCGGAAGTACACCAGGCTGAAGGAGCCGTTGGTTTGCGGCGTGGCCTGGGTCACCAGGCGGGTCACGCTGCCGCCGCGATAGCGAGTGATGTGGTTCCAGATCACTTCAACGCCGCTTTTCGGAATCGGGAACGGTACGGCGGTTTCGAAGTTTTCCAGGCCGTTGCCGCCGGACACCAGGTTGGTGCTGGTGGCGTTTTTCTTGATGGCGGCGAACACATCAGCCGGCACCGTGGCGCCGCGATGGGTCGGGTAGACCGGCATCTTGAAGGTGTCCGGGTAGCGCTTGAACATCGCGTACTGCCCCGGCGCCAGCTTGTCCTTGTACTGCTCGACGTTCTGCGCGGTGATGGTGAATTGCGGTTGTTCGTTGGCGTACGGGTTGGCCAGGAAGCCACGGGCATCCACGGCGCCGGCGTTGGTGGGCAGTGGCGACCATTTAGGGATGGTGCCGGCCGCGTTGCCGGCCATTTCAGCGCCCATCGGGGTCAGGGTCGTACCGAGCTTGGCGGCTTCATCGGCCGAGACTGCCGCCATGACGCTACCCGCCATGATCGACAGCCCCAGCACACCCACCTGCAACAGATTTTTAGTTATTTTCATGTTCTGGTTCTTCCTTAAAACATACTGCTTAAAGAGAGTGTGCTTAGAAGTTCACGCCGACGCTCAAGGCGACAAAGTCGCGGTCGTCCACGGTGCTGTAGTCGCCACCAAAGAAGTTGGTGTAGGCCAGGCTCGCGGTGTAAGTGTTCTGGTACTCGGCGTCCAGCCCGAGGCTGATCGCCTTGCGGCCTTCCTCGAAGTTACCGCCAGGGCCAGGCGAGTAACCCTTAACGTCATGGGACCAGGCCACGTTGGGTTTGAGGTTGACGCCGGCAAACACATCCGGGTATTCCCAGATCGCACGGCCACGGTAGCCCCACGAAGTTGCAGTAGTGAAGCCGTCGTTGTTGCAACTGGTGTTCAGGCCGTTAGCATTGGGAAGGCCAGCACCTTGGGCGGTAGAGTTGTTCAAAGCCGCACACGCGCCGTTAGGCAGGGTACCCGGGCCAAACACCGGATCACGGCCATAGCGAACCTTGGACTTGCTCTCCAACCCACCGACATAGGTCATACCGACCTCACCCACCAGCGTCAGGCGGCTGGCGCCCATGACCTGGTCAAAGAAGTGGGTGAACGTGGTTTGGAGTTGAGTGATTTCCTTACGGCGATAACCATGCAAATCCTGGCCTGGTACACCGCTTAACAACGAAGCATCCTTGAGCACCGGGAAGCCCAGAGGGCGAACGCCGGCAAACAGGATGTCGGTGGAGTTCAACTGCACAGGCGCGTTGGGCCGGTAGCTCAACTCGCCGCTCCATGCCGTGCCGGTAGGCAACGTGGTGGAGAAACTCAAGCCAAAGAGGTGGATGTCTTCCGGATACTCAACGAAGTATTGCGAGTTGCCCGCCACCACCAGTGCAGCTGCCTGACCCAAAGGCCTGGCTCTGTCGTAGACCGACTGAGGCGCGCCGGTTGCACTGAAAATCGGCGCACGGCTGTGGTAGTTCATGTAGTAGGCGCCGAACTCGGTGTCCAGCGGCTCAAAGTTGTAGTGCATTGCGACGCCGTATTGGCCGCCGTCACGTGCGTTACGGTTCGGACCGCGGCGCACCAGGACGCCCTCGTCATTAACGTCGACGCCCAAGGCGGCCAAGCTCGGCAAAGCGGCCGGGTTGATCGTGGAACGCTTGTTCAACACCCGCAAATTATCGTTACAGCCGGTGGTAATGATGTCGGGCTGCGAGAAAAACGTGCCGCAGTTATCGGTCACGGTCTTGTCCCAACCGATCTGATAGAAGCCTTCAGCCGACAGGTTGTCGGTCAGCGTTTGCGACAGGTAGAACATGTTGACCGGAATCAGGCCCTCCTTGATCTCGGCCCCCGGACGACGGAATGCAGCCACGTCGATCGGGTTGATGGCGTTGATACCGCCACCAATGAACGTGCTCTCACCCCAGCTCACTACCTGCTTGCCCAACCGTACGGAACCCGGTTCATCACCAATCGAGTAGTTGTGGTAGACGAAGGCGTCGAGAATCTGCCCGCCGGAAGATCGGGCGCCTGTTGGGCGGTTGTTGTCGCTGATGTTCTTGAAATCGAGGTCGTCGTCTTTAAGCTTGAAGTCATACCAGTACTTGCCCCGGACAAACACGCCGGTGTCGCCGTATTTCAACTCAAGGTCATGGATACCCTTGAAGATCTTCGAGAAGGAATCACCTTTGTCGAAGTTCAGGTGACCGTCATCCGAGGTTTGCGACAACCCTCTGCCGCCGTTGTTGGCACCGATCAGGTCCTTGTTGCGACCCGCAGTCGACCAACTCGCCCCTACCGACAGGGACGAGTCGAAGCTGCCTTCGATTTCACCGATGTTGAAACTGACGCCGAATGCGGGCCCGGCGAGCGTAGAGGCGAGGCTGACGGCCAAAGGCAGTTTCGCCCGGCGCCAGAACTGGTGTGCTGAGATCATCGACGCTACTCCATGTGCATTATTGTTATGGCAGTGAGTCGTTTCTAAGGGCTTGTAACGGCCGGAATACAACAATTCCAATGCCGGGCGAACAGATGAACCCGCCAGGTTCACAGCACCGCACCTTGAAAAACTCTGGGATGAACTATAGCCAGCAGGGGGTAGCGCTTGATCCCTCTAAAGTGTGATTTGCATCACCAACCCGTCTGCCACAACCCTTTCGCCATGCTGGCGAAGACCAGCGCGGCAAGGATGGCTGAAAATTGGTAAATCACAAGTGAAGGGTTGGGCTAGAGCGCTGCCGTGCCCATGAGGGCACGGCAACCAGCGTCAGAGGGTCGAGAGGAAGGTGCTGTTGTTGGCCTGCCATTCGATGATGTCGATACGGATACGTTTTTTGTCGAGCTTGCCTACGCTGGTCTTGGGAATTTCCGTAACAACGGCGATCTGGCTTGGAATCGCCCACTTGCTCAAGTGACCCAACTCCACGAATGGCTTGAGATGTTCCTTGAGCTCCTTGGCCCCTATCACATGGCCATCACGCACCACCAGCAACGCAAACGGGCGTTCGCCCCACTGCGGGTCGGCAATCCCGACCACCGCTACTTCGCGTACCGCCGGGTGACGGCTGACCAGGTCTTCCAGCGCCAGGGAGGAGATCCATTCGCCGCCGGTCTTGATCACGTCCTTGATGCGGTCGCGAATATCGATCACGCCGAAGGCGTCGAGGGTGGCCACGTCGCCGGTGTGCATCCAGCCGCCGGCCCACAGCTCGGCGCCCTTCTCCGGCTCGTTGAAATAGCCTTCGCTGAGCCATGGCGCGCGCAGCACCAGCTCGCCCTGGGATTCGCCGTCGGCAGGCAGGAAGTTGCCGTCGCCGTCGATGATCGCAGCCTCCACCAGCGGCCCGGGCACGCCGGCCTTGATGCGGTAGGTGGTGCGTTCGTCTTCGGTGCCGGCCATCAATTCTTCATTGAGGTGGGCGCAGGACACCAGCGGCCCGGTCTCGGACATGCCGTACGCCGCCGTCAGCTGAATCCCGCGAGCCTTCGACGCTTCATACAGCGAACGATTGAGCGCGCTGCCGCCGATGACGATTTTCCAGCCGCCGAAATCCACGCCCTGGCCAGCCTTGGCGTTGAGCACCATTTGCAGGATGGTCGGTACGCAATGGGAGAACGTGACCTTCTCTTTACGCCACAACTCCACCAGGTATTCGGGGTCGTAGCGGCCAGGATAAACCTGCTTCAGGCCGAGCATGGTCGCCACATAGGGCAAGCCCCAGGCGTGCACATGGAACATCGGGGTGATCGGCATGTAGACGTCGTTGGTGCCCAGCAGGCGCACGCTGTCGACGCTGCCCATGATGGTCGCCACGCCCATGGTGTGCAGCACCAGTTGGCGATGGGTGAAATACACGCCTTTGGGATTGCCGGTGGTGCCGGTGGTGTAGAAGGTGGTGGCGACGGAGTTTTCGTCGAAGTCCTGGAAATCGTAGCGAGGGCTTGCTGCTGCCAGCAGCGTTTCATACTCACCTACGAGGTTGGGCAGCTCGGCGGTTTTGTCCGCGCCATCAGTGAGTAGCAGGGTTTTGTCGACGGTGGTGAGGTGGCCGGCGATAGCTTGGTAAAGGCCCACAAACTCACTGTTGACCAACACAAAGCGGTCCTCGGCGTGGTTCATGGTGTAGAGAATCTGCTCCGGCGACAGGCGCACGTTGATGGTGTGGATCACCGCGCCAATCATCGGGATGGCAAACATGCATTCCAGGTAGCGATGGCTGTCCCAGTCCATCACAGCCACCGTGTCACCGGCCTTGACCCCGGCCTCGGTCAGCACATTGGCCAGGCGGGCGACGCGCTCGATCAGGGTCGGATAGGTGTAACGCAACTGGTCGCGGTAGACGATTTCCCGGGTCTTCTCGTAGCGTGTCCCGGACATCAACAGGCGTTTGATCAACAGCGGGTATTGGTAGGCGCCTTCGGCGGGCGGGATAACACGAGTCTGCAACATACGAATCCCTTATCTGACTGCACGGTCTTGGCTGAAACATCTGCACTTTAGAGCGCTTATGTTTCAGCCAAATCAGCCAAAGGAATGATTTGCAGAGCCCAATGAATGCTAGCTTTGCGCCAGCATCCGGCTTATTTCATGCTGGTAAACGCCAGCTTCACACCGATCGCAATCAGCACCGCGCCCATGGTGCGGTCGAACCAGTGGCCCATGCGTGCAAAACCGGCACGCACGCGTTGCTGGCTGAACAGCATGGCAACCAGGCAAAACCAGATCGCGGTCGCCACGGCCAGGTACAGTCCGTAACCGGCCTGGATCGCCAGCGGCGTGTGGGGATTGATCACCACGGTGAACAGCGACAGGAAGAACAGCGTGGCCTTGGGGTTCAAGCCGTTGGTGACGAAACCGGAGGTGAACGCGCCACGGGCGGTACGCTCACCCACTTCCAGGTGCAGGTCTTCTTCACTGGCAGGCTTGGCCGGCTGGGCGCGCAGGGCCTTGAAGCCGATGTACAGCAGGTAGGCCGCCGCCGCCCATTTCAATGCGTTGAACAACACGATGGACTGGGACACGATCAAGCCGATGCCCAGCAGCGAATACCCCACGTGGAGGAAAATCGCCGAACCGACGCCCAATGCCGTCCAGGTGCCGGCGCGCCGGCCATGGGTCACGCTTTCACGCACCACCACGGCGAAATCCGGGCCAGGGCTGGCCACCGCCAACAGGTGAATCAGTGCCACGGTCAAGAACTCGGTGAGGTACATGCACACTCCTGGAAGTAACTGATTATTTCATCTGATAGGCTCGGCAGATTACGCCTTCGAACCTCGCCGCAAAAGGTACAGTTGATAATGAACAATCGCCGCGCCGTCTTCCTTGATCACCCTTCCCTGGACCTCGGGGACCTGGACCTCAGCGGGTTGCGGGCACTCTTCAGCGAGCTGAGCCTGCACCAGCAGACCACACCCGAAAACATTATCGAACGCCTGCAAGGCGCGCAGGTGGCGATCAGCAACAAGATCGCGCTGAATGCCGAGACCCTGGCGGCCTGCCCCGAGCTGAAGCTAATCCTGGTGACCGCCACCGGCACCAACAACGTCGACCTCGCTGCGGCCCGCGCCCACGGCGTTACCGTGAGCAATTGCCAGGGTTACGGCACGCCATCGGTGGCGCAGCATACGATCATGTTGCTGCTCAATCTGGCGACACGCCTGAACGACTATCAGCGAGATGTGCAGGCGGGGCTCTGGCAACAAGCCAAGCAGTTCTGCCTGCTGGACTATCCGATCGTTGAGCTGGAAGGCAAAACCCTCGGGCTGCTGGGCCATGGCGAATTGGGCGGTGCCGTTGCGCGCCTGGCTGAAGCCTTTGGCATGCGCGTGATCCTGGGTGCGATTCCTGGCCGCCCGGCTCGTGCCGATCGCGTGCCGCTGGACGAGTTGCTGGCGCAGGTCGACGCGCTGACCCTGCACTGCCCGCTCAACGAACACACCCGCGACTTTATCGGTGCCCGTGAACTGGCGCTGCTCAAGCCCGGTGCGTTTATCGTCAACACGGCCCGCGGTGGCTTGATCAACGAACAAGCGCTGGCGGATGCCTTGCGCAGCGGTCATTTGGGCGGCGCGGCAACCGATGTATTGAGCGTGGAACCCCCGGTCAACGGCAACCCGTTGCTGGCCGGCGACATCCCGCGCTTGATCGTCACCCCCCACAACGCCTGGGGCAGCCGCGAAGCCCGGCAGCGGATCGTCGGCCAATTGATCGAAAACGCTCAGGGCTTTTTCAGCGGCGCCCCGCTGCGGGTCGTCAGTTGATAAACTGCGCCCCTTTTCAAGGAGCAGACCATGGATCCGCGCAGTGAAGTACTGCTTCGCCAGGCCGAACTTTTTCAAGGCGACGTGCTGCTGGTGGGCTTGCCCGCCGACGACCTGCTGGGCCGCCTGCCCAACGCCCATGGCTGGAGCTGGCACGCCGGCGACCAGGCCGCGCTGGACGCGCGTTTTGCCGAGCGCAGCCAGTTCGGCGTGAACGTGCCCGAGCGTTCGTTCGACACGGCGGTGGTGTTCCTGCCCAAGTCCAAGGACCTCACCGATTACCTGCTCAATGCCGTGGCGGCGCGTTTGCCCGGCAAAGAGTTGTACCTGGTCGGGGAAAAGAAAGGCGGTATCGAAAGTGCGGCCAAGCAACTGAACCCGTTCGGCAAACCGCGCAAGCTCGACAATGCGCGGCACTGCCAGTTGTGGCTGGTCACGGTGGCCAACGCCCCCGAGCCGGTTGAGCTGGAAAGCCTGGCGCAGGTGTTCGAGGTGCCGCTGGCTGAAGGGCCGCTCAAAGTGGTGAGCCTGCCGGGCGTGTTCAGCCATGGTCGTCTGGATCGCGGTACCGCATTGCTGCTGGAGCATCTGGACAAGTTGCCGAGCGGTCACTTGCTGGATTTCGGTTGTGGGGCGGGCGTGCTTGGAGCCGCCGTGAAACGTCGCTATCCGCATAACACGGTGACGATGCTCGACGTGGATGCTTTTGCCGCCGCCAGCAGTCGCCTGACCTTGGCCGCCAACGGTCTGGAAGCCGAGGTGTTGACCGGTGATGGCATCGACGCAGCGCCGATGAATCTGAACACGATTTTGAGCAACCCACCGTTCCATGTCGGAGTGCACACCGATTATTTCGCTACGGAGAACTTGCTGCGAAAAGCGGCCAAACATCTGGCAAAAGGCGGCGAACTGCGCTTGGTAGCGAACAGCTTCCTGAAGTATCAGCCGCTGATTGAAGAGCATCTTGGCGTCTGCGCAATCAAGGCAGAAGGCCAGGGTTTCCGCATTTACCGTGCCAAGCGCGGCTGAAATCTTTTTCCGAAAGAAGGCTTGCCGAATGGATTTTGCCTAGGCAGAATCCGCTCCGTCCTAGGGGAGTAGTCTCCCACGAGCGCCACGCTCGTCCGGCATACGTCAACATACTTGGTCAACAGACCATGGCGTATGCGACCCAGGAGTCCGCACAGACGGACCGGGGTTTGACAAGACCTATGACACGAACACCTTACCCGGGGCGGGAAGGCTGTACGTGTCATAGCCGTGTCGACCCGCCCCTGGAACTTACCTGATGCTGGATTCTCTGCTCGTCCCTACCGCAATCGTTGCCTTGGCCGAAATTGGTGACAAGACGCAACTGCTCGCACTCGTTCTCGCTGCACGCTTTCGCAAACCCTGGCCGATCATCGCCGGCATCATTGCCGCGACCCTCGCCAACCATGCGGCCGCCGGCGCCGTGGGGGCCTGGTTCGGGAGTTTCTTCTCGGATGCGGTGTTGCACTGGATCCTCGCGGCGAGTTTCTGTGCCACGGCGCTCTGGACCCTGGTGCCCGACAAACTCGACGATGACGAAACCAGTACTGCACGCAAGTTCGGCCCCTTCCTGACTACCCTGATCGCGTTCTTCCTCGCGGAAATCGGCGACAAGACCCAGATCGCTACCGTGATGCTCGCGGCGCAATACCCGGAACTGTGGCTGGTGATTATCGGCACGACCCTGGGCATGTTGATTGCCAACGTACCGGTGGTGCTGGCGGGGAATTTTGCCGCGGACAAACTGCCGCTGACGCTGATTCGTCGACTGGCGGCTACGGCGTTTTTCATCCTGGCCATTGTTGCGGTGTACAAGGCCATGCAGAGCAGCGGCTGGATCTAAACGCAACCCCATATGGGGGCTGGGCTTGAGTGGGAGCTGGCTTGCCTGCGATAGCATCACCTCGGTGCAACTGACACACCGAGGTGCCTGCATCGCGGGCAACCCCGGCTCCCACACAAGCCGGGCTCCCACATTCAGATTTGCATTTCAGTCTTATAAATCAGGATTTTTTCGCCTGCTGATACAACGGCATCACCTTCGGAATAGCCGCCTGCAAGGAGGCGATCCGGCTGCTGGAAGCCGGGTGAGTACTCATGAATTCAGGTGGCGAGCCTTCCGAAGCCTTGGCCATTTTGTTCCACAGGGTAATCGCCGCGTTCGGGTTGTAGCCGGCACGCGCCGACAACTCCAGGCCGATCAGGTCCGCTTCGTTTTCATTGCTGCGGCTGTTGGGTAAGGTCATGCCGTAGTTGGCCACGGTATCAGCCAGCGCCATGCTGTCCTGACCGAGGCCGAACAACGCACCAGCCCCCTGCTTCGCCATTTCGATACCGTATGCCTTGGACATGGCTTCGCGGCCGTGTTCACGCAAGGCATGGGCAATTTCATGGCCCATCACCGCGGCGAGTTCGTCGTCGGTCAGTTTGAGATTGTCGATCAACGCGCTGTAGACAAAGATCTTGCCGCCTGGCCCGCAGTTGGCGTTCATCTCGTCACTTTTGATCAGGTTCACTTCCCACTTCCACTGCGCTGCATCCGGGCGGAACGTGGGTGCCTGGGCGATCAAGCGGTTGGCAATCGCCTGCACGCGCTTGGCGTTGGCGCTGGTCTTGTCCACCAGGCCTTTGCCGCTGGCTTCACCCAGGGTCTGCTGGTACGACTGCGCATACATCTGGTCGACTTCCTGACTCGACAACATGCTGAACATGTATTGCTTGCGCTCAACGCCCACGGCGCCGCCGCTGGTGGTGTTGACCGACTGGCAACCGGCGAGCAATACCGACACGCCCAATGCACATACCGCTACTGTCTTTTTCATCAACCTTCTCCCTGAAAACATGGCGCGTATCGTAGTCGGCCAATTGTATCGGCGCCAGATACAACAGACGTGTAGCCGCCTGATTTCAGACATATCCCACACTGCCGCAAAAAATTCATAAACCGTTGGCGACCATCCCATTTGCGACATTCGCCAATCCGGCACAGTCATTTTGAGGGGATCGCCCTCATGTCTCCCCCGCTCGTGGCCGATATAAACAAGCAGCCAATCTCCCCTGCGCTCGGAGCCGTCATGAAGTTCAAGTCCATTCAATTTTCTGTCGCAGCCCTGGCCGGGGCCATTGTCCTGAGCGTGGTAGCGGTGTTGGTGCTGTACGCCTTGTTCGCCGGCGCGCGCACCCAAGACATGGTGCAGGAACGCACCCAGGGGCAATTCGAGCAGATCATCGAGCAGCGCCTGACCGCGCTGGCGCAAACCCAGGCGACGCTGATCCAGCGTGAACTGGAAGCGCCACTGGTGACGGCCAAAGGCCTGGCCACCACCAACGCCCTGATGGGCATGAAGGACGCCAGCGGCAACCCCCAACTGGCAGTTTCCCGCGAACAACTGATCAACCTGATCCACGAAACCGTGGTGCGCAACCCGAAGATTCTCGGCGCCTATATTGGTTGGGAAGCCAACGCCATCGACCACAACGACGCCGCCTACGTGAACAGCCCGGTAGTCGGTATCGAAACCAACGGTCGCTTCCTGCCCTGGTGGTTCCGTAATGCCGACGGCAGCCTGGGCCTGGATAAACTGGCTGACGTGGCGGACCAGACCATCCTGTCCACCGGTGTGCGCGCCAGTGAGTACTACCTGTGCTCCAAGGAAAGCAAAAAGCCCTGCGCCATCGACCCGGCCCCCTACAAGGTGGGCAACGCAATGGTGATGCTCGCTTCGTTTATCGAACCGATCATGATCGACGGCACCTTCCAGGGCATCGTCGGTGCCGACCTGTCGGTGAACTTCATCCAGGAAATGCTCACCAAGGCTGATCAGAATTTGTACAACGGCGCCGGTGAACTGGCGCTGATCTCGAGCAACGGCCGCCTGGTGGCCTATACCAAGGACGCCAGCAAGCTGGGGGAAAAAGCCAGCGACCTGCTCGACAGCAACGAGCTGTCCAACCTCGGCCAGTTGAAGATCGGCGAAGTACGTTACGACGTGGATAAGGAACACGGGCATATCGAGTTGTTCCTGCCGTTCAACATCGGCCAGACCGATGCCCGCTGGACCTTGATGCTGCAACTGCCCTTGAGCGCGGTAATGGCGGACTTGCAGGCGATGCAACACGACCTGGACGCCCAGCGCAAAACCGATATTTTCGGTATGGCCGTGGCCGGTCTGCTCATCGCCGGCATTGGCTTGCTGGTGATCTGGCTGGTGGGCCACGGGATTGCCCGGCCGCTCAAGCAAATGGTGGCGATGCTCAATGACATCGCCCAGGGCGAAGGTGACCTGACCCGGCGCCTGACCAGTGATCGCGCCGACGAACTGGGGGCGATTGCCAGCGGCTTCAATACATTCCTGGCCAAGTTGCAGGGAATGATTACCCAAGTGGTGAGTTCGGTGCAGAAGGTCAGCGACTCGTCGGAGCACACCGCCGACATCGCGATTCGCACCAACCAGGGCGTGCACAAGCAAATGATCGAGATCGACCAGGTAGCCACCGCCGTGCACGAGATGACCGCGACCGCCCAGGACGTGGCGCGCAACGCCACCCAGGCTGCACAAGCCGCCAGCCACGCTGATCAAGCGGCGAGCCAGGGCATGCAGATTGTGCGCGACACCTCCACCTCCATCGGTGCCCTCGCCGAGGAAATCGGCAAGGCGGTCGGTGTGGTGCAGGCGCTGGCCAAGGACAGCGAAAACATCAACGCCATCCTTACGGCGATTCGCGGGATTGCCGAGCAGACCAACCTGCTGGCGCTCAACGCAGCGATCGAAGCCGCACGGGCCGGAGAACAGGGACGCGGGTTTGCAGTGGTGGCCGACGAGGTGCGCAATCTCGCACAGAAGACTCAGAAGGCCACTGAAGAAATCCAGACCATGATCCAGCAATTGCAGCAAGGCACCCGCGACGTGGTGCAGGTGATGGAAGACAGCCAGAACCGTACCGATGAAAGCGTGCAACATGCGGCCAAGGCGGCTCAGGCACTGGAGACCATTACCCAGGCGGTGTCGGTGATCAACGACATGAACACCCAGATCGCCAGCGCCGCCGAGGAACAGAGCGCGGTGGCCGAGGACATTAACCGTAACGTGATCAATATCGGGCAGGTGGCCAATGAAGTGGCAGGCGGGGCGGATGAATCGAGTGCAGCCAGTGCGGACCTGACCAAGCTGGCGGAGCAGCAGCGGCGGTTGATCAATCAGTTCAAGGTTTAAGTCAAGCGGCGCCCTTTCGGGCGCCTTCGCGAGCAAGCCCGCTCCCACATTCGACCGCATTCCTTCAGTTGAAATGCAATCAAACGTGGGAGCGGGCTTGCTCGCGAAGAGGCCGGCCGATTCAACACAACGCTCAACCCGGAGTCAGGCACTCCGGTCCATTCAGCTTCGGATCGTTGACCATATTGGCCAGCACTCGCTCGCGCAACGCGGAGGGTTCACTGGCCAACAAAGCCTGCAAGGTGTGCAACGGCGTCTCGGGGTTCAACCAGGCTGCCTGCCCCGCCGCATCCAGAATCAACGGCCGGCGCTGACTCTGCGCCGCCTGGGTCACCACCGCCGTGCTCAGCCACACCTGTTCCTGCACCGGATACGCTTCCCAGATCGCCGCAAAGAACAGCGTGCTGCCCTCTCCCGGCGTCAGCCAGTACGGGCGCTTGCGCTGGGTGCCGCGCCATTCGTAGAACCCATTGGCCGGCAACAGGCAGCGGCGCTGGCGAAAGGCTTCGCGAAACATCGGTTGCTCTGCCAGGGTTTCTGCGCGGGCATGGGCAGGCGTGCGCGAGAGATCGGTCAACCAGGGCGGCGTCAGGCCCCAGCGCGCTCGCGCCAGGGTGTGCTGGCCGTCGCTGAGGCGCTGGATCAGCACCGAATCATTGGGGGAGATGTTCCACTGGGCCTGCTGGTCGGCCGGAAAGCCCGGCAAGGCAGCAAACGCAGGGTTCCAGCGAAACAGGGCATAACGTCCACACATGGGGCAACACGACTCTTGGAGAAACTGGCCGACAGCCTAACAGACCAACACGTCGGGGAAGCTGTCGGGTTCATCACCGGGCAGCGGTTGCGCACCGTTGTAGGCAGTGATCAGCTCACGGGCATAAGCGGCCTGGTCGTTCTCCACCGCCAGGGCCAGCAGGCCATAAATCGGTAATTCGCCAGTGCCACCGAGCAAATCGCGCCCTACCAGATGCGCGGTGATGCCCTCGCTTTCGAGCATGCCTTGCAGCAGCTCGCCTTCCATCAGGTTTTCCGGTTCGTAGATTCGCTGCATGGGCGTACCTTTATTCGTTCTCGCTGCGCACGTTGAGCATCCATTCGTCGCCATGAACCTGCAGTTCGAAAACGATGGGCCGGCAGCACACCGGGCAATCTTCTATATATTCCTGATCGCCTGCCGACAGGTCCAGTAACGCCGTGACTACCTCGCCACAATAAGGACATTCGTACGACTCCTCTTCCATCGCGGTCTCCAAGGTGACTTGTGCGTATAATCGCCGGTCTATTTACAGGGCTATTTTTCGTCCCGGTCAATTGCCCGGACCACGCCCTGATATTTATTGTTCCAAACCTTTACTTACCCTAGCCGTTTCTAACAAGAGAGCATGATGGGCGAATTCGATACCATCCGACCTTACAACGACAGCGAAGTCCCGGCAGTGCTGGCCCGACTGTTCAGTGACAAGGCCTTTCTGGACATCCTGACCCACTTTCGCTTTCCGCGCTTTGCTGGCGCCTTCGGCTGGCTGCTCAAGCCGATGATCGCCCATAAACTGCGCCGTGAGTTTGCCGGCGTCACCACCGTGGCCACGCTACAGGACAAAGTCGAGTTTTACGTCGACCACACCATCGAGCGCGCGACCGACGGGGTGACTTATACCGGCGTCGAGCAGTTCAAGTCCGGCAGCGCCTACCTGTTCCTGGCCAACCACCGCGACATCGTGATGGACCCGGCCTTCGTCAACTACGCCGTGTACCACGCCGGCCTGCCCACGCCACGTATCGCCATCGGTGACAACCTGCTGCAAAAGCCGTTTGTCAGCGACCTGATGCGCCTGAACAAGAGTTTCATCGTGCACCGCTCGATTACCGGGCGCAAAGAGAAGATGGCGGCTTATCAACTGCTGTCGGCGTACATCAACCATTCGATTCGCAATGACTGCCAGTCGATCTGGATCGCCCAGGCCGAAGGCCGCGCCAAGGATGGGGATGATCGCACCGAGTCGGCGATCCTCAAGATGTTCCACATGAGCCGCAAGGACGAGCCGTTCGCCGAGGTCATTCAGTCACTGAACCTGACGCCGGTGTCCATCAGCTACGAATATGACCCGTGCGACGCAGCCAAGGCCCGCGAACTGTACATCCGCGCCACCACCGGCACCTACAGCAAGGCGCCGGGGGAAGATGACGTGAGCATTGCCCTGGGTATCACCGGCTACAAGGGCCGGGTGCACGTCAACTTCGCGCCGCCGATCACCCAGGCTTTCGAAGACACCAAGCTATTGGCGATCGAAATGGACCGGCAGATTCTGGGCGGTTATCGGTTGTTCCCGGTGCATTACCTGGCGTACGCCCAATGGAGCGATGCCGACCCGCAATTGCAGGTGCCGACCGCAGCCGAGGTATTCCCGGCGGACGAGCTGGCCAAGGCGAAAGCGGAGTGGGAGCGGCGCTTGAATGCGTGCCCGGCCGAGCATCGGCCGTATCTGGTGCTGCAATACGCGACGCCGGTGAGGAATCAGTATCGGGTCAAGGCCGGGATTGCCCTGTAACCCGGTACCAGCAACAGCGCAAACCTAATGTGGGAGCGGGCTTGCTCGCGAAGGCGGTGGATCAGCCAATCATGTATTGACTGACACCGCGCTTTCGCGAGCAAGCCCGCTCCCACATTTGTTTTAGGGTGTTCTTACAATCGGGTACTGAACAAGGACACCAGCAACGCCAGCCCGAGCCAGACAAACCCCAGCCGGTAGAACAGGCGATGGGTACGCTGGGTCAGCACATCAAGAAACAGCATCGGTTGATCAATGGCCCGCAGTTCGCTTTGCGCGGCAAGCCTGGCTATCGCGCGCTGTTCCCGCAGGCGTGTGACAAACAGCAGCCAAGCCGCCGGGCAGGCCAGCAACAGGGCAAGGGAATTGAGCAGTAGTGCGGTCAGCGACATCGCAAACCTCGATGTATCAGTGTCTTGGTATCAATCCAGATACAAACCTGAATGATATGCGCCGCCTGCGCGTCATTACTCCTTCCCCATTGACGGCTAATGTATCCAGTAATTTACAGCGTCACCTGAACGTCACCTTAACAAGCCACTCTGTTGCCCTTCGAAAGCCCGGGAGCTTGTCATGTTGCACGCGCAGAACCAGGATCGGCTGTATCTGATTGCCCCAAGTGATGAGCAAGAGGCGCTGGTAGGCGGCCTCGCGTTCAATGTGCAGGACCGCCACTGGCTGGTGTATTGCGCCCTCGGCGGGCATCAGCATGCCGACCTGCCGGAGCTGGATTTGCTCACTGGAGTGAGTGTGCTGGACTTTTATGTCGAAACGGCTGCATGAAAACTACAGGCGTAAAAAAACCGGGCTCATCGCTGAGCCCGGTGATCGTTCCCACGCGCCGCAAAGGAATGCCGACTGGGGCGCTCCGCGCCCGCCTGACGGTTACTGCGAGCTGAGTAGCGAACCGATGCTCGGGTCCTTGAACAGGCGCGTCAGGGCATCGCTCAACACGTCGCTGACCAGCTTGGTGTTGGTTTCCTGGTTCGGCGCCATACCGAAGCGCTGGTCCAGGGAAGCGCCGTAACGGCCGCTGTAGCGACGGGTACCGGCAGTCACGTCGGACTTGAAGGTTGCGCCGATGGTGGCTTCAGTCACGTACAGGCCTTCCTTGGGCGACTGATACTTCAGCTCGGCCAGGGTGATGGTCAGTTGTGGAGCACCTGGCGAGTTGGACGGGGTGAAGCCCAACAGGCGCACGGCCGCTTCGGCCTGGGCTTGCAGCTTGGGCAGCACGTCCGCACCGGTCACCGTAATGGCGCTGGTTTCCGGGTACAGGCCGCCACGGGTGCCGAGGGTCGGCGACGGACGCCCATCAACCACACGCACCGACACCGGCTGGCCATGGCCGACAGGCGCCAACTGGGTGGTGATTTTCGGTTGCGGGCTGAGTTGTTGCGGGCTGTGGGCGCAGCCAACCAGGGTCAAACTGGTCACAGTGATCAAACCGAACAACAGGCGTTGCAACATACTCATTTCTCCAGGACTAGATGCAAACAGGGCGCCAGTATAACGGTGAGCGCTCGCCACTCACCAGAATTCCTGAACGGCGCCTGAACTGTCGGCGAAATTACAATTTTCACACAGAACCGTCACCCCACTGTCATGCCAGACTGCCAACCTTCGCAGCATGTAACGAACCGGGTACACAACCATGCGCCTTCT
This sequence comes from Pseudomonas yamanorum, assembly GCF_900105735.1. Lineage (NCBI taxonomy): Bacteria > Pseudomonadati > Pseudomonadota > Gammaproteobacteria > Pseudomonadales > Pseudomonadaceae > Pseudomonas > Pseudomonas yamanorum. Next base: position 4,554,410 of record NZ_LT629793.1, on the reverse strand, counting down.
CAAATCTTTGTTCTTTTCCCATGCCAGTCATCGTCACTTTGCACTGCTCGATGCCCATGGCTGCTGCCAGGCTTTCAAACAGTGCAGCCTGCCGCCCGTCGGCGAAGGCTGGGTCGAAGTCGAAGAGACTCGCCTGAGCTGGATGCACCGCCCGCTGCCGGCCAGCGCCCGCATCAACCCACGGGTTTCGCAGCCACAGCAACGGCATGTGTTGGCCTCCTGACCAGACTGCTAATAAAAGTCATTAAACACGCCCATTTGCGCGCATTTCTTCGCTACAATCTCCCCCCGATTATAAGGACGTCTCCTGATCGGGCCTCGCAGCATCGCTAATGCACTTGTGTTAGCTCCCCGCACCGCCCACAGAGAGCCGCCCACACAGATCGAGTGAAGCTGGCGAGCTTGCTGTTTTCTCTGCAAACCATCGTCTTTACCCGAATCTGCCAGAGCTGCCATGCGCTCGGCCACTTGAGTTGTTTGCCCGTTTTGCCGCTTGCCGGCAGTTATTTCGGGCCAGGTGCCAGGCTGGGGCAGCCCTTTTTTGAGGTTCACGTCTTCAAAAGAGCGTGAAAAAAACGGGTTTTCACAACTTCACAAGAGTGTGGCGAGCAAATGAATAGTTTTGCGTTTGTACAAGCACCATCAGCGTCTGGAACAGCCCCACCACACAGGACCGAGCACTCCTCAAAAACCGGAGTTTGAAGCCTGTCCGCTACGGATTTGGTTGCACGATCGGACGAGCTTGACCATAAGTCGAATTGCCACAGGTGCCCTTAAATGCGTTCATACGCAGATCAGGCCCGGTCGGCAGCGTCCGCTTGCGATAAATTGCGAAGAATCGGACATGGCGATCCTGGCCATGGGTAACCTGGGGCATCACGTGAACCGCCCCGTCACTCCTGGCAGCCATGCCGTCAATTTGGTGCTGCAGATTTTGGAGACGCGTTAAATGGCGCATAACGAAGCAGTCGACGTAGTACTGGTAGGTGCGGGCATCATGAGTGCCACCCTCGCCGTACTGCTCAAAGAGCTCGACCCCGGCCTCAAGCTGGAAGTCGTTGAGCTGATGGATTCGGGTGCCGCGGAAAGTTCCAACCCGTGGAACAACGCCGGTACCGGCCACGCCGGGCTGTGTGAGCTGAACTACACACCGCAGGCCGCTGACGGCTCCATCGACATCAAGAAAGCTGTGCACATCAACACCCAATTCGAGGTGTCGAAGCAGTTCTGGGCTTACTTGACCAAGAAAGGCACCTTTGGCTCGTCCAAGTCCTTTATCAGCCCCGTGCCGCACCTGAGTTTCGTGCAGGGCGAGAAAGGCGTGTCGTTCCTCAAGAAGCGTTTTGAAACCCTCAGCCAGCACCACGCGTTCTCGGACATGTACTACACCGAAGACCGCAGCGAAATGGCCGAGTGGATGCCGCTGATGATGCCCGGCCGCCCCCTGGACGAAAAAATCGCTGCCACCCGCGTGATGAACGGCACCGACGTCAACTTCGGCGCCCTGACCAACCAACTGCTCTCGCACCTGACCAGCGCACCGGATGCCCAGGTCAAGTACAGCAAGCGCGTCACCGGCCTCAAGCGCAACGGCGCCGGCTGGACCGTGAGCATCAAGGACGTCAACAGCGGCAACTCCCGTGATGTGGACGCCAAGTTCGTGTTCCTCGGCGCCGGTGGCGCGGCCCTGCCGCTGCTGCAAGCCTCGGGCATCGAAGAAAGCAAAGGCTTCGGCGGTTTCCCCGTAAGCGGCCAGTGGCTGCGTTGCGACAACCCGGAAGTGGTCAAGCACCACCAGGCCAAGGTCTACAGCCAGGCGGCCGTGGGTTCGCCACCCATGTCGGTGCCGCACCTGGACACCCGTGTGGTCGATGGCAAGAAGTCCCTGCTATTCGGGCCATACGCCGGCTTCACCACCAAGTTCCTCAAACACGGTTCGTTCCTTGACCTGCCCCTGTCGATTCGCGCCGGCAACATCGGCCCGATGCTGGCCGTGGCCCGGGACAACATGGACCTGACCAAGTACCTGGTCAGCGAAGTGCGCCAGTCCATGGAACAGCGCCTGGAATCCCTGCGTCGCTTCTACCCTGAGGCGAAAGCCGAAGACTGGCGCCTGGAAGTGGCCGGCCAACGGGTGCAGATCATCAAGAAAGACCCGAAGAAAGGCGGCGTGCTGCAATTCGGTACCGAGCTGGTTGCGGCAAAAGACGGCTCGTTGGCCGCCTTACTGGGCGCATCCCCGGGCGCTTCGGTGACGGTGTCGATCATGCTGGAACTGATCGAACGCTGCTTCCCGACCAAAGCGGCCGGTGAATGGGCTGCCAAGCTGCACGAGATCTTCCCGGCTCGGGAAAAGGTCCTGGAGACCGATGCCGAGCTGTATCGCAAGATCAACACGCAGAACAACATCAGCCTGGAACTGGTTGAGCAGAGCAGCGAGACCGAAAGCTACGCTTGAGCGTCGTGACGCAGAGCGTCAGTGGATGCATTCCCACGCAGAGCGTGGGAACGAAAAAACGCCCCGAATGGGGCGTTTTTTTCGTCTGTAGCAATCAGCCGCGGGCTTGTTCGATCAGCTCGATGTACTCAGCGGCGTTGCGCTGGTCCTTGATCACTTCAACGAAGGTCTGGCCATGCTCATCCTTGCCATCGAGGTCCAGGCCGGCTTCCTTGAAAAACCCCAGGAAGCGTTCAAAGTCGTCGATACGCAGGCCACGGTAAGCCTTGATCAGCTTGTGCAGGGACGGCGAAGTGGCGTCTACCGGCTCGAAATCCAGGAACAGCTTGATTTGCTCGTCGCCGATTTCATCACCAATCACCTGTTTCTTATCTTTACGCATTACCGACTCCAGCCTGCAGACATTTACACGGGAAAAGCAGTTTACCTGCGGCACAGCGGCTTCGAAAGCTACGCGAACCAATGTGGGAGCTGGCTTGCCTGCGATAGCGGTGGGTCCGCTGGCCCATCTGTTACTGATGCATCGCTATCGCAGGCAAGCCAGCTCCCACATTGACTGTATTTACACCGCCGAATCCGCGTCGGCTGGATTATTTGGGGCGAACGGCGCCGGTGTGCAAATCGGCCCAGATATGGCCATTGGCGTAACTGAGGAACTGCACATACACCGTGTCGTTGCGCAGCAAATCGACGATGACCCGGTACTGGGTCATCGGGTACGACAAGGTCAGCGTTTTGCTTTTATCGTCGAACACCGGCTTTTTCAGGCTTTTGCTTTCGGCATCAAAGTTTAGGATCACCTGGGTGATGGTCGCGCCCTTGTTCAGGGACTTGCCCTTGAGGCGGATCATCAACGGTGAGGTCACCGGAATCGGCTGCTGGGTGGATTGGCGCTGGTTACCCACCACCACCGAATACTCGGTGACTTGCAGCAATTGTTGCTGGTCCGGAGCTTCGGCGCGCAGGGTCAGGTCGTCGGGAGGCAGGAATTGGCTATGCAGCGGCGCCGGAGCGGCCGCCAGGGGCAAACTGAGGGTCAGCGCCAGGGCGGCGCAACTGCGGATCAAAAGGCGCATGGGCCGCTCCGTGGAAGATGGCCCAGCACTTTAGCTCAATCGAACTGGGCAAGCATCCAGCGCTGATACTCAGCCACTTCAGCATCGCCTTCACGGGGAGCCCAACTGGCCAGCTCACCCTCGCCCACCGGTCGATACGGTCCGGCTTTGCATTCGAACATCAAGGTATCGGGCTCCAGCACCACCAGGCCGTGAAACACACCGGGCGGCAAATCGACACCCTGGCACTCACCGCCCGCCTGCATCACGCGCTTGGCCAGCACCTCGCCGGTCTCGCTGAAAATCAACAAGCCGAGACGGCCCTTGAGCACCAGCAAGGTTTCCGCCTTATCGGCACTCAAATGACGATGAGGCGGCACATAGGTGTTGGGCTGCATCGCGACGGCCATGCGATGGCATGGCTCTTCCATCTGGTGAAAGTTGTGGTGATGCCGGCCACGAGGACTGTCAGCCGCTTTCTCGGCCAACTCCGCAAACAGCGTTTGATCAAGAAAGCTTGCCATTGATTACATCCCCTTAACGGCGTAGATCCCATTGGCATTACGCCAGTAGCCTTTGTAGTCCATGCCGTAACCGAAGATGTAGCGGTCAATGCAAGGCAGGCCCACGTAATCGGCCTTCAGGTCCGGACGGGCCTTGCGGTCGTGGTCCTTGTCGATCAGCACGGCGGTGTGCACTTTCCGCGCGCCAGCGTGTTTGCAGAAGTCGATGATCGCGCCCAGGGTGTGCCCTTCGTCGAGGATGTCGTCGATGATCAGCACATCGCGGTCGATGAACGAGACTTCCGGCTTGGCTTTCCAGAACAGGTCGCCGCCGCTGGTTTCGTTGCGATAGCGGGTGGCGTGCAGGTAGGACGCTTCCAGCGGGAATTGCAGATGGGTGAGCAATTTACCGGCGAAAATCAGGCCACCGTTCATCACGCAAAAGACCACCGGGTTGGTGTCGGCCATTTCGCGGGAGATGTGCGCGCCGACCTTGGCGATGGCCTCTTCGACTTGCGCTTCGGTGTACAGGCAGTCAGCCTCGCGCATGATTTGACGGATATGCTCGAGATCAGCGGACATGGCGCTCTCCAAGGGGGTGCTGTGGCAAGAAAAGCGGGCAAAGGTACGCATGTGAGGCGCAACGTTCAAGCCTTAATGGACTAACGTACTAGATGTCTATAGGACAACACCCTCGGATAGATTAATCTAGGCCGGTTTTTTTGCCCGCCGCCGGAGCCTTTCCCCATGCCCATCCGTGAGATCCGCCACCCGCTGATCCGACATAAACTCGGCCTTATGCGCCGCGCCGACATTAGCACGAAGAACTTCCGCGAGCTTGCTCAGGAAGTCGGAGCGCTGCTCACCTACGAGGCGACCAAAGACCTGCCCCTGGAAAACTACGAGATCGCCGGTTGGTGTGGTCCCGTCCAGGTCGAGAAAATCGCCGGCAAGAAGATTACCGTGGTGCCGATCCTGCGTGCCGGTATCGGCATGCTCGAAGGCGTACTCAGCCTGATCCCGGGCGCCAAGGTCAGCGCCGTGGGCGTGGCCCGCAATGAAGAGACACTGCAGGCCCACACCTACCTGGAAAAACTCGTACCGGAAATCGACGAGCGCCTGGCGATGATCATCGACCCGATGCTCGCCACCGGCAGCTCGATGGTTGCCACCATCGACCTGCTGAAAAAAGCCGGTTGCAAGGACATCCGCGCCATGGTGCTGGTAGCCGCTCCCGAAGGCATCGCCGCCGTCGAGAAAGCCCACCCGGACGTGCTGATCTACACCGCCTCGATCGATGAACGCCTGAACGAACACGGCTACATCATCCCGGGCCTGGGCGACGCCGGCGACAAGATCTTCGGTACCAAGCAGAAGGACGCGTGACCATGCAGGATGAATTCAACGACCCGCTTTGGCGCCAGATCCTGTCTGGCGCACAGATGCTCTTCGTAGCATTTGGCGCGCTGGTGTTGATGCCGCTGATCACCGGTCTCGATCCAAACGTCGCCCTGTTTACCGCAGGCTTGGGCACCTTGTTGTTCCAAGTGGTCACCGGGCGCCAAGTCCCGGTGTTCCTGGCGTCGAGCTTTGCGTTTATCACCCCGATCATTCTCGCCAAAGGCCAATTCGGCCTCGCGGCGACCATGGGCGGCGTGATGGCGGCAGGTTTCGTTTACACCTTCCTGGGGCTGGCGGTGAAGATCAAGGGCACCGGTTTCATCGACCGGTTGCTGCCGCCGGTGGTGATCGGGCCGGTGATTATCTCCATCGGCCTGGCCATGGCGCCGATTGCCGCCAACATGGCAATGGGCAAGGCGGGTGACGGTAGCGAGTTGATCCACTACCAAACCGCCATGCTGATCTCGATGCCGGCGCTGCTGACCACGTTGATCGTCGCGGTGTTCGGCAAAGGCATTTTCCGCCTGGTGCCGATCATCTCCGGCGTGCTGGTGGGTTTCGCCATGTCGTTCTACTTCGGTGTAGTCGACACGGCGAAGATCGCTGCCGCACCGTGGTTCGCCCTGCCCCACTTCACCGCGCCGGAATTCAACTGGCAGGCGATCCTGTTTATCGTCCCGGTAGCCCTGGCCCCGGCCATCGAACACATCGGTGGTGTGATTGCAGTGGGCAGCGTGACCGGTCGCGACTACCTGAAGAAGCCTGGCCTGCACCGCACGCTATTGGGTGATGGTATCGCCACCACCGCTGCCGGCCTCTTCGGCGGCCCGCCCAATACGACCTACGCGGAAGTGACGGGCGCCGTGATGCTGACCAAGAACTACAACCCGAAAATCATGACCTGGGCGGCGGTATTTGCCATCAGCCTGGCGTTTATCGGCAAGTTCGGCGCGCTGCTGCAAAGCATTCCAGTCCCGGTAATGGGCGGGATTCTATGCCTGCTGTTCGGCTCGATTGCCGCGGTGGGGATGAACACCCTGATCCGCCACAAGATCGACCTCGGCGAAGCACGCAACCTGGTGATTGTGTCGGTAACCCTGGTGTTCGGGATTGGCGGTGTGCTGGTAGGTACCGGCACCGGCCCGGATGACTTTGGCCTGAAGGGCATTGCCTTGTGTGCGGTGGTAGCGATTGCGTTGAATCTGCTGCTGCCGGGCAATGACGGCTGGAAGAACAAGAAGCCGGATGAGCCGTTGCTGTAAGGCTTTAGCTTTTTGGTGTTGCTGATGGCCTCATCGCGGGCAAGCCCGGCTCCCACAGGGGACTGCATTCTTTCTGACAATGCATTCCAATGTGGGAGCTGGGCTTGCCCGCGATGGGGCCTGTTCAGTCAATGAAGATTACAGCTCGCCCAACGCATCGATCAGCGCCTGGTTCTGCTCAGGCGTGCCGATGCTGATCCGCAGGAACTGGGCAATCCGCTCCTGCTTGAAGTGCCGCACGATCACCCCTTGTTCCCGCACCTTGGCTGCCAGCCCGGCAGCGTCGTGCCGTGGGTGACGGGCAAAGATGAAGTTGGCCGCAGACGGCAACACTTCAAACTCCTTGACCTGCAACTGCCCCACCAGCTTTTCACGGCTGTCGATCACTCGCTGGCAAGTGTCCTGAAAGTGCTCACGGTCTTCAAACGCGGCGGCCGCACCGACAATCGCCAGACGGTCCAGCGGGTAGGAGTTGAAGCTGTTCTTGACCCGCTCCAGCGCCTCGATCAGGTCCGGATGGCCCACGGCCAGGCCCACCCGCAAACCGGCCAGTGAGCGCGATTTGGAAAGGGTTTGGGTCACCAGCAGGTTCGGGTAACGGTCCACCAGGCTGATGGCGGTTTCGCCACCGAAGTCGATATAGGCTTCATCCACCACCACCACCGAGTCCGGGCTGGCCTTGAGGATTTGCTCCACGGCATCGAGGGCCATCAAGCAGCCGGTCGGCGCGTTCGGGTTGGGGAAGATGATCCCGCCGTTGGGCCTGGCGTAGTCCGACACGCGAATCTGGAACTGCTCATCCAGCGGCACTGCATCGAACGTAATGCGGTAAAGCCCGCAGTACACCGGGTAGAAGCTGTAGCTGATGTCCGGGAACAGCAACGGCAGGTCGTGCTGGAACAAACCGTGGAAGATGTGCGCCAGGACTTCATCGGAACCGTTGCCGAGGAACACCTTGCCCGCATCGATCCCGTAATACTTCGCCACCGCCTGCTTGAGCAGGTCGCTGTTGGGGTCCGGGTACAAACGCAGGTTGTCGTTCAGCTCGGCCTGCATGGCCGCCAGCGCCTTGGGCGATGGGCCGTAGGGGTTTTCATTGGTGTTGAGTTTCACCAGCTTGGTCAGCTTCGGTTGCTCACCGGGCACGTAAGGCACGAGATCCTTGACGAGCGGGCTCCAGAATTTACTCATGTTTCAGTTCCCCTGCTTATCGTCAACGATGCGGTATTCGGCGCTGCGGGCGTGGGCGGTCAGCGACTCGCCACGGGCCAGCACGGAAGCGGTCTTGCCCAACTCCGACGCGCCCTGTGGCGAGCAGAAGATGATCGACGAGCGCTTCTGGAAGTCATACACGCCCAGGGGCGAGGAGAACCGCGCGGTGCCCGACGTCGGCAACACGTGATTGGGGCCGGCGCAGTAGTCGCCCAGAGCTTCGCTGGTGTGGCGGCCCATGAAGATCGCGCCCGCGTGACGAATCAGCGGCAGCCAGGCTTGTGGGTCGGCGACGGACAACTCCAGGTGTTCCGGCGCAATGCGGTTGGCCACCTCGATGGCCTGCTCCATGTCGCGGACCTGGATCAGGGCGCCACGGCCATTGATCGACTTCTCGATGATCTCGGCACGCTCCATGGTCGGCAGCAGCTTGGCGATGCTCGCTGCCACCTTGTCCAGGAATTCGGCATCCGGGCTGACCAGGATCGCCTGGGCGTCTTCGTCGTGCTCGGCCTGGGAGAACAGGTCCATGGCGATCCAGTCCGGGTCGGTCTGGCCGTCACACACCACGAGGATTTCCGAAGGGCCGGCGATCATGTCGATGCCGACCTGGCCAAATACATGGCGCTTGGCCGTGGCTACGTAAATGTTGCCCGGGCCCACCACTTTATCGACCTTCGGCACACTTTCGGTGCCGTAGGCCAGGGCCGCTACCGCTTGGGCGCCGCCGATGGTGAAGACCCGATCAACACCCGCGATGCAGGCCGCTGCCAGCACCAGTTCGTTGATTTCGCCGCGCGGGGTAGGTACCACCATCACCACTTCGGTCACGCCGGCGACCTTGGCCGGAATCGCGTTCATCAGTACCGAGGACGGGTACGAGGCTTTACCGCCCGGCACGTACAGGCCGGCGCGGTCCAGCGGCGTAACCTTCTGGCCCAGCACGGTGCCGTCGGCCTCGGTGTAGCTCCAGGAATCCTGTTTCTGTTTTTCGTGGTAGCTGCGCACCCGCGCGGCCGCCACTTCCAGGGCTTCGCGCTGGGGCGCGGTGATGCGGGTCAAGGCCAGTTCCAAGCGCTCGCGGGGCAGGATCAGGTCGGCCATGGAGGCAACGTCCAAGCCATCGAACTGCCGGGTGAAATCCACCAGCGCCGCGTCACCGCGTTCGCGCACGGCCTTGATGATGTCGAGCACCCGCTGGTTGACCGAATCGTCGGACACGCTTTCCCAGCTCAGCAGATGATCCAGATGATGGGCGAAATCCGGGTCGGCAGCGTTGAGTCGGGCAATTGCAGTGGACGTGGTCATAGCGAGGGCCTCAATAGAATTGGCAAAAACTCAGGCGCCCTAAACTAGCAGTCGTTTCCGCTTGGGCACCTGAGAATTCTGGCTATGAGGCGGATAGACGGGCGCGGCTTAGGGCCGCGCGGGTGAGTCAACCGCGGTGTCGAGACTCCACTGCCTTGCGCAGGGTGTCGATCAACGCCTGGATACGGGCGTGCTGCATTTTCATGGAAGCTTTGTTGACGATCAGGCGGGAGCTGATGTCAGCGATAAAGTCCTGGGGTTCCAGGCCGTTGGCGCGCAGGGTGTTTCCGGTGTCGACCACGTCGATGATCTTGTCGGCCAGGCCGATCAGCGGTGCCAGCTCCATCGAGCCGTAAAGCTTGATGATGTCGACCTGGCGACCTTGCTCGGCGTAGTAGCGCTTGGCAACGTTGACGAACTTGGTCGCCACCCGCAGGCGGCCCTTAGGCTCGACGTCACCGACACGGCCGGCGGTCATCAGCTTGCACAGGGCGATACGCAGGTCCAGCGGCTCGTACAGGCCCTGACCGCCGTATTCCATCAACACATCTTTGCCCGCGACGCCGAGGTCGGCCGCGCCATGCTCAACGTAAGTTGGCACATCGGTGGCACGCACGATCAGCAGGCGAACGTCGTCCTGGGTCGTGGGGATGATCAGCTTGCGGCTCTTGTCCGGATTCTCGGTTGGCACGATGCCCGCTTCAGCCAGAAGCGGCAAAGTGTCGTCAAGGATGCGGCCCTTGGACAGTGCGATGGTCAACATGGGAAACGTCAGTCCTTCATCAGGCTATTGCTGTCCGGTCGCAATCGGCGCCAGACACAGATCGAGGCCATTACAGCCTCGATTTGAAACAAATCAGTTAACAGCATACATCGTCCTGTGGCGAGGGCGCTTGCTCCCGCTGGGGCGCGAAGCGGCCCTGGTCTTTATTTAAAAAGACTGGGACTGCTGCGCAGTCCAGCGGGAGCAAGCTCCCTCGCCACAATGACCGTGTTTGCAGTTCCTGGAACTAGCCCGGTACGCGGCGGATTTTCGCGCCGAGCATCTGCAGCTTCTCTTCGATGCACTCGTAACCACGGTCTATGTGGTAAATGCGGTCGATCAGGGTGTCGCCGTCAGCGCACAGCGCCGAGATCACCAGGCTGGCCGACGCACGCAGGTCGGTGGCCATCACTGGCGCGCCCTTGAGCTTCTCGATGCCGGTCACGATGGCGGTGTTGCCTTCGACCTGGATCTTGGCGCCCATGCGGTGCAATTCATACACGTGCATGAAGCGGTTTTCGAAGATGGTCTCGATCACGGCACCGGTGCCTTCAGCAATCGCGTTCAGGGAAATGAACTGCGCCTGCATGTCGGTGGGGAACGCCGGGTACGGAGCAGTACGCACGTTGACGGCTTTTGGCCGCTTGCCGTGCATGTTCAGCTCGATCCAGTCTTCGCCGGTGGTAATCTCGGCGCCGGCTTCCTTGAGTTTTTCCAGGACGGCTTCAAGGATGGTCGGATCGGTGTCCTTGACCTTGACGCGGCCACCAGTGACGGCAGCAGCCACCAGGTAGGTACCGGTCTCGATACGGTCCGGCATCACTTTGTAGGTGGCCGAATGCAGGCGTTTCACACCTTCGATGGTGATGGTGTCGGTGCCGGCGCCTGTGATGTTGGCGCCCATGGCGATCAGGAAGTTGGCCAGGTCGACCACTTCAGGCTCGCGCGCGGCGTTTTGCAGGACGCTGCGGCCGTTGGCCAGGGCAGCAGCCATCATGATGTTCTCGGTACCGGTCACGCTGACGGTATCAAAGAAGAAGTTCGCGCCACGCAGGCCGCCTTCCGGCGCCTTGGCCTTGATGTAGCCGCCTTCGACGTCGATGGTTGCACCCATGGCTTCGAGGCCACGGATGTGCAGGTCCACCGGACGCGAACCGATGGCGCAACCGCCAGGCAGTGCGACTTCGGCTTCGCCGAAACGGGCAACCATCGGGCCCAGTACCAGGATCGAGGCGCGCATGGTTTTCACCAGCTCGTACGGCGCGATCAGGGTCTTGATGGTGCGCGGGTCGATTTCGACGCTGAGTTTCTCGTCGATCACCGGCTCGATGCCCATGCGACCGAACAGCTCGATCATGGTGGTGATGTCGTGCAGGTGCGGCAGGTTGGCCACGGTAACCGGGCCATCGCACAGCAAGGTCGCTGCCAGGATCGGCAGGGCGGAGTTCTTCGCCCCGGAAATACGGATCTCGCCATCAAGACGAGCACCGCCGGTAATAATCAATTTATCCATAAGAATCTCGACGCCTTGGGGGCTCAGGTGCGCTCGGCCCAGGCCGCGCGGCTGAAAAATTTCATAGTGACCGCATGGATGCTGCCATCGGTGATCCACGGGTTCAAATGGGCATAGATCTGCTGCTGACGCTTGACCGGGCTCAATGCCGCCAGTTCATCGCTAATCACGTTCAGCTGGAAGTTGCAGCCTTCGCCCTCAACTTCAACATTAGTTTGGGGTAGCTTTCCTTCAAGGAAGCTTTTAACTTCTAGGGCCTGCATGATCAACCTCTATGGGCGCCCAGTGCGCGCGGGTCGCACATCATACAAAAAAGCCCCGCGCCTGCGAACCCCGCATAGCAGGACTCTGACGGGGGGCTTCTTTAATAATGTGTATTAAGGATGCGCCAACAGCTCGGTCAGACCGGAAACTTCAGCGATTTCACGCATGTCTTCGGGCAGCGCACGGATGCTCACCGTTTTTTTGACAGCCTGCGCATCACGCATGAAACACAGCAGCAACGACAAGCCGACACTGCTGGACTTCACCACCGCCGAGCAATCCAGCACCAGCGCGGACGCAGTGCTGGAATTGATCAGCGCTTGGCCCTGCTTGCGCAGGGCTGGCCCGGTGCTGTAATCCAGCACGCCGCTGAGCAGCAGCTCACCGGACTCGCCAAGGCGAATGGCCGACTCGGTCATTGGGCAGACTTCCCGGCAGCTTTGTCGGTTTCTTCCTTGGCCTTGGCCACTTCACCGGCCCAACCATTGATGGTTTTGTCCAGGTCGTTGCCATTGCGCTGCATGGCATCCGCGAACTGGTCACGGAACAGCTTGCCAATGTTGATGCCATTGATCACGACGTTACGCAGTTTCCACTCGCCATTGATCTTCGTCAGGGTATAGGACACCGGATACACCGCGCCATTGGTACCCTTCACGGTCATGCCAACTTCGGCACGGTCACCCGTTTCGGACTTCGGCGCGTCAACCGTAATGCCCTGGTTGTTGTACTCAAGCAATGCGTTGCCATAGAACTGGAACAGGCCACGCTTGAAATTTTCCTGGAAGCGGGTCATCTGCTCCGGGGTCGCCTTGCGCGAGTACTTGACGGTCATGATGCTTTTGGAAATGCCTTCGGCATCCACCACAGGCCCGACAATCGTGTTCAGCGCGTTATAAAACTGACTCGGGTCTTGCTTGTACTTTTCCTTGTTGGCGCTCAGGTCAGCCAACATCTTGTTGGTGGTGTCCTGCACCAGGTCATGTGCAGAGCCGCCGGCAGCGGCGTTAGCCATCAACGGCAGTGCCGCGAGCAGTACCAACAGGCCACGTCGCAAAGTAGAGATCATCAACACATTCCTCATTTGGCGTCTTTATTGACGGTATTGAGCAGGAATTTACCGATCAAGTCCTCCAGCACCAACGACGACTGTGTGTCATGAATGGTCGAGCCATCCTTGAGCAGAGCTGTTTCCCCGCCCACGCTGATACCGATGTACTTCTCGCCCAGCAAGCCAGCGGTGAGGATAGACGCAGTGGAGTCAGTCGGCAGGTTATCGACCTTCTTGTTCACTTGCATCGTCACCCGGCCGGTGAAGCTGTCGCGGTCCAGATCGATCGCCGTGACCTTGCCGATGGTTACACCCGCCATGGTCACTTTAGCTCTGACAGTCAAACCGGCGATATTGTCGAAGTAGGCGTAAAGTTTATAAGTATCGGCGGTGGGGCTGGCCGATAGGCCGCTGACTCGCAGGGCGAGCAACAGTAAAGCCAGGATGCCAGCCAGCAAGAAAAGGCCGACACCGATTTCCACAGTGCGGTTTTGCATCAGAAATCTCCAAACATCAAGGCGGTCAAAATGAAGTCAAGGCCCAGTACCGCCAACGAGGCGTACACAACGGTCTTGGTGGTGGCGCGACTGATCCCCTCTGAAGTGGGCTCACAGTCGTAGCCTTGGAATACGGCGATCCAGGTCACTACAAAGGCGAAAACGATGCTTTTAATGATGCCATTGAGCACATCACCGCTGAAGGTCACGCTGTTTTGCATATTGCCCCAGTAGGAACCGTCGTAGACCCCCAGCCAGTCAACCGCCACCCATGAACCGCCCCAGATGCCCACCACGCTGAATACCATCGCCAGCAGTGGCAGGGAGATGAAGCCGGCCCACAGGCGCGGGGCAACAATGTACTTGAGCGGGTCGACACCGATCATTTCCAGGCTGGACAGCTGCTCGGTCGCCTTCATGTTGCCGATTTCGGCCGTCAGCGCCGAACCGGCACGCCCGGCAAACAGCAGCGCAGTCACCACCGGGCCCAACTCACGTAACAGCGTCAGCGCAACCATCTGCCCTACCGCCTGTTCGGAGCCGTAGCTGGAAAGGATATTGAAGCCTTGCAGCGCCAGCACCATGCCGATGAATACCCCGGAGACCACAATGATCACCAGGGACATCACACCCACGGAGTGCAGTTGCTTGATCAGTAGGCCAAAACCGCCGCCAATACCGCCGCGGCCGAGCAACGCATGAAACAGGAAAATCGTCGAACGGCCCAGCACACCGATGATATCGATGCCGGAGCGTCCGAAAAGGCGAACCTTTTCGAGTAAAGATGTCTTGCGCATCAGCGCTTCCCCAGAAGATCTGAGCGGTAGTCCGCTGCCGGAAAGTGAAAAGGCACCGGGCCATCGGGATCGCCGGTCATGAATTGGCGAATGCGCGGGTTATCAGCGTTCATCAGCTCTTCAGGCGTGCCCTGCCCCAACACCTGGCCATCGCCCACGACATAAAGGTAGTCGGCGATGCTCGCGGTCTCGGCCAGGTCGTGGGAGACCACGATACTGGTGATACCCAGTGCGTCGTTGAGCAGGCGGATCAGGCGCACCAGGACGCCCATGGCGATCGGGTCCTGGCCAACGAAAGGCTCGTCGTACATGAGAATTTGCGGGTCGAGGGCGATCGCACGCGCCAGGGCGACACGACGCTTCATGCCACCGGACAGCTCGTCGGGCATCAAATCGATGGCACCGCGCAGCCCTACGGCCTGCAATTTCAGCAACACAATGTCACGAATCATCTCATCGGACAGCTGTGTGTGCACCCGCAGCGGGAACGCCACGTTTTCGAATACGTCGAGATCGGTAAACAACGCACCGCTCTGGAACAGCACTCCCATGTGCTTGCGCGCATCGAACAGGTCGCTGCGCGAGAGGGTCGGCAGGTTCTGGCCATTGACCCAGACTTCACCGGCGGAGGGGCGCAATTGCATGCCCATCAGGCGCAACAGCGTCGTCTTGCCGCAACCGGAAGGCCCCATAATGCCCGTGACTTTGCCGCGGGGAATGCGAATATCCACATTATTGAAGATGCTGCGCGTACCGCGCTTGAAGGACAGACCCTTCAGCTCGACCGCGTAGGCGTTATCGGCACTCATCTAAACTCCTTGGGATGCAGCCTTTCACTCAGACACCTTGTTTTCGACAAATGCTTGCGCCGAATAGACAAAAAGGCTGCGCGGACCGAACTGGCGGCGAACTATATCACTGCTGGTGCAGCGCCCCCAAGGCCGGAACAGAGCTTGTTCAGAAACAGGACAGGTAATAAATCGCAATATTAAGGGTTGCTCAGAAGCTTGACTAAATAAAGGCTGACGAACTTACGTGAGCGATTCGATCATTACCGCTATAATCGCCGACTTTTCGTCAGGCTATACGATTTCAGACATGAGCCAATCCAGCGACCTTATTCAATCCGCACAACGCACCATCCGCCTCGAGCTTGAAGCCGTAGAAGGTTTGCTGGCCCATATCGACGCGGATTTCGTACGCGCATGCGAGATGATTCTGGCCAGCAAGGGCCGCGTTGTCGTGGTCGGCATGGGCAAATCAGGGCATGTTGGCAACAAGATCGCCGCCACCCTGGCGAGCACCGGGACCACCGCGTTCTTCGTGCATCCGGCCGAAGCCAGCCACGGCGACATGGGCATGATCACCCGGGACGACATCATCCTGGCACTGTCCAACTCTGGCACCACCAACGAAATCGTGACCCTGCTGCCGCTGATCAAGCGCCTGGGCATCCAGTTGATCAGCGTGACCGGCAACCCGGACTCGACGCTGGCAAAAGCCGCTGAAGTGAACTTGAACGTGCACGTTGCCCACGAAGCCTGCCCGCTGAACCTGGCACCGACCTCCTCCACCACCGCCGCCCTGGTCATGGGCGATGCGCTGGCCGTGGCCCTGCTGGAAGCCCGCGGGTTTACCGCCGAAGACTTCGCATTTTCCCACCCGGGCGGCGCCTTGGGCCGTCGTCTGCTGCTTAAAGTGGAAAATGTGATGCACGCCGGCGACGAGTTGCCGCAAGTGGCGCGGGGCACCCTGCTTAAAGACGCCTTGATGGAAATGACCCTCAAGCGCCTGGGCATGACCGTGATCCTGGAAGACGACGGGCGCCTGGCCGGGGTTTTCACCGACGGTGACCTGCGTCGCACTCTGGACCGCAACCTCGACATCCAGACCGCCACCATCGACGAAGTCATGACGCCCCACGGCAAGACCGCCCGCCCTGACATGCTTGCAGCCGAAGCGCTGAAGATCATGGAAGACCATAAAATCCTGGCGCTGGTGGTGGTCGACAGTGACGACCGCCCGGTTGGCGCCCTGAACATGCACGATTTGCTGCGTGCGGGAGTGATGTAAATGACCACCGACCTGTTGCAACGGGGCAAAAACATCAAGCTGGCGATTTTCGACGTCGACGGCGTGCTGACGGATGGCCGCCTGTACTTCCTGGAAGACGGCAGCGAATTCAAGACCTTCAACACCCTCGACGGCCAAGGCATCAAGATGCTGATGGCGGCGGGCGTGCAAACCGGCATCATCAGCGGTCGCAAGACCCCGGTTGTGGAACGCCGCGCACAAAACCTGGGGATTCCTCACCTGTATCAGGGCCGCGAGGATAAACTGGTGGTTCTGGACGAGCTTCTTGGCCAACTCAACCTAAGCTATGAGCAGGTTGCGTACCTGGGTGACGATTTACCCGACCTGCCGGTGATTCGCCGGGTCGGCCTGGGCATGGCCGTGGCCAATGCTGCGGCGTTCGTTCGCGAACACGCCCATGGTGTAACCACCGCCCGTGGCGGCGAAGGCGCCGCCCGTGAGTTCTGCGAACTGATTCTGCGCGCCCAAGGCAGCCTTGAAGCGGCCCACGCCGCCTACCTATAGAGCGTTTTATGCTGAGTAAAAAGATTCGCAATTTCCTGATACTTGCAGTCATCGCCGCGGTTTTTCTCGCGGTCGGTTATTGGAATATCAGCCCGGAGCGCTTCCTCGACAAGCCTGTTGCCCAGGTTGACGAGAGCGCTATCGACTATTACGCCATCAACGCCCACAGCATTCAGTACCTGCCGGATGGCAAGGTTCAGTATGAAATGACCTCTGACAAGGTCGAACACTTGAAGGCATCCGAGGTCACCTTATTGACCAAGCCGGACATGAACCTGTATCGCGGTGCCGAATTTCCGTGGCACGTCACCAGCGAGCGTGGCGAAGTCAACCCGGACGGCACCCAAGTGGAATTGATTGACTCGGTTCGCGTAGCCCGTACCGACGCCAAGGACCGCGAGACCATTATTACCAGCAGTCGCATGACCGTATTCCCACAGAAGCAATATGCGCAGACCGAGCAAGACGTTAGAATTGACGGCGCTGGCGGTGTATCGACTGGCAAGGGAATGAAAGCGTATTTGAAAGAAAGCAGGATACACCTGCTATCGAACGTAAGAGGACAGTATGAGGCTCGTTAAAACCCTCCCTATTTTGCTCGGCCTGGGCGCAGCACTGGGAAGCGTGAGCGCCTGGGCTCTGCCGAACGATAGCCAGCAACCGATCCACATTCAGGCTGACGATGCGCAGCTGGATGACAAGCAAGGTATCGCGACCTACACCGGCAGCGTGATCATCACCCAAGGCTCGATGAAAGTGACGGGTAATACCGTGACACTGACTCGCACCCCGGCAGGCGATATCGACGTGGTCACTTCGGTGGGCAACCTGGCGTATTTCGAACAGCTGCAGAAAGTGGGCGACCCTACGCCGGTCAAAGGCTATGGCAAGACGATCCAGTACCACGCCCAGCAAAACCGTATCGTGCTGATCGACCAGGCCCGCGTCATCAATGACGGCAACACCACCGACGGCGAAAAAATCGTCTACGACACGGTGAAGCAGATTGCCCAGGCCGGTCGCGCCACCGGCTCGAAAATCAGTACGCCGAAGCCGCGTATCGACATGGTTATCCAGCCGAAGCAGAAACCGGGCGCAGCCCAGCCGGCGCCGAAACCCGACGCGAAGAAGGCGAATTAATGGCAACCCTGAAAGCCCAGCATCTGGCCAAGGCCTATAAAAGCCGTCAGGTCGTGCGCGACGTCAGCCTGTCGATCGACAGCGGGCAGATCGTCGGCTTGCTCGGCCCCAACGGTGCCGGCAAGACCACCTGCTTCTACATGATCGTCGGCCTGGTACAGGCCGATCAAGGCCGCGTGCTGATCGACGACCTGGACGTGAGCCACCAGCCTATGCACGGTCGTGCGCAGGCGGGTATCGGCTATCTTCCCCAGGAAGCATCGATCTTCCGCAAACTGTCGGTTTCCGACAACATCATGGCCATCCTCGAGACCCGCAAGGAACTCGACCGCGCCGGGCGCAAGAAAGAGCTGGAAAGCCTGCTGCAGGAATTCCATATCAACCACATTCGCGACAACCTCGGCATGAGCCTTTCCGGCGGCGAGCGGCGTCGTGTGGAAATCGCCCGCGCCCTGGCCACTGCGCCGAAGTTCATCCTGCTGGACGAACCATTCGCCGGTGTCGACCCGATCTCCGTCGGCGACATCAAGCAGATCATCCATCATCTCAAGGCCAAGGGCATCGGTGTGTTGATCACCGACCACAACGTCCGCGAGACCCTCGATATCTGCGAAACCGCGTATATCGTCAACGATGGACAGCTGATTGCCGAAGGTGACTCCGCCACTATCCTGGCCAACGAACTGGTCAAGGAAGTGTATCTGGGTCACGAGTTCCGCCTGTAAACACGGTGGTATCAGGCCATTCGCCATGGAGCGCGGTAGTCAATAAAAACCTCATTATTTTTATTGTTACCGCGCTCTAGGCAAAGCCCCCGATATCAGGCATATAATTTGCTTATGTTTGGCGCTCACGCGCCCTGTCGTGGATGGCGCATTGCGCCGGCGAATAAGGTGTTAAGCCCCTGCCATGAAACCATCGCTAGTCCTGAGAATGGGCCAGCAGCTGACGATGACACCGCAGCTGCAACAGGCCATCCGCCTGCTCCAATTGTCGACCCTGGACCTGCAACAGGAAATCCAGGAGGCCCTGGAGTCCAATCCGATGCTCGAACGCCAGGAAGAAGGCGACGACTTCGATAATGCAGACCCGCTGGCCGACAACATCGAGCAAAAGCCCAACCCCGACGTACAGGAACCCTCCTACCAGGAAACCGCCCCCACGGTGGACAACCTTGAGGAAGGCGAATGGAACGAACGCATTCCCAACGAGCTTCCCGTGGACACCGCCTGGGAAGACGTCTACCAGACCAGCGCCAGCAGCCTGCCGAGCAATGATGATGACGAGTGGGACTTCACCACCCGCACGTCCGCCGGCGAGAGCCTGCAGAGCCATTTGCTCTGGCAACTGAACCTGGCCCCGATGTCCGATACCGATCGCCTGATCGCTGTGACCCTGATCGATTGCATCAACAATCAGGGCTACCTGGACGAGACCCTTGAGGAGATCCTCGAGGCCTTCGACCCGGAACTGGACATAGAACTGGACGAAATTGAAGCCGTCCTGCACCGCATCCAGCAATTCGAGCCCGCCGGCATCGGCGCCCGCACCCTCAGCGAGTGCCTGCTGCTGCAATTGCGCCAATTGCCGGCCAAGACTCCATGGCTGGCCGAAGCGCAGCGCCTGGTCACCGACTATATCGACCTGCTGGGCAGCCGCGACTACAGCCAACTGATGCGCCGCATGAAGCTCAAGGAAGATGACCTGCGCCAGATCATCGAGCTGGTACAGAGCCTCAACCCTCGCCCTGGATCGCAGATCGAGTCCAGTGAAGCCGAATATGTCGTGCCCGATGTCATCGTGCGCAAGGACAACGAGCGCTGGCTGGTGGAGCTGAACCAGGAATCGGTACCGCGCCTGCGGGTCAATCCGCAATACGCAGGTTTTGTACGCCGCGCCGACACCAGCGCCGACAACACCTTCATGCGCAACCAGTTGCAGGAAGCCCGCTGGTTCATCAAGAGCCTGCAAAGCCGCAACGAAACCCTGATGAAAGTCGCCACCCAGATCGTCGAGCACCAGCGCGGCTTCCTGGAATACGGCGATGAAGCAATGAAGCCGTTGGTTCTGCATGACATCGCCGAGGCGGTAGGCATGCACGAATCAACGATTTCCCGAGTGACCACACAAAAATTCATGCATACCCCACGGGGTATTTATGAGCTGAAATACTTTTTCTCCAGCCACGTCAGCACCTCCGAAGGCGGCGAATGCTCGTCCACGGCGATCCGCGCGATCATCAAAAAACTGGTTGCCGCGGAAAATCAGAAAAAGCCGTTGAGTGACAGCAAGATCGCTGGTTTACTGGAGGCACAAGGCATTCAGGTCGCCCGTCGAACCGTCGCCAAGTACCGCGAGTCCCTTGGGATCGCGCCTTCCAGCGAGCGTAAGCGTTTGATGTGACGGGCGGGCCATAGCGTTCCAGTGACGGGTATTCCTACCCGTCGCTTTATGCACTGGCAACGAAGGAGAAGCTGTATGCAAGTCAACATCAGTGGACACCATGTAGAAGTCACCCCTCCATTGCGCGAATACGTCGAGCTGAAGCTGAGGAAGCTTGAGGGCCATTTCGACAAGATCACCAACGTGCAGGTCATCATGAAGGTCGACAAGCTTCAGCAGAAAATTGAAGCGACACTTCAGATACCTGGTGGCGAAGTGGTCGCCAATGCCGAACATGAAGACATGTATGCATCAATCGACTTGCTCACAGACAAGCTTGACCGCCAACTTAAAAAGCATAAGGAAAAGCAGCAGAGCCTTCTTCAAGGCACTGGCCGCTAACACTCCCCACCCATGATCCGACTTGAAACCATCCTGACCCCCGGCCGTTCCCTCGTGAACGTGCCGGGCGGCAGTAAAAAGCGTGCCCTCGAACAAATTGCCAACCTGATCGGCCGCGAAGTGCCCGAAATGGATACGCAAGCTGTGTACGAGGCCCTGATTGCCCGTGAAAAGCTCGGCTCGACCGGCTTTGGCAACGGCATCGCCATTCCTCACTGCCGCCTGCAAGGCTGCGAGTCTCCAGTCAGCGCCCTGCTGCACCTGGACGCCCCTATCGACTTCGATGCCATCGACGGCGCCCCGGTTGACCTGCTGTTTGTACTGTTGGTCCCGCAAGCCGCCACCGATGCGCACCTGGAACTGCTTCGACAAATCGCCAGCATGCTCGACCGCAAAGAAGTACGCGACAAACTGCGCAGCGCCCCCAGCAATGAGGCGCTCTATCAGGTTGTCCTGGATGAACAAAACGGGCATTAATCATGCGTTTGATCATCGTCAGCGGCCGTTCCGGCTCAGGTAAAAGCACGGCCCTCAATGTTCTTGAGGACAACGGCTTCTATTGCATCGACAACCTGCCCGCTGGCCTGCTGCCGGAACTGGCGGAACGCGCCCTGATTCACACTGAGCTCGCGCAACCGCTGGTCGCCGTATCGATCGACGCGCGCAACCTGCCCAGCCACCTCACACGTTTCCCGGAACTGCTCGAAGAAGTACGGGCCAAGCACATCCACTGCGATGTGCTGTACCTGGACGCCGATGAAGAGACGCTGCTCAAGCGCTTCTCCGAAACCCGTCGTCGCCACCCGTTGAGCAGTCCCCATCGTTCCTTGGCCGAAGCCATCGAGGACGAAACCAAACTGCTGGGACCGATCATTGACCTGGCCGACCTCAAGATCAACACCACCAGCCTGAACCTGTATCAACTGCGGGATGCGATCAAGCTGCGCCTGCTGAATCAGCCGGAGCCGGGCACTGCTTTTCTAGTGGAGTCGTTTGGCTTCAAGCGCGGCATGCCTGTGGATGCCGACCTGGTGTTTGATGTGCGCTGCCTGCCCAACCCGTACTGGAAGCCGGAGCTGCGCGATCAGTCCGGGCTGGACCAACCTGTGGCCGATTACTTGGCGGCGCAACCGGATGTCGAGGAGATGTTCCAGGACATTTCCAGCTACCTGCTCAAGTGGCTGCCGCGTTTTGCGGCCAGCAACCGGGCTTATGTCACCATCGCCATTGGCTGCACCGGCGGCCATCACCGTTCCGTCTACCTGACCGAACGCTTGGGCCAGGTGCTGCAACAAACCCTCAAGAACGTCCAGGTTCGCCACCGCGACCTCAGCTGAAAGGAACACCTCCGCGATGCCCGCTCTGGAAATTGAAATCATCAACAAGCTGGGCCTGCACGCCCGGGCCTCGGCAAAGTTCGTCGGCGTCGCCGGGCAGTTCCCTTGCCAGATTCGCGCCGGGCGCACTCCCGAATCCATGGTCGACGGCAAAAGCATCATGGCCATGATGATGCTGGCTGCGGGCAAGGGCACGAAGATTCATCTGAAGACCGAAGGCGAGCAAGAGCAGGAAGCGATGGATGCGCTGGTGAAGTTGATCAATAACTACTTCGACGAAGGCGAGTAAACCCGCCTTCCTGTGACCGAGTGAAGCCGAATGCGGCTTCACCCCAATGCTGTATCCATCACCATCATCAAACAGAACCCGATGCACAGCCCCAAGCTGGCAAGCTTGTCATGGCCATTGCGCCGCGACTCGGGAATGACTTCGTGAGTCACCACCAGCAGCATCGCCCCGGCCGCCAGTGCCAGCCCCAACGGCAACAGCACCTCCGCCAGGCTCACCAGCCAGGCGCACAGCACCGCAAACACCGGCTCCACCAGGCCTGACGCCGCGCCGATCAGGAACGCCTTGACCCGCGACATCCCTGCCCCGGCCAGCACCAGCGCAATCACCAATCCCTCCGGCACATCCTGCAAGGCGATGCCCATGGCCAGGCTGTCGGCATCGGGCATGCCGCCGCCTGCCGAGACACCCACGGCCATGCCTTCGGGAATGTTGTGGGCAATGATGGCGAACACAAACAGCCAGATACGCGGCGGTATCACCGGGTGTTCCGGACTGCCCACCAGCATTTCCGGGCTGGCGCCGGAGACCTTGCGATCCACCAGGTACAACCCGAACGCGCCCAGCATGATGCCGAAACTGATCAAGCCACTGGCGGCCCAAGGCGTCAGCCCCAGGCTTTGCGCAGCCGCAATACCCGGCACGATCAGCGAAAACGCCGTCGCGGCCAGCATTACCCCGGCACCGAAGCCGAGCAGCGTGTCGCTCACCGCCAACGGCATTCGGCGGATCACCAGTACCGGCACAGCGCCCAAGGCGGTGCCAAGCGCGCAAATGGCACCACCTTGCAAGGCCCGCAGAATGCGGGGTTCCAGGTCAAGCCAGGCCAGCCCTTGGGCCACCAGCAACGCGGTTCCCGCCAATAGCAGCAGCGAGCCAAACGCATAACGAAACATTCGCACGCTGCTGATCGCCAGTGTTTCAGTGCCCATAGTCGGCCTTAGATCTTGTTATAGAGGAGTGTCAGCCCAGCGCCGCCTGGTAGCGTCCGGCAACTTCCGGCCAGTTGATGACGCTGTAAAACGCATTGATGTATTCCGGACGACGGTTTTGGTACAGCAGGTAGTAAGCGTGTTCCCAGACGTCCAGGCCGAGGATTGGCGTATTGCCGCCCATCAGCGGGCTGTCCTGGTTGCCGCTGCTTTCCACCACCAGGGTCTTTTGCGGGGTCACGCTCAACCACGCCCAGCCACTGCCAAACCGGGTCAAGGCAGCTTTGGTGAAGGCCTCTTTGAACGCATCGAAACCGCCCAACTGTTCGTCGATGGCTTTGCCCAGAGCACCGTCCGGTTTGCCGCCGCCCTTGGGCGACATCACTGCCCAGAACAACGAGTGGTTAGCATGACCGCCGCCCTGGTTGATCACCGCCGCCCGCAGCCTTTCCGGCAGTTGTTGGACGCTGGACACCAGTTTCTCCACCGGCCAACCGGCAAACTCGGTGCCTTCGACAGCCGCGTTTAGGTTGTTGATGTAGGTCTGGTGATGCTTGGTGTAGTGGATCTCCATGGTTTGCGCATCGATATGCGGTTCAAGGGCATCGTAGGCGTAAGGCAAGGCCGGCAAGGTGTAGGACATATCAATGAGCTCCATAAAAAGGGCTGTTACGGGTCGACGCATCCGATGGCGCCACATTGCTGCCCAGCAGGCGGTGGGTACGTGGGTACTCACCGTGATCGCTGATGAAATTCAGCAGTTCGACGTAGGTCTTGCTGCTCTGGCGCAGGGCCGCTTCCCGCAATTGCGGGTTCAGGCGAGTGTCCTGCATGGTCTGCAACAAGCGCTGGTGAATGGCGCAGAGGTATTCCGCGCTCTCCTCCGGCTGGTTCAGGCGCAGGTGCAGGTCGGCCAGGTTGTGATGAGAAATGACGCAAGCCGCCACCGCTTCGTCGGCATCCGCCCAGCGCTCAAACAACACTTGAGCCAGCGCCAGGGCTTGCAGATAGGCCTCGCGGGCGTCTACCAGCTCGCCCGCCATAAAGCAGCGATTGGCCCGTTCGATCGTGCGTTTCCAGTGCTCCATGGTGAGCCTCCAAAGCAGGGTCGGTGATTACACGCCGCCGGCCGTGAGCTTTTCCGGATCCAGCAGGATTTCCAGTTGGCTGCGGGGCAAGTCGGTGTGTTCGAGCGCCACGTCAATCACCGGGCGGCCTTGTTGATAGGCCTTCTTGGCGATTTCGGCGGCCTTTTGGTAACCGATGATCGGGTTGAGTGCGGTCACCAGGATCGGGTTGCGCGACAGCGCTTCCTTGAGCTTGGCTTCGTTGACCTTGAAGCTGGCGATGGCCTTGTCCGCCAACAGGCGGCTGGAGTTGGCCAGCAATTCCAGGCTGCTGAGCAGATTCTGGGCAATGATCGGCAGCATCACGTTGAGTTCGAAGTTGCCGGACTGGCCGGCGATGGTGATCACCGTGTCATTGCCGATCACCTGTGCGGCAACCATGGCGGTAGCTTCCGGGATCACCGGGTTGACCTTGCCCGGCATGATCGAGGAGCCCGGTTGCAGGCCTTCCAGCTCGATTTCACCGAGGCCGGCCAACGGGCCAGAGTTCATCCAGCGCAGGTCGTTGGCGATTTTCATCAAGGACACGGCGGTGGTCTTGAGCTGCCCGGAGACCGCGACGGCGGTGTCTTGGGAGCCGATCAATGCAAACAGGTTCTTGCCCGGAGTGAACTGAACGTGGGTCAGGCTGCTCAGTTGCTGGCTGAAACGCGCCGCAAACTCCGGATGCGCATTGATCCCGGTGCCGACTGCAGTGCCGCCCTGAGCCAGCGCCTGCAAACTTGGCAGCAGGTCTTGCAGATGGCCGATATTCGCCTTGAGCTGTTGAGCCCAACCATTGAGCACCTGGCTCATGCGCACCGGCATCGCGTCCATTAGATGCGTCCGGCCGGTCTTGACGAAGCGGTGCACCTCTTCGGACTTGTGTTCGATCACCTGTACCAGGTGCAACAGCGCCGGCAGGGTTTGCTCATGCAACACCAGCGCTGCGCTGACGTGAATGGTGGTCGGGATGATGTCGTTGCTGCTTTGGCCGCAGTTGACGTGATCGTTGGGGTTCACCGGCTCGCCCAGCAAACGGCTGGCCAGGGTCGCAATCACTTCGTTGGCATTCATGTTGGAGCTGGTGCCGGAGCCGGTCTGGAAGATATCCACCGGGAAGTGCTGCATGAAGTCGCCTTCCAGCAAGCCTTGGGCCGCATCGACGATGGCCTTGCCTTGGGCTTCGCTCAGTTGTTTCAGCTCAACGTTGGCCTTGGCGGCAGCAGCCTTGGCCAGGATCAGCGCACGAATGAACTGCGCCGGCATGCGCAGGTGGCTGATGGGAAAGTTGTTCACCGCACGCTGGGTTTGCGCGCCATACAAGGCCTCGGCGGGCACTTGCAGTTCGCCCATGCTGTCACGTTCGATACGGGTGTTACTCATCGGAAGATCCTTGCACCAAGTCGGAGTGAGAAATGGATGGAAGCAATTCGCAGGTCGCCAATTGCCAGGCAAAGGTCTGCCAGCGCTTGAGGCGGCAGGCACAGTGGGAAAGTTTTTCCAGGTCGCGCAACGGGCGCCAGGCCTGGTCCAGGCACATGGACCGCCAGTGCCAGGGCAAGGCGATATCGGAGGCGGTGTCGAGCAGCAGGCGGAATGAGGTTTCGCCGATGGTCCACGGGTGGGTCGCGGTGCAACAGGCGAGGTACCGGCCTTCGGCCAGGTAATGTTCGATCAGGCGGGGCTCGTCGGGATCAAGGCCGCAGCGAATCTGACGACTCATCCAACGCCAGCTTTCCAGGTAGGGATCCTCATGCAGGACAGAACTCATGATCCACACTCATTCGGTAATGATATTTATTATTAAATGATATTGAGAATCAAAACAAGGGCCTGAGGAAATCACTCGGAATTCCAGGCACAAAAAAAGGCGCGCTATCCAATGGATGGCGCGCCTTTTTTCAGCGTTTGTCGGCGGGTCAGCTGCCGGCGACGGTCATCTTCTCGATCAACACCGAACCGGTGCGGATGTTACTGCGCAGTTCCAGGTCATTACCCACCGCGACAATCTGCTTGAACATGTCACGCATATTGCCGGCGATGGTCACTTCCTGCACGGCGAACTGGATTTCACCGTTTTCCACCCAGAAACCCGCCGCGCCACGAGAATAATCCCCCGTGACCATATTCAGGCCATGGCCCATCAACTCGGTGACCAGCAAGCCACGCCCCATACGCCGCAACAGCGCCGCCTGGTCTTCATCCCCATGGGTGATGAACAGGTTGTGCACGCCGCCCGAGTTGGCTGTGCTTGGCAGTCCGAGCTTGCGACCGGCATAAGTACCCAGCACGTAGGACACCAACTCACCGTTCTCAACAAACGGCTTGGCATAGGTCGCCAGGCCATCACCGTCAAACGACGAACTGCCCATGGCGCGCATCAGGTGCGGACGCTCATCGATGGTCAGCCATTCCGGGAACAGCTTCTGGCCAATCGCGCCCTCGAGGAACGACGACTTGCGGTACAGGTTGCCGCCGGAAATCGCCCCAAGGAAGCTGCCGAACAAACCACCGGCCAGTTCCGCCGAGAACAACACGGGCACTTCGCAAGTCGGCACCGGGCGCGCGCCCAGGCGGCTGGCCGCACGTTGCGCGGCACGCTGGCCGATGAGCACCGGGTCCATCAGCAATTCGCCCTGGCGGTTCACGTCGTACCAGTAATCACGCTGCATCTGGCCGTTGGCTTCGGCGATCATCACGCAGCTCAGGCTGTGACGCGTCGAGGCATAACCGCCGATAAAGCCGTGGCTGTTGCCATACACGCGGCAACCCTGATGAGTGCTCAAGGTGGTGCCATCGGCGTTCTTGATCCGGCTGTCGGCATCAAATGCCGCCGCTTCACAGGTCAGTGCCTGTTCAATCGCCTGCTCAGGGGTGATGTCCCAGGCATGAAACAGGTCAAAATCCTTCAAGTCCCGAGCCATCAGGGCTGCATCAGCCAGGCCCGAGCTTTCATCTTCAGACGTGTGCTTGGCAATCGCCAGGGCTGCCGCGACGGTTTCGCGAATCGCTTCCGGGCCACTGGCGGAGGTGCTGGCCGAGCCTTTGCGCTGGCCCACGTACAAGGTGATACCAAACCCCTGGTCGCGGTTGAACTCAACCGTTTCCACTTCCCGCTGGCGTACCGAAGTCGACAACCCCTGCTCCAGGGACACCGCCACTTCACAGGCACTGGCCCCCTGGCGCTTGGCCTCGGCAATGATCTGCTCGACTTGTTCCTGCAGTGCCGGTAACGCTTGCGGACCGACGCTTTGGGCTGCACTCATGGTTTTCTCCACTCAAATTCTGCTTTCGGTTAAGGCCTTCTAGCGACCGGGCCGGACAAGCGGCCCCCGACTGGTTATCATGGCGGCGTTTCTTTGCGGACTGCCACCATGGTTGATTCTTACGACGACTCCCTCGATGGGGAGAAAAGCAAATCTCAGGTCAAACGCGAGCTGCATGCTCTGGTTGACCTCGGCGAGCGCCTTACAACACTCAAGCCTGACTTGTGTGCAAAACTGCCATTGACCGACGCCCTGCGCCGGGCCCTGAACGATGCGCCCAAGCACACCGCGAATATCGCGCGTAAACGGCACCTCATGTTTATCGGCAAACTGATGCGCGACCAGGACACTGACGCCATTCTGACGTTGCTCGATCAACTCGATGCCTCCACTCGCCAGTACAACGAGCGTTTCCATAACCTGGAACGCTGGCGTGATCGCTTGATCGCCGGCGATGACGCGGTACTGGAGAAGTTCGTCATCGAGTACCCGGATGCCGATCGCCAACAATTGCGCTCCCTGATCCGTCAGGCCCAGCACGAACTGGCGCAAAGCAAGCCACCGGCCTCCAGCCGAAAAATCTTCAAGTACATCCGTGAGCTGGACGATAGTCAACGCGGCCTGCGCTGACCCTCTTCCCCGGGTGGCGACCTTCGCCACCCGAAGCTCCCGTTCCTACGACCCCGTGCCACCCACGGTGATCGCATCAATTTTCAAGGTTGGCTGGCCGACACCCACCGGCACCGACTGACCATCCTTCCCACATGTCCCCACACCGCTGTCCAGCGACAGGTCGTTACCGACCATCGAGACCTTGCTCATGGCTTCCGGACCGTTGCCAATCAACGTTGCCCCTTTGACCGGCGCAGTAATCTTGCCGTCTTCGATCAAATACGCCTCGCTGGTGGAGAACACGAATTTGCCGCTGGTGATGTCCACCTGCCCACCACCGAGGTTGGCGCAGTAGATACCGCGCTTCACCGAGGCGATGATCTCGGCCGGGTCGCTTTCGCCACCGAGCATGTAAGTGTTGGTCATGCGCGGCATCGGCAGGTGCGCGTAGGACTCGCGACGCCCGTTACCGGTACGGGCTACGCCCATCAGGCGGGCGTTGAGCTTGTCTTGCATGTAGCCCTTGAGCACGCCGTTTTCGATCAGCGTGGTGCACTCGGTCGGGGTGCCTTCGTCATCGACGCTCAATGAGCCGCGGCGCCCAGCCAGGGTGCCGTCATCGACGATGGTGCAGAGCTTGGACGCAACCATCTCGCCCATGCGCCCGCTGTAGGCCGAACTGCCCTTGCGGTTGAAGTCACCTTCCAGGCCGTGGCCCACGGCTTCATGCAGCAGCACGCCGGACCAGCCGGACCCCAGCACCACCGGCAACGTGCCGGCTGGTGCTGGAATCGCTTCCAGGTTAACCAGGGCCTGGCGCAGCGCTTCACGGGCATAGCCCATGGCGCGGTCTTCGGTGAGGAAATAACGGTAGTCGGTACGCCCGCCGCCGCCATGGCCACCGCGCTCGCGGCGGCCGTTCTGTTCAACGATCACGCTGACATTGAAACGCACCAGTGGCCGCACATCCGCCGCCAGGCCGCCATCGGTGGAGGCCACGAGGATGCGTTCCCACACACCGGCCATGCTCACGGTGACTTGCTGGATACGCGGGTCCAGGGCGCGGGTCGCCGCGTCCACACGCTTGAGCAGCTCGACCTTTTCAGCGCGACTGATCACTTCCAGCGGGTTATCCGGGGCATACAACTGGGCCACGTCCTGGGTGCTGAACGCCTGCACCGTCCCGTTTTGACCGGCACGGGAGATCGAACGCGCCGCGCGAGCCGCCAGGCCCAGGGCTTCAAGGGTAATGGCATTGCTGTACGCAAAGCCGGTTTTTTCACCGGACTGCGCACGCACGCCCACACCTTGATCAAGGTTGAAGCTGCCTTCCTTGACGATCCCGTCTTCCAGGGCCCAGGACTCGGAAATCTGCCCCTGGAAATACAGGTCGGCAGCGTCGATGCCTGGCCCGGCCAGATCGCCGAGGACCGCTTGCAAGCTTTCGATGGTCACGCCACCAGGCGCCAGGAGGTGTTCACTGACTGAGGACAACAACTCGCTCATAGGTTTGGCCTTAAATTCATCGTTCTGAAGCAGGTCGCTGCGCGCCCTGCGAGAAAAAGCGCCGGTGGCCCGCCACCGGCATGCGCGTCCGTATCGACGCCTGTTCACTGCTATCGCGCTCGGCCAACAACACCGCTTCGCCTTGATCCTGTTGTGCCAACACGCGTCCCCATGGATCGATGATCGCCGCATGCCCGAAGGTTTCCCGGGGCCCCGGATGCACGCCACCCTGGGCGGCCGCCAGCAGGTAGCACTGGGTCTCGATGGCCCGGGCACGAATCAGCACATCCCAGTGCGCGGCACCCGTCACCGCCGTAAACGCGGAGGGTGCGGTAATCAGTTCAGCACCCGCCGCGCGCAATTCGCTGTAAAGCTCCGGAAAACGCAAGTCGTAACACACTGTCAGCCCCAGGCGGCCGACCGGCGTATCCGCCACCACCACCTGGCTACCATGAGCATAGTCATCGGATTCGCGATAACGACCCCGGGCATCAGCCACGTCGACATCGAACAGGTGCAGCTTGTCGTAACGGGCAACGATTTCGCCCTGATCATCAATCAGCAGCGAGCAGGCATTGGACTTGGCGTTCGGCTGATCCTTTGGAGGCAGCGGCAAAGTGCCGGCCACTATCCATAAGGTGAGGTCGCGGGCGGTCTGTTTCAACCATGGCAGGATCGGTCCTTCGCCCAAGGCCTCGGCGCGACCGATATCGGCCACATCGCGACGGCCCATGGCGGCGAAGTTTTCCGGGAGTACCGCAAGCCTTGCACCACCCGCCGCCGCTCGTTCCAGCAAGCGCCGGGCCTGGGCCAGGTTGGCCAGCACATCGCTTTGGCTGACCATTTGGATTACCGCAAAGGACATGGGCCTACACTCCAGAAAAGGCATGAGGCCATGCTACTCCACAGGTACTCAGTTTGGCTTTTCAAATGGCTTGTCGAAGGTGATTTTCGGGTCCTTCCACGGGCCTTCTACCTTGTACTGCACGCTGGCGAAACGGGAAACACGGTCGCCAATCAGCTTGTCGATCAGGAACAGCGCACCGCCAATGGCCGGCGCGCCGACGATCAGCGCGGCAATCGGCAGGTTGTTGGTGACCGGCAGCGTCACCAGCAGCTTGGCATCGACACGATCAGCCACCAGGTCCAGGGTGCCGTTGATCTCGAGGTTGCTCGACGGGCCGGTCATGGTGATCGGCTCACGGGTCACAAACACGCCATTACTGGCCGCCAGCAAGCCCTTGACTCGGTCATAGCTCAAGCCTTTGCCGAGCAAGTCCGAGAAGTCCAGGCGCAGCCGGCGACCGATGGAGTTGAAGTTCAGCAAGCCAAACACCCGAAGCGCCTGGGCGCCGCCTTCCACTTCAACAAATTGGCCTTTGCGGAAGCTTGCGTCCAGGCTGCCGGAGAAGCGCTTTGGACCGACCCAGGCTGGCGAGCCCGGCCAGCGGCCGTCCACGTCCACATGAAACTCTTCACTGGTCACACTCGGCGCAAACCCCCAGCCCTTGAGCACGTCCCCAATGTTCTTGCCGTCCAGGCGGCCCTTGTACCAACTGCTGCTGGCGCCGGGAGCGCCCTCCCAACCGCCGGCGCCCTGGAGCAGCATGCCCTTGAGCCCCAGGTTGAGGCTGTTGAACGCCATGCCCTTGGCCGTCGGCCGCACTTTCAACGACCATGCACCTATCAGGTCAGGGCCCTGGAACAACTGGGCAATCGCGATATCCAGCGCAGGAATATCCTTGGGATTAACGTCAGCCAGCGGGTCCGGCGCATTTTCATCTGCCTGCACCGTCGGATCCACAGCAGGCAACTTCACGTACTGCAAGTTGACCGCAATCGGCGCGCCCTTGGCATCCGGCAACCCCACGGTACCCTTGGCCTGCTGGCTGTCGAACTGCAAGCCCCAGGCGGCGGGTTTGCGATCCAGTTGCAGGTTGACCTGATCGAACTGGGTGCCGAAGCCCGTCAGCTTTCCAATCTTGAAGTCCGCCCCGCTCAACAGCTGCTTGGCACTGCCTCCCGGATCGTTGCCGGCGTAGCGGTCCACGAGTTTTTTCCAGGGATCGATATCCAGCTCCGACAACACACCGCGGATACGCAAGCCCTTGCCGGCCGGCAACACCGCATCGCCATCCCCCAGGAATAGCTCGCCACGGCCATCGGCAAAACTGTCGGCCGGGGCGGCGAAGGTGAAGCTGCCCAACTCGCCATAATCGAACCAGTAACGGCGCTCCTTACCCTGCAAGGTCATGCGGAACACGCTGTCACGGCCCTGGCTCGCTGGCATGCCGAACGGCGCCGGCAGGTCCACGGCCACACCCTTGAGGTTGGAACTGACCATCAACTGGCTGTCGGCGCCGTCGAGGTTGAGCTGCAATTGGTAGGGGATATCGCCGGACACCGGCAACGGCTGGCTGACCTTCAGCCAGTCAGTCAACCGCTTGACGGTCACCTGCCCTTTCGCGGTGACGCGGGTGTTGAGGTTGCCTGGCTTGCCATCGGCGAAAATCTGCGCGGTGATCGGCCGGTCGAAGGCCTGTGCGCTGATGTTCTGGCCACTCAGGCCCTTGGCGCTGTCGAAGCGGAAATCACCCTTGAGCTGGGTCAGGTCCAGCGCAGGATCGGCCAGTTGCAGGCGCGCCTTGTCGGTCTTGAAGTCCACCACAATCTTGGGCTCGGCGTCCTTGGCCAGGGGAATATCCAGGTCCAGCTTGCCTTGCAGGTCACCCTCGCCTTTCCAGCCGGCGAAGGTCGAAGCGGTACCGATCGGCGCGTCCTGAAGAATTTTCAGCCCATCGCCCAGGCCGCCAGCAAAGTTGCCGGTGAGCAGCAGGTGACTGTCCTTGCCTTCGGGCGCATGGGGAATGTTGACGTAGATGTCGTTGACCTTGGTGTCGAGCAACTGGCCCTTGCTGGCCAGGATGCGCACGCCGCTCTCCTCGACAAACACTTCACCCTTGACCTTGCTGACGTGCGGCCAGCCCGGCTGAAACGCCAGCTCGGCATCATGCACCTTGAAGAACAGGCTGATATTACGTGAGGCGGGCAGCGCATCGTGATTCAGCGAGCCCTGGTACTGGAAGAAGCCTTCGTCCACCGCGCCCTTGAGAATCGCGGTGCGCAACCACTCATCGAGTGCCGGGCTCAACACGGCCGGGAGGTATTTGGGGGTAAAGCGGCCATCGCCATCGACCATACCGACCCGCAGGTCCATATAGTCTTCCTGGCTATGGTCGAAATGCAGGCGAATCAGGAAGTCGGCGGCGACCTTGCCCTCCTCGCCCAGCACCTTGATATACGGCGCGATCAGGGTGAAGCCTTCCTTGTCCAGCTTCCACGTCAGGCGGGCGTTGGCCTGGATGTACTGCCAGGGCTTGGCGAAGATCGGAAACAGGTGCAAGGAGAAATCCTTGCTGTCCATGCGCAACTCGCCCTTGCCCAGGTCACCGCTGATGCTGCCGCTGACATTGCGGGCGGCCGGAGCGCCGAAGTAGGCGTCAAAGCCGATGCGGTCGAGGTTGGCCGCAAAGCTCACGCGCTGCTCGGTGGTGTCTTGAGGCCGGTAATCCAGCAATACGTTGCGCAGCGTGCCGGTAGCCTTTAGATGATCCAGGGTTGTGGCCACGGCTTCCGGCAAGGGCGCCAAGGCGTGCAGCAATGGCGTGATCGGCGTCAGGTCCAGGCGATCGGCTTGCAGGTTCCAGACTTCCTGGGCCTTGTCGGTCGCCAGGGTTTGCTGAAGTTGCAGGCGCGATTCCCAGCGGGTGTCGCCCAGGTTCATCGCCAGCGAGTCAAACAGCACCTTAAGGCCGCTGTCACTGCGTTGCAGGTAGGCGGTGAGGGCCAGGTTCTCGATGTGCGCCGGCTTGCGATCGGCATAGCTGCCTTTGAGTTGCGGGGCGTTGAGGCGTACGGCAGCACTTTGCACAGTACCCTTGGCCCAGGTCAGCCAGAATTCGCCGCCGGCCTTGAATTCGGTGAGTTTCCATTGCTGGAGCAGTTTCGCCGGGATCCATTTTGCCCAGTCACTCTGGGGCAAGCTCAGGTAAGCCTGGGCTTCGCCGTCTTTCCACTGGCTGGCACGGATCCGGGTGCTCAGGTTCAACGCCAGGGGCTGGCCGTCGGGCAGGGTCAAGCGCGCGTCCAGGCGCTGGCGGTTGGCCCCGGTCTGCAGGCTCACGCCGACATAGGTCAAGGTCAGCGGCGCCTGGTCGAATGGCTGCAGCGTCACCTGGCTGTCGAGCAATGAAACCTGCCCGACCATTTGCATGCGCGTCAGCAGTTGTTCGGGATCCAGTGGCTGGTCGTCCTGCACCGGCAGGCCTTGCAGCGCCCAATGGCCGTCCTGGTCCTCCTTCACGCTGACCTGCAGGCCGCTGACTTCCAGGTGGGCAATGCGCACTTCGCGCGCCAGCAGGCTGGCCCAGATGTCCGGCACCACCTGTACCTGGTCCAGGCGCAGGGCATTGGTGCCCTCGCCGACCATCACGTCGTGGGCCATCAATACCGGGGCGAAGCCGCTCCAGCGCCCTTCCAGGCTGCCGATACTCAGGGGCATATCCAGCGCCGTGCGAGCCTTGGCTTCGATTTCGCCACGGTATTCCGCCACCAGCGGCGTCAATTCACGGCCAAGGCTCACGTACACCGCTGCCAATACCAGCAGCAAGGCGCACAGGCCGAGGCCCCAGCGGGTCAATGCGGCAAAAAAGCGTATCAGACGCTCCATGTCAGGCGACCCTCAAAGGCAATAGTCGGACGGCAGATCAAGGTCTGTCCGTCTCGTTGATAAGAGCTAACGCGAATCAGAGCAGCACCACGTCATATTGTTCCTGGGAATACATGGTTTCGACCTGGAAGCGAATGGTGCGCCCGATAAAACCCTCCAGCTCGGCCACGTTGCCGGACTCTTCATCCAGCAACCGGTCGACCACCTTCTGGTTAGCCAGGACTCTATAGCCCTCGGCCTGGTAGGCGCGCGCCTCCCGTAGGATTTCACGGAAAATCTCGTAGCAAACCGTTTCCGGAGTTTTCAACTTGCCGCGCCCCTGGCAACTGCTGCACGGCTCGCACAGCACTTGCTCCAGGCTTTCACGGGTGCGCTTGCGGGTCATCTGCACCAGCCCCAACTCGGTAATGCCGATGATGTTGGTCTTGGCGTGATCGCGCTCCAGTTGCTTCTCAAGGGTACGCAGCACCTGGCGTTGATGCTCTTCGTCTTCCATGTCGATGAAGTCGATGATGATGATTCCGCCCAGGTTGCGCAGGCGCAGCTGGCGGGCAATCGCGGTGGCCGCTTCGAGGTTGGTCTTGAAGATGGTTTCTTCGAGGTTGCGATGGCCCACAAAGGCGCCGGTGTTGACGTCGATGGTGCTCATGGCTTCCGCCGGGTCCACCACCAGGTAGCCGCCGGACTTAAGTGGCACTTTGCGCTCAAGGGCTTTCTGGATTTCGTCTTCGACGCCATACAGGTCGAAAATCGGCCGCTCCCCCGGGTAGTGCTCGAGGCGGTCGGCGATTTCCGGCATCAGTTCGGCAACAAATTGCGTGGTGCGCTGAAAGGTTTCCCGCGAGTCGATGCGAATTTTCTCGATCTTCGGGCTGACCAGATCGCGCAAGGTGCGCAGGGCCAGACCGAGGTCTTCGTAGATCACGCTGGGCGCACCGATGGTCTTGATCTGCGCGCCGATCTGATCCCAGAGGCGACGCAGGTAGCGGATGTCCATGAGGATTTCATCGGCACCCGCGCCTTCAGCGGCGGTGCGCAGGATAAAGCCACCGGCCTCCTTGATTCCTTCCAGAGCCACGCAATCGCTGACCACCTTTTTCAGGCGCTCGCGCTCGGCTTCGTCTTCGATTTTCAGGGAAATGCCAACGTGGGCGGTGCGCGGCATGTACACCAGGTAGCGCGAAGGGATCGACAGTTGCGTGGTCAGCCGCGCGCCTTTGGAGCCAATCGGGTCCTTGGTGACTTGCACCACCAGGCTCTGCCCTTCGTGCACCAGGGCGCTGATGCTTTCAACCGCCGGGCCTTCGCGCAGGGAGATTTCCGAAGCATGGATAAACGCGGCGCGGTCCAGGCCGATGTCGACGAAAGCCGCCTGCATCCCCGGCAACACACGCACAACCTTGCCTTTATAGATATTGCCGACGATCCCGCGCTTTTGAGTGCGCTCGACGTGCACTTCTTGCAGAACACCGTTCTCTACCACCGCCACGCGCGATTCCATCGGCGTGATATTGATCAGAATCTCTTCACTCATGGCTGGGTCTCGTTCAGGCGTTTTCACAATAGTGACCGATCGCTTAAGGCTTGGCGCTGGAATACGGCGTTTAGCGCACGGTAAGGTTTTGCCAACAGGGTATGCCGAATTGAGCCAGCAGTTCTGCGGTTTCGCAGACAGGCAGGCCAACGACGGCGGAGTAGCTGCCATTGAGTCCGGCGACAAACACCGCCGCCAAGCCTTGAATAGCATAGCCGCCCGCTTTGTCCTGGGGCTCGCCGCTGTGCCAATAAGTGGTGGCTTCATCCGCTGAAATCTTGCGAAACCGCACGCGGCTGCTGACCAGCCGCGTTTCGCAACGCTGGCCGTCAATCAGGGCGATGGCAGTCAAAACTTCATGTTCACGATCAGAAAGAGCCAGCAACATGGCCAGGGCATCGGCTTGGTCCAGGGGTTTGCCGAGGATTTGGCCGTCGAGGATTACCGCCGTATCAGCGCCAAGCACGCAGGCCCCAGTGGCTTCGGCCAGAGCCGCGCGACCGGCCGCAGCCTTGCCGCGCGCCAGGCGTTCTACGTAGGAAGCGGGTGTTTCATTTGTAAGGGGAGTTTCATCAATGGCGGCGCTGACGACGGTGAACGGCACGCCGATCTGTGTCAGCAGTTCACGCCGCCTCGGGGAGCCCGAGGCCAGATAAAGCGAATTCATGCAGACTCTCCCTGTAGGGTTCGATAACCAGGCAGAGCCTCGCGATCCATTCAATTGATTTTATAGCGACGACGCAACCCACGCAGGCCAAAACTGACCCAAGGCCACAACAGCGCGCTGACCAGCGCCGGCAACACCAGCGCGAGGGTCGGTTGGCGGTTGCCGGTCAAGGCACTGAGCCACAGCTGTACCAACTGCGCCAGGCCGAAGATCACCAGGATCACCAGGCACTGTTGCCACATGGGGAACATGCGCAGACGCTGCTGCAACGACAGCACCAGGAAGGTGATCAGGGTCAGGATCAGCGCGTTCTGGCCGAGCAAGGTGCCGTAGAGCACATCTTCCATCAGCCCAAGGCACATGGCCGTGACCATCCCGACCTTGTGCGGCAGCGCTAGGGCCCAGAACGCCAGCAACAAGGCGAGCCACAACGGACGCAGGATTTCCATGAATTGCGGCAGCGGCGAAACGCTGAGCAGCAAGCCGATGGCAAAGGTCAGCCAGACAATCCAGCCGTTACGCGAATGAGTACCGGCCATTATTCTTCCCTCTGCCGAGTGGTTGCCGGGGCCGCAGCCGGTGGCTTGGTGGCGGCAGGCGGTTTGGCAGCGGCAGGTGTTGCAGCCGCAGGCTTGGCCGGACGTGCGCTATGGGCTACAGGCTTGACCGGCGTCGCGACCGGCACGGCTGGCATTGCAGGAACCGCTGCCGGTGCGGCGGGTGCGGCCGGCTTTGGCACGGTCGCAGGGATAATCGGCGCCGTGCCGTTTTGCTTGTCTTCCGCTTCCTGGGCCTGGGCGGCTTCGTTGGCGCGCTCTTCCGGGGTGCGGTTGTCGCTGAACACCAGCAGCAGGTAACGGCTGCGGTTCAACGCAGCGGTCGGCACGGCGCGCACGATGGCGAATGGCTGGCCGGAATCGTGGATCACTTCCTTGACCGTCGCAACCGGATAACCCGCCGGGAAACGCTGGCCAAGGCCCGAGCTGACCAGCAGGTCGCCTTCCTTGATGTCAGCGGTGTCTGCGACGTGACGCAACTCCAGGCGTTCCGGGTTACCGGTACCGCTGGCAATCGCCCGCAGGCCGTTGCGGTTAACTTGCACCGGAATGCTGTGGGTGGTGTCGGTCAGCAACAGCACGCGGGAGGTATAAGGCATCAACTCCACCACCTGGCCCATCAAGCCACGGGCATCGAGCACCGGCTGGCCAAGGACCACGCCGTCGCGCTCACCCTTGTTGATGATGATGCGATGGGTGAAGGGGTTCGGGTCCATGCCGATCAACTCGGCCACTTCGACCTTCTCGTTGACCAGCGCGGAGGAATTGAGCAACTCGCGCAGCCGAACGTTCTGCTCGGTGAGGGCCGCCAGCTTTTGCATGCGCCCCTGCAGCAGCAGGTTTTCGGTCTTGAGTTTTTCGTTCTCGGCCACCAGCTCGGTGCGGCTGCCAAATTGGCTGGCCACACCCTGATAGAGGCGCTGCGGCAGGTCGGTGATCCAGTACGTCTGCATCAGGACCAGCGACATCTGGCTACGCACTGGCTTGAGCAGTGTGAAGCGGGCATCGACCACCATCAGCGCAACCGATAGCACGACCAGCACCAACAGGCGCACGCCCAATGAGGGGCCTTTGGAAAAAAGCGGTTTAATAAGCCGCTCCTCCCAGGCAAATGTTTTCTTTATTCATACGGCATCAAACCGGCCTGGATGCAGATTGAAGAAGATAAACGCCAACAGGCAGCACTGCAAAGTGCTGCCTGTGAGCGAAACATGGGCAAACCAGCAAACGCTTATTCGCTGGAGAGCAGGTCCATGGTGTGTTTATCCATCATTTCCAGTGCACGGCCACCGCCACGGGCGACGCAGGTCAGCGGGTCTTCAGCGACGATCACTGGCAGACCGGTTTCCTGGGCCAGCAACTTGTCGAGGTCGCGCAGCAAGGCGCCACCACCGGTCAGTACCAGGCCACGCTCGGCGATATCGGAAGCCAGTTCCGGAGGCGATTGCTCCAGGGCGCTCTTCACAGCCTGAACGATGGTAGCCAGGGACTCTTGCAGAGCTTCCAGCACTTCATTGGAGTTCAGAGTGAAGGCCCGTGGAACGCCTTCGGCCAGGTTGCGACCGCGAACATCAACTTCGCGAACTTCGCCGCCCGGGTAAGCGGTACCGATTTCCTGCTTGATGCGCTCGGCAGTGGATTCGCCGATCAGGCTGCCGTAGTTGCGACGCACGTAGGTGATGATCGCTTCGTCGAAGCGGTCGCCGCCAACCCGTACGGATTCGGCATACACCACACCATTGAGGGAAATCAGGGCGATCTCAGTGGTACCACCACCGATATCCACCACCATCGAACCGCGCGCTTCTTCAACCGGCAGGCCGGCACCGATCGCAGCAGCCATCGGCTCTTCGATCAGGAACACTTCACGGGCACCGGCGCCAAGGGCCGATTCACGGATGGCACGACGCTCCACCTGGGTGGACTTGCACGGAACGCAGATCAGCACACGAGGGCTGGGCTGCAAAAAGCTGTTTTCGTGAACCTTGTTGATAAAGTACTGCAGCATCTTTTCGCAGACGCTGAAGTCGGCAATCACGCCATCCTTCATCGGACGAATGGCAGCGATGTTGCCCGGTGTTCGGCCAAGCATGCGCTTGGCCTCGGTGCCAACGGCAACGACACTTTTCTGATTACCATGGGTCCGAATGGCCACAACCGATGGCTCATTCAGGACGATACCGCGCTCGCGCACGTAAATAAGGGTGTTGGCAGTGCCCAGGTCGATGGAAAGATCGCTGGAAAACATGCCACGCAGTTTCTTGAACATGGGAAAGGGACCCTAGGCAACGCGTGGGTAAAAAAGTGCGGCAAACTCTAACAACGACAGGGATTTTGGGCAAGGCGCCAATGTGCTAAATTGGCCGACTTTCTGTGCACCAACCCCCACAATCGCGGCCATATGACCGTAGAAATGCGGTAGTGTTCCTACAATCTAACACACGGATAGCTTCCGTTCTGTTTTCCACTGGAGAATCCCATGGCGCTTGAACGCTCCGACGTGGAAAAAATCGCTCATTTGGCCTGTCTTGGCCTCAATGAAGCCGATCTTCCACAGACCACCGCAGCCCTGAACAGCATTCTCGGGCTGGTCGACCAAATGCAAGCCGTGAATACCGACGGCATCGAGCCCCTGGCTCACCCGCTGGAAGCCAGCCAGCGCCTGCGCGCCGACGTCGTGACCGAGCGCAATAATCGCGAGGCCTACCAGTCCATCGCGCCAGCGGTCGAAAACGGCCTGTACCTGGTTCCGAAAGTCATCGACTAAAGGGAAAGAGCCTGCAATGCATCAATTGACTCTGGCCGAGATCGCCCGCGGTCTCGCCGACAAAAAGTTTTCTTCCGAAGAGCTGACCAAGACCTTGCTGGCGCGTATCGCCGAGCTGAACCCCAAGGTCAACAGCTTCATCAGCATCACCGAAGAGCTGGCCCTGAGCCAGGCCAAGGCCGCCGACGTACGTCGCGCCAACGGTGAGAACGGCGCCCTGTTAGGTGCGCCGATCGCCCACAAAGACCTGTTCTGCACCCAGGGCATTCGCACCAGCTGCGGCTCGAAGATGCTCGATAACTTCAAGGCGCCGTACGATGCCACCGTGGTCGCCAAGCTGGCTGCTGCCGGGACTGTGACCCTGGGCAAGACCAACATGGACGAATTCGCCATGGGCTCGGCCAACGAGTCGAGCCACTACGGCGCGGTGAAAAACCCGTGGAACCTTGAGCACGTACCAGGCGGTTCGTCCGGTGGTTCGGCTGCAGCAGTTGCCGCTCGTCTGTTACCTGCCGCCACGGCCACCGACACCGGCGGTTCGATCCGCCAACCGGCCGCGTTCACCAACCTCACCGGTTTGAAACCGACCTACGGTCGCGTTTCCCGCTGGGGCATGATTGCCTACGCTTCCAGTCTCGACCAGGGCGGCCCTCTGGCTCGCACCGCTGAAGACTGCGCAATTTTGTTACAAGGCATGGCAGGCTTCGATACGCAGGACTCCACCAGCATCGATGAACCCGTACCGGACTACAGCGCCAGCCTGAACACCTCGATCAAAGGCCTGCGCATCGGCGTGCCGAAAGAGTATTTCAGCGCCGGCCTCGACCCGCGTATCGCCGAACTGGTGCACAACAGCATCAAGGCGCTGGAAAAACTCGGTGCCGTGATCAAGGAAATCAGCCTGCCGAACAACCAGCACGCGATTCCTGCCTACTACGTAATCGCCCCGGCAGAAGCGTCCTCCAACCTGTCGCGGTTCGACGGCGTGCGTTTCGGCTACCGCTGCGAAAACCCGAAAGACCTCACCGACCTTTATAAGCGCTCCCGTGGCGAAGGTTTCGGCGCGGAAGTACAACGCCGGATCATGGTCGGTGCCTACGCCCTGTCGGCCGGCTACTACGACGCGTACTACCTCAAGGCGCAAAAGATCCGTCGCCTGATCAAGAACGACTTCATGGCAGCCTTTAATGAAGTCGACGTGATCCTCGGCCCAACCACGCCGAATCCGGCCTGGAAGATCGGCGCCAAGACCGGCGACCCGATCGCCGAGTACCTGGAAGACCTGTACACCATCACCGCCAACCTCGCCGGTCTGCCGGGCTTGTCCATGCCTGCAGGCTTTGTCGACGGCTTGCCGGTGGGCGTGCAACTGCTCGCCCCGTATTTCCAGGAAGGCCGCCTGCTCAATGTGGCGCACCAGTACCAGTTGAACACTGACTGGCACACTCGCACCCCTACCGGCTTCTGAGGAGAACACTATGCAATGGGAAGTCGTGATCGGGCTGGAGATTCATACCCAGCTCGCCACCCAATCGAAGATTTTCTCCGGTAGCGCCACCACGTTCGGCTCCGAGCCCAACACCCAGGCCAGCCTGGTAGACCTGGGCATGCCCGGCGTGCTGCCGGTGCTGAACCAGGAAGCGGTGCGCATGGCGGTGATGTTCGGCCTCGCCATCGATGCCGAGATCGGCCAGCACAACGTGTTTGCCCGCAAGAACTACTTCTACCCGGACCTGCCCAAGGGCTACCAGATCAGCCAGATGGAATTGCCGATCGTTGGCAAGGGCTACCTGGACATCCCGCTGGAAGACGGCACCATCAAACGTGTCGGCGTGACCCGTGCGCACCTGGAAGAAGATGCCGGCAAGAGCCTGCATGAAGAATTCAACGGCGCCACCGGCATCGACCTGAACCGTGCTGGCACCCCGCTGCTGGAAATCGTTTCCGAGCCGGACATGCGCAGCGCCAAGGAAGCCGTGGCCTACGTCAAGACGATCCACGCGCTGGTGCGCTACCTCGGCATCTGCGACGGCAACATGGCCGAAGGCTCCCTGCGTTGCGACTGCAACGTGTCGGTACGGCCAAAAGGCCAGGTCGAGTACGGCACCCGCTGCGAGATCAAGAACGTCAACTCGTTCCGCTTCATCGAGAAGGCGATCAACACCGAAGTGCGTCGCCAGATCGAACTGATCGAAGACGGCGGCAAGGTGGTCCAGCAGACCCGCCTGTACGACCCGAACAAAGACGAAACCCGCGCCATGCGCAGCAAGGAGGAAGCCAACGACTACCGTTACTTCCCCGATCCGGACCTGTTGCCGGTCGTCATCGAGGACTCGTTCCTGGCTGACGTACGCGCCACCCTGCCGGAACTGCCGCCGCAAAAACGCGAGCGTTTCCAGGAGCAGTTCGGTCTTTCGGTGTACGACGCAAGCGTGCTGGCATCGAGCCGCGAGCAAGCCAACTACTTCGAAAAAGTCGTGAGCATCGCCGGCGACGCCAAACTGGCGGCCAACTGGGTGATGGTTGAGCTGGGCAGCCTGTTGAACAAACAGGGCCTGGAAATCGACGAAGCACCGGTATCGGCCGAGCAACTGGGCGGCATGTTGCTGCGGATCAAGGACAACACCATCTCCGGCAAAATCGCCAAGACCGTGTTTGAAGCCATGGCCGCAGGCGAAGGCAATGCTGACGAGATCATCGAAAAGCGCGGCCTGAAGCAAGTCACCGACAGCGGCGCGATTTCGGCCGTGCTCGACGAGATGCTGGCAGCCAACGCCGAGCAGGTTGAACAATACCGTGCGGCGGATGAAGCCAAGCGCGGCAAGATGTTCGGCTTCTTTGTCGGCCAGGCGATGAAAGCCTCCAAAGGCAAGGCCAACCCGCAACAGGTCAACGAACTGCTGAAAAGCAAACTTGAAGGCTAAACGCGGTGAAATGGTCGGAGCGGGACCTCACGTCCAACTCTGACCCCTTGTGGGAGCGAGCTTGTGTGGGAGCAGGCTTGCTCGCGAAAGCGGTGGATCAGTCAGCCTATTCGTTGCCTGACACACTGTATTCGCGAGCAAGCCCGCTCCCACCCAAGCCCGCTCCCACATTTGTAATGGGGAAACCTTGAAAATGAAGCGTCTACTCGGCCTGTTGGCCTTGTTCTCTCTGCTCGCCGGCTGCGCCAGCGGCCTCATCGACCCCAACGGCTACGACGAAACCGGCACCGCCTCTTACTACGGCGCCAAACACCACGGTAATCGCACTGCCAGCGGTGAACCGTTCAACCAGAATGCCTTGACCGCCGCCCACCGTCGCCTGCCCTTCGGCACGCAAG
Organism: Pseudomonas yamanorum; assembly: GCF_900105735.1. Classification (NCBI taxonomy): domain Bacteria; kingdom Pseudomonadati; phylum Pseudomonadota; class Gammaproteobacteria; order Pseudomonadales; family Pseudomonadaceae; genus Pseudomonas; species Pseudomonas yamanorum. The sequence continues at coordinate 4,511,177 of NZ_LT629793.1, read as the reverse complement.
TGAAGGTCACCAACCTCGACAACAACAGAAGCGTCGTTGTCCGCATCAACGATCGCGGCCCGCACACCCGTGGGCGCCTGATCGACCTTTCGCGCAAAGCCGCCGCACAGCTGGGTATGATAGGCAGCGGCACCGCGCGTGTTCGCGTGCAAGCCCTCAGCAACTGACCGACGGAGCCCAGGCCATTTCCGCATTAACCGCCCTCTCGCCCTTTAGCGTGATCGAACTCATCAGCGGCCTGCTGCTGTTGATCTTCGGTGCCGAAGTATTGGTGCGCGCCGCCGTGCGCCTGGCGGCCAGCCTCAAGGTGCGCCCGCTGATCATCGGCCTGAGCATCGTCGCCTTTGGCAGCAGTGCGCCGCAGATGGCGATCAGCTTGCAAGCCACCTTGGCGGACAACACCGACATCGCCGTGGGCAGTGTGATCGGCAGCAGTATCTTCAATACCCTCGTGACCCTTGGCCTGGCAGCCCTGATCATTCCGCTGCGGGTTTCGCGGCAGCTGGTGCGCCTGGACATCCCGATGATGATCCTCGCCAGCCTGCTGGTGTTTGTGCTCGCCGCCAATGAAGAGCTGACGCCAGTTGATGGCCTGTTGCTGTTGGTGGCGCTGGTGGCCTACCTCGGCGTGTTGCTCTACCAGACCCGCCACTCCCGTCGGCCCCGCACCCGGGACACCGTGGTGCAAGCGCCGTGGCTGAGCAGCGTGCTGCTGATGATCGGCGGGCTGTTGATCCTGGTACTCGCCGGGCATCTGGTGCTGGGCGCTGCAGTGGATGTGGCCTCTGACCTGGGCCTGTCGGAGCGTATCATCGGCCTGACGCTGATTGGCGTCGGCACTTCCCTGCCCTGCCTGGCCACCTCGTTGATCGCCGCCCTGCGCGGCCAGCGGGAAATTGCGGTGGGCAACGTGATCGGCAGCAACCTGTTCAACCTGCTTGGGGTGCTGGGTTTTACTGCCCTGGTGGCGCCCTCGCCGCTGTCAGTGTCGCCCAACG